>JBCCQN010000052.1:0-41657 GCA_039024315.1 Bacteroidota bacterium
AACCAGGACCAGAATTTTGTTCCTTTCCACATCGCTCTACAATCTACACAAGAAAAAGCCGATCCACCAAAAGGCAGACCGGCACTCTAACCAAAACCTCAACACAAATTTTTATTCCTTGATAATTTTACACTCGGAATGTGTACCGTTAAGGCTTTCAAAAGTTGCGATGTACATCCCGCTAGCGAATTCCTCAGTTGAAATTTCGATTTGATTGCTACCGGGCTCGACAAATAAGTTAAGGCTTTTCACTCTTTGTCCCAAGGCATTTGTGAGAATGAGCTTAAGCTTTTGCGACTCTTGACTGAAGATGTCTACATAAACCCAGTTTTTAGTGGGGACTGGATATACATCCAGCACAGATAATTGTCTATCAGTCAAAAGTTTAGCAGATTTTATTTCGGAGAAATAGCTTTGTCCACTTCGATCGACTTGCTCCAAACGATAATAATATAATAGTTGTGGAATGGCGTCTTGGTCTAAATAATGGTACCCTGCCCCTCCTCCATTAATTGCTTCACTGGCTTTCCAGTCCAGACGCTCGAAATTTTCAGCGTCTAAACTACGCTCAATCCAGAAGCCATTATTATCGTATTCGGCAAGCGTAGTCCAATCCAAGCGAATCGCTTTTTCTTCGGCTTTGGCTGTAAAACCAAGCCAATCAACCGGAAGTGGACATGCGGGACCAAGTGTAAAGCCAAGTACATCCGTACAGCCATTGCTGCCAGTAGCAGTTACGGTATAACTACCAGGCGTCAAGTTTGAAGCCGTAAGGCCAGTTTGTCCATTATCCCAGACATAAGTGATATTACCGTTACTCCCAGCTCCAGATACGGTAATTGTACCGTCAGAGTCGATACAAGAAGAAGCATCAGTCTGAGACACTACAGTCAAAACCACAGGGGATTGCGGTCCATTGATAGTTACTGGAAGATTTTCTACGCATCCAGATTGGTCTGTAACAGTAATTGTGTAAGTCCCTGGCCCAAGGCTATCTAAGGTATTGAGGGTATCATTGATAGCAGTATTCCATTGGTAATCAAAAGGTCCATTACCACCACTGGCATTGACCGTGATGTCGCCGAAGGTATTGCAGTCCGACTCCGTCGAACTCAAGAGCGAAATCGCCAAAGGTGCAGGCTCAGCTATGACCGCTTGACTAGTAGTAGTACAACCCGTGGTATTATCGGTAATCGTTACATCATAAGTTCCTGCGGCGAGTCCTGTAGCTGTCGCTAAGTTCCCCCCCATGGGTGCCCATGCGTAAGTGTAATTGTTTGAACCTCCCGTTACGGAAACGGTAGCTGTACCATTTGCTTGGCCATTGCAATTGGCGTTGATGGTATTGGTAATCAGAGAATTTAAGGTTGCTGGACTCGTTCCTACCAAGGTAGAGACAGAGTCAATACAGCCTGTAACTTGATCGGTAACAATAACTTCATAGGTACCCGTCAACAATCCAGTAGCGGTAGAGGCTGTCTGGACTGGGTTGGTTTGCCACTGATAGGTATAATTGCCACTACCGCCTGCAGCCACGACATTGGCTTGTCCATCCGGCAAACAGCCTTGCGGAACAGTACTGGCATTTAGATTTAGATCATTAACCGTTACAGTAACATTATCAACATTGTAACAAAGTCCAGAGGCATTGAAGGCCGTCATGGTATAAGTAGTCGTACTAGTGGGATTGGCAATCACAGAGTTGCCCGTATTGGAACTTAAGCCGGTAGAAGGTGCCCAATTATAGCTCGCAGCGGCCCCTACGGCAGAAAGCGTAACGCCACCTGTTCCGGCACAAAATGCATCATCGGGAACCGTTACCGCAGGTTGTTGCTCCACAATGATGGTTACGGTATCGGCTTGTGTAAGACCGCAGCAATCAGTTTCATATTGCAAGCGCACATCGTAGGTCCCAGGAAAGTTGAAGGTGATATTGTTGAGAGACTGAAAAGTCGTCCCCGTATAAGTGTTCGGCGTAGCCGCACCATCTAAATTCCAATAATACACATAGCCTGTAGCACCATTGATCGCAGAAAAATCGATAGTTGAACCGGCGCAAATTACGTAATCGCTTCCCATTAAGGGTGCATTTGTACCAGCCAAGGGCTCGAGAGTGTTTTCTACAATAATATTGGCAAAGCCAGCATATTGGTCAGCCCCACGAATAATATCTTTACGACCAATAGTATTGTATTCAGCTTGTAAAATAAAGCCCGTTGCAGTGGCTGGCGTTGCACCAGCCCCAAAGTCCCAGAAAGCATTGACAAAAGGCCCTGAGAAAGTAGCTAAGGTATTGGTACAAGAAACATTACTCATGGTAATGGTTTGTTGAGCGGCAAGGTTGAAATTGATAATACTAGTTCCGGGTGCATTACCCCCATTTTGGTGCAGGGCTTGCGATTGTCCTGTAGCACCGGTCCCCCCTTGACCACCAGCGCCTCCGTCGCCTCCGGCAGCACCATTACCGCCAGCACCTATATTGACACCAGCTGCATTGCCATAAGTCGAACCCAAACCAGCATTGCCGCCATTGCCACCAGCACCACCAGCGCCGCCAGCACCACCTATACCAGCCGCTCCTGCGTTAATATTACAATCTCGGAAATTCCCGTTCGCGCCATTATTGAAGAGGTAAACACCGTAAGAAGAGCCGCCACCAAGGCCGCCTGAGCCGCCTGAGCCACCTTCTCCGCCGCCACCACCACCGCCGCCGCCGCTACCCGCACCGTCGTTACAGCAGGCCCCACAGCCTTCGCCACCGCCGCCGCCGCCACCACCGCCGCCAGCACCGCCTTGACCATCAGTACCTGCTCCTGCAGCAGCACCAGGTACCCAATAGCCCAAGGTATGAGCACCCGCAGGCCCATTGGCACCAATAGTCCCGTTGACCCCATCTGCACCAGCCACGGCATTGGTCCCCGGATCTCCACTTTGGCCACTACAGCCTCCGTCACCATTCCCGCCAAAACCTAGATTAAATGCCGTACCGCCGTTATTGGGGAGTGCACCGCGGCCACCATCGCCGCCTTCATTTTCTGCTTCACCACCGCTACCGCCACCACCACCAGCACCGCCGGAACGATAGTCTGTAGAGGCAACACCATTGGCGCCATCATTACCTGCCCCGCAACATCCGCGCTGCTCTCCAACCTGACCCGCAAAATTGGAACAACAAGAAGCTGCCGTAACTGGGTCTAAGCCACCTGCACCACCAGCACCACCATTAGCGCCACCACCAGCACCGCCATCACCACCATCACCTGCATTAGCTTGTATGTTATCGCTACCAGCCGCTCCAGCACCACCATTGCCACCGTTTACCCCAGCTGTGCCAGCTGTACCAGCTGCCCCTGCTCCCGCAGCTCCGGTGATGATTTGCACTCTGACAAAGTCATAATCAGAACAATTCGTAAGGTGGACCCCATAATTTGAAGTTCCCGCACTTGTGGCGTCCAAGGTTTGAATCGTTAGATCTTGAAAACGAAAATTGCTAGCCGCTGTAATTTCAAAGGCCGAGATACGATCCGCATTTGCTGGACCGACTGGATTAGCCGCCGATCTCAAAACAGTTGTAGCACCAGGTACACTAGTTTTGTCCCAGTTGCTCCCTTGCACAAAACCACCTTCTAGCGTGAGATTGCCTTGGATATTGGTAATTGCATCATCAATGCTATAAGTGCCCGTAGCCATTTTGATTACCAAATCTGTGCAATTCGCTTGATTGATGGCGTTGACGAGAGAGGCAGGATTAGCTTGGGTTCCGGAACCTGTACCGGTGGGAGTCACATAAATCACATTACATTGTCCAGAGCCAGGCTGAGCGACATTCACTGTCGTACTGGCCGAGGCCTGGCATCCATTGGCATCCGAAACATTGACGGTATAGGTGGTAGTCGCCGCCGGAGAGACAATTTCTGTGGCTCCTGCGCCTCCACTACTCCAGTTAAAGTTGGTAGCAGTCGGTGCGTTCGCTGTAAGCGTAACATTCGACCCCGGACAAGTATAAGCTACTGGCGGAGAGACCGAAAGATTTGGTAAAGGATTGACCGTAACGGTTACATATTCTTCCGCGGAGCAGCCATTGGGAAAGTCTGCAATCACCGTATAAGTAGTAGTGACTGTAGGACTAGCCGTTGGATTGGCCACCATACTATTGGATAAACCAGTAGCGGGACTCCAAGTGTAGCTAGTCGCCCCAGCCCCAAAGGCAGTCAGATTAACACTTTGCCCCTCGCATATGCTTTGGTCTCCACCAGTGGTAATTGAATTACTAGTGGTGGTTACATTGACTGTAAAAGCATAAGTAGCAGAAGCCGTCAAAGGACAATTATCATCTTGCACTGAAACGGTAAAAAAGTAAGTACCAGCATCCCCAGCAGTAGGTTGCCAGCAAAAGGTTCCTACTGGAGCAGTCGTGTTATTATTGGTAATTGTAAAGGTGCCATTGGGAATACCATTGTTCCAAAAACCAAACACATTATCTCCGTCAGCATCGCTCATATTAATATCAAAACAGAAGTTTTGCCCCACACAGATATCCACGTCAAAATCATTGACACTACCATTGACTCCGGTTGCTACAGGTGGCGTATTGGTACAACCAATGACGCTAAACTGCATATCTCGCACTGTTTCACCTATTTTCACCCCGCCGCGGAACTCTTCTACCAAAACACAGATTACACCAATTTGTATTTGATTAGGAGTAAAACTGATTTCGCCAGTCGTATTATTGACCGTAACTCCAGCAGCAGTCGCTAAAGGAGTAAGCGCATTGAAACCAGCGCCATATATGACGTTTTGGACATTGTCTTGCTGGCAGTTTACCAAGGAGAATACCAACTGATCTCCGTCAGGATCCGTAACTCCATGATTGTAAATCACAGGCTGATTGACACAGACAATGGGAGTAGGGATGTTATTGAAAACTGGCGAATTGTTACAAGGATTGATGGTATTGTCCAGAGTTGCCTCAACGTAGATGGATTGGTTGCCAGGATTAGCCAAGGTAGTAATCGCATAATTACGACAGCAATTTTTCCAAGAAAGCACCCAATCATCACCACAGCCATTGGGAAGGTTGAGCGTTCCCGTATAGGTATATTGCTCGATACCAAACTGCACATTACCACCGGCACAGGCACTCGTCTGTGAAGGACAAAGCGGGGTAACGTCAATTGGAAAACTAGGTTGAGTAAGGACTAGGGATGAATTTACGCCGCAAGTAGCCGAGCTAAAGTTGACGGTTTGGGTAGAGATGGGCAGAATACCTGCACAGTCTCGGAATAAAGTAAGCGTTACCTGATACTGATTAGGACCAGTACAAAAGTAGGTAATGTCTGCCCCCATGATATGGGTAGCTTTGAGAGAGGAAAAAGAGAGCAAGCTAAAAAAAAGGAGCAAGGCCAGATAGCGGCCCCGGATAAAGGTAAACTTTTTCATGTAGTGTTTGGTATTTGGGTCGCTCCACTACCGACACTCTCCATACGTAAAGCGAACAGAGAAACAGTCGATGAATCAGTGCAGTATTAGGGAAAAAGCACCATTATCCTTTGCTTAAATAAACCATTTTTCCGCACGAAAATCAATCTGAAAAGCAGGAATATTTTGAATATGAGAAAATGTTAACCTAATAAAATAATTAGCCTATTTAGACGTTATGTAGGTTTTTCTCATCAAATCAGCTTTGGGGAAGGACACAAAAAAAGCCGATCCACAGATGCGGACCAGCCCTTTTACAACAAACAAACACAGTATCTTCAAGCCTTAATAAAATCCTAAGATTCTATTACTTTCTCTAGGAGAATGATGGCTTTATTATTCAGTACTTCGATCACTCCATCTTGTGCATTGAAAGCAACTTCTTCGCCATTTTCTTGCACAATTTTCACTTTGCCTTTACCCAAAGTAGAAATGATCGGTGCGTGATTATACAAAACCTGAAAGCTTCCCATAGAGCCGGGAACTAGCACGCTCTGTACGCTACCAGAAAAGACTTGGCGTTCCGGAGTAGCAATTTCAAGTTCAAAATTTTTCATCTAAATATCAAGTTTTGCGTGCGATCTGGTGAATATTAGGCTTCTGCCAACATAGCTTCACCAGCAGCAATTACTTCGTCGATACCTCCTTTGAGGTAGAATGCAGCCTCTGGAAGGTAATCTAGCTCACCGTCAAGGATCAAGTTGAAAGAACGGATAGTATCCTCAATTTCAACAAATTTCCCTTCTAGACCGGTAAACTGAGTCGCTACGAAGAATGGCTGGGATAGGAATTTCTGGATCTTACGAGCACGCTCAACCGCACGCTTGTCTTCATCAGAAAGTTCGTCCATACCCAAGATCGCAATGATATCTTGCAATTCTTTGTACTTCTGTAGGATCTGAATTACGCGCTGTGCACAAGCATAATGGTCATTACCCACAATCTCAGGAGCCAAAATACGAGAGGTGGAAGTCAATGGATCCACAGATGGATAGATACCCAAAGAAGCCAAAGCACGGGAAAGCTCAGTGGTTGCATCCAAGTGAGCAAATGTCGTAGCTGGGGCAGGGTCGGTATAATCATCCGCAGGTACGTAGATAGCCTGAATTGAGGTGATAGAACCACGCTTAGTAGAAGTGATTCGTTCCTGCATCGCCCCCATCTCAGAAGCGAGTGTAGGCTGGTAACCTACCGCTGAAGGCATACGACCAAGAAGTGCAGATACCTCAGAACCAGCTTGGGTAAAGCGGAAGATGTTATCGATAAAGAATAGTACATCACGGCCAGTGGCAGCGTCTTTGTCTCCATCACGGAAGTACTCAGCAATGGTCAAACCCGTCAAAGCAACACGAGCACGGGCACCGGGAGGCTCGTTCATCTGACCAAATACCATGGTAAGTTTAGAGCTTTCAAGATGCTTATAATCTACGGCATCAAGATCCCAACCTCCTTCTTCAAGGCTGTGCTCAAACTTCTCACCATAACGTACTACGTTGGCTTCGATCATCTCACGAAGGATATCGTTTCCTTCACGAGTACGCTCACCAACACCAGCAAATACGGAAAGACCGTCGTGCTTCAGGGCGATGTTGTTGATCAATTCCTGAATCAATACGGTTTTACCAACACCAGCACCACCAAATAGACCAATCTTACCTCCTTTGAGATAAGGAGCAAGCAAGTCGATTACTTTGATACCCGTATATAATACCTCAGCTTCTACTTTCAAGTCTTCAAACTTAGGAGCAGAACCGTGGATAGAATAGCGAACTTCTGACTCAGGTGCTTTTAGGCCATCAATTGCAGTACCGGTAACGTTGAATAGACGTCCCATGATCTGTGGTCCTGTAGGTACTGAGATGGTCGAGCCCATATCTTTGACAGGCATGCCACGCTCAATACCATCTGTAGAATCCATAGAGATGGCACGCACACGACTTTCACCTAGATGCTGCTGAACTTCTAGCACCAAAGGATCTTGGCCTGCACGTTCGATTTCGAGAGCGTTAAGGATGCGGGGAAGTGTAGCGTCTTCAGCGCTAAAATCCACGTCAATTACCGGCCCAATCACCTGGGCCACTTTTCCTATATTCATTGTAGAATCAGACATATTTTGACTGAGGGTCAAGTATTAGATAATATCTTTCTAAAAATCGGGCGCAAGTTAAGTTCAGCCTAAGAAATAAACAAACCTTTTAAAGACATTATAAATGGATTTTCCTTACTTTTCCACCAGTTTTACCGACTTATCCACATCCTAATTGTGGATAAACCCAGTATGTGGATAAAATGCCCATCGATACCCAAAGAACCTACCTCCAAAAGCATCGTTTTGCCCCCAGACAGATCGAAACTCCTCCTGATCGAGGCCTAACTACTGTTGTTGTCATCCCTTCCCATCGCGAACCTAAGCTGCTGCCAACGCTTCAATCCCTCGAACAATGTCAGCCCCCTAAGGGTAAAGTGGAAATCATCCTCGTCTTCAATTCTTCTATCAAAGCAGAGGAGAGGGTAAGACAATTTCATCAGCAACAGATACAGGAAGTTAAGCGTTGGGCGAAGGCCAAAAAACGAAACCATAGCTATCATTGCCTGCATTTTGATCAATTACCTCATAAACATGCGGGAGTAGGCTTAGCCAGAAAGATCGGCATGGACGAGGCAGTGGATCGCTTTGAGCAGATCGATCACGATGGCATCATTTTTTGTACTGATGGGGACACAAGCGTAGCGGACAATTATCTAGTTGAGGTAGAGGCAGCATTTCATGCGAACGCTAAGTTGGAGGCCATCGGCTTGGATTTTGAACATCCCCTTAAGGGAAAAAATCATCCTCCAGAAGTATATCGAGCCATCATTCAGTACGAGTTATTTCTTCGGTATTATATAGGAGGCCTTCGTTTTGCAGGCTTTCCCTATGCCTTTCATACCATCGGTTCAGCCATGGCGGTACGGTCTTCAGCCTACCAAAAGCGGGGCGGCATGAATCGTCGCAAAGCCGGAGAAGATTTTTATTTCCTCCATAAGTTTATTCCAGAAGGTAGATTCCAAGAGTTGACCTCCACGCGAGTGTACCCATCCCCTCGTCCCAGTGATCGAGTGCCATTTGGTACAGGCCGAGCGATCAGTAAATATTTGGCAGGAAATCAAAGCATTTATCCGACTTATGATCCAAGGACTTTTTCGGACCTCAAGACCTTATTCGATCAAGTAAAGGACTTGTACACCAAGGCGCCTCAGGCTTTAGCCCCTAGCGTACAAGCGTTCTGCGAAGCAGAAAATTTTGAAACCAAACTACCTGAGCTAAGGGCCAATGTCCGAAACCTAGCTTCTTTTCCCAAACGTTTTTACCAATGGTTTGATGCCCTTAAGGTGTTGAAATACGTGCATTTTGCGCGTGATCACTATTACCCAGAAGTGGAGGTGGGACAAGCGGCGGCTGATCTTTGGGAGACGCGCCTAGGCGAACGCTTAAGTCTAAATCATCAGGATTGGCTTCTCAAGTACCGTACGCAACAAAAGTGATGCTCTCTTAAGGTTTATAAACTTCCAGTAGCGCCTCTTTGTCGATGGGACCCCGCTTTTGAAACAATAAATCTCCTTTACGAATAGCCGTTACCTGGGCATCTACGTTTTGCAGGGCTTCAGCGTCATGGGTAGCGCAAATAATGGTACGGTCCCTACTTAGGGTGTCCAATTGCTCATAAAGCCAAGCCTGTTGCCAAGGATCCAAAGATTGGGCGGGTTCGTCAAGAATCAAAACGGGCGTTTCTTGGCAAAGGCCGCGCGCAAGTAGAACCTTTTGAAGCTCCCCCCCTGATAGTTGCTGAATGTCGCGTTCGGCGAAGCCGACTAAACCCAAATCATCCATCACCTGCAGTGCCTTTTGGTGGTCGCCTGCTTTGTATTCCCCCAGCCAATTGAGATAAGGAAAGCGGCCCATCAAAATGTAATCTTTAACCTTAATCCTAAAGGGCAGGTTCAATTTTTGAGGCACTAAGGCAAGCTTTTGGGCCAAGCTCTTATGATTTAAGGCTTTGAGTTCGGCATTACCGATCATTACCTGCCCAGTGTAAGGCTGCAGACCAGCAATAATATGGAGCAAGGTGGTTTTGCCGCTTCCATTGGCCCCGATAAGGTAATGGAGGCCAGGAATGAAGGAAACCGAAACGTTCCGGAGAACATTTCGGTTTTGATAACGTGTTGAAAGTTGTGTTACCGCTATCTGCAAAGATGCAGCCTTAATATTCGTCTTCATTAAAGAGAAAATCCTCTTTTGATGGATAGTCAGGCCAGATTTCTTCAATACTTTCGTAGGTCTGATTATCATCCTCAGGAAGATCCTGAAGGTTCTCTGATACTTCCAAAGGCGCACCTGAGCGAAGCGAATAATCAATCAATTCGTCTCTCGTTGCAGGCCAAGGAGCATCTTCAAGGTAGATGGCTAATTCTAATGTCCAATACATACAAGTTTGTTTGTCAAATCGCCGCAAGAATAATAATTTTTACATCAATGTCAAGCGGCTCTTTTTCGTTTTACAGCAATTGTGACACAAGGTTACATAAAGAAGACACTTTTTCAAGTAAAAATGAGGTCAGGATCAAACTCCCGCACTTTTTCCTTCCGCAATTCTGCCTATATTTGCAGACTGAAAATATGGCGAAATTGATGGCCTTAAAACTCAGAATTTGGGGTCATCAATAACCTAAACCCTCTATATGACATTTTTGAATCCGGGCTTGCTGTGGGGACTTTTGGCTTTAGCTGTGCCGATCATCGTCCACTTTTTCAATCTTCAGCGCCCCAAGCAGATCCTCTTTAGTAATGTCGCCTTTGTCAAAGAGGTAAAAAAATCAGTCGTAAGGAGAGTTCGTTTTCAGCAATGGTTGTTGCTAGCAGCCCGACTATTGGCGATTACTGGTCTGGTTTTGGCCTTTGCCAATCCCGTCATCGTAAGTGAGGACCAAGCAGTGATGCAAGGCAATCGTTCCGTAGTGCTGGTAATAGATAACTCTTACAGCATGACCGCTGGCAATGAAAAAGGCGAATACTTACAGCAGGCCATTTCCCTAGCCCGCAATATTATCAAAGCCTATAGTCGTCAGGATGAATTTTTGCTGATGACTACTCAGGATATCAAACTCAACTACAATTTTAGCGAGCAGGAAGAGAGTCTGGAAGAATTAAAGGGCGTCAAGGTTTTTCAAAACATTCGTCCTCATACGGAAATCCTTAGTTTTACTGATCAAATCTTCCAACGGGCTAGCAATCCGCTCAAAGAGCTTTATTTTTTGAGTGATTTTCAGCAATCGACCGTCATGACCGATAGCTCGGACTTTGTCTTCAATGACTCTAGCTTGGTTGTAAAATACATTCCTCTCGCCAGCCGCGAGCAAAACAACGTCTATGTCGCTGAGACCAAGATCGAATCTCAAATTGTAGAGGTAGATAAGCCCGTCGAAATGTCCATGGCCTTGGTCAATGATGGGCAGGCCAAAATTCGGGATCTCAGCATTCGTGTGATGTTAGATGGCAAAGCGGCCGCGATTTCCAATAAATCGCTTGAACCCAATTCTTCCGATAATATCGAACTTAGCTTCACTCCCACTGCTAGTGGCTGGCAAGGAGGTTATGTAGAGCTAGACGACAATCCTATCGATTTTGATAATCGTCGGTATTTTACCCTCTACGTACCCAAAATGGAGAAAATCCTGATCGTGGAAGGCGAGCGTTCCCCCAATTTGCGTATCCTATATGGAGATCTTGGCCAGTTCGACGCAGAATTTATTAGCTATCGTAATGTATCAGCAGCTACGCTGAACGATTATCGCTCTCTGGTGCTGCTGGGCCTTCCTGATATCAGCTCTGGATTAGCGGACCGTCTGAGGAGCTTTATGGAAGATGGTGGTGGGGTCATGTATTTTCCCGGAGAAAAATCAGATATCGCCTCGGCCAACGCTTTTTTCCAGCGATTGGGAGTGGGGAGTCTTAGCGAAGCGGTGAGTATGCAAGAAGGTATTAAAGGCAGTCAAGTGGATTTGGCCCATCCTGTATTTGAAGGCATTTTTCTCAAGGCAGGTAACAATCGTTCCTTCGATGCGCCCAGCGTCAATCGCTACTTACCGCTTAAGCTTAATAATCAGACGATTCAAAATAAGATCATTAGCCTCGAAAATGGCAACCCGCTCCTCGTCGAGTCTAAAGTGGGCAATGGGGTGTTGTACACCTTTAGCATATACCCCGGAGACAAATGGACAGATTTTCACCTCAAGACCATTTTTGCTCCCATGCTATTCCGCTTGACGAGGATCATGAACCAAAGTCAAATCGTACAGGCTAGCCAAGAAATTGGTTTCTATACTCCTAAGCGTATCCGTACTGACAAACCCGCTTTAATTTCTTTAGTAGGAGAAGACCAGCAAGCCAATCCTCCTGAGCAGTACGCACAAGGAGGAGCCACCACCCTAAACTTTGAACAAATGGCCCTCAAAGAAGGGGTCTATGACATCGTGCAGGAAAACGAAATACTAGAAAAGATTGCTTTCAATATTTCCGATTTAGAATCTCGACTTAGCTTTTTTCCAGAAAACAATTTGCGTAAAGTACTGGATGAAAAAGGCTTTGGTAGCATTCAGCTTCTTCCGGCTTTGCCCGATTCGATCAGCAGCATTGTCCAAGAAGAAAAAGAAGGAGTGCCTCTTTGGAAATATTTTGTCTGGATGGCCATTCTCTTTTTGACTACGGAAATCCTGATTTTATTTTTCAATCGTCGCAAGACCTCTAGCAACCCATAACAATTCGCTTTTTTAGTCATGGCTAATTACTTATTAAAAGACGTCCACCTGATTGACCCGAATAGTAAGTTTCATGATCAAGTAGTATCTATTCTAATTGAGGCGGGTAGTATCACTAAAATTAGTAATACCAGTATTGAGGTGGATGAGCAGACCGATGTGATCGAAGCGGCAGGCCTCCACGTCTCTCCAGGATGGGTAGATTCTCACGTCCAATTGAGTGATCCAGGCTTTGAATACAAAGAAAGTCTGGAGGCCTTGAGCCAAGCGGCTCTTAAAGGAGGTTTTACTACTCTTCTCGCTTACCCTAATACTTCACCCGTGATCGACAATGCTCATATGATCGATTCCCTCAAACAGCGGACCCAAGGCTTAGAGATAAACGTTCAGCTAGCTGGAAGTATCACCCATGGGGCAGCAGGCAAAGAATTGGCAGAGATGTACGATATGCATCAACATGGGGCGCTTGCCTTTACTGATGGTTCTCACCCTTTGCAGCATGCGGGCCTTGTGCAAAGAGCTTTGCTTTATACTCAGTCCTTTGATGGCTTGTTGATCCAATATCCAACAGATCAAAACCTCACCAAAGGAGGGCAAATGCATGAAGGGGAAATTTCTTCAAAGCTCGGCATGAAGGGCATCCCCGCCATAGCCGAAAGCATGGGAGCAGTTAGGGATCTTCATTTACAGCAATATGTTGGGGGTCGGATCCACTTTCATCCTATCACCACAACTGAAGCGCTGGTTTCCATCGATAATGTGAATGTAGAGCGAGGGGCCGTCAGTATGGGCACTAATATTTGCTATCTCGCTCACCATGATGAGGACTTATGGGAATATGATACGCACTTCAAACTCTCCCCTCCCCTACGTACCCAAGTCGAAATCGATGCCCTGATAGGAGCTATCAAGGAGGGCAAAATCAAAGTATTGGCCAGCGGTCATCACGCCCAGGGTATTGAAGAAAAGAAGCTTCAGTTTGAACAAGCAGAGACAGGCATCTTAGGCTTACAGACAGCTTTTTCTATTGCTTACCAAACCTTAGTTGCAACAGGACACATCAGTCTCACCCGTTTGGTGGAGTTGATTTGTCATGAGCCAAGAAAGCTATTAGGTCTTCCTGCGGCCACTGTTGAGGAGGGCGGCTCCGCCGAACTCAGCCTTTTTAGCCCAAATGGGGAGTGGAAGTTAGCGGCTAAGCAAATTCCTTCACGGGCCAAAAATAGCCCTTATATTGGCCAAACCCTTAAGGCTAAAGTCTTTGGCATAATCCAAAAGGGTAAATTCCATTCTGCAAATTAGGACCACTTGGAAAAAGCCGAGACGAATCCTTACCTTTATCGCCATAAATTGTGAGGACCGGCTAACATGAAATATACTCTGCAGCAAATTGCTGCTTGGCTAGATGCTGAAATCGAAGGTGATTCTAGTCAAGTTATTCACACAGTTGCCCGTATTGAGGAAGGGGTAGTAGGAAGCATTAGCTTCTTGGCTAATCCTAAATACACGGAGTATATCTACACCACTCAAGCCAGTGCGGTGATTGTGGCTAAGGATTTTACCCCTAATCAGAAAATTAGCCCAGCTTTACTGAGAGTAAAAGACCCTTATTTGGCTTTTACCAGCCTACTTGAAAAAGCCCAAGCGGAACAACAGCAAAATCTCCAAGGCATTTCCGATTTGGCCTTTATTGATCCCAGTGCCAAGATTGGAGCAGATGTTTACATCGGCCCTTTTGCTTATGTAGGGGCTGATAGTATCATCGGCGATCGCTGTCAAATTCACGCTCAAGTGTATATAGGTAGTAGCGTTCGCTTAGGCGAAAATACCCTCCTTTATCCTCAAGCAAGGGTCTTGGACAGATGCGAAGTGGGCAAGCATTGTATCATCCACGCTGGTAGTACGATTGGAAGTGATGGATTTGGCTTTGCGCCACAAGCTGATGGGAGTTTTAAGAAGATCCCTCAGACGGGGAACGTTCAGTTGGAAGACCATGTCGAGATCGGCTCCAATAGTACGATTGACCGAGCCACGGTAGGCAGTACGATTATTCGTAAGGGCGCAAAACTAGACAATCTGGTCCAAATCGCCCATAATGTTGAAGTGGGACCGAGCACGGTTATCGCGGCCCAAGCAGGCATTGCAGGCAGTACCAAATTAGGTTCCTATGTCATGATCGGCGGGCAAGTCGGCATAGTGGGACACCTTAATATTGCAGATCAAACAAAGATTGACGCTCAATCAGGGGTCAATCGCAACATAAAAGAACCCGGACAAGCATTTCGCGGTTCTCCCATTCAAGGATTTAGACAACAACTCAAGTCAGAAGTTCTCTTTCGCCGTTTGGAGGAGATGCACAAAAAAATACTGGCACTAGAAGAAGCGCTCGCGCAAAGAAGTTAGGCTATGGCAAAACAACATACCCTTAAAGAAGCCGTCACCCTTTCAGGTATTGGACTACACACTGGAGAGGCAGCAAGCATCACATTTAATCCTGCTCCTGAAAATCATGGATATGTTTTTCAGCGCACGGACCTAGAAGGAAAACCTCAAATCATTGCCGATGTAGACAATGTTTCAGACACTTCTAGAGGAACCACGCTAAGCCAAAATAAGGCAAGCATTAGTACGGTCGAACATGCCCTAGCATCCTTGGCTGCTTTGGAGATCGACAATGCTCTGATAGAAGTTAGCGGTCCTGAAGTCCCTATTTTGGATGGCAGTGCCAAAGAATTTGTGGCGGCCTTGCTTGAGGCAGGCCTTGAGGAACAAAGTGCTGATAGAGAGTACTTTGAGATTGATGAACCCCAACACTATACCGATCCCAAGCGTGATGTTGAGCTAACAATTTTGCCAGCTAAGGATTTTCATGCAACAGTTTTGATTGATTTTGAGTCTGATATATTGAAGCCGCAACAGGCAAGACTAAAGTCAATGGAAGAATTTGCACCCCAAATAGCTGATAGTCGGACTTTTTGCTTTTTGCATGAGTTACAAGCCCTCCATAGCAATGATCTTGCTAAGGGAGGTAACCTTAGCAATGCGGTGGTGATTGTAGAGCAGGAGCCTAGCTCTGATGATAAGGCATATTTGTCTAGTCTTCCGGGGGTCGAAGGAGTGGATGCCATCAGAGCCGGTATCTTAAATGCAGAAGGCTTGCGCCACGACAATGAGCCAGCTAGACACAAACTATTGGACTTGATCGGAGATCTTGCTTTGGTAGGTGTTCCCTTGAAAGGGCACATCATCGCCAATCGCCCCGGGCACAAAGCCAATGTCGAGCTCGCCAAGAAGATCAAAACCAGACTTAAACAAGTCAAATTATCTAAGCGCTTTCAAAAGGACGAGAAGAAGGGAATCATCTTCGATGTGAACGCTGTAATGGAGGTATTACCCCACCGTTACCCCTTTTTACTCGTAGATAAGATTGTAGACTTCACTGATGATACCATCATGGGAGTCAAGAACGTTACTATCAACGAACCATTTTTTCAGGGACATTTTCCTGGCAACCCGATAATGCCAGGTGTACTACAAATCGAGGCTATGGCCCAGACGGGGGGTATTCTGCTACTAAATACCATCGAAAATCCTCAATCAGTCTGGGTATATATTGTGGCTGTAGACAACGCTCGCTTCAAGAAACCAGTATTACCCGGCGACACATTGATGCTCGAACTCAAAATGACAGCCCGAAGACGCAGTATTTGCATGATGACAGGCAAAGTATACGTAGATGGGAAAGTTGTGTGTGAGGCAGATTTAGTCGCCAGCGTAGTTCCTAAAAACTAACTATGAGTTTTCCCGTATCCAAAACCCACTCTGACTACCCACACTCGACTGTACACCCCGATGCAAAAATAGGCAAGAACGTGAAGATTGGCCCCAATGCCGTGATTTATGGCAAGGTGTCCATCGGAGAGGGATCTGAAATTGGTCCAAACGTAGTGATCTATGATGATGTCCAGATTGGGCAGAATTGCCGCATCCTGCCCAACACTTTTATTTCAGCCGATTTTCGTCAGTTAGAGTTTTGGCGGGAGGATCCCCAAAATAGTGGCTTACCTTCTTCTGTACTAATTGGTGATAATGTCCATATCGAATCCAATACCAGTATCCATGGAGCTATCAAAATTCATGAAAATTGTTGGATTGGTTCCAATGTAAGTATACATGATGGAGCCAGAATTGGCGCGAATTGCAAAATCTTCCCCGGTGCTTCTATTGCCGCCATTCCTCAGGATCTCAAGTTTGATGGCGAACGTACTACTCTCGAGATAGGAGAGAATACCACGGTGCGTGAATTTGCCACGCTCAACAGAGGTACCGACTACCTTGGCAAAACCGTCGTCGGTAGCAATGTGCTCATTATGGCATACGTCCATGTCGCACATGACTGCGTCGTTGGCAATAACGTCATTATGGCTAATGCCGTCACCCTAGGTGGCCATGTGACCATCGGTGATTATGCAGTTATCGGTGGTATGGCAGGGGTTCATCAGTTTGTAACTATCGGAAAGCATGTAATGGTGGCTGGTGCCTCCGTTGTCCTAAAAGATGTTCCCCCTTACATCAAATGTGGACGTTCGCCTTTACAGTATGTGGGGGTCAACTCCATCGGTCTGCGTCGTCGGGGCTTTGACAACTCGACCATTCACCATATCCAAGAAATCTATCGTCATGTCTTCCTAGCAGGCATGAATAATCAAAAGGCCCTAGCCCATGTTGAGGCGCACCTTCCAGCAACGGAGGAGAGAGATGAAGTAATCACCTTTATCCGTAATGCTACTCGTGGGATCATCAAAGGCTACGTACCCTCCAGTAATTCTCGAAAAGAATAGATGAGTCTGCCGCTCCATATCCAACTAAAGAAGATCGGCAAACAATACCATCGCCGCTGGATCTTTAGAGATATTAATCTCGACCTAGTCCAGCATCCACAGACTGCTCTAATAGGCACTAACGGTTCTGGCAAATCCACCCTTTTGCGGATCATTGCAGGCCAGCTAGCTCCTTCAGAGGGCAAGATTTCTTTTGCGAAGGAGGCAGAAAATCTACCAGTGGCCAAAGTTTATCAGCATCTTAGTTGGGCTGGGCCACAGATCGAGATGTACCCAGAACTGACATTGGAAGAACTCCTTAAACTTCATTTTCAATTGAAGACTTGTCTTTTAGACCAGCCAAAGGATTTGATTGAACTCCTCAATTTTAAGGGTCATCATCAAAAGCCTCTGAAGTTTTTCTCCTCTGGTATGCAACAGCGAGCTAAGGTAGGCATCGCATTGTTTAGTAAGTCAGATCTGCTTTTACTCGACGAGCCCACTTCCAACATGGATGAGACTAACGCAGCAATGATTTTGGATCTCATCGATCAGTATCGCCAAGATCGCATTTATGTCCTAGCTTCAAATATGAAGCGTGAGTATGAAAGACTACCCAATACGCTTCATCTTTAGTATTAAGTAGAGAGTAGTTAGTACAAAAACATGGGAGCAAGTCCACTCTATATATCTTCATACTTTATACTTTATACTACCCCTAAGTATGGCTTTTTTGGCTTGATTTGTCTATAATTTACGGACAATCATCATCAAGTATGCTTAAGCGAACTCTACTTTTTTTATGCAGCATCATTGCCTTAAAAACTGGGGCACAAGAGCTGCCGCGGTATGAAGCAATCAATTTTACGGAAGATGGCTTTTTGCTAGATTTCCCTTTCGCAGGTGGCTTCAATCAGCCTCAGTTTTCGGCCATTGACTTTAATCAAGATCAGGTTCAAGATCTCTTTGTTTTTGATCGTTCAGGAAACAAGACTCTTTGTTTCCTTGGCGTTGCTGAAAACGGCAGCATTCGCTATGAATACGCTCCTGAGTTTCAGAACCAAATACCTGAGTTAGAAAACTGGGCCCTCATGGCTGACTACGATTGTGATGGAAAGGCTGATCTGTTTACTTCTAGCGGAACTGACAATGGGTTTAAGATTTTTCACAATCAATCTACTACGCAGGAACTCAATTTTGTGTTGGTGAAAAACTTATTATATACTCCAGATAGTCTTAAAGTCTATAATGCCGCCTCAGACATTCCAGCCTTAGATGATATAGATGGCGATGGCGATCTAGATATATTAGCTTTTGACCCAAGCGGTCTTTTTGTGCGCTATTATGAGCGCATTGGTGGTAACAATTGCCAAAACCTAGACTTCTCTTTGAGCGATGATTGCTGGGGGCAGTTTATGGAAGCAGGCCTCAATAATGATATCATTCTCAATACTAGCTGCAAAGGCGGTGGCTCAACTAGCGGCGTTAGGCATGCGGGTTCTACCATTTGCACAGTAGATTTGAACGGCAATGGCGCCAAGGATCTTCTTTTGGGTGATCTCAACTACAGTAATATTGTCTTAGTTGAAAATGGCGGTACCCCACAATCCGCTCAGATGAATAATGTAGATACTTCCTTTCCGAGTAACAACCTGCCCATTGATATCTTCATTTTTCCGGGGGTATATCATATTGATGTCGATCAAGATGGGAAAAAAGACCTGATTGCTGCTTCTAATGCCACAGGCACCGCAGTCAATCATCAAAACATTTATTATTATCGCAATACGTCTACCACAGCAGCCGAAGTCTTTGCTTTTGAAGCGCGTGATTTCATGGAAAATCAACAAGTGGACTGCGGCGAGAGTAGCTATCCGGTCTTTTTTGATTACAATGGAGATGGGCTGCTCGATATTGTAGTGGGTAATTACCTTTATCGCGCTGGCCTCCAAGCAGATTATGCAGGTCTGACTCTTTACGAAAACGTAGGTACTACCAGCCTACCAGCCTATGAATTGATCAGCCGAGATTATCTCCAACTCGGCAACCGCTTTAATCCTGCTATTTTTGGCCTCAAACCTACTTTTGGCGACCTTGATGATGATGGGGACGAAGATATGATTTTGGGGGATCTCAACGGTCAGCTCCATTATTTTCGCAATGAAGCTGGACCCGGTGCAGAGGCAGATTTTTTGTTGCTAGGTCCGCAATACCAAGGCATAGATGTAGGGCAGCAAGCGACTCCCGTGCTATTTGATGTCAATGGAGACAGTTTACTCGACTTAGTGATTGGTGAGCAGAGTGGCAATCTCAACTATTATGAGAATACGGGCACGGCTAGCAATCCGATCTTTGCTAGTGGAGACAATGGTTTCGGCGGCATCGATGTACAGCCCGCCTGTTGCACCGGCTTTAGTGTTCCTTTTCTTTACAAAGACGAAAATGACGAGACGCAGCTCCTAGTCGGAGCAGAAAGCGGTGCTTTATACCGGTTCAACCAATTGGATGGGAATTTGGAAGGAGATTTTGCTGAGCAAGAAAATCAGTTCGGTATGATAAGAGAAGGAACCCGTTTGAGCATCGACGCGGCAGATATAGATCAGGATGGGGCTTTAGAATGGATAGTTGGCAATAGAAGAGGCGGTTTGGCCATTTATGAAGATTTAGGCAAGGCCCTTTCGATCAGGAGGGAAGTTACTGCTTCGCAGAACTGGCAGATCGTTCCCAATCCGGGTAAAATAGCCAAGATCATATTCGAAGAAAATCTTTCGACTTCTCCCCTACTCAATCTCCAAATCCACAACCTGCAGGGGCAGCTCATTTATCAGGAAAACAAAATTCCAGCTAGTAGTATTGCGCTCCCCAACTTGCCCGATGGCCTATACATCATTAGTTTATGGCAAAATGATCAATTTTTAGGCTATCAAAAGTGGTCGGTATTTTGAGAATCTGATCCTCTTAGGTAGTTTTAGGGATGAATTGAGCTAGTCCATAGCTAGCGGCAAAATATCCCCCGAACATGGAACAAATTCGTACATATATCTCCGAAAATCAGGAACGCTTCATCGCTGAACTGATTGACCTACTCAAGATTCCTAGTATTAGTGCCGACTCCGCCTACAAGGCCGATGTCGATCACGCAGCTGATTGGTTGGTAGATCAAATCACAAAGCTGGGAGTTGATCGAGTAGAAAAATATCCTACCCCTGGACACCCTATCGTTTATGCCGAAAAGATGGTTGGCGACGATAAGCCTACCGTATTGGTTTATGGCCATTATGATGTGCAGCCACCTGATCCTTTGGACTTGTGGCATAGCCCTCCTTTTGAGCCAGTCATCAAAGATGGTAATATCTATGCACGTGGTGCCTGCGACGATAAAGGACAAATGTATATGCATCTCAAAGCTATCGAGGTGCTTAATCAACAAGGTGGCGTTCCGTGTAACATGAAACTCCTTATCGAGGGTGAAGAAGAGATTGGTAGTGATAACCTAGAAAACTGGGTTAGAGCCAATAAAGAGATGTTAGCCGCTGATATTGTGCTCGTTTCTGATACCTCTATTATCTCCAATGAGCAGCCTTCTATTACAGTAGGCTTGCGCGGGATGTCCTATGTAGAAGTGGAAGTAACAGGTCCTAATCGCGACCTACACTCAGGCGTATATGGGGGTGCGATTGACAATCCCATCAATGTACTTTGCGAGATGATCGCCAGCATGAAGGACGAAAACGGGCATATCACCATTCCTGGATTTTATGATAAAGTAGAGGAACTCAGCCGTGCTGAACGCGATGACTTAGCCAATGCCCCTTTTGATGAAGCTGCTTACAAAGCTGATCTAGGCGTTGATGGTTTAAGAGGAGAAAAGGGCTACAGCCCCACAGAGCATGCTTCTATCCGCCCGACTTTGGACGTAAATGGTATGTGGGGAGGCTATATCGGCGAGGGCGCAAAAACGGTACTTCCCTCCAAAGCTTTCGCCAAAATATCGATGCGCTTGGTACCCAATCAGGTATCCTCAGAGATTACCGAACTCTTTCAAAATCACTTTCAAGCCATCGCTCCCGACTCTGTCAAGGTAGAGGTAAGGCCGCATCATGGTGGAGAGCCTGCAGTAGTTTCTACTCAAAGCGCTGGCTATCAAGCAGCCGCTAAAGCCATGAGCGAAACTTTCGGTATTCAGGCAATTCCAACCCGTGGGGGTGGCTCGATTCCGATCGTTGCCATGTTTCAAGCAGTACTTGGTCTCGATACTATCTTGATGGGATTTGGTTTGAATTCAGATAATATTCACAGTCCTAACGAAAAATACGGTATCTTCAATTATCTCAAGGGGATAGAAACGATCCCCTTGTTCCATACCTATTTTGCAGAGATGCACGCTTAAGGAGCTTGATATGCGTAAATTCTTTCGGAAGTTTTTCATCGTCTTGCTGGTAATCGTCACGCTAGTTGGTGGTATCTATTTGCTGCGCTTCCCGATCTTGAGAGGCTTAGGCAATGCATTGATCAAAGAGGATACTGCTCAAAAATCGGAAGCTATGTTTATCCTTTCAGGTCAAGCCGATGAAAGAGTCTCTTACGCACGGTACATCGACAAAGAAATGGGCCTCGCCCCCAAAATCATCACTTTGGGGGCGGGTATCAGCCCAACACTACAGGCTATAGGTATGTCTATCTCAGATGCTGAAATTGCACGGAGAGCTTTGATTAGTGGAGGAATAGATAGCCTCAGAATAGAAGCCATCCCCATTGGAACGAGTACATTTGAAGAATCAGAAGAAATCTTAGGCTTTTCTCAAGTGAGAGGCTACAAAAAGATTATCATTCTGAGTTCTAAATTTCATACTCGGAGGGTGCGTAACGTCTTCAGGGATAAGTTCCGCGAAGCGGGAATCGAAGTCGTGATTATGGGAGCAGAACCTAAAGATTATGAGTTGGAAAAATGGTGGGAGGACGAAGCTGCCCTCCTTTTTGTCAATAATGAATACGTGAAGCTGCTATACTATGCGATTCGCTACTAAACAGCGACCATTAACTTCGCGCTAAGCATTTCCAAAAACTGCTCAGGGGTCCGTAAGCTTCGCCATTCATGGTCTCTCAGTACCAACGAAAAATCTTTTTCGCAGTACATGACTAGTTCGACCATATCTAGAGAATCCAAACCATAGTCTTCTTTAAGACGCTTTTGGGGACAGAAAAACTCAGCTGGTTTTTGTGCGATGTCTAAAAGCAATTCTTTGAAGGCATCCACCACTTCGTCAAAGGAAGAAATGTTTAACGGTTGCTCCGAGTTGTGTGTAGTAGTCTCCGAGAACAAGGATTCAAATTCAGCGTCAAAATGCTTCATGTCAAAGGTGTGTCTTACTTATGATCAAACAATTTCAAATAAGCCTTCCACCATATCGGCGTGGTTTTCACCTCATTACTCGCGAAGTTCTCTCCCAAATCGATGCGCTACCAGAAGCTGGCATATTTCATCTCTTCATACAGCATACCTCTGCGGGGCTGTCCTTGAATGAAAATGCCGATCCTTCTGTTCGTCATGATTTCGAACAGATCTTCAATCGGTTAATACCTGAGAATCAAACCTACTATACCCATACGCTCGAAGGGAGCGACGATATGCCAGCTCACGTTAAATCCAGCCTGGTTGGCGCCTCCCTGAGTGTTCCGATTAGCCAGTACCGCCTCAATCTCGGTACTTGGCAGGGAATTTACCTCTGCGAGTTTCGCAACCATGGTGGCCGAAGAAAGTTAGTGGCAACCATCCATAGTTAAACAAAAAGTTTGCCAAAAATTCCATGGACTTGAATTTTAAATCATTTGGTAATGGGCCGGCCTTAATTATTTTACATGGCTTATTTGGCTCATTAGACAATTGGGTCAGCCATGCTCGCCAATTGGCCGATTCCTACAGTGTTTACCTCCTTGATCAACGCAATCACGGCAAGTCTCCTCATGATGATCAATGGGACTATGAGACCATGGCTGATGACCTAGAAGCTTTTATGGATCAGCAGGGGATCTATCAAGCACATTTGCTGGGCCACTCTATGGGCGGTAAAACGGTGATGCAGTTTGCCATGCACTTTCCTGAGCGCATCGAAAAACTGATCGTAGCAGATATGGCCCCTAAAGGCTATGAACCTCATCATATCGAGATATTAGAGACATTGATCAATATTGATTTGGCAAATTTTGAGAATCGGCAGGCCGTCGCCGCTCATATGGAGGCGAGTATTCCCGAAATGGGAGTGCGTCAATTTCTGCTCAAGAGTTTAGGGCGTGATGGGCAAAAACAATTTCGCTGGAAGTTTAATCTACCCGTGATTTACCAAAATTACCCCAAGATACTTGAACCCATTGAGTTGGCCTTTCCTTTTGACGGTCCTACCCTATTCCTGTCCGGTGGAAAATCCAATTATGTCAGCCCAGAGGAGCATGAATTGATTTTAGAAGGTTTTCCTGAGGCGAGTTTTGTGGTGATTCCGCAGGCAGGACATTGGTTACATGCAGATAGTCCTAGCGAGTTTTTGCAAGAAGTTCGTGCTTTTTTGGCCGACTAGCCGTTATGATTGTAGAAAAAGTCTTAGATTTCGCCTAATTCTTAGCGCTAGCTCATGAAACTATTCAATTTTCCGATCATACTTTTTTCTTTTTGCCTCTTGTTTTTGGGAGCCTGTGGCGAATCCGCACCACAAACTCCAGAAGAAGAGTTTATCGCCATAGAGACGCTCGATTCCAACCTGATGACGAATGATGAACCCGCACATTTTGCCAATCCTGACTTGATCGGCAATTGGAAGCAAATAGATATGCGGATGGACGGCAAGAGCTATTTTGAAAATCTTGAACAAACTACCGTAACATTTGCCGAAAACGGCGAGATCACTTACCTCTCAGAGGGACTGCCTCCCCGTAAAGGAGAATTTATGCAGGTCAAACAGATTCTTTCCGCTCCGGAAATTTGGGAAGCAGACCTCAATGTAAAAACGCTAACGGCTACCAAATTGGTCCTGAGTGAAGAAGTTTCTGGCCAGATGGTAGAGTATCATTACGAAAAGTTGTAAGATCAATCAGCTTGGTATTCCCCCCTTAACCTGTAAAGAGTTTTTATTCTGGCAATTTACATTGTCTAGGAATTCATTGACTGCGGATCATTTGGGGGCCATCTTTGTTGCTTTACTGCTTCGCAGAACGCTTGTTTCCAGTCCCACGGAGCTTTAGCTCAAATTTCTTTATGGGTGAGAGGTCCTCTAACTGTGCATCTTACTGGCAGCTAGGCGGATGGGAGATTTATCCTCGCCCTAATAATCGGAACTCTATCGAAATGGGGATGACTTTATCAGCAACTGGGCATTGCAATCCCGCTTGCTAGAGTTAAGCGTTCCGCGCAGCGGCAAAAACAACAAAGGTCCCTCGCTCCCGTACAGTAGTCGGGACTTGGGAAGACCTGAGTGGTTGAGGTAAAGGCCTAAACAAATCCAGTTGTCATGCTGAGTCCTGGCTACTGTACAGGATCAAAGCAACTTTAAGCACAAGCGTTCCGCGCAGCGGTAAAAAACCAAATTTGAGGCAAAAGGAATAGATGATGCAGATAAGGGCAACATTGGACATGCCTAGCCAAAAAACCAAACTACTTTAGCCTTAATCCCCTGTACAAAATACTTTTCGTCTTTGCCTAAACTTGCAAGTTTAAGAGGCCAATAAGAAAGTTGTAGGGAAAACGACTTTGCATGGCGTTCCAATCTGCTTCACATTTTTGGATTTTCTTTCTCTGTTCGAGAACGCTCAATTTTGCGTCTTGGAGACTAAGGCGCCAAGCCTTCACTTCTGGCTCATCTCCATCAATGGCTTGTAGTTGAGAGAGGATTTCTTCTTGGGCACGCTCCTTTACTTGTAAGTCAAAAATCCCCTCTAATGAAAGCTTAGGGAGTTCATTTCGCTGAGTTTCACGCCAGTGCTCATATTCCGACCATAGGTTGTTCGCTCTTTTTTCCTTGCGGTCGTTGACCTCTCTGGCTTTGGTGTAAGCCACAAAAGTACCCATGACTCTTTGGTAGTAATAGTAGAGCAAAATGAGGCTCACCAACATTAGAATTACTACCGGATTTCGAAGTAAAGCAAAAAATGCACCCATTGTGGTAAATATATTACATGAGTATAATACACAAATTAAGGAACAATTGTTTCGCAAAACGTTTTTGGCAGTGATTTTGCAAAAATAGAAGTGATCCCACACAATTTTGCTCACACTGTTATATGCAAACTACCAACACCATTAAAATTCTAAGCTCTTTGCTCCTTTTGCTACCCTTTATGGGAATGGCACAGACCCAATCTGATCGATGGGCTTTGAGTTTAGGAGGCGGAGCAAATCGCTACTTGTCAAGCCCTATTGTAGATCAACCCATCTCTCCTCTGTATGATCCTAGCATTGGTATTGCGGCAACCCGCTACCTTAGAGGCGGCTTTGACTTCCGTACCCAACTGTTTTATACGCCACAAGCCAGAATTCCTATGGCTGATGGAACGCGCGCCGGTGTATCTTTGGTGGATATGAATTATCAGTTGATGTTCAAGTTTAATAATGGGGTATTTATGCGAGAAACCGCCTTTTTCGCTCCCTACTTACTATTTGGGATTGGCGGAAGTTATGCACCAGAGCTTCCTGATGCTTACGTGCCATTGGGTGGAGGGATTAGATTTAGACTTAGCCAACGCATGAGTCTAAGAGTAGAAACCGTGCGTAAGTTTTCGCTCAATAAACAAGCAGAACAAATGGCCCATGCCATCGCCTTTGTCTATAATCTTCCAAGTAATAATGATGAAGCGCCCAGTCCCATGGAGCTAGAGGAGCCTGATGCATTATTTGCAGAAGCCATACCGATGGATCGTGATCAGGACGGCATTCTTGATGATGAGGACCAGTGCCCAGACGATGCGGGTCTAGTAAGGCTAAATGGTTGTCCAGAAAATAAGACAGTGTCCAATACAGAGGAATCTCCAGTATTAGCTAGTGCTGACCAAGCAGATGATCCCTTTGCTCACTTGGTCGGTCAAATGCCTAATTCTCAGAATGAACTCATCAACGGTTACGCTCCATTGCCCTCAGAAGTGGACCCTAATGAGCCCATGGGGAAGATGGGCAATATCAATATCTTGGCGATGACTGATGAGATGCCGGCTGAGTCTACTTCCTTTGCGGTCAACACTGAGCCGGAACCGGTAAAAGTACCCTTCGATGCCCCTACAGACAAGGAAACGCCCAAGGCTAAGAGCTTAAGCACAAAAGAGAAAAACATTACGGATTATCCTCCGATTGATGAAACAGCTAGACAAGAAATTACCGAAGTAATTGCACCAGAGGCGGTCGATAATTTTGTAGAGCCTAAGCCTAGTCGTCGTCCTGAACTTGATAGCCCTTGTGGAGATTTTGGAGTAGCACCAGAGGACATGTATCCTATCTTGTTTCCGACCAACAGCTACAGCTTAGAGGATGATGCCTACTCCACCCTTGACTTGATTGCCGAAGCGATGCAATCATGCCCCAAAGTAAACTTGGTACTAGAAGGCCATACAGATGCGATGGGCGCAGATGACAAAAATTTAGTCCTCTCCGTCATGAGAGCCTATAATGTGAAATATTATTTAGTGTATGAGCACGGAATATCTCAACAAAGGATCCTTTCCAAAGGTAAGGGAGAAACAGCCCCTATTGCTGACAACTCTAGTCTGCAAGGTCGCGATCAAAATCGTCGTGTTGATTTCCGTTTCATCTTCTAAATTTTATAGAACTAGAGAATGGAGGCAAAAAAATGGTGTTTTAGTCCGTTTAGCCAAAATTCTTACTAACAAAAGAAACCGACAAATAAGCTTTTCGATATTGAAATATTACCAGTCAGGCACAATTAACTTCCTGAGGCTGAATGATTCGATAACTTGAGGCATCTTACTTTAACGGCAAAAACTGTTTTCCTTTACAACAACGAGCAACAAAATTACATGACCCTACGACACCTGCTCTTATACCTTGCTAGTCTTACCTTAATTTGTGTCCAGTCTCAAGCCCAGACATCTCGCTATCCTTGGATGGCAGGGGTATCAGGTACCTTCCTAGACTACCAAGGATTACAGACGGGTAATCTGCTCAATTATAAGAGCTTTGATCCGGGAATACAGTTTGGTGCTCATGTTTATCTCAATAAAGCTTTAAATCTTTCTATCCAATCCGCATTCGTGCCGGAAACGATGTACCCGCTCAATGAGCTTGAGCAAGTAGGTACCTCATTGGTAGATGTCAACGGTTTATTGACCTTCAAAACCGCGGGTACTCTCTTTTCAGAGGAAGCCGTACTGGCTCCTTATTTTTCGACGGGTATCGGCCTCAACTCCGCCAACAATATTGTACGTCCTTATATTCCAGCTGCCCTAGGTCTGAGAGTGCGTATATCCGGCACCTTCAGTCTGCAGTTTGAAACCATGTACAAGCAAAGACTGGGTAAAAACTCTTTTCAACATCTGGCTCATTCCGCTGGATTTGTTTTTGCGTTACCAACCCAGAAAAAACCCACCAAGCCGCCAGTAGAGCGTAAACGCCCCCAACGACCTGAAGTCGCAGAAGTGGCAGATAGGGACGGCGATGGCATTGCAGACAATGATGATCTGTGTCCTGATGAAAAAGGCTTGGCCATGTACCTTGGTTGTCCCGCCGAAGAGACAAAAGAGGAAAGCGTTCCGGCGCAGCCTGCTCCTAGCACTAGCAAAGAACCCGTACAATCTTTTGCCATTATAGACGAACAAGCTAGCCCTGAGGAGCCAGCTGAAGAAGTAAACGAATTTCAAATTGAAGATATGAGCCAAGAGGCTCGTCTTTCAGATCTCCAAATCAATGATGAGGCAGAAAGTAAGGAAGAAATCGTGGTCGAAGAAAGCCCAGCAGAGCCTACAAGCCATGAAATCGTAGAGATCGACATAGAAGATCAAGAATTTCTCGCCGCTGCCATCAACAATATTTACTTTGAATACGGTAGCGAAAATCTCACTGTATCAAGCTTGGGTGTCTTAGACACAGTGGCTTTGATTCTCAAAAAATATCCAGAATATAACCTTCAGGTACTCGGTCATACGGACAATACTGGCGATCCTACTTTCAATCAAATATTGAGTGTAAAACGCGCCTTCCAAGTCAAGTATTATCTAGTTTACACCAAAGGGATTCGTCTCTCTCGAATTTCTTCTGATGGGTATAATTCTGCCGTTCCATTGGCCGATAATACTACCGAACGTGGTAGAGCCATGAACCGCAGGGTAGAGCTTAAAGTGTCTCATTCTAAGACGCCTTCGCCCTATCCCAATTAATCCAGCAAGTGTATTTTAGTTTTTCATAGTTGTAGGGTAAAATCGAACCTCTCTTATTTACAAGAGAGGTTTTTTCATGACCAGTACTTCCACTCCTTCATAGATCACTTGCTCTTCTGGCTCCCAGCCCATGCGAGCATAAAGGCCACCATCAAGATGCTCGGTCTGTAAATACAAGTTTGGAACTTGATAGTGCTTTGCCAGTTCAAGTATCCGCTTGATCATTTTCGCGGCTATACCTCTGCCTCTAAACTCTGGCGCCACATATACGGCCCCTAGCCAATGTTCTTTTTCGGGATAGATAGACATCTCATAAAACTTTAATTGAGCGCCTCCGATCAAATTAGACCCTTCATAAGCGACAAGGCTCAATGGTAACTTATCCCTATTGAGAAATTGAGTCAACTTCTCCTCTTCTTTCACTACACTGTTTTCTGGGACTTCATACCCCCATTGAGCGTAGTACCAGCGCGCCAAGACTGGGATCGCTTCAGGGCGATCCGCCAATAAAAACAATTCCATAGTAAAGGATTAGGCTTCCGGTCTGATATAGTTGAAATAGGCTCTCTCCGTTAGCTTGGACCAAGCCAGACCCTTGGTCTGGAAATCGCGATAAGATTCATAAATCTGGCGCGCTTCCGCATCAGAATCCGCGAGTTCTTGGACGACCTCTTCTGTGTAAACCCGTAATTGATCCGTAATGGCTTTGGGAAAGGATTTTAATTGTACATCAGCCTCAGAAAGGATTTTTTGCAGATATTCCGCGTTACGAGCCTCAAACTCACTCAAGGTCCATACATTGATCCATTGAGCCGCCATAGCCACAATTTGCTGTAAGTCTGGAGGGAGTTCTTGATACAATCTCCGATTAACGATCAACTCTAAGGTGGTACCGGGTTCATGCCAACCTGGATAGTAGTAATACTGGGCAATCTTATGGAAGCCCATGAGGTAATCATGGTAGGGACCGATCCATTCTGTTGCGTCTAGTACTCCTCTTTCCAGATTGGTAAACACTTCACTACCGGCTACTGCCATGGCCGTAACACCTGCTCGAGACATCACCTTGCCTCCAAGTCCAGGAATACGCATTTTGAGGCCTTGTAGATCATCGAGGGTATTGATTTCTCGGTTGAACCAACCTCCCATTTGCACCCCAGTATTACCACCAGGGAAAGCTTTAAGGTCAAAGGGTTCGTAAACCTTATCCCACATTTCTTGTCCACCTCCACATAGCAGCCAGCTATTCATCATCTGAGCGTTCATCCCGAAGGGGACCGTAGCAAAAAACTGTGCCTTAGGTACGCGGCCCGCCCAATAATAAGAGGCACCACTGCCCATCTCGATCGCTCCCACACTGACCGCATCAAACAATTCAAAGGCTGGCACTAATTCTTTATCGCCATAAACTTCGATCGTCAAGCGACCGCCAGACATCATATTGACCATCTCCGCAAACTTTACGGCCCCTTCTCCCAAAACAGGAAAGCCAGCCGGCCAAGTAGTACACATCTTCCATTTGATGGCTTTATCAGAGATGATTTGTGGTCCTGATTGCTTCTCGGTTTTGGCTTCTGAAGCACAAGCTCCCATAAGCAAACTACTACCTGCCAAAAGTGCTGTACTCTGCCTGAGAAATGTCTTGCGGCTGACTTTATCCATGTTAATCTTGCTTGAGCAAAACAATCTACACAATTTCCCGCTTGTAAAAGTAACCATCAACATTTATCTGCGTAAGCCCGATTGTTGATGAAAAATATTTAGAAGATTCAACTGATTATCTCCATGATTATGGTGATCCAACTTTGTTGCTGTATCTGTAAGCATGTCGGCTTCTACGAGCGGAGTTAATCAGCTATGTATATAATATACATTTACTGAGCTCCGTATTGCGGAGCTCTTTTTTTATAGCGCTATGATTGCCAGTATACAAACCCAAAATCAATTGCTTGAGTCCCTTGACTCCATTGGAGCCTTAGTGGGCAACACCCCCTTGCTGCCTATTCGCAATGTTTGGCGGCAAAAGGATGTACAGATCTTCGCCAAACTAGAGTGGCAACAGTTAGGTCAAAGCGTCAAAGCAAGAGCGGCCTATTATATCATCCGAGACGCTATGCTCGGAGGAAAATGGTATCCCGGCAAACGCTTACTAGATGCAACGAGCGGCAATACAGGCATTGCTTATGCGGCTATTGCAGCACGATTGGGGGTTCCTTTGACGATCTGCTTACCGCAGAACGCTTCCCCTGAACGCAAGCAAATCTTGAAGGCTTACGGGGCAGAACTGATATTTACCTCCCCATTAGAGAGCACGGATGGCGCTCAAAACAAAGCTTTAGCTTTGGTGGAGGCAGATCCAGAAAAATACCTCTACCTAGACCAATACAATAATGAGCAAAACTGGAAAGCTCACTATTATACCACAGGACAAGAAGTTTATCACCAGACGCAAGGAGGTATTACCCATTTCGTAACGGGCCTTGGCACCAGTGGAACTTTCATGGGTACGAGTCGCCGCCTCAAGGAAATCAACCCAGCCATCAAAGCGGTTTCACTTCATCCAGAGAGCGCTTTACATGGGCTAGAAGGCTGGAAAGATATGGAGACAGCTAAGGTTCCCGGTATCTATGATCCCAGTCTGGCGGATCAAAAACTGGAGGTGAGTACGGAGGAGGCTTACGACTTCGTCGAACGCTTCGCCCAATCCGAAGGAATGTTAATTAGCCCATCTGCTGGCGCCAATCTGGCGGGAGCCATCAAAGTGGCCAAGCAAATAGAAAAGGGAATAATCGTAACTGTTTTTCCCGATGATTACAGCAAATACGCAGAAGCTATCCAACAAATCTTTAACTAATGAATCCAACCCAATCAAAATATCTACCTCTCAATATTAGCCCTGAAGCTTACGAGACGATGGTAGCCGACGCCGAAGCCCGATTTCCCTTTGAATGTTGTGGCTTTTTCTACGGGAAGGACAATGAGCTTAGAGAAATCAGTATCGCAAAAGTAGTTACCAATAGCAAAGAAGGCGATCAGAGGCGTAGGTTCGAGATTTCAGCACTTGATTATATGAAGGCTGAACGCTATGCCACCGAAAATGATTTGAGTCTTTTGGGGATTTATCATTCTCATCCTAATCATCCGGCCATTCCATCTGAGCATGATCGCAAGCAGGCGGTGCCAAGCTTTTCCTATATCATTCTTTCTGTTCAAGAAGGAAAATTTGATCACGTTCGATCCTGGCAATTAAACTCAGACGAGCAATTTGAAGAAGAAAACATTTTACCCAACAAATAGATACAATTACCAAAATGGCAAAAATTCATATTCCCACTCCCTTACGCAAGTTTGCGAGCAATCAAGCAATAATTGAGTCTGCAGGTACAACCATTAAAGATTCTATTGCTACCTTAACCGACCAGCATCCAGAACTGAAAAAGCATCTTCTGGACGATACTGGCAGTCTTCGCCGCTTTGTCAGAGTATATCTCGGCGATGAAGATATCCAAAGTCTAGAGGGAGAAGCAACCCCCATAGACGAAAAGAGTGTCATTAGTATCATTCCCGCCATTGCCGGAGGAAAACAATAAAGAAATGATCACAAGCACAGAAATAAGCTTTTCAAAGGCAGAGCTAGAGCGATACAGCCGACATCTGATTATCCCAGATTTCAATATCGAAGGGCAACGCAAACTAAAAGCGGCAAAGGTTTTAGTAGTTGGTGGTGGAGGCCTAGGAAGCCCGATGCTGCAATATCTAGCAGCAGCTGGGGTCGGCACCATTGGGATCGTTGATTATGATGTAGTTGACGACAGTAATCTCCAACGACAAGTGTTGTACGGACTAGACTCTATTGGCAAACTTAAAGTAGAGGAGGCCAAAGCTCGTTTGCTTTCCCAAAATCCCCATATCACCATCAACACACATAATACCTTGCTCAACTCTGATAATGCATTGGACATCATCAAGGATTATGACGTAGTCGCGGATGGGACAGACAATTTCCCTACTCGCTATCTTGTGAATGATGCATGTGTTCTTTTAGGCAAAACCAATGTATACGCCTCTATTTTCCAATTTGAGGGTCAGGTTTCTGTCTTTAATTATACCGATGCAGAGGGAAATACCGGTCCCAATTATCGCGACCTCTTCCCTACTCCACCGCCTCCCGGCTTGGTGCCCAGCTGTGCCGAAGGCGGAGTGATAGGCGTTCTGCCCGGCATAATAGGTTCTCTACAAGCCTTAGAAGTAATAAAGGTTGTTTCTGGTGTAGGAGAGCCCTTAGCAGGAAGACTATTTTTATTTGATGCGCTTAGCTTTACTACCCGTATCCTTAAGGTCCATAAGGATAAGAGCAATCCCCTTACTGGAGAAAATCCTACCCAAACTGAGCTGATTGATTACGTCCAGTTTTGTGGCGTGCCAGCAGTAGAAGGCGCGACTTTGGAGCGCCCAGATAAAGATTTAAAACGTAAGACGGTACATGATCTCGTTAATTACAGAGAGCAAGGAGTTGATTTTCAGCTCATTGATGTACGTGAACCTTATGAATACGAAATCGTTAATATTCAGGGTGAATTAATGCCTCAAGGCGAAATCGAAAATTTCCTCGGAAATATAGATCGTCAAAAGCCAGTCATCATTCATTGCAGAAGTGGCAAAAGAAGTACTAATGTGATACGAAAACTTGAATCAGAGCACGGATTTACCAATCTTTACAACCTTGAAGGCGGTGTCTTAGCCTATGTGGATGAAATAGACAACAGCCTTCCTAAGTACTAGCGAGTACTTAGATCTTTGACGTGCGACCAATTTCCCTAGAAACCAAATAGCACATTTGGGTATACCCCATAACGTGCTAAAACCAAAACCGTAAGGCTATGGATACAAAAACCCTGTGTGCAAACTATGCACCATATGACCACCGAGAAAGGTTGGAGAAGCTTTTCCGTGATTTCGACAGGGTGCTGATAACGTCATCTTTCGGGACAACATCAGCCATACTACTTCATTTTCTCCATCAGGTACGTCCAGATCATCCAGTCCATTTTATAGACACTGGATATCACTTTCCTGAGACGCACCAATACCGCGAAACTCTCTCTAAGGAGTGGGGTCTCAATGTGGTAACTGTTCGACCGAAAGCGAACGAACACAATTTTACTCGATTAGATTATACTTGGACTTATCAGGCGGATAGCTGTTGCTTTGTCAACAAGGTTAGCCCGGTTGAACAGTTGAAAGAATCACACGATGTGTGGATCTCAGGTATGATCAGGGGAAACTCTGCCACGCGCAAAAATGTACCGCTTTTTAAAGAAGACGGTGGCACACTGCGTTTCTATCCTTTGGCAGATATGGATCCAGAGGAAGCTCAGTATTATAACTATATGCATGAGCTACCAGATCATCCTCTTAAAGATCGAGGCTATGGCTCTGTGGGTTGTACGCATTGTACACAAGCAGGTGAAGGTCGTAGTGGTAGATGGAGTGGCTCCGTCAAAACCGAATGCGGCTTGCATTCATTCAAAAGCTAAATCAATTAAGGCGATCCTTTTTAGGGTCGCCTTTTTTATTATCGGATCAGACTAACAGTCCCCCGCTGAAAATCCTCTCGCCAGCCCCCACGATCTCGAAAACGATAGCGCGCTACCCAAACATAAACTCCCTCTGGACAAGGCTGACCATTAAAGGTGCCATCCCAACTAGCCTCTTTCTCCCTGCTGCTAAACATAAGCCCACCCCAGCGATTAAAGATCTGAAAATCATAATCCAAGGGTTGGCAATCCCCAATTCCAGAAAAGCCTTCATTTAAGCCATCCTGATTGGGACTAAAGGCGGAAGGAAAAAAGAGGGGACAGAAACAAGGATACTCACTTATCTCGATTGTATCAGATAGGTTACCGCAGACCTCTGTATTTATATTTAGACTGTAGATTCCTGGACGCTCAACAAATAGAAATGGTTCCGTGCTGCCATCTGACCAAAGCAAATCCAGATAAGGGGGTAGATCCGGCGACAATAACATCCCTCCATCAGGCGTACAATAAGCAGTATCAATCCCTAGGCTAAAAGGAGGCACTGCTTCAAATGTTACTTGTATTTCGTCAGTGGTAGCGCATTGTCCACGCGTTGCCCGAAGGGAATACAAAGCCGAAACACTAGCCGAAAGCTGCGCTTGCCTACTCCCATCCTGCCATAAATACTCTAAATCAGGAAGAGAAGCGTTCCCTAAGAGGAGACTCTGCCCTTCACATAAACTCGTATCAGGACCTAAATCGATGAGCGGAAAAGGCAAAAAACTGAGTTGGACAGAATCGCTAAAACTACAGCCACCTACATCTTGGGCTAGCCAATAAAGGCCGTCTTGATTAGCTAACAAACTCGGCTCAGCACTATTATCCGACCATAATAGAGTCCCTAATTGCCTATCTGGCACCAACAGCACACTATCCCCTTCACAAAGACTAGAATCATTGCCCAAACTAAATACAGGCACTTCTGGGGTAGCGACATAAACAGAATCCTTGCTCTCACATAGGCTATCTGCTCCAACTAATTCATACCAACCTTCCCTAGCAAGCCAACGATCGGCACCCATCAAACCATCATTCCACTGGTAGCTCAAAGCAGGATCATCCGTTACATCTAAGAAGACACTATCCCCTAAACAAAAGCGAAAACTATCCTCTACAATATTCACAGTAGGCGGCTCCACTACGCTTACAAAAATAGAATCTGTATCATCACACAAGGGCGCAATCACCTGAACCCAATACCAGCCAGTAGTATCGATACTTAGGCTTAATTGATCGATATTGCCTTGCCAGAGATGTTGCGTTCCGGGGAAGCCGGGATCCAAAATCAAAGTCTCTCCTGCACAAATTGTCGTATCAGGACCTAGATCAACCGCCTCATCTTGGAGAATAAATAACTCCATGCTATCCCTCGCGGGACAAAAGCCGTCAAAGGTTTCTAACCAATAAATATTGGCCTGGTTGATCAACAAGGTATCCGCCATGCTGCCATCTGACCAAAGTGAACTTTGACCGATAATGGAGTTGCGCAAGGTCAAACTTTCCCCCAAACAAAGGGTCGTATCTGGACCGATCTCAGGCTTCTGGACCGCCCTTAGATCGATGTTAACTGAATCTCGCACAAGGCAAGGAGTCAAGATTACTTCGACCGCATAAAGCCCACTATCCGCCACCGTCAAATCCGATTGCATACTACCGTCTTGCCAAAGGTAAGTAGCACCTTGCGTAAAGACATCCAGCAGGTATTGAGATTGAGGACAGATGCTAGTGTCAGGACCCAAGGAGATATTGGGGGGATTTACGATAGCCAGATTTATGCTATCCGTATAGTCGCAAAAACTAGTGGAGGCGCTCAAAGTATAGATTCCGCCTTGCTGCAATACGATACTGGAGTCGGTACTGCCTGTGCTCCATTGCCAGTTATTCACCCCTTGGGGAACGCTTAACTCCAGACTATCGCCTAAACAGATATTGGCATTGAGGCTCGGAAGCAAATCCAAATCAGGATGGAAATCAATCACGATTGTATCTCGTCGAGGACAGCCGTTTTGTATCACCTCTAACCAATAAGTGCCCGCTTGATTGACTGTGATACTAGGTCCAGTATCATTAGTCGACCACAAATAAGTAGCGCTACTAGAAGGAATCACTCCTATCGTTAGGCTTTGGTTGGGACACAAAATTGTATCTGGCCCAAGGTATAATTGTTCTTGAGGACAAAGCTCAACGATATTGGGCGTATAAGACTGTACAGTGGGCAAGGCTGGCGTAGAAAAGCCAAAAGCCGTTACACCAAGGCTAGGCTGAGCAATAGAGGGGGTAGTATTGAGGGTGGTGAGCGATTGTGGATACTCTTGGCAAAGTCCTCCGCTATTACCGGTGGAGTCCGTGAAAATCACAATGGGATTTACGTTAAAATTAGCGGTATAAGTACTACTCCCCAACCAAAATCCACCTGCTAGATTGTTACCGATATTGTAGTGAGAAAACTGAAAATCCACGTCTGCGTCTGGAGTGCCATAAGCAGTCGCCCAAAGAATATTGCCATTGTCATCTGTTCGAATGGCACAAAGATCCGTATCTCCTCCACCCAAATTATCGCCAAAAGCTCCTACGGCAAAGCCTCCACTGGGCACATTGATCACCTCAAAAGCTCGCTCCTCAGCATTCGTGCCATAGACTTTACTCCAGATTAAGTCGCCTTGCGGATCAAGACGCATAAACCAGTAATCATTTTGCGCCTGTAAGCCTCTCACATCGGTTTGGCCCACCACCATCAGGTCTCCATTATTGGCCACTTCAATCCCATGCAAAAAGTCTTGCGCACCTAACTCATAGGTTTTAAACCAATTGGGATTCCCTGTATTGAGATCTACATGCAAGACAAAGCCTCTGGAATCTGCACCACTGCTATAAGAATTGGTATTGCCGACACAAGCGATTCCTCCGGCCCCATCGTGCACCAGCTGTACCCCAAATTCACTCTCGACTCCCCCATATTGGCGCTGCCAATTGATCCCACCATTGAGGTCAAGGGAAATCATCAAAATGTCAAAATTACCCTCTCCGTAGGAGACCGTGGTTCCAGAGATCAAATAAGCTTGGGGTAATCCGTTGGAGCGGACCTCTTCTACCGAAAAGCCAAACTCACCGCTCCCTCCTTGGAAGGTTTGATGCCAGAGGATATTGCCAGAACCATTGGTTTTGATAACGATAAGGTCTTCGCCTGTGGTCGAATTGATGATATTACCTGTCAGTAGATAGCCGCCATCCAAGGTAACGATAGCGTGAAAAAGCCATAGCCCATCCCCAAAATTATAGGTCTTCATAAACTCCAAGTCCCCACAGGGATCAAGGCGCAGCATAAAACCCTCACTTTCGACGCCATTCCACTTTACCCCGCACATGACTACTCCGCCATTTGGCGTTTCGACCATACTCCGAACATCCATGGGGTCATTGTCGGGGATACTGCGCTGAAAGGGGATCTGAGCCTTCAGGAAAAGAGGACCGGCAAATAAAGCCAAACAAAGTAGTCTGATTATCGCGCGAGAAGTAGGATGCATGCGAGTAGCCTTCTGATATTCTAACGGAAAAGACTAAGTGATCCGCTGCTTTGGGTATCAATAAATCCCTCTCCATCCCAGCATCGATAATGGACCCAGTAATAATAGACGCCCTCTGGCAAAGCTTTGCCGCGGAATTGTCCTTCCCAGCGAGCTGCGACATTTTGGGTTTCGAATAAGGGGCGTCCCCAACGGTCAACAATGCCCCATTTAACGGCTTCCACCCCAGGGCTAAAATCAATCCACCACTGATCGTTGATGCCATCTCCATTGGGCGTGAATACATTGGGGATACGCTCGGTGCAATCGCAGTTTTGCATCATGACTTCGAAATCGTCGCTGACCTCATAGCATTGGCTCAAGAGGATTAGGCTGTAGGTTCCCGCTTCATCTACCGAGAATGAGCGTTCGGCGGAGCCGTCTTGCCAAATATAATCGGCCTCAGCAAAGTCATAAGTCAATACCAAGGGTGCGCCCTCACAAACTAAGGTATCAAAGCCAAAATCTTCGGCTGGCTTTTCAGGATAGCCCACAACGATCTGATCAGTACGGCTGCAATAAGGACTAATAACCGTCAGCGCATAAGTCCCCGCTTGATCGATATATCTAAAGTTTTCTTTTGCACCATTTTCCCATTCGTAGCGGAGGTTAGCCTGCGGCGGAACGCTTAAAATCCATGCCTCATCTGGGCACATCAAGGTATCTGGACCTAGGCCAAATTCAGGAGGAAGCTCTTTGTGTAAGTAAATACTATCCTTGAGCTGGCAGCCCTTACTATCGGTAAGCTCTACCCAATACCAACCAGAATCCTGCACCGAAATTGTCGGATTGGAGCTCATGTCAAACCATTCAAAGCCCGTCAATACTAGCTGCGAATTGAGGCTCAACTCAACAGATTCGCCTTGGCAAAAAGTGTCCTTAGCCGCAGTGATATAGCTTTTGTCAGCCTGAAAGTCGCAAGGACTGACGATCACCTCATCAATGAAATAATAGGTACTACTAAACAAAGAATCCCAAACGCCGCCCGTTTTGATAGTAGTATTTGGATCGTCTAAGAAATTGCCAATGGTAGCAAAACGCTCCCCTCCTTTTGCTTGGTAGGTTCCCTTGATGGTTCGCCAATTGGTGTAATTATTGAGAAACTGCCCTTGTCGGTTCGCAACGGCAGGCGTATAAGGCAAGACATCCATAGAACCTACGGTATCCGTCAAAGCAAGCCCCAAATCATCACTGTAAAACTCAGCAGATTCGCCAGCCGATACCTGAAAACTCACATAATACCATTGGCCTGTATCCAAAGTTTGTGTGAGCTCCACCGATAAATATTCGCGATAATTTTCCCAAGTACCATCATCACTTTGGAAGTAAGTCCGGATGCCTGCATATCCATTACCCAGCACGGGATACTGATCGCCCCAGCGATTGAGCGGCACTCCTGCCTGTCCCAGTCCGGCACACAAATGCGCGAAATCAACCGTCTTACCATTGGGAGAAAACCAAGGGGCGGCAAAAGCGATTTGCCCACGCGTATTGGGGCAGGTAGTGTAACTATCAAATTCCGGATTGGGAACTAGATTTTGGCCTTGGAGGAGATAGGGAATAAGGGCCAGTAGTACTAGTAGCAGGCTTTTGGGCATGGTGTGCCTTAAGGTACAAAATTGACATTTTAACAAAAAAAATATCCCTAAATAAGCTCTCGGTCCCCTAGCTATCGGCTATCATCTCAAGAGAGCAATCCACATCGGCAGTAGTTTACTAAAAGCAGTTTTTAGTAGAATTTTTTCGTTAGAAAGTGCCCTCACTCTGTTTCCTCTCCAGCGTCTAGGTCCTAATATTAGATTTGCTATTGCACCATAAAACCAAGGGAACTAGGCTCAAGAATCTCCTAAAAAGGGCCGTTTGGAACGAAGAGTTCCTCCTTGGAGTACTACAATCTCTACAAAACCAATTTTGATGCGTTTAACCTATATTCTTATTATCTTCTAATGCTTAGATTATTGCTAGCTTATTGGATTAAACGCAGCAAAATTATCAAGTGCCGATTCTAGCAAATAGAAGGACATTTCAGGTATTTTATTCGAGTTTCCGTATTACCGAAATCGGCTTTTACCATCGATAATCGCTGATTCAAAATTTTGATACGTTCAACCTACTAACTTATTTTGCCTTTCAGCACACTTTATGAAACTAGAGTCAAAACGCATTGCATTTTTCTTAAGCTTTCTATTTTCCATATTCTATATTTTTCAGCTTGACATATTGTTAAATGTACCAGCCGAAGATGCAGCGATTTTAATGCGATATGCGCAAAACCTAGGAGAAGGAGAAGGTATTGTTTGGAATCAAGGCAAATCGCCAGTTGATGGCGCAACTGATTTCCTCTTTTTAGTTTGCTTATCGAGCCTTTACAGAATCGGCTTTTCACTTTCTTTGGGAGTACAAATACTTTGTTTTTTAAGTCACTTTGGTTTTGCCGCACTTTTACTCCATCATTGGAGCAAGACAGAGACAGACCTTTCCTGGATCATTGTACTTAGTTTATTCATTCTCATTGGGAGAGGAGTTTATATCAGTGCTTCGTACTTTGGCACAGCATTTTTTACTTTTTGGGTCGCATTAAGTTGGAGCAACTGTTTGAGAATCATTAATATCAAAGCCAATCGCTGGCATTACTGGTGGTTTTCCATCTCTTGCTTACTGATGGGTTTAGCTCGACCCGAAGGAGTTATACTAAGTGTATTAATGCTGATTACAATCATCACAACCCAAGAAAAGGAGCAGATAATAGCATCATTGACATCATATGTTTATGTTTTCGGTTCTTTAGGAGTCGGCTATTTTATTTTGCGCTGGTATTATTTCGGATATCCTTTGCCTAATCCTTATTATGTCAAAGGTGGTGGATTAATTTATTGGGAAAGTCTTAGAGCTAGTATCCTTCATGCAATAGCCGCCACCTTACCGTTTTTGGTCATACACCTAATTATCCTAATACAAGTTGGCAAGACGGCTTTGTTGAAAATGATTCCCTTTATTGGAGGTGTATTGATGTGGATGTTTTTGTCAAACGAAATGAACTTTGGCGGTAGGTTTCAGTATCCCCTGCTTGCTCTATTGGCAATCGGATGGGAAGATAAAGTTGACAAACAATTTTTAAGCCCATTTAATCGCAAAACTATATTGTATCATTTTTCAGTCTACCTACTAGGAGGCTTGATGCTATATTTTCAGCATGGACGATTGTCTGAAAGACAATTACACCAAAGTGATGGCAGGGAATCTGTAGGGAAAATTTTGGCTCAATTCTCTGATCAAAATTATAAATTGGCTACTACTGAGGCAGGTTTACTCCCCTTTTACAGTGGATGGCCTACGATGGATACCTGGGGATTAAATGATCAATACATTGCCCATAACCCTCCCCTTAATACGCAATACTTAATAGAATGGCAACCCGATATAGTCTGCTATCATGGAGGACGAATCTCCGAAAAAGCAGCCTTAAAGCTAGATATTCAAGGAAAGAAATGGCAGCAGATGTTAGATACCATCCAGCATTTCCTAGATCAACAAAACTATTGTTTAATCTCTGCTTATGGCAAAGATTCTTCTGATTTACATTTTTACTATATCAATCCACAAAACCCTGACAGCGAGCTCCTTACTCACGCTATTCGCACAATAGACTATCGATGGTTTGAGTCAGGAGAAATTTCACGGGATTTTAGGTGAAGTTTATCTCTTAATAACTGATGTTACGCATGTAAAGTCGTAAATTCTATATTATGGACCAACAGCGGCTTTTAGATTTATATATCGATTTTTTATTGAGTAGCACCCGTCAAGCGAGTTCGACGATGATGTCAGCGGTCTTAGATTCGGAGGTGAGCCATGACCAGATTACCCGAATGTTGGATGATCCGACAGATGAGATATTTGGTCAAAAGTCCTACTGGAAACGGATCAAGTCTTTAGTACGGGAAGTTGAGGATCAAGCAGGCTGTATGCTCTTGGATGACTTGATAGAAGAAAAGCCTCATACCAAAGAGAGTTCTTTAGTTTGTTATCATCACAGCCATCTTCAAGGCCGC
>JBCCQN010000053.1:0-41219 GCA_039024315.1 Bacteroidota bacterium
CCCGCTTCGCGGAACTCCAAAATCTATCCGAGACCCGACAATGGTACGAAGCCATGGCCTACCTCAAAAAAGGGGAGCTCGCTTCGGTCAAACAAAGTTTGGAAGCAATCGTGGCGGATGAAGGCCACTTTTATCAGGCGAAAGCCCAGGCATTGCTGGAGCAATTAGACTAAGAACTCACTGCTTTTCTTCGGGGGGCGACCAATGATTGACTTCCTGCCCCAAGCGTGGATCCAACTGATAAGGCATCTTCAATACTTTATGACTATCGAGTGAATAAGTACCAAACTCCTTACTCACTTTGCCTTCGATAAGGTAGACTCCCGCACCCGCGAGACTATATTTTTTGACCGCCGGAGGAAAGCGCACCACATCAAACATCGTCCCGTCCGGATCATAAAAATTGGCAAACTGCATGCGTTCCTTATGGATGGTAGTCGTTTGCTTAATGCAGATCAAATAACCCAAGACCCTCACCTGTCGGTTGACATGCTCCGGGAAATCGACGGCTTTGATCAGGTTGGGAGGATCGTGTTGCAGCAACTGAAAAGGCGAGACCAAAGGAAAACCAAGCAGTTCCATCTGATCATAGGCATCAGTCAAATAAGAACTCTCTAAGTCTGGCAATTGCTTAGGCACAGAAGGCGGCAAGAAAAGAATGTCGGCCTGTTTAGAAGTACCATGCTGAAAGAGCAACAGCTCCCACAAGAGACTAGGTTTGCTCTTGCCCGTAAAGTCAAAGGCACCGATCCGAATCAAAATCGTCAACTGCTCTTTGCTGCTAGGTAAGCGACGCGCAAAATCTGCCAAATCTATAAAAGGGCCTCTCTTTTCCCGTTCTATGGCGATTGTCTGGCCCAACTCCTTGCTGAGGTCTTTGAGGTGCACAAAACCCAAATAGATATCCTCCTCAATCAATCGGGTCATATACTCACTATGATTGACGCAGGGTGGATGGACCGTGGCGCCTTCCATTTTGGCCTCGTGAATATAAATCTCGGTGCGGTAGAAGCCGCCAAAATTGTTGATCACGGCGACGATAAAGGCAAGCGGATAATAGGTCTTGAGATAGAGACTTTGATACGATTCCACCGCAAAGGAGGCCGAGTGCGCTTTGGAAAAAGAGTAGCCCGCAAAGGACTCGATTTGTCGCCACAACTCTTTGACGATATCGTCTGGATAGCCTTTCTCACGACAAGCATCAAAATACTTTTTTGAGACTCTGGCAAAAGTCTGGCTCCCCTTGGCCTTACCGCTCATGGCGCGACGCACCAAATCCGCCTCTGCTAAGGACAGACCCGCAAAGTAATGCAGGACCTTGATCACATCCTCTTGATAGACCATAATGCCGTAGGTCTCTTCTAGCAGTTCGCCCAGCTTCGGGTGCGGATAGCTAAAGAGTTTGCCATTGTGTCGCTCGATATAAGCCTGCATCATACCAGAGCGAGCCACACCCGGACGGATGACGGAAGAGGCCGCTACGAGGGTCGGATAATCTTTACAGCGAAGCTTAGTGAGCAGCGTTCGCATAGCTGGAGATTCGATATAGAAACAGCCCATCGTTTGTCCTTTGGCCAGTCGGGCGTTGACTTTGGGGTCGCGCTTAAACTTCTCTACCTCATGGATAGGGATGGTTTGATTGTAATTACGCTGGATGATATCGACGCACTCTCGGATATGAGCGAGGCCCCTTTGACTCAGGATATCAAATTTGTGGAGGTTGATATCTTCGGCGATCCGCATATCAAATTGCGTAATCGGAAAGCCCTTGGGCGGTAAATCGAGCGGACTAGCGTGATGAATGGGGTCCTCACTGATAAGCACTCCTCCTGCATGGATAGAGAGGTGATTGGGGAGTCCTTGGAGCCGCTTCGCGTAACGCAAAACCTGCCGAGACAAACTATCCAGGCCTTGCGAGGGTGCGTCTCGATTCATCACCAGTAGATCGATTTCCCTTTTGGGCAAGCCAAAGACCTTGGCCATCTCGCGGATACTGGCCCTGCCTTGAAAAGTCGTATAGGTCGCTAGCAAGGAGACATGACTATCCCGATAGCGCCGAAACATATATTCAATGACCTCATCGCGATCTGTCCAAGAAAAATCAATGTCAAAGTCGGGCGGACTGGTACGCTCTGGATTGAGGAAGCGCTCAAAATAAAGGTCTAGCTCTATCGGATCTACATCCGTAATGCCTAGGCAATAAGCCACTAAGCTGTTGGCACCCGAGCCCCGTCCTACGTGAAAAAAACCTCGGCTCTGGCTATAACGAATGACATCCCAAGTGATGAGAAAGTAGGCCAAGAAATCCAACTCACTGATGATCTCTAACTCTCGTTTGAGTCGGGCTTGTATGGCTTTAGTAGGCTTCGCATAACGCTTATTCAAGCCTTCAATAGCCAGTTTCTTGAGTAAGAGCCGATCTGCGTCTGTATCTCCTGTATAAGTCTTGCGGGTCCGATTTAAGCTAAAATCTACATCGAAGCTGCAGCTAGCCAATAACTTGCTGGTATTGGTTAAGACATCGAGATAGGCGGCGCAGGTCCATTCTAAGTCTTGAGGCGTTTGGAAAATACTCTCCTTGCCTGCCACTGCCTTTTCGGGCAGTTTGGAGAGCATGACGTTGTGATCAATCGCGCGAAGCAGACGGTGGAGATTATAGCCTACTTTATTTTTAGCGACAATAGGTTGCAGCAGAACCACCCGTTTGGTTTGCCCCTGCCAATGCAGGCCCAATTGATTGATTTGTTGAGGGCGAATGCCTAAGAGCTCGTTTTTACGCAAGCTGAGTTGCTTGCGCTTTTCCCAGGGATAGATGGCGTAGACCTCTTGAAATTGGGGGGGTAGCTCGGGCCAATCTTCCTTGGCAAGGCTATGCTGAGTGTACCAACGATTGATTTCGGCAAAGCCTGCTAAGGACTTCGCTAGTAAGATATACAATAGCTGATCGTCTTGTCGAAACTCCATGCCCACTACGGGATGGATGCCAGCTTCGCGACAAGCTCTCACAAATTCGTAGCAAGCCGACATATTATGCACATCGGTGAGCGCAAGCGCTTCGATCTGATGTTCGACTGCTAGATCGACCAGTTCTTGGACCGAAAGGGTACCGAAACGTAGGGAAAAGTAGCTGTGACAGTTCAGGTAATAAGCATATCGCATTCTTAAAAATTATCGTCTCTGTTGCCTGTAATTTACTAAATAATTTCGTATTGCTAATAATATTAGATATTTTAATGTGGAAATGATGTAAATACTATTTATTTTAGCTGAAAATAAATCCCGGATTGCGATATGCTTGAGCAGCAAAGAACCATCGCCCACTATGACCTCGATACCTTTTTTGTATCAGTAGAAAGGAAAAAAGACAGTCGTTTAGATGGTAAACCACTGATGATTGGCGGTAGCGAAAGGGGAGTGGTGGCTTCCTGTAGCTATGAAGCCCGTAAGTTCGGTGTCCGTTCGGGTATGCCCATGCGAGTAGCAAAACAGTTGTGTCCATATGCGGTGGTGATTTCCGGTGATTATGAGGCTTACAGTCAGGCTTCTAAGGAAGTACGGGAGATCGTGGCCGAGAAGGCCCCGCTTTTTGAACAAGCCTCTATTGATGAGTTTTATCTGGACTTGACGGGCATGGATCGCTTTTTTCATTCGACTATGTGGGCGAGCGAATTGCGACAGCGAATCATTCATGAAACGGGTTTGCCCATTTCGATGGGGCTTTCGGTCAATAAGTTGGTTTCTAAGGTCGCGACCAATTTGGCAAAGCCTAATAATCTGCTAGAGGTAAAGTCTGAGGTAGTGTTACCTTTCTTGGCACCGCTCGCGCTGCGAGCGATTCCTGCCATTGGCCCCAAATTGAGTCAGCAGTTAGCGTATCTAGGCGTGCCGACGGTCAGTATATTACGGGAGATCCCGCAGGTGCTATTGCAGCGGGCCTTTGGCAAGCCTGGACACATGCTCTATCAAAAGGCGAGAGGCATTGATAGCAGCCAAGTGGTGCCTAGTCATCAGCAGAAGTCGATCTCTACTGAACGCACCTTTCGCGAGGATACGATGGATATCCAGTGGCTCAAGTCCCTCTTGACCAGTATGGTCGAAAAGGTCGCTCACGAACTACGCCAAAATCGTCAGCTTACGGGTTGTGTCAGTGTCAAAATTCGTTACGCCAATTTTGAAACCGTCAGTAAGCAGGCCAAAATTCCCTTTACGGCTAGCGATAGGGATCTGATGAGCAAGGTGTTGGCTTTGTTTGATAAGCTGTATACGCGTCGGATTCGCCTACGCTTGATCGGGCTACGTTTGACGAAGTTGGTTGCGGGTAGCCCACAATTGGACCTTTTTGAGCCTTATCCCAAGCAGTTAGGCCTATACCAAACGATGGATCGGCTCAAGCAAAAGTATGGTCAAAAGATAGTAGGGCAGGGGAGTGGGCTGAGACAAAATTATGCTCCCGCGCCCCAATTCGACTGAGCGTTCCGCGCAGCGGTAACCCTCCTTACTTGACTGCTACTCGGTACAGCAGCTTATACAGAATTGGCACAAATAAAAGGGTGATAATCGTGCCAAATAACAGGCCTACGATGATTCCAATCGCCATTGGTTCCCACATCAAGCCTCCTCCGAGATAAAGCGGTATTAAGCCCAGCGTGGTAGTGAAGGTCGTCAGGAGAATTGGGCGTAAGCGTTGCTGACAAGCGGCTAAGATGGCATCCCAAGGCTCGCGGCCAAATTCGTTTTGCTCCAACTCGATGCGGTCGATCAGTACGATGGCATTATTGATGATAATCCCCGCCAGCGAGATGATACCCAAGAAGGCAAAAAAGCCAAAGTAGGAGCGGAATATGAGTAAGCCCAGTACTACGCCAATCACTCCTAGCGGGATCGCGCCTAAGACAATCATCGTCTTACGTAAGGAATTGAACTGTAAAACCAACAATAAGACGATGAGGAAGCCGGAAATCGGTAATTGATCGATGACGGCCTGTAAGCCTGAAGCACTGTCTTCTGCTTCTCCTCCTAGCTCATAGGTGTATCCAGCGGGCCATTCTTGAGAGGCCGCCAAAAGCCAAGGCTCTAGCTCTGCGACTACTTCATTAGCGTTAAAACCTCCCTGCAAAAAAGAGTTGACAGAAATGGTTCGATACAAATCACGTCTGAGAATCTTGGCAAACTGCCAGCTCGGAACTAGGGTCGCAACTTGGGCTAGGGGCACAGAGCGGCCACTACTTTGAGCAAAGATATTGATGGTTTTGAGCTGGCTGATATCCAACTCCTCGGTATTTTGACTCCGCAACATGATGGGGAGACTTTCTTCTCCTTCTCTAAAATCTCCCGTCTCAAAGCCTATCAAAGCGGTCTGCAAAGAAAGGGCAATGTCTTGGTTGGAAAGCCCTGCTCGGCGAGCTTTGGCCTCATCAATTTGTACGACTAGCTTTTTGAGTTTGGGCCCCCAATCGTCTTCAATATTGAGGGTGCCGGGGATATTGTTGAGTTTAGCCCGGATTTCCTCAGAGAGTCGGAACAGTACGTTGGGATCAGGCCCACTAACGCGTACCTGCACGGGTATACCTGAGCCTCCTCCCTGCTTGAGGCGCTGTGCTTTTACGGTCGCATCGGGCAGGTTGAAGAAGGCAAATTCATTAAGGGCATCGATGACGGCTTGGTTATCATCTCCGGAGGTAGTATTGACCAAAATGTGAGCATAATTAGATTGGGGTTGCGAACGCTGATAGCCCAAATCGTAGCTCAAAGGACCTTCTCCGACAAAGGAAGTCCATGATTTTACACCCTTAGCTCTCTGTTCGTTGACTTGTAATTCCTCCGCCAAAAAGCTTTCTAGCTTTGCTATGTTGGCTTCGCTCTGTTCAATCGCGGTGCCTACGGGTAGGTTGACATCTACAGTGATCAGATTGCGTTCTGAGTCGGGGAAAAAGATAAAAGGCAATTGTCCGAGGCCGAATAAAGAAAGCACAAATGCCACCAAGATCCCTGCAATGAATAGCCAAGGCCTTTTCAAAACGGGTACTAGTATCTGCACATAAGCTTTATTGATACGATCGAACATGCCAGGTTTGGCTTCTGCCTGCTCGGGTTTCTTTTTGATCCTTATCAGAACGCTTGCCAATAGCGTAACCACGGTGAGTGAAAGCAACCATGACGACAACAATGCAAGTGAGATTACGACAAAGAGTGGTCCTACAATCTCTCCCAAAGTAGACTCAGCTAGGAAGAAGGAAAGGAAAGCTGCGGAGGTGGTGAGGGAAGAAATGAGAAGTGGAATCGCCAGCTCGCGGCAGGAATCAATCGCTGCTTCGGTGGCCTTTTGTCCATCTTCCATTTTTACCATGATAGACTCAGCGATCACGATGGCATTATCTACTAGCATGCCGAGGGCCATGATGAGTGCCGCAAGGGATACTTTATTGAGGCCAACGCCTAAGAGTCCCATCAAAAAGATGGTACAGATGATAGCGAGGGGAATGAGGCTGGCTACCACGATACCTGTGCGAAGGCCTAGAAATAGCAGCATAGTGAGTAGTACAATCACCACTGATTGCAGCAGGTTGCCTACAAAGTCTTGGATGGATTCATCGACCACTACATCCTGTGAGGCGGCCCTAAAGGTTTTTATCCCTACAGGGAACGTTTGTTCGAGGCTATCTAGCTTACGATCTACCTCTTCTCCTAGCTGTACGATATTTGCTCCCTCCTTCAAGGCTACAGAAATGGCTAGGCCTTGTTGGCCATTTACCTTTACCATGCGCTCTTGAGGCGTTTCATAGCCTTTCCTGATGCGAGTGATATCTCCTAGAAAAACTGTTTCTCCCTGTTGCCCTACTGGAATGATTAGTTTTTCTAAGTCTTCGAGGGTTTCAAAATTACCAGTAGGCTCAAGGATGATACGTTCATCTTCTACATTAACCTGACCACCCGGAAAGAGGATATTGGTCGAAGAAATAATATTCTGGAGTTGACCGGCGGTCAAACCATATTGGGCGAGAACGGCATGCTCAAACTCCACCATTACCTGCGCTTCTTGGGTGCCCATGATACTGACCCGAGAAGCATTTTTTAAGCGGATTAGATTATCCTTGATGGTTTCAGCATAATCTTCGAGCTCAGCATAAGCAAAGCCATCTCCCTCTAGGCCTATCATGATACCGTAAACAGTGCCAAGACCATCATCTTTGACATCGGGGGGGACTATATTATCGGGTAAGTCGGCCTGCAGGCTCTCCATTTTTCGTCGTAGTCGATCCCATACTGCTTGCAGGTCTTCTTGCTTGATATCTTGTTTGAGGTTGACCTTGACGATAGAAACGCCAGTGCGAGACTCACTGGTCATGAAATCAAGCTCAGGGATTTCTTGGACTTCTTGTTCGATAGGCGCGGTAATGAGTGCCTCAACGCGCTCGGGCCCTGCACCGGGAAATACCGTTACAATTTGCGCTACCCTAACTGTAAAGGGAGGCATGTCATTTCGCTCCAGACCATTATAGGCTGACAGTCCCAGCAAAACCAATACCGTCAACAAAGTGAAGGTAACGCGATTATTATTGAGAGAAAGTTGTGTTAGATTCACGGGATATCGATTGGGAGTAATAGCTAAAATGAACTAGGGTAACAGGCTAACTTGCATTCCTTCCAACAAGGAATTCAATCCTGCGGTCGCGATGCGATCTCCTTCTTCTAATCCTGATTGAAGGACGAAACCCTCGGCGCTGAGGGTACCCAGTTCTACCGTTGTCTGTTTGACAGTAAGCGTATCCCCTTCGCCCATTAGTTGGTAGACATAGCGTTGGCCCTGTGCATTTTCTCGTACTGCCTTAGCCGGTATGAGCATCGATTTTGTATTGGCTTGCAGCGCAAGGGGAAATTTGATCTCAGCCGAAAGGCCTGGGCGAATTGCTTTTATGGGCTTCAGGAACTTCGCTCGGACTGGATAAGTAGCGGCATTTCCCTGCGAGAACGCCACCTCCGTAATTTCTCCCTCAAATACCTGATCCGACAAAATAGAAAGCCGGATGTCAACCTTTTGTCCCTCTTGGATTAGCCCTATATAGCGCCCTGCTACCCCAAAAGTTACCTCTGGATGCCCCTCAGAGCTCAGAAGACCAACGGGGCTGCCTGCTCCCACTAGTTCGCCCGCTTCTACTCCTAGGCTACTGACAAGGCCCGTAAAAGGAGCCCGTAATTGGGTATATCGCACTTGGTTTTGAGCCGCTTGAAGTTGTTTCTGGGCCGCTTCAAGCTGGGCGGTTGAAGCTTCAAAATTGCCTTTCGCCTGTTCGAATTCGCTCAAGGAAACAGAGTTATTTTCGTATAGCCTTTCTACTCTAGCGTAAGTAGAACGGGCGACATTGAGGCTGGTCTCTGCTTGCTTGACTTGTACACGAGCCTGCTCAACCTGCAAACTGTAGTCTTCATTGTCAATAGAAGCAATCAGTTGGCCCTGTCGCACTTTTTGCCCGTCTTTGACACTAACCGAAGCGATGACTCCCCCGACTTTAAAGGAAAGGGCTGCCTCTTGGTCAGACTGAGTAATGCCGGTAAAAGTGGCAGTCTCAATGGCTTGACCTTGGCTAAGGGTCGTGTATTTGACGGGGCGTATAGGGGCTTCTTGCCGATTTACTTCTTTCTGACAAGCCGCCAAAAAGAAGAAGAGTATGATCCAGCTATATTTCATATGAGCGTGTGATAAGGGATTTCAGATAGAGAGGTGTTAGGGGGTAAAAAACTGAGCCAATCTTTCAATAAAGGCTTCTTGCTCAGCTGGCTCAGCTAGGAAGTAGTAAAAGCCAATCGCTCTTTCTACGGTGAGAAAGTCAAGTAAGAAAGCATAAACTGCGTTGGACGCTAATATCTGGGCTTGCAGAGCGGCATTCTGAGCATCGATAAGTTGTGCTACGGGAACGATTCCTTCTCTATAGCCATCTTGCGCGATTTCTAGATTTCGCTGGGCGGCAGCGGCGGCCTGACTGGCCAATCCGATTTCAGCATAAGATGCCCCTGCTAGTTGTAAGGTACTGCGAATCCGTAATTCAAGCTGGTTTTCTAAATCTTTTTGCTGTTGTTTGATTTGCATGACCTCTACAAGGGCCTGCTGCTGCTGGGCTTGGCGACCGCCTCCCTGATAAAGTGGTAAGGACAAGCCAAGGGCAATGTTCCAGGTAGGAGTGGTAATAGGATCGGGTAATATGCCTTCAAACTGAGGGGGAATTTCGGAAGTGGATTCAAAGCCTCCTTGATAGATATTGTAGCCAGAGGATGCGTTTAGACCTAAAGTAGGTACATAAAAAGCTCGTTTGCGCGAAAGAAGCAAACGCTCCTGGGCTTGGAGACTGAGGGAGACTTGCTTTAGTTCGGGGAGATTACGCTGTCCTTCGGCTACCAAGAAATCCGATAGGGAGATAAGTTGCCCTGGGTTTTTGAGATAAGAAAATACGCGCTCATCCAGTATGCTTAGCATCTTATCTCCTATTTCGGTTTCCGCCAAGGCGAACGATTGACTCTGGGGCTTGTTGAGCAATTGGTTGAGGCGAAACTGAGCCGAACGGTAATTGGCTTGGGCGTCGTTGAGGTCAATCTTATTGAAGGCTAGCTGAGATTCCCAACGATAGACTTCTGACACGCCTGAATAACCAACAGATTCTTTATTACGGGCTAGATTTAAGTTGACTCGGGTATTATCTACGTTTTGATTTTGCAATAAGACTACGTTTCTCGCCAGCAGAATATTGAAATAAGCCTCTGTAACTTCCAGCACTACGTCTAGTTCGGTTTGGTCTTGACTCGCCACGCGAGTAGCCTGAATAAGATTTTGGATGCGTAGGTTGGCTAGCAGTGGTTCAACCAAAACAGCCTGCTGCAATTCAGCAGTAGCAGACCAAGTATAGGGCTGAGTCGAGCCAAAGGAAGCCGCAGAACGGGCTTGATCAATGGCCACGAAGCTGCTACTGATATCCAAACTGGGCAGGAGTTCTGCCACGGCGAGTTTGACTTCTTGAGCCCCTGCTTGGGTTTCGAGTTCGGCGATTTGATAGCTAAGGTTCTGGGTGAGTGCTTCACTAATGACAGAGCGGAGATTAACCGCATTGCCACTTGGCTGCTGCGCTACATTTAGCAAACGTGCTTGCCCAAAGGCCTCCCAAGATGGGTATATGCCGCTTTGTTCTACGGTTTTTAGGTTAATCACGAAGTCATCGCCAGCATCTACGGTAGCCACCGTTTGTGCACTGGCATTTTCGCCTTCAAGGATTGCGAGTGCATTGAGGGCAATACGGCGAGCGAGTATTTGGCCCGACTGCTTGGGTGCTCGGCTTGCCATTGCGCCTTCTTCTACCCAATCACTACCGATCAAGGCGAAGCTCGGCAGTCCCTTCTGACTAATTAATTCAAATAAACGCGGGCGTTTACTAGCAGGAAAAGCGTTCCCCAAAGGGAGAAAATACACCGCATCAGTCTCGCTGGGTAGCTGGGAAATAATTTCGTCAACTCCGACATTACCTACTCTTACTATATTGAGCGATTCTCCCTCTTTAGCTAAGGTCTTCAGGCTTTGGGTAAAAGCATCGTCTAATTTGACCAAAGCCTCATCCGCCATAATGACCAAATGCTTGAAAGGATACATCAAGCGGAAGTATTCGAGGTCCGCTTCAATATCAAATGGGTTTAGGATATAGTTGAGATTAGTCTTACCAGAAGTTTGTGCTGCCGTCATGGGTAAGCCTTGCAGCTCTGGATCTAATACCGTACCGATAATGACAGGAGTCGGATAATCCTGTTGCCTGATCAACTTTTGACTGGCAGATAGCCCAACGCTAATAATGAGATCTGCAGAATCGCTATGAGCCTCATTAGCATTCAAGCTTTCAAAGCTGAGGGCTAAACGGCCCAAGGCGATCGCGGAGAGCTCTTGTTTTACGAGCTCGGCTAGTGGACTAAATTGTGCTCCTTCATCTACGAGAATTTGCACTTTTTGACTATTCTGTGCCCAAAGCAGTTGAAAACTCATCAGGCAGAAGAGGAAAAAGTGTTTCATAAGCGTGTTTTTGTTGGCAGAAGATAGGAAAAATTGAGCAGCACAAAGGACGCGAAATGCTTTACGATAGGAATTTTCAATTAAGCTTAGTTTGAACCGTTCTTGCCCCCTTGCTTTCTCTTATCTACCCGATGGTTGTAGCGAACTTCTCTTGATTTTAAAATCGCTGAGCCAATGATACTAAGGGTTACAATCCCAATACTTACCCCAATCAGAATATAGATAGCGGTGAAAAGCCTACTTATCTCAGTACTAGGAGTCAAATCGCCAAATCCTACGGTAGTAATCGTAACTACACTAAAATAAAATGCTTGAATCCATGTCCAAGGTTCCAACCTATGAAAAAGGAGGGTGCCGATGCCAATCCATCCCAATAAGGAAGAAGTGGCAATAAATACTTCGGTGCTAAGTTTGAGCCGTTCCCGCATGCTTATTCCTTGTTAGGTCTCGTTGACCAAAAGCGAAGCAAATTTACAAGGAGAAGGCGTAGGAGTTGCTCAACAAATGTTGAGAAATTGAGGGATAGCAAATCCTGAATTCGTGATGAAAAAAGGCCCCTTCACCCTTTAAAGCTGGTAAAACAACGCCCAAGGGAACCAATATGGTCCTTTTTAGCAACCTCTACCTCCCACTCTATTATTATTTTAAAGGGTGGATCTCCTTACTCTTTGGGCTCTATTATACAGGTTCCCATTTTGGGATGCACAAATGATCAGTGCTTCAGGTACTCAAGTACCTAGACAATAGTATTTGGACTTAAGACTCTTGTAAATTAGGCTATATGGTTTGTCAAGACTGTTTTCTTTCTACTCTTTAATTCATGCTATCATCATAAAATATTGCACATGAAATCTTTATTTAGCTACAATCGCTATATCTTATTTTGCCTACTTGGCCTGCTAGTACATAGTGTATCTGCCCAAAGTGGGGAGGAGCCTGTCAATAAGATTACCAAATCAGAAATCCGCTTGACTGAGGACGGTTACCGTATTTTTTTGAATGGAGACCTTTTTTATGTCAAAGGGGCTGGTGTCTTTAATGGAGATGTTGAAGCGCTCCCTAAGCATGGGGCAAACGCATTCAGGACTTGGAGTACCGAGAATGGTAAGGAAGTGTTAGATCAAGCCCAAGCCCTTGGCCTAAAGGTCATGATGGGTATTTGGGTGGGCTTGGAGCGCCATGGCTTTGATTACGATGACGAACAAGCGGTAAAACAACAACTAGAAAACATCCGAGAACAAGTACTAGCTTTAAAGGATCATCCTGCTTTAATGGTATGGGGGATAGGCAACGAAATGAACCATCATTCAAAAAATCCTAAGGTTTGGGATGCCGTAAATGATATTTCGAAAATGATCCACGAGATAGATCCTAATCATCTCACTACCACGCCTCTAGCTGGTATCGAAAAGAAATATGTAGAATTGGTGGCCAGTCGAGCTTCTGATTTAGACTTTTTGAGTGTGCAGGTGTATGCCGCCATCGATGTCCTACCCAAGCTGATCAAAGAATCTGGCTATGAAGGCCCTATGCTGGTTACAGAGTGGGGGGCGACTGGCTACTGGGAAGTGGGTAAGACCGAATGGGGCGCCCCGCTAGAAAACCACAGTTCTCTTAAAGCTGATCTTTATCTGAGTAGATATCAACAATCTATCATCGCCCAATCGCAGCAAGTGATGGGTTCTTTCGTATTTCTTTGGGGACAGAAGCAAGAACGCACTCCTACTTGGTTTGGAATGTTTTTGCCAGACGGTCGGGAGACCGAGTCGGTTGATATGATGCATTATGCTTGGACGGGAGAATGGCCAGAAAATCGTACCCCCAGATTGCATGATTTTACCTTGGATGGGCAACGAGCCCCAGACAATGTCAAGCTAAGCGCAAGCGATATGTATACCGCCCTAGTAGAGGCGACGGATCCTGATAAGGACAAATTATACTATCGTTGGGAAATCATGAAAGAGAGCGAATCGCAAAATACGGGAGGAGATGCTGAATATATTCCCCCTGTCATCTCTGGTCTATTTCCTGAAAACCCAGCTAGTGAGGTCCGCTTTAAGGCGCCCGAACAAGCTGGGGCTTATCGCTTATTTATTTATGTGGAAGATGGTAATCAACATGCCGCACATGCAAATATTCCCTTTTGGGTAGAGTAAGCCAAATAAGCGGCAATAGATACATCTAGTGTTGAGGCTTAGTCGATTGTTGCTAGCTGCTTCGCAGAACGCTTATTTTGGGCCCTTAAAGGCGTCCGTTCGTGTTCTCCATACATCCTTTTTACATGGCGTCAACGCTAAAAGAGGGAGGGGATACTTTCCGCTTCGCGGAACGCACCGCTAAGTAAATGTAGGGGGTGTGGATACATGCTGTACCCAAAAAAGATAAGCGTTCTGCGCTCCCGAAAGCTTTCGGGAGTAAGCCCTAAACTTGATACCAAAGAGATAAAAAAGAGGGCGAAATAAATTGTAAGGGTCAAGAAGTAAGCCTCTGATAGCATTTACAATTTAGAAATAAGGGCGTGCACAAAAAATGCCCGTTAATATTTTGTTGAGACGAAATATTTAGATAGATTTATTAATAGGCAGTGCCAACTGTCCAATACTTCATTATTTCCCTAAATAAACATATTGAGCTTGTTCCACTAGGAACAACTATGTGATCGCTGGTATTTGCACTTCTCAAAATACAGGAAAACCACTGCGTTTTCTTATTTGGGAGGGCAAAAGACCTTCGTCGAAGCTTGCGTATTCGTTTATCTACTATGATTATTTAAGGGCCATGAAAAAAGATGCCGTCTATTCTCTATTGCAGGAACTTACGGGTAGCTTAGAGATCTCAACACAAGAAAGTGGAGACCAAATTATCGATTTAAGAGCGGAAATTGTCAAAGCGCTCAACAGCCAAGACGAACTACAGGGGGCGCATCCAATCTTTCAGTTTGAACGCACGGATCAAATGATAGGGGGATTGCGTAGAGAGGATACTCCTGCGGATGAACTAGAAAACTTATTTGAAGAAGCCAAAACCAGAGGATTGGCAGAAGAGGGCGATGATGAGTATCGTGTTTTTCGTCGTAGTTCACCAGTCCGATCTCCCCAAATACCTGGCTCAACACCTGATTGGGGGAAGGGGGCAGAGGTTGCCTTTTCGCGTGGTCCTTTTCGCGATAGAAATGGGTTATGGTACTGGTTTGATTTTTTCAAAATTACCCGTAAAGTAGCTGTTTACTTTCAAGGGGCAACGGCTCCCGTTTTACTGTTACCTGTCAAATTATCCATTTTTACCTCCAGCCGCTCCAGTTATAAGCTCGGCAAAGGTAGTGTCTGGATTCGGGCCAATTTTTTTGATAATGCTAGCCCAGCCAATACATACGTAGGCTTAAAAATTGAGGGAGGAGAACTAGAGTTTAGTCAGGTCGTATCTGTGAATAATAATAGGGTTAATATAGCGCTGAATAGCAAAATTGAATTAACCTTAGAACTAGACCCAGAAGCAAGCCAAAGTACTTACTCCGCTAATACGGGGATAGATGCGAGAAAAGCGAGTATCGATCTTCCTACTTCTTGTCGTTTCAACTTAGATGGTTCGGGTCTAAGCATCACAGATATCGGTAGCGGGAGCTGGAAATTATATGCTGACGGACGAAATTTCTCGTTCCTAAAAGGAAATGCAGCCTACAATTCCATTTTAGATCACATTCTCATTGATGTCCGCTCTGAGCCAGGAAACTTCAAAGTGCAGCGCTCAGAAGTGGGCTCTAAACTCATAGACTTAAATGGTGTTGCACCGGTTTCGCGCAGTTTTTGGGCGCTTCCCCTGACTACAATCAACAATCCTAGCGTTTTGGCTCCAGAAGCAGAGGGCATTGGGGCTTGGGGATTACAACTGGCTAAGGGCCTGACGATAGATTGGATCGGAATGGAAGCAGGCCCAGTGGCACTAAGGAAATGCTGGGTAATATTGAAGCCTGGCCATATCGAGTGGGTAGTCCCTTCGGCTGCTAATATTCATGCCAAGCAGACCTATGATTTGTGGCAAAATGAAGCAAACAGCTTTCTTGCCAGAGCGATACTACAATATAATGGATCATTTCCGCTAAGGTATCAGAGCCTGAGCTTAGGGGCGGAATCTATTTTGACGCAATGTGATACTGAAATCGAAACAGATAGACCCGTAAGGGTCAATGGTAGTCCCTTTGAGGCTGCTGGAAAAGAAACCGTTTACTACTTATTCGAATTTCAGGAAGAACGGCGGATTTTGTTATACGACCCGAATATCATGCAAGATAATCTGGACGTAAATGACGATTCCCCGAGTCCTTACGAAGCAAATGCGATTGCACTTAACAACGTACTGCTAACCACTTCTCAAGTACTGGCTTACTTATTAGTTGGGACCCTCGCTTCTGCTACGAAGGTGGAGGTCGGAAACTTACACTTCTTGCATGCTTTATTTCGCATGTTGCCTACTTTGCCCGATCCCTATGCGGCTAATTTAGATCGACTCGCGAGGGAACAGTCTAAATCTTACAATAATGATATCGTAACACAAATACCGATTGCTTATCTGTTAGCGACTGTTACTTGGCCATCAAATATACCAAGTGAGGAACCCCAAAATGCAGCGGTCTCTTATCAGTTTTTTCCTTTCAAGCAGCGAGAGCGTACCTACATCGGACTAGAAAATGTAGGGGTAGGACAGTTTATCAGTTCCTCCCAAGTGGCAGATACTGCTCGTACTGCCAACTCCAATGCAGCAGCGGATATTATCGAGCTAGAAAATCAATCCACATATAATCCTGAAGAGTATGAGGAGCCTTGGAATCGATTACGCACAGAGTTAGGCCGTGATCTCTTTGCTCTCTTGGACGTCTCCACCAATGCCGACCTGATGGGAGTCATGTATAGCGTTATGAATGAGCGTTATCTGTATAAAGTGACACATGCCCCGAAATCAAAACTAGAGCAAGGTGTACCGATCGAAATAGAGGGGATGGATTTGAAGGCAAGTGGGAAGTATGCCAAGGCCTTTACGGTGCCCTTGGTCTCATGGGAGCCTGTACTCAACACCTCAGACATTTCAGTCTTACCGGCAGATCCTCCTGGAGAAAGTCCCGAAAATCCTCGTCAGTTAAGGTTTCCTAATGATGGAGGACCCACTAAAATCTTTAATACCAGTCTAAAAACGGTAACCTTGGCGCCCATCCCGCTTTCGAAATTTATCATTAAAGAATTTGAGGGAGATGACGAGCCGCTTACTTTTAGTGTCTTCACCCTGCCATTTGGGATGCAGGCAGCTGCACTCTTTGAAAAAACCAATCCTTTTGGATCAGGGCCAGCTTCCGCTCTTAGTTTTAATCGTCCCAATTTCGATGCGGAAGTTGAAGGCGGAATTCAGTTCAAGGCCACAGGGGCTTATAACCCTCTCCAGAATAACCGAAACTTACGAGGCAATACTATTCAGCTTACTAACCTGATTTCCACTAAAGCGAATGCTACCAGTATTCTGGGGGAATCCGTTACTGAGATATTTAATCGCGAATTTGGTTTGACGCCGCCCAAAACCCCTTTTATGGAACGAGGAGTGCCAGTCGAGCGGATTGATATGAGCGGCTATGGGGCGAGTATGTTTAGCAATTGGCTAAACGATAAGGCTAAATTTGCCCAAACTAGCCAAGCTAAGTTTGATGTAATCACAGGCAGAACGGCTCATGAAATCATTCAGGTTAGATCTATGATCTATCCGTGGGGCATCGGAGTGGTTCGGACGATTGTCATGTATCGTCCTTCCAGTGGTTTTGTCTATAGAGTAGATAGTGGTTGGAGAGCCGATAGCGATGGCTTGTTTGATTTTAATGTGAATATTAAAGAGGATAACGCGGGAAACTTAAAAAATGACTCTCAGTTCGAAGCAGTTAGTGATCCATTTGATATAGAGGTCAATGGCGAAATCATCTCTTTTCAGCGTATTACTCCTTACGAATTTCATCCAGGTATAATAAAAGGGGTCTACAAGGTGAAAAATATCGAGGAAACCTTAGACCTTGAGCCTTATGTAAATAATAACACCCCTTCAAGTATTTCTCTAAATGACAAGGGAGAATTAGTCTACGGAGATTTCAAGGTCAATGTCAAACTACAACCGGTATGGTTTACAGCTGATATTGAGATGGACTTTGTCAAAAAGGGGGCCGTAGGAGGCCGTGTTCCCTCTAAAAAAATGTTAGGTTTTATTCAAATTGGACCAGAGGGAGTACCTATTCCGACTAGTGATTTTGTCAGTTTACTAGAGCGATACCCAGCCATTGGCGGTGAGGTCGATTGTTTGATTGATATTGGGGATAGTGGCCAGAAGATGAGACTCAAAAGGGTCGAAATGGACCCCGCGCTTAATGCAGCAAATCGCTCCATCTTTGTCGGTACACCCAAAGGTACTCCTATTTTGCCTGCTGATGGATCATGGTCATTGGTACAAAGTGATGAGGGTACAGGCGAAGTTACTCCCGTAGCAGATGTAAACGGCATCCCATTGATTCGGGCCGGCAAGTTGGTCTTTGATACTGCCGGAAATGTTAGCGTTCAAGGTATGGGGAAAAACCTGAGAATTGCCAATGCGCGTGAACTCATCAAAGTAGTAGATCCCCTATCCATCAGCTTTGGCTTTTTGCAGAATACTGGCACCCAGAAAGTGCTGTTTCGTCGTCCCAATTTTGAGCAAGGACTTTCACAACTCAATTCAGAATTGCCAGATTATGCCGATGCCTACCATCTATTAAATTCCAAAGGGATTTTTCCCAATCTTTCCGATATAACTGAGCAGTTGGATTTGGTCGGCAATGGTTTTGACGTTGAAATCATCGGAAAAGGCTATCAATTGGTAAGTAATGGAGTAGCATCGCTCTTTAATCATCCCATCACCGGAGGACGATGGTACTGGGTGGGCTCTGAAATAGGGGATGAAGTCGTGAAGATCTATGTAGATTATAGCTTAGAAGAAACAACTCAGAATAATACAAGAGATGCCGCTCTGGATTTTGAATTGGACTCATTAGCAGAAAAATGGACTTCTGACCTCAATTCTACAACCATTAGTATTGACCTAGCCGAGATCAGTCCGCTTTTCGTCATCAAAGGTAATTTTGAATCAAAAGATGGGTTGATTCCTGCGATCAAATCCCCAACGTTGGAGTTTGGTCCCACTTTACAGCCGATAGCAGAGGTGCTGACCTTGCTGATTGAGATTTCAAAACTGCCTGATACCAATTATGCGGCTTTACTCGAAAAAGGCTTGGAGATCGCAATGAGTAATTCTCCGGAAGTTTGGGAGTATAAATTTAGTGCCAAAAAGGAGATTCCCGTCCTCCGCTTTCCGCCTCCGGCATTGGATAGCCCTGCTTCTCCTTTGAGAATTGAGGCCAGCCTTTCGGTGGGCTGTTATTTCAACGAATCGATTTCTCTTACCTCAGATCTTGGCTCCTTGGTGCCATCAGCCGGTGCCTTTGTCGAGTTTTATGGCCAATTATCAGTAATGTGTGTATCTCTCGCTGCTGCTACTGTTTATGCAGTTGGTCAAACGCGGGTAAAGATATACGCAGATCTTGAGGAAGGCCCTGGTCTGGAGATGGAATACGGTTTTGGGGTAGAGCTTGCGGTGGGCTTACCTGTCATTGGTACCGTTGCCTTGACCTATATGGTGGGAATCGGGATGCAATTAGATGCTTCCAACCTTCAGGTTGACGCTTTCTTGCTGTTCAAGGGCCGAGCCGAAATTCTCGGAGGCATCGTAACCGTCAATATTATGATTGAGGCGAGAGGCTCTGTCGATAGAGCGCTAGGCTCAGGTCGGACGGACATGATTGCTCAGGTAACCTTTGGCCTAGAAATCAGCATATTCCTCGTAATTGATCTAAGCTTTGAAGAATCTTGGCAAGAACGTCGCCAAATCGCTTGATCCTACCTCAATCAGCCAGTACGCATCCTTTTACATTTATCGTTTTAGAACCACAACAGTTATGAATCCCAAAGCACTGTTTAGTATAATGATCCTGCCCCAATCTTATGAAGCAGGTAACTTAAATTTCAATCTCGTATTGCTGCCTCGAAATATCAGCCCTCTGTTAGCATTATCTGGCTATCAGCATATCCCAGGGCCAAACTTTCCTAAACCCTTTGTAGAGGTAGGAACAGATTTAAATTTAGTCTTAAAGTACATTCCTGATTTAAGTTCTCTTCCAGAGAACGCTAATGCCACTACCTCTATTGGGTTGAATCTTGCGGTACCCCAAACGGCAGAGAAGATTTATTTACATTTTAAGGGGCAGTTCAATATCAATGATATTGCCTCTTCTGCCCAGCGGGCTCCTTCACCTGATCCTAGTCGCTTTACTCTGAAGAGCCTACCCAAAAGCTATTGCAATGCCTTCAATTTTACCAATCCTAGGGTCAAAGAAGCCGTAATTGATGATAGCTATCGTTGTGCATTTAAGGGAGATAAATACAACAAAACCTTTAAAACCTCACCCGATCAGATTTCATGGGGAAAAGTTTATGCGTATTGCCTGCGTAATCCAATACTAGCTCAAAAAGCAGGTTTGATCTATCCTGATTTAAGTGTGGCGATTCCCCAAGCAGACCTCCAACAAGGAGCTTGGGTGTATATAGATTTTGATACAAGCGGATATTTCGCTCAGGAGGCCCAGACGACTCCTGCTTTGGTTCATAGATACGCGGCCAGAATTCCTGCCATCGAACCTGATACGGCGCGACCTCTTTTTGCTCCAGTTTTATTTCCTGTAACCTTTGGTACTGCTCTCAGTGGGATCTACGATGAGCAACAAAGAGATGCTGCGGATTATGATGATGGATTTGCTAAGATTTTACATGGCTTTCAACCGATTAGTACTAGTCCGTTAGAGGAAGAGGTCAGCGAGAATAGCCTCCCTCCGGTCAAAGATATTGGTATTCGACTAGCTTGGGATGATGAGCAAGTGCTAATCTGGCTAAACCGACAAATGCGTACTGATCCCAACTCCCCAGAAATCTTTCCTATGGGAGTAACCAACTATAAAATTGATGTCAGAGAACCTGTTGAGGAAGGATTGCCAGAAAATGAGTGGAATTCTCTCAATCTTGTCAAGGCCAAAGATCAATTGATAATAGATGAGGTCGAAATCATGGCCCAAGATCAGGAAGTAGAATTGGGCACAGATGTATATCCCAATCAAATTGATGGCAATACGGGGCGCAACTATTGGTTACCCCTGTACTTTACCCAGTGGACAGGTAAATCCTTGGCTATCCCTGACCAAGAGGCACAAGAAATATATCGTGTTAGCGAGGAAATTCGAACTTATGAAACCAATAATCAAGGTAGGATCGGCCTTTCTGCTTCTGGAGAGCCACTAAAACCTACTCCGGCCAACCCTTATGAAGCGGTTGCTACCCTCCCATTGATCTATGGTAGGAAGTATGAATTTCGGGCTCGGATGGGAGACATCAGTGGTGGTGGTCCTACAACTGCTAGCGACCGTCTGTACGAAGCTATCTCGCAAAATGATGTAATTCCTTTCAAACGTTATGTTGCCCCCAATGAAATGCGCTTGAGACATCTTCCTGCAGATGATGACCCCTCTACGGCTGATATTTTTACCGAGGAAAAATTGACGCTACGTCGTCCTTTAATAGAGTATCCAAACGTAGTTTTTACCAATGCCTATCCAAAACCAGTCCCATTGCTAAAAGAATATTCGGCTTGGATGGTTCAGCAATTTGGTTCTAACCCTCAAACTTACAAAGCTTGGCAAAAAGCACGTCAAAAGGTAGGTATCAGTGGTACTTTAGGATACGGACTACCTGATCCAGATGTAAACCAAGTTGAAATCGTCATTGAGTTGAAGTCCCTCCAAATGGATAACAGTTTGAGTGTAAATAAGCGGGATAGTTTTATCAAACTGTATTCGGTCAAAAGACCCTTGGAAGCCTTGAAGTTAGAAGAACCATTGGATACAAGCGATCCATTAGACCCATTCAAACTGATTGAGCGCCCCACAGAAATAGCCCTAGAGTATCGGGATGCAAAAGTGCTAAATTTTGGTGATCCGGCTGACTTTGGTGATCTAAATACAACTCAAGCTATACTCGATGATCCAGCTACGCCGATCATCTTGCCGACAGCCCGTGATATACGAATGACTATCAGGCCTTTAGGAGCAGAGGATCCTGTTTATTACGGCAATGAAGCTTGGCGAAAAGGGAAAGTGATTCAGTTTATGCTGCGCCAGGCCTCTGATAATGAAACATCTTTATATGATCCCGCCTTCAGCACTGATTGGTTAGAAGGGGTCTATCTACAACCAGAAATTGAAATCAACGAAAGAGGCCAAACTCCCACTCAGATATTAATGGGAGGCAGAACTAGCGAGATCAAACCACCTAGTTTAGTCGGAAGATTAGCCCAAAGCCTGAACTTAGCGCACAAAAAGTCATCATTGATTGCAAATCCAGGTGAAAGGGTCCAATTCGGTTGTGCTCGCGCCATCAGACATTCCCTCTCACCTGATGGAACCTCTTTAACCTTTGCTACGAAAACAGATTTACTCAACCATTGGTTGGTCACCCTCAACGTCCGTTTGATGCGCGATTGGACTTGGAATCCCCTAAAGTTGCGTGCCTTTCTGGTAAAAAGGAGAAAGAAGTTTGGACGAGAGACAAACTGGGGAAGTCAGGAAGTCGTAGGTCGCATCGATCTACAAAGGGGAATCAATCTGCAAGCACTTGACAAAGCAAACAGAAGTTTTACGCAATTGGTTTTTATTGATGCGGTAGAACCTAAACCAGACCCTGACAGTACCGCCTTTCCCGATATCATTGAATTAGAGTACTTCCTTGAACCTCAATTCAAAGATGGGGAAGTACCCTTTGCGCCAGACGGAGAGTTGAAACTGGACCTTAGGCTTCCTGTTACTACCAATCCCGCCCAAGTTCCCGTTTTAGCATCCGCTGGCATAGCGCTTTCCCCTTACCGAAGAGATGAGCGTTATGCAAATACCGAAGCTCGGGAAAGACATTTGTGGATAGAGCTAGAAGAAGCTGTTGAGGATCCTAACGACGAACTGTTTATTCGTTTTTTAGCTTATTCGCCTGATCCTCTACTCGTGGCAGGAAATCGTTTGGCCGATCTATTAGAGGCACCTAAGGATCCCGAATTTCCCATTGATCCAGAATGGATTCGAGTGATTCGACCCGATCAAGCAGACGACAATGCAGGCTTAAACGCAATGGTCGAACTCAGTCCCGCGATAGTTGAGTCCGGAGACAAAGCACGACATTTCTTAGTCCCTATTCCTCCTGGTTTGCATGCTAATGCAGATGAACTGTTTGGTTTCTTTACCTATGAACTCAGGATCGGCCACAAACATATTTGGTCTACTAGCCAAGGCAGATTCGGGCGACCGCTAAGGGTAACTGGCGTACAACATCCCGCACCGACTTTATTTTGTGTTAGCACACGAGATAGCAATCAAATTAGAGTGAGTGCTCCTTATGCTGCCGCTGTTCACGAAGGAAAAAACATTACGGCCACTCCTCCCAAAACAGAAATTTGGTGTTTGCTATACGCGCAGGTAAAGAGGGCCGATAATTTGGACTATCGTAACATCTTGCTCGGGGAACGTAAGTTGAAGCTTAGCACTCAAAATGATAAAATCGGCTTCATGGCGGGCAATATTCAAGAAACCAGCTTGGCCAATTTAGATAGAAAACAAGTCGCTACCACTGTTTTGGATCAGGCCGAAATAGAACTGGCACTCTCTCGCTTGGGCTTGCCGCTCTCATCGCCACTCAGTATCCTTTGTGTGGAGTTTCTGCCGACAAGGCCTGTTTTGGACTTTACTCGTCGCCAAAAACCCACAAATATTATTGGCGGGAATACGATCTACTCAAATGAGGCTATTACTTATGCCTCTGCTTACGATCCTCGCTTCGCTAATACTAGAGGAAATGCACCTAGACCGACCGGAGCAGAAACTGGCCCAAGGCCTCTTTCAAGAGATTTGGGGCATTATCGAATATTAAGGACCTCTCCTTTGACAGCAGTAGGCGATATTTGTTGAGGGAGTTAGTTTTTGGGGCTACTGCTTCGCAGAACGCTTATTTCTATTAGACGGATGAGAGAGAGATAAGCGTTCCGCGTCCCGAAAGCTTTCGGGAGTATTTAGTATAAAGAAAAAGGGTCTCCCTGCACCATATAGTCTACTTATCCTAGGTCTTAACACTGAGTACTATGGGCTAAGTACTTAAGAGTAGAAAGTAAGAAATATTCAGTACAGAGAAAAAAGTCTCTATGAACCATATCGCCCAGTTTTCCTAAGTCTCAATACTGCATACTAATGTCTAAGTACTGAATACTGAATACTATGGTCTCAGTACTTAAGTATCACCTCTGTGGTTTAGTTTTGGGTTTTGTCTTGCTACTCAGTACTAGCATTTTTACTCCAGAGATATACAAAAACAAAAAAATGCAGCTAAAAGAGTTATCTCTTAACTGCATTATTCAGTGTCGGGATGGGCAGATTCGAACTGCCGGCCCCACGCCCCCCAGACGTGTACTCTAACCGGACTGAGCTACATCCCGATGATCCCTGTTTTACAAGGGGTAGCAAATTTACAAAGATTCTTTTAATTCGAGCAAGAAAGCACGCAATTTTAATAGAGTTTCTCGCAGCTGTAGTTCTTCTTCGATTCCCTTTTGATCTTTGCGGATCCGCTCTTTTGCACCTTTGATGGTGTATTTCTTGACTTTGAGGAGATAGTGGATCTTGCGCAGGATTTCAATGTCCTTAGGGGTGTACACACGATTCCCTTTCCGGTTTTTCTTTGGATTGATTTCCCGGAATTCAGTCTCCCAAAAACGAATTAGAGAGGTAGTAAGATCTAATTCTTTAGCTACCTCTCCAATTGTATAGTACTGCTTTGGTATGATTTCTTCAACTGGATTCAAACCGAAAGCTATGTTTTAGTAAAGATATTAGTCCATAGACGCATTATCCACTTTCGCTTCTTCACGGGCTTTTACATACTCTTCTGGAGATAGATCACCGTAGAAATAGTCGATAGGATTAATCTTCTTGTTGTTGTGGACAATCTCATAGTGGAGGTGAGGCCCTTTAGATAGACCTGTATTGCCCGACCAACCGATGATATCACCACGCTTTACTTTATGGCCTTCCTTGACGTTTACCGCTTTGAGGTGAGCGTACTTAGACTCATAGCCAAATGCACCGTGATTTATGTGAACTTGGATGCCGTAACCACCGCGACTACGACCTGCAAATTTCACAATACCGTCTGCACTCGCCCGAACAGGAGTACCTTTGTTGGCTTGCATATCTAAACCAGTGTGCGGCTTGCGATATTTCAAAATCGGATGCATACGCATACCAAAACCTGAGATGATTCGTCCTGGTACAGGGCGAATAGCCGGTGTATGACGCAATTCATCCTCTTTGGAGTTTAGTAGGTCAACTAATATTGTATAGCTACTGGTCTGCATCAGGACCTTTTCATTTACTTGGTCGATTGTTTTCTCAGCTGTAATAAGCTCCTGAGGCATATTAGGGCTGTAGATGTTGTTAGCAGTACCACCAGTACCACCGTTCCAAATACCCTCAGAGATAGCCTCAATACCGAGAATACTACGATAGTACTTGTCGTTCATCTGGAGGGAATCAACGCGATCCTCTAAAGATGAAAACTGTTGGTTGAATTCCTTGATGCGATTAACCAATTCTTGGTTTTCGCTTTTTAGAAGAGCATTCTTTGGATCATCGTAAGCAAAGAAGTAGATCGCGAGTCCTGTGAAGGCGAGCAAAGCTGCGAGAGAAAATAGGGAAGCCGTGTACCGAATTATCGATTTGGGCGTAGTCTTCTCCTCCTGAAATGTGCAACTCTCTTCATCATAATAGTATCTCACTTTTCTTGCCATAAGAACAGGGGATTTTGATTAATTTGGACCGTGGTTTGGGATCACAATTAGAGCAAGTTTGACGTAAGATTTTGATATCCAGAGTGAATATGTAAATCTTGTGAGCCAAATTTAACAAAAATTTTATATCCGCAAACAAACCACCGAGTAATTATTTACAATAGATCATACAAGAATAGAAATAAATGAATTCTTCAAGAAAAATAAGAGAGACCTTCCTAAACTTCTTTGCCAGCAAAAAACATCAGGTCGTAAAATCAGCCCCCATCGTTGTTAAAGACGATCCCACCCTAATGTTTACAAATGCTGGAATGAATCCATTTAAAGACATATTTCTTGGTCTAAAAAATCCAGAATTTCAAAGAGTTGCCGATACTCAGAAGTGTTTGCGCGTCTCCGGAAAACACAATGACCTCGAAGAAGTCGGCCACGATACCTATCATCACACCATGTTTGAGATGTTAGGAAATTGGTCTTTTGGTAACTATTACAAGCAGGAAGCAATAGATTGGGCATGGGAATTACTTACCCAACACTATAAAATAGACCCTGAGCGCCTCTACGCCAGCGTATTTGGGGGCGATGAAACTGATGGGACCGAAGCAGACACAGAAGCCGAAAAAATTTGGCTGGCCCACCTGCCTGCTGAACGTATCCTGCGCTATGGCAAGAAGGACAACTTCTGGGAGATGGGTGATGTCGGACCTTGCGGACCCTGCTCAGAGATCCACGTTGATCTGCGTTCGGACGAAGAAAGAACCAAAATAGATGGTGCCAGCTTAGTTAACGCAGACCACCCGCAGGTAGTAGAAATCTGGAACCTTGTTTTCATTCAGTACAATTGTCGTGCCGATGGCAATTTAGAGCCGCTTCCAGCCACTCATATCGACACTGGGATGGGGTTTGAGCGACTCGTAATGGCACTTCAGCACAAAGAATCGACATATGACACCGACCTTTTTGACCGAACACGCAGCTTTTTAGAAAAAAAGACAAATCTGCAATATTTCGATGCTACCGAAGAGCAAAAAATTGCGATTCGTGTAGTAATTGACCACATCAGAGCCATCGTTTTTACCATTGCAGACGGTCAAATCCCCTCCAATACCGGTGCCGGTTATGTGATCAGGCGTATCTTGCGTCGCGCTTCACGCTACGCTTATTCTAGTTTAGGTATCACTGAACCCTTTATGTATGAGATGGTGGCTCTACTCGCAGAGGAGTATAAGGGGGTATTTGACGAAGTCGAACAGCAACAAGCCTTCATTGAGCGTATTATCAAGGAGGAGGAAAGCGGCTTTCTCCGTAAGCTGGAAAGTGGCTCGCAAATGTTTGAAAGCTACCTAAAAGACAATCCTGACGAAAAAGTCATTGACGGTAAGTTTGCCTTCAGATTGTATGACACCTTTGGCTTTCCTATCGATTTGACCGATCTAATGGCTCGCGAGCAAGGACGTGAGATTGACATGGCTGGTTTTGAAAAAGAACTAGAAGCCCAAAAAGCTCGCAGCCGTGCCGCTACCGAAATGGATACAGGTGATTGGATTGAGGTTAATCCTTCAGATGATCTGCCGCGCTTCTTAGGCTATGATACCTTGAGGCTGCAAACGACTATCCAAAAGTACCGTACGGTCAAAACGGCCAAGAAGTCTCTCTACCAAATTGTACTGGCCGAAACCCCCTTTTATGCCGAGAGTGGAGGCCAAGTTGGGGATAAAGGGACCCTTACAAATGGTGCGGAAATGGTCAAGGTTCTTGATACCAAGAAGGAAAATCAGTTGTTTGTGCATCTAGTTGACAAGCTCCCAGCGGATCCTAGCGGCAATTGGACCGCGGCAGTGCATGCGAGTTTCCGAAAGCGCGTCATGTCCAATCACACTGCGACTCACCTTTTGCACGCAGCCTTGCGCAATCACTTAGGTAAGCATGTCGAACAGCGGGGCTCTTTGGTTTCAGATAAGAGTTTACGCTTTGACTTCTCACACTTTGCTAAGGTTACGGATGAAGAGCTCGCCCTTGTCGAACGCGAAGTCAACGCGAAAATCGCCGCAGGAATTCCATTGGTGGAGCATCGCTCTATGCCAATCGATGAGGCCAAAGCCTTAGGAGCGATGGCTTTGTTTGGCGAGAAGTATGGAGACGAAGTACGCGTGATTGTTTTTGATCCAGACTACTCCGTAGAACTCTGCGGCGGAACACATGTGTCTAATACTCAGGAAATTCGCCTGTTCAAATTGGTGTCTGAGGGTTCTGTAGCAGCGGGTATCCGGAGGGTGGAAGCTTTGACCAGTGATGCGGCGCTCGACTTTTATAATGAGCGTATCGCCACTTTAGATCGCATTGGGGCTCAATTCAAAACCACCAAAAATCTCGACAAGCAGGTCGAAGACCTAAACGAGAAGTTGCGTTCCCTTGAAAAGGAACTCGCTCAGGCCAATGCAGAGAAGGTAGCTCGCCTCAAGGGAGAGTTGCTTGGAGAAGCTGAGGCGATGGGTGACATTCAAGTGATCCGCAAGGAAGTCTCTGTTGGCTCTGCTGACGATCTTAAACAGTTGGCATTCATGCTCAAACGCGAAACCCAAAACACTTTGGCAGTTCTAGGGACAGTGGTGAAGAACAAACCCTTGCTGGGCGTAGTACTAAGTGATGATTTGGCTGAGACAGGACGCTTCCATGCCGGAAATATGGTCCGTGAACTCGCCAAGGAGATCAAAGGTGGCGGTGGCGGTCAGGCCTTTTTTGCGACTGCAGGCGGGAAAGATGCCAGCGGTTTAGCGGCTGCCTTAGCCAAAGTAAGTGAGATGCTTTAGCATTTTGTAGATTAGTATTAGTGTATCGCCTTCGGCGAACGCTTATAATCATAATTTAGACTCCCGTTTAGCTTCAGCGCTAGATGGGAGTTTTTGTTGAGGATAAGCGTTCTGCGCAGCAGTAAGAAAAAATCTCCTCCCCCTGTCGCCTCGCAGTACCATGAGTATAGCTTGTTTGGCTAAATATTAGCATAATCTAATGTGGGCTTGTCTTGGAAAAGAAGCCTAAGATAGCGTGCTTTGAATCTCACAACTATTGTTAACACGAATCCTATGAATTTGCGCATTACTTTGGTCAGCATACTGGCCTTATTTCCCTTATTGATTTGGGGACAATGGACTCCATTAAGCACCAATGGCTTGACTGGGAACCTTTGGGATATCAGCTCTTCTGGTTCTATTCAAGTGGCGATTGTAGGCAGTGATGGCATGTTTTACTCAATAAATGGTGGGTTAGATTGGACGCAGCCCTCCTTTGTCTCTCAGCCTAATGATGCTAATATCTACGCTCAGACCCGCTTCAAAAAGATAGAACAACAAATCACTAGGATTGTGGCCGTTGGTCATGATACCATCAATGATCGCGGAGTGGTTTTTGCCGGCGCGGGCAGCGATTGGCAATTGGTCTATACTGCTAGCGTGGGTCAAGAATTAAATGACCTCTATTTGGATAATAATACAGCATGGTTGGTGGGAAGCGCTGGATTTGTATTATCACTCAACCTCAATTCCGGAAACAACTTTACCCAAGCTTCGGGCACAACGCGAGATCTGTATACGATCATAGAGGAAAATATCGGAGGAGACTCAGTACTATTGAGGCGTGGGGGATCTGGTGAGCCGGATTGGGTATTGGTTGATAATTCGGCAACGGTCTCTGAATTAGTACAAGCCAACAATTTGGTATTTGGCCTCCGGGACTCCTCTGAAGTGGCTTATTATGGTGGGGGAGCAGGCTTCTTTAGTTTTGGCCGCTATAAATACCCTCAATATTTTCCCCCACAAGCTGTAAAACCAACCTGTCTCTCTCAATCATACAGCAATAATATCAGTTTCGGGACTGAAAACGGAATATTCTGGGGAGGTACGGGGAGTTACCAGCTATCTCCTTCCTCTGCCGGTTATCACATCGTAGCGATGACAGGAACCTTCTATGCCATAACTACCTCCGGAGATGTTTTGAAGACCACGAATTGGGGACAGCCTTACATACCCTACGTCAATTTTATTGCCCCTAGTGGTGCTTGTCGGGATTCGCTAGTAATGTTTGACAATCAAGGATTATTTACCACTAATTACACTTGGTTAGAAAACGGAGGGCCTTTGCAAGGCAATAATTCTGTTAGTCCTACTAAGACCTATAATACAACGGGTACATATCAAATCACTTTGATTGGAAGCAATGGTACCTTAGCCGATACCTTGTCTCGTAGTCTAACGATCGTCGATCCACCTGCGGTCAACCTGCCTTATACCGTGCAAGGAGCGCTCTTTTGCAAAACTGGTGTGGGGAGCGTGACGATACAAAACTCAGTTCCGGGTGTCTTATATCGGCTTTATTCTCTGACAGACCAGTCTTATAAGGGAACGGGTCTGGGTAACAATGGTGCCGTGGTTTTGAGTACCGATTTGATGACGGATTCGACCTATTTTCTAATTTCTGCTTCGAGGGCTTTTACGGGCTGTGAGAAATTTTTCACAGATACTGTCTTCTTTGATGTCGAAACGCCAGAGGCACGTTTTCATACGGATCTGATTAATGCGACAGTAGGGGAGGAGCTTAGGCTTTACAACTTATCGAAAGAAGGGGATTCGTTTCAGTGGGATCTAGGGTCGAATGCTTCTATAGTTTCTGCAAACACACTCAATCCGCCAGCCATTAGTTATAATCAAACTGGGCATCAAACGGCGCAACTGATTGCGATCACCAGTAATGGGTGTGCTGATACCCTTATCGATACGACTTTATTGGTCTACGATAAGAATCAACTGGCGGAAGAATGCTGGGCCTTTAACCTCAGAGGGGCAGATGAAAACTATTATACCAATAAAAGTACTGACTTTTTGGTCGACGCTCAGGCTGATCAAGAAGGGAATATGATAGTGGCCGCTCACTATGGCAATTTGAGTATGACGAGTCGGGAAGGCGATGAAGGTCCCGTATTAGATGGATTTGGCTCCGTGATCACCAAATATGATCGCTTTGGGGTGCAAAAGTGGAGAGTGGTCCTCGAAGATTCAGCCTATGTGCCCTATACTCCTTTTCCAAACGTGGGGAGGCTCCCTAGCATTGAGGCTATTAGTCGTAGTCCTTCGGGGGATATCTATATGAGCGCAATTATCGAGGGCAATGCCTTATTAGGTTCTAATAATGGTGAATTTATTCGTTTTCGCTTTCCCCCCGATCAACTAGGTAATCCCGATAAAAAGCGCCGGACCATTTTGGTAAAATATGATTCAACTGGAGTCGTGCAATGGCACAGTATCCAGAATGAAATGCTCATCAATAAGATGGTAACAGATTCGATGGGAAATCTGTATCTATCGATTCAAGAGGTCTTTTACCAGCCAAGTTTGCTTGGAAAGACAGTAAACTATATCAGTCCGCTAGGAGATTCTACCGCTATGGCAAATCGCCTGGATGCCAATAATAATCTCGAATATGCAGATGCTGCTATTATCAAAATTACTCCTAATGGAGATTTTATTTGGCAAAAAGGTTTCTTTGATAATGAACCCAATAAGATTGATGTCCTCATTAATGATATGAGCGTAGACCGCAACAATGCCCTAAATTGGATTGGTCTTTATCGCTCGGATTTCAACATAATCGATCAAAATGGCAGTGTTACGGCCGGTCCAACGATGCTCTCAAATTATTCAGGTCCAAATAGCAGCGATGTTTTCTTAGGTCAATTTGATTTGGCTGGTACGCTCAATTGGACGACTCCCATAGTTTGTAACTCCAACTTTAATTTTTATATCGAAAACCAAGTCAAGAATGATATTAACGGGAACCTGTACCTGAAAATAAACTCCTTCAGTCCCCCAGTTTGTTATTCTACAGATGGTAGTATCAGTGGGCCTAATTACCATAGAGGCAATATCATAAGCTATGACAAGGATGGGCTTTTACGTTGGCAGGCAGGGACTTTTACCTCCAGCATGTTCTTGAGTTATATCAATATTGGCTATGACCAAAAGTTATACCTCAGTGCGGATGCAGATCCCTTTAGCTTTAGTCCAGTCATTAGCCTTTCCTCACGTGATAGTGCAGACTATCATCAATTTGACGCTAGGTTTCGCAGTATTTTGCTAGCTGCTTATGATTCCCTCGGCAATTTGGAATACTTCACGGGTATCAATGGCTCTAATTATGAAAAGAATCCCAAAGCGTCTTATTCTCCGATTATAGCAGGGGCAGATACCAGTGGCAAATTGTTTATGGCGCTAGATGTACTGAAACAAAGCAGTAACGACCCCTTTGTCATCCAAAATGATTCAATCTACGCCGATGCAATTGATGTCGTTTTAATCTCCAATCAACCCAACGATTGCGGCCCTATTTATATCTATACCAATCGTCAGTCGAGTGACTTTTGCCCTGGGGATACAGTAGGAATTCCTTTTAGAGTTGCGCCCCCCTTTCTTAATGATACCAGCGCTACCTTTTACCTAGTGCTGTATGATTCCTTGGGTAACTACCCTGAGACAGTAATCGGTAGTTTGGACAATCCCAATAATGTCGATACCATCTATGGGGTTCTACCTAATGATCTATTTATCTACCTAGATTTTGAATTTAGGATCAGGGGCTCCGATGCTTCTTATAGTTATAACAACTATACTACCGCCACCTTTGTCTGGGATCCTCTGCCAAATCGCCCTCCCACAGACACCGTGGTTTGTCAAGGACAAACGATCGTCTTACAAACCTTTAATTCCGCCTTTCAATACCAATGGTCTCCCCCCAATCTGGTGAATGATCCCAGTGCTAAAACGATCTTCCATACGGCAGATAGCAGTGTCCAACTAATCGCCAGTGGTCTTTATGAATGCGGCTGGAGCCAGGACACCTTCAATATTGAGATTGCGAGTTTAGCAGCTACCATCATGGGAGATACACTCCTTTGTCAAGGCGATAGTATCATTTTGACGGCGAATGTTGGCAGTCAGTACCAATATCAATGGTTGGATTCTGCTTTTTTGAGTCAAACAGATATCGTCAATCCTTGGGCATTCCCCGATAGCAGTAGGACATTTACCGTAATTGTTTCTGATAATACGCCTGGCTGTGGAGATACAGATACGGCTACCTTTAGTGTGCAGGTCCTTTACCCTCCAGCAACGCCTGTCATTAGCTTCGATAGCACCAATACGCTTTTACAAGCCACGAGCGCAGGTGCCACTAACTTTCAATGGTTTCTGGATGGGCAGGCAATCAATGGCGCCAATGCTGCCACCTTTATGCCAACCAGCAGTGGTATCTATCGGGTTTTGGTGGCTAATAGCAATTGTGAAGGAGATACCTCCGCTACTTTCAGCTATTCCGCTACCTCTCTTGAAGGCCAATTCAATCCTTGGGGCTTTGCTGTCTCACCGATACCGTCATCGGGTAGCTTGTTTTTTTCTGGCACGCTGCGCGGAACGCTTAGCCTCAGCATCAAAATGCTAGACGCACAAGGCAGAAAGGTCTATCACGAAACTTTGAGGCCCCAAAGTGGAGAGTTTCGCCACGCCTTAAATCTGACACTCCCAGCTGGGCTGTACCTCTTTGGGGTGGAGGCCGAAGGACATACTTGGTATCAAAAGGTGATCATTACGCCTTAGGCCGCCCATGCATCGCTTGAGGGTTGAGCGTTCCGCCAGTAGGCGAAAGCACCTAAGGCCACTAAAAATGCAATCATATAATATTCCCATCCAGCGCGTTCTTGTTCGAGCGGCTGGGTGGGACCACTGATCATCCAACCGGCCCAAAAGAATGGGTGTGCCAAATCTGCCTTTGCCAAATATTGGAGTTGTGCTTTGCGCAGAGCCTCCTCTGGGCTTTTGCCTTGATAAGCACTCTCTAAAAAGTCTTCTAAAATCGGCAACGTAGAAGCGTCCCGCACGGCCCAGCGACTCATCAGTACATTCGGACAGCCGCCATAGTGAAAGCCATTGGCTAAGGAAATCAAACCTTCGCCGGCTCGCCAGCTGCCTTGGCCACTTTCGCAGGCACTTAGTATCGCCAACTGATTGTCAAAGGAGAGATTGTATAGTTCGGCAATCTCTAGACGGCCATCTTCCTCTTCGCCGGGGGCTAGGCTGAGGGCCGAGCGCAAAGGTAAACTATCATGGATTGTCCCATGGGCTGCTATGTGAAGGATTTGCGCTTTGGTGCCATGCTGCTTGAATTCAGACTCAGAGGCCAAGGCCCCGATATAGGTTTCTCCTCCCCAAATGGCCTGTCCATGTTTTACTTCTTCTTGGCTGTAGGCCAAGGCCTCCCCAAATACACCCGCCTGCCCCGGGGCAAAACCCAAATAACTCGCCTGACTGGATGCTGCGTAATTTTGTTGCGCAAGACTAGCCGCTCCCAAATAGCGAATGGAAGCTCGTTGCAATAGATAGGCTAGGTTTCGATAGTTGATGGAGTTAGTCTGACTTGGCTCAGTCAATAAAATGGCAAAAGGGATATGAGCGACAAAGCCATCGGGAATAATCGTAATGTGCCAATCTGCCTCTGGAGGCAGCATTTCAGTAGCGGGTGCGAGTAGCTTTTGGTAAGTCTCGTACGCCTTTTGGGTGAAATCTGCATACCAATCTGGCGCATAAGCCTCCTGCTCAATTTGCTGACTAAGTTCTCGCCATTTGGGCCAGTATTGCTGCGGGAATTCCTCCCGCGCTAGCTTCCATAATTTATCATCTTGCTGGCTTAGTCCGTACACCCAGATTTGTTTTTCGCCAACGAAATAATTGCAAACCAATTCGTTTGGCCCCAGATCATTTTGTAGTTCTTTGCGGCCTAAAGCCTGAGGAGCATATTGCATACTGTAATAAGCAGGATAACGATTTTTGATCTCCCGCATCAAAGAATCTTGTTGGTTGAGAAGATTGAGCAGCGCTTGCTGGCTCGTTTGATTGCCCTTGTTTTTAAAGGCTTGCAATCTCTCGTATTGGATCTGCGTCCGAAGGCTAATCTGGCGTTGGTATAATGCTTCGGGTAGCTGTCCACGGATCGGGATTTGAGCGTTCCGCAAAGCGGCCCGTAAACGAGTGGCCTTGTTGACCTCAAGCGTCTCCCAAATCTGATCTAACCATTTAGCGTCTCCTGTCTGCTCATGATAGTAGGCTTGGCAAAGCAAAAGTCCTTCAATAACATCGGTATAATCCTCCAGCATATCACCTTGACTGCTACTCGTTTGGTATTGGGTGAGCAGCTCTTGGATAAGGTCTTGCGCAATTTGAAAGCTTTGATAACCAGCAGCTTTGGCGCTGCTATCGGCCTCCTGCCACAGCACTTGACCTTTATATAGCAGGGCGTCAATGGCGTCTAACTCAATTTGTACCAAATCAGTAGTGGGATGATAAAGAGGATTGCCATCAGTAAAGCCCGGCGCAGAATGAAAGAGACTATTTTGGCAGGCCTCTAGACAAGCCGCACTTTGGCCGCGATCCTGATAAAAGCGAGCGAGTTTTAGCCAAGCCATGCTATGGTACTCACTACTGCCAATATTGGGTAGCTCGGAGATGGCTTTACGATATGTTGCTTCTGCTTTGGTATATTCCTGATTGCGCCAATATAGATCTGCGATATACTGATATGTATCCGAAACCTGTAGGGTAGCTCCTTGAGATTCAAAAGATTCAACTGCCGCCAAGAAGGCAGGTAAGGCAATTTCTTTGCGCCCTAAGTGACTGGCGTTGATGCCGATATTGAGATGCTGGAAGGCAATGCCAGGCGCATAATTGATGGAGTCAGCTTGCTGTAGAATGGCCTGATGTTGCTTTAGGGCCGCCTGATTTTTTCCCTGTTTGCGCAAAATGACGCCAAGGTTGTTCCCATTGATAATGAGCCCGACTAATCTCCCTACCTCCCGATTGATATTCATGGCCTCTTGATACATTTGCCGAGCACGCTCAAGGTCTCCACGCTTTTCGAGTAGTCTGCCGCGATTGGTGTAGCTGGCCGCCAAGGCCTGACGATCCCCGATCTGCCTATTGTAGCTACTGATTTCCTGATAAAGGCTATCTGCCTGATCATAGCGCCCCCATAAAAAGTAGATTTGGGCAGCATTGGAATTGATTTTGGCCAACTCAGACTGCAGACTATCGCTCGGCATCATTTCGTAGGCTTCTTCTACATATTCCCAAGCCTGATCTAGCTGTCCTAAATCGATCAGGATTTCGATCCATTTGTTGAGGTAAAAGACCTTTTTGCTTTGGATCGGTAGGGCTCTCATCAGACTAGCATTCACATGCAGAGTGCTATCCGCTTCCTTGCCTTTACCCATAAAATCGTACATCGCGGCCATATTGATGACACACGCAAGGCAACGCCCCTGTAGGCTATCTTGTTGCTTACAAAGCTCAAAACCAGCCTGATAGTACTGCAAGGCTTCTCCAAAATTTCTCTTTTGGTATTGTTGGGCGGCTAGTTCCCAATAGATTTTGAGGCTATCGGTATTACTGTCTTGGGCCAAAAGCGATAAGGAAAAGGGGAGCAAGAAGCTAAAGCAAAGGTAGAGTCTGATAGTGTGCATAAACCGGAGGCAATCTTTATTGCTTGATAAGGGTCAGGGTAAATTGCTTGCCTGCTTCGTAGAGAGAGAAATGATACAAAGCGGGGCTCAATTGTCCAAAATCTTCCAAGCTTAATTCGAGTTGGGATACTGACCAGTCTCCTTGGCTGATTTCTCTGCCTTGTGCGTCCAAAAGCACATAATGAGCATTTTGAGTCAGTGGCTTAGCCAGTTTGATTTTGACAGTTTGAGCGCTAGGGTTGGGCCAAGCGCTGAGCATTTGGTTTTGGTCCTGAGCATTGAGGATGCGGATCTCACTATGCTGATAGCGACCGTCTTTATCTATTTCTTTGAGGCGATAGTAGGTTTTTTCCTCTCCGAGAACGCTTCTATCTATCGCTTGGTAGTGCAGAGGAGTACCCGCGTTCGGCAAAGCCGGAACCTCTCCCACGACCTTAAAAACTTGTCCATCCAGACTACGCTCAATCAAATAGCGATCCGAATTACCTTCTTGGATAGAAGTCCATTCGATCAAGGCTGCTCCTATTTGATTTGGGTGCCAGTTGACCTGAAAGTCCAACCATTCTACCGCAAAAGGGGAGCCGCCTACTTCTACTGCGCCTACATCAGTTAAACCTGTCCGACTATTGCCGATCTGATCAATGGAGATTGACCCAAAAGCATTGTCAATGGCAGGGCTAGAGACTAAAGGAAGATGAGTAGGGGAGTAGCCGCCATTGTCGGCAAGAGGATTTAGTAAAGGATTGAGCGGACTGGAAGGGGTACCTACTTGATCTGATAAGGTGCCGGGAAAGGAGAATCCGCTGGTCTCTCCAATGATATTGCCTCCGGCAGAGCCCACTAGTGCAGCCGTACTGCTGAAACCTTCGGGGAAAGAAATGCCACTATTGCCTGAAAGGATACTATTGCCTAAAGTAATGGTCGCTCCCGTACCCGTGCTATAAAAGCTACCTCCATTGGCGCTTTGATTAAGGGTAAGGGTCGAAAACTGAATTTCTACCAAGCCGCTTACATTATGGATCGCCCCGCCTTGGAAACTAGATACATTGCCGCTCATAGTACTGTTTTGCAGATAAAGCTGACCACCGGCAGAGTTGTAAATCGCGCCCTCCGAGGCCTGATTATTTTCCAATGTCGTCTGGGCAATATTGAGTTGGCCGGAGAGGGTATTCCAAATTGCTCCTCCATTACCGACGGTCTGATTGTCTTTCCACCAAGTCTCGGTGGCGTTTAGGACTCCGCCTTGATTGAAAAGAGCGCCAGCATTGCCGTTGGAGATATTGCCGAGTAGACTGACTTCTTCTAAAGTGAGGCTGCCCGTACTGATGATGGCTCCTCCGTTTTGCAGGGCAAAGTTTTCTATCAAGCGGCAGTCGCTGAGACTGAGATTGGCTGCGTTTGAGATCGCGCCGCCATTGGCGGTAGTGGCTCCGTTTTGCAGGTCAAGACCGGAGATTTTGACCTCCATGAGCGATTTGAGGACGAAGATGCGATTGCTGTTATTGCCATCTAGAGCTAGCTGTCCGCTGCCATGGCCGATGATGACAAGACTGCGAGTAATATTTAGCTCGGCACTGAGATAGAGGGTATCGTTCAGCAAAGCTGTCGCAAAATCTATGGTATCTCCATTGCAAGCCCCACTCAATAGGTCTCGCAACGAACCACTGGCATAATCAGTGGCATTGGTAACGGTATAGCGACTTTTGCTGTATTCACTGTCCTGCAGTTCGACGGAGCCGATATCGTATTGGCGGGCGTTGCGGGCTTCGCCCCTTTGATCAAGGAGCGTGCCTGTAGAGATAGCGCCGGCATCAATGACAGGACTACTGCAAAGCGGTAAGTAGCTTGGACCATAGCCACCATTATCTGCCAAAGCATTTAGTTGCGGATCTAGGCGACCACTCCCGCTTCCTGAACCTGTCTGATCGTTGCCCGAAGGGCTGAACCCACTAAAATCTATATCACTTAAGAGATTGTAATCGCTAGAACTAAGTGTGCCGCTATTGCGATAGATATCTTGTCCATTGCTGCTCGCTTCATTGCTGGCAATCAGACAATGATTGAGGTCGAGACTGCTACTGCCCATCTGAGTATCAAGGTAAATGCCTCCCCCGATTTGAGAGCTGTCCTCACTCAGGGTGCTAAAGCTGAGCTCGCAATCGGTATCACTGAGGTAAAGTCCCCCGCCTCTTAGATTGGATTGGTTTTGGGCAAAGGTGCAATGGTCAATTTCACTCTCAAAGTCTACCGCACTGCCAAAGCGCTGGGTATAAACGGCCCCGCCATATTGATTGGCGCTATTGTCAACGAAGCTGACATTTTGGGCACTGAAGTGAAAATGGTCAAGATGATTGGGGGTGAGATTGAGGGCACCACCGTGAGAAGTAGTGGCAGCATTGCCCCAGAAGTGACAATTGGAGAGACTGAGGCGACTGGTATCTAAACTAGCAGTGCCAAAGCGAGCGGCAAGGGCCCCGCCGAGATAGGCCTGATTACTATCGAGCTGGCAGGCGCTGAGTGAGAGTTCGCCAGCAGCAAAATAAATGGCGCCCCCAGCTGAAGTAGTGGTATTGGCGTGAAAATCAGTGGTATCGATCCTAATGGTATTGCTATCTGGATACTGACTAGGTACTTGAAAATAGATGCCGCCGCCCTGCGTCGCGAGATTGCTATCTAAGCTACAGTCAATAAAAGTCGCATAATTGGCAGCAAAGCGGATGGCTCCTCCATTATTGCTAGCAATATTGCCGTAAAAGTCGGTTTGATCAAAGCTGATAAGATTGGCTTTAGGGAGAGAAGATTGCGTCTGCAGCTCTAAAGCCCCGCCATTAGCAGCTTGGTTGCTATCTAGTTGACAATAGCGAAACTCTAACTCCTGACCACTAAAATAGAGCGCACCTCCTTGGGCCGTAGCGATATTGCGACGAAACTTTGAGCGATTGAAGGTCGGATGGTTGGGGTCAGTACTGGCTGCTGGTTTTTCTAGAAATACGGCCCCACCACTGAAAGCCTGATTGGCCTCAAAATCTGTATATAAAGCATCGAACTCATCCCCTAGCAAATAGACGGCTCCTCCATGATTGGTAGCGACATTGGCTACAAGGGTATCTCGTCTAAAATCCACCCCAAATGGATCATCCGAAAAATCAGTTCGCTCAAGATAGATAGCCCCTCCTTTGACGGCTTGATTGCTGTCGAGGCGGCATTCCTCTATGTCTAGGCCGCTTCTTTCAAAAAAAAGGTGGATGGCCCCGCCGTTTCGACCAGCGCTATTGTTGGTAAACCTACTCTCGTCTGCTCTAAGTCTGCTGATAAAAGTTAGGTCGCCACCAATCGCTCCACCATCAAAAAGGGCTATGTTTTCGACTAACTGAGACTCATCAACAACAATATAGTCTACCGTAAATATTGCTCCTCCGCTGCTGTCAGCACTGTTTTGATAAAAGTAACAGCTCTCTATCCTCCCGATGCCATTGTAGTGATAAACGGCTCCTCCATTTTCGGTGGATTCGTTTTGGATGAAGTTGCAGTTGTCGATCTGTACTGCTGCGCCCCCTGGAATATTCTCTCTGGTTCTAATCGCTCCGCCGAGACGGGCTTGATTGCTGGTGAAGTCTGAATCTGTGATGTCAAAAATCGCCTCGCTAGAACTGATGCTAGGGCTACCTTCTTGGTGTAGGGCCCCACCAATATCAGCGCTATTGTTGGTGAAAGTAGAATTGACTACTTGAAAATTGGCATTGCCGATATAGATCGCACCGCCGCGTGAATCGGCCTCATTGTTGTCAAAAAAACAGCTATCTACCAACATTAGGCCAGCGGCAAAACTAGAAGAGTTAACATAGGCGATGGCTCCGCCGGATAGGGTAGTGGAGTTATCGTTGAAGGTGCAGCCGTAAAAATCTACTGGACATTTGGTTCGCACGGCACTCCCTACGGACATCGTATTGGCTCCTTCAAAAGTAAGTAAGCTAATCTGCGTGCGGTAAAAGGGCACCGAAAGACTGGGACTGATGGCTGTGTTTTCGATAGAAAGGATACGATTGAAGATCCCTGTAGCCTCCATTGTCAAACCATGAAAGCCTGCAATGATGATCGGTTTATCGATACTGACCTCACTGCTAATGGTGATAGGGCTACCGGCGAGACTGCTAGCAAAGCGTATCGTATCTCCGGAGCTGGCGCTGGCTACCGCTGCGCGGAACGATCCTGTCCCGCCATTGAAATGGTTGGTAACCGTGATGACGCTTGCGGCCGAAAGAGAAGAAAAAGTAAAGAGCAAAAAGGCAAAGGAAAGGGTTAGTAAAAATTGCTTCATGATATAGAAAAAGCCTAGTTCAAATCGTGTGTTTGGTTTACATGAAGATTAGTCGAGCTGCTAGGGGACTGATAAAGTAAAAGGGCAAAAAAAATTTATTCTTGCCCTTAATTGATTGTTGATCAGTGGATTGGGTTTTGGCTTTGTGGGCTCAACGCTTCTCCTAATCCCTTACAATTCGTAAGCTCTCTCTTTCCAATGGCCCTGAAATTTCTACTAAATATATCCCACTAGGTTGATCACGTAGGACGTTGAGCTTGAGCTCATTTTGACCCGCTGCTAGGCTGGTCGTATGAATTAATTGCCCAGCATTATTAAAAATCTTGATTTGGACCGGCTGCTCATAAGTTTCCGCCAAACGTATTTGGAAGCTACCCTGACTTGGGTTCGGCCAAAGTTTCACCCCGCTGCTTACTGATACACTTATGCGTGGCGCTCCACTTACTCTTTCTACTGCTCCGATGTCAAAGGCCCCGCTGCGCGGAACGCCACGTTGGTCAAATAGGAGTGGAGTAGCGGTGCCGCCATCGATAGCTGGACTGCCTGCCAAGGGCAGGTGAGTCCAAGTAAGGCCACCATTATTAGCTAAAGGTCCCAATAAGGCCGCTAATGGACTACTCAAAGTGCCGCTCAGATCTGAGGCCGAAGGCGTTATGCCACTTGCATCGATGATGCCAATGAGATTGGAACCAAGGGACAAAATCGTGCCGGCACCCCCAGCAAAAAAGACATCTACACCGGCTCCGCTGGCAGTATTGCCTGCGATCAAGCTATGGTCCAAATTGATTTGCTGCAATTTGGTCAAATTAACTCCATAGGAGATGGCCCCACCATCATTGGCGCTGTTAAGACTAAAAGTATTGTGGAGGATATCCCAAAGGGCTCCACCCTTGATATCAATCGCACCGCCGGTGTTGCCTAGGCTTTGGTTTTGGCTGAAGGTATTGTTTTCGAGATTTGCACTAAAGCCTCCCCAATAGATTGTGCCTCCGTCGCCGTAGGCGGCAATGCCTCCCCCTTCCATGGCAGCTTGGTTACGATCAAAAGTACTCTCGGCAAGCTCTAATAAGCCCGCTCTTTGCATATTGATGGCTCCCCCTTTGCCTTGGAGGGCACGGTTATTTAATAAGGTGGTTCGTTTGATGTCTAATATGGCTTGAGCAAAACCGTCCCAATAGATAGCACCACCATGCACGTGGGATTCATTCGATTCGAAGCGGGAAGAATCAACATTGAGACGCTGAGCACTGTGATAAATTGCGCCACCATGATTGCGGGCTTGGTTAGCCCAAAACTCTGATTGGTTGATAAAGGCCACTGCCTGA
>JBCCQN010000054.1:0-41066 GCA_039024315.1 Bacteroidota bacterium
AAGTCATAAGCCATGATGATCACTGGACAGTTTTCCAGAATCTTTTTCGATACATTTTTACGTCCGATGCGCGTTTGCAGGATTTGAAAACTCAGCGGCTTCCCTTCTTTATAAGGAAGGAGTTCCCCATCAATCACCGTCCCATCGGGCAAAGCCAACGCCATCTCCTCTAAGTCTGGAAACTTTTCCGTTATCAACTCCTCTCCCCTACTCCACAAAAACCAATGCCCATCGCGCTTGATGGTCTGTGAGCGGATACCGTCCCATTTCCATTCTGCTTGCCAAAGCTTGGGATCGCCCAGACTTTCGGTTTCAGCGTCCAAGGCATAGGCTAAATAAAAAGGATAAGGCTTAGAGATATCATCTCTGATGTTTTCCGAAAAAAGTAAGCTCTGATAATCGGTATTGTCTGGCGTCCAATTACCCATCAAGCGGTGCGCGATCGCATTGGTATCTAAACCCGTATGCTTGCTCAAGGCTCGTACCATCAGCTTTTGGGATACCCCTAGACGAAATCCCCCTGTAATCAATTTATTGAACACAAAGCGTTCACTCTGATTGAGCTGTGCCCAAGCCTCCACCAAATGCTCCCGCTTGGAAAGATCATCCATGTCCTTCAAGTCTGCGAGATAATGCATCCATTCGGTAAGACTTCGTTCTTGTCGTTCGCTTTCGGGAGCAGGCAGGATCAGCGAAAGGGTCTCCGCCAAATCCCCCACGATGTGATAGGAGTCCTCCACCAACCAGAGCGGTATACCCGTCATCTCCGAAGCCCATTCCCTAAGCAAGGTGGTTTTCACGGCCCTTCTCGGCCTACGTCCGCTAAACAAAGCCATCGCCCAAACTTTATCCGGATCACTGGCCACCTCCAAATAAGCCACCAAAGCCGCGATTTTAGCATTGGTCTTATTGGTCTGATCGAGCCGAGTGACGAGTTGGGCGAAGTGTTTCAAATTAATAGGGCTTGAATTATATCAATTATTTAAGCTTGGGGCTATTTGAGGTATTTTTATTTGTTCTACTCCCGAAAGCTTTCGGGACGCGGAACGCTTATCTCTCTTATCACGGATCATCCTCATCATTAAATTCCGTTTTGACGATTCCAGCTTCTATACCTTTTTCATTGAGCCACTTACTGAAGATATCAGTATAGCCATGCGTAACATAGACTTTTTCCGCCTCTGTCGCTTCTATCGCCTGGTTTAAACCATCCCAATCCGCATGATCTGAGAGCACAAAGCCTCTGTCCGCGGCGCGACGCCGCCTCGCTCCTCTTACTTTCATCCAACCAGAGGCAATTCCCAAAGAATATGGCTCTAGTTTCTTGGCCCATGCCGAACCAATCGCGCCCATAGGCGCTACGATCAAAGCCTTCCGATAAGCAGCTTTCGGAACCTCTGCCGTTACACGCAAGGTAGGTTTCAATTTATTGCCAGCCGCTCTTAACACCTCCTGCATGTTTTCTACCGCACCATGCGTATAGATAGGTCCTATGCCGTGATCAACATTTTCTAGTATCCTTTGGGCTTTGCCCAAGGAATAAGCAATCAGGAGTGAAGCTTTATTTTCAGCCGCATTCTTTTGCCACCATTCGTTGATTTCTCCGATGACTTCTGCCTGCGGTTGCCAGCGATAAACGGGTAATCCAAAGGTGGACTCGGTGATAAATACATTACATTTGACGGGTTCAAATACCGTCGCAACGCCATCATCCTGAATTTTATAATCACCAGATACTACCCAAGTTTCTCCTTTATAACTCAAACGTACCTGCGCCGAACCAATAATATGACCTGCTGGATGCAAAGAGACTTCTACGCCGTTGATAGAGAAGCGTTCTCCGAAGGAGCGGCCCTCTACCGAAATCCCCGCCCCTAAGCGATGCTGCATGATGGGCACCGTCTTGTGATGGGTCAGATAATGCTTCATGCCCCAACGCGCATGATCTGAATGGCCATGCGTGATCACAGCCCGCTCAACCGGACGCCAAGGATCGATATAAATATCTGCCTGTGGACAATAAATCCCGCGATCTGTAAAGCTCAAAAGTGCCATCTCTTAACACAACATTAACAATCCTTCATTGTTTGTCCTAGCGTAAAACGGCTAATTTTACCACTTAGCATTTATTGTTTATTATGAGTGAATCCGCCGCAATTGATATTCGCGCTCTCAACGAAAAAATCCAGCAGAAGTCTGCTTTCATAGACCTGCTTAATCTCGAAATACAAAAAGCCATCATCGGTCAGGAATACATGATTGAGCGCCTATTGCTCGGTCTCTTATCTGGTGGCCACGTTTTATTGGAAGGGGTACCGGGTTTGGCCAAGACCCTTGCCATCAAAAGCCTTTCTACCGCAGTAGCCGGTCAGTTTAGCCGTATTCAGTTTACGCCAGACCTCTTACCTGCCGATATCGTAGGTACCATGATCTACAACCCCAAGACGATGGAGTTTGCCGTCAAAAAGGGGCCCATCTTCGCCAACTTTGTTTTGGCGGATGAGATCAACCGCTCTCCCGCTAAGGTACAATCTGCTTTGCTTGAGGCCATGCAGGAACGCCAGGTAACGCTCGGAGAGACAACCTTCCAGATGCAGAAACCTTTCCTCGTGTTGGCAACCCAAAATCCCATCGAGCAAGAAGGTACCTATCCTCTACCAGAAGCGCAGGTGGACCGTTTCATGCTCAAATGTGTGATCACTTATCCCAGTAAGGAAAACGAACGCCTCATTATGCGGCAAAATGTGGGTGCTGACAAATATGAGATTCGTCCGGTAGTAAGTCTAGACGATATTGTAGCCGCTCGTCAGACCGTGCGTGAGGTCTATATGGACGAAAAGATCGAGAAATACATCCTCGACATCGTCTTTGCTACCCGCTATCCTAAGGAGGCCAAGCTTGACAAACTAGATTATCTCGTCAACTATGGGGGTTCGCCACGTGCTTCGATCAATATGGCCCTAGCCGCCAAAGCTTATGCCTTCATCAAGCGCCGTGGTTATGTGATTCCTGAGGACATTCGCGCGGTTTGTGGAGATGTGATGCGTCATCGTATCGGCCTCACCTATGAAGCAGAAGCCGAAAACATCACCACTGAGGATATCATCACTCAGATTTTGGATAAGGTCGAGGTGCCTTAGGGCTGCTGCGCAGAACGATTATCCTTTTAAAAGCATTTTCGACATGACAAATCTAAAGGTCTTCCAGAGCCTCGACGAAGGACCTAGAGGGAGTTTATTTGCTGCGCAAAACGATCATCCTCCCTATCACTCTCTCCCCAAGGAAAAGGCGAGGGAAGTATAAAAAATGCTCGTTTGACTCACCGAAGAATCGCCTGCAGGGAAAATAGGCTCTACATTGCTAAGCCAGCGGCCTTCGATGCGCCAGAGCAAAGCCGGCGTCAACTGATAGTCCAAATTGAGTGAAGCGCTTGTCGCTTGCAATCCACTGGGCCCAACGTAAAACAAGACATTTTGAGGGTCCGCAAAATATTCTCCTCGTAATGCTATTCGGAGCCTCTCACTTGCCTCCCAACGCAGGATACCGACGGGAGTGTACCATAGTTGGTACTCATTTAGCCCTCGATCTATTTGCTCAGCTCCAATATCGAAACCGAGGATTAAACTCAGCCTTTCGCTCAATCCAACTTGTGTGTAGAAGTTGTGAAAAAGGCGGAGTTGCTCAGGCCTATCTTCACCAATAAAGGAGCTACTATTTAAGACTAGGCGTTCACCGAAGGTGTAAGTCAACTGATGACCCAAGGCAGGCATCTGCACCCCATCTGGCCTTTGTATCCGCTGCCAGCCGTTCATCACCAAGGCAGCGGCATACCAACGTCCGTTACTAGAGTAATAGGACAATCGCAATCCGCTATTGTAGTAAGGCGAATTTTCTGCTCCAAGACTCCGACTCAGCGTCCAACAATCCGCTCCAATGGCACTTTCGAAACCGATATGAGAAGCAAATACGCCGGCGTCCAGCCAGATCTCCTCCACTTTACTCAGGCGGTAACCGACATTGGCTTCGAAGATATTTTTGAGCACTGCTGGTTCAGCCACCAGATTGGCATTGGCGTAGGTACCGGCCATTAAACCAATTTTAGTTCTCGTACGGGCTTGGGCATATTCCAACTGGATAAGGGCGAGGTTTGGCGTGATCTCGTTGTGTCGATTATGGGAGTACAAAAAGAGCGGAAGTAGATGATCCTCAGGCTGAGTATTTTGAAAGGCGTAATAAGTTTCTAGATAGGCGCTGATTTGGATTTTTTCCTTTTGGCTTGTCTGTCCCAGAACGCTCATTCCCGCTAATGTGACAAGCGAGGTGAGCAGCAAAGCTTTTTTCATAATGTGGATAGTAAAGGCCTTAGTCTGTTCATCAAAGCCACAAAGATAAGCCTCCCAGACCATATTCTTGAGGACTTAGGCAATAGTAGCTAGTATTAGGACTTAGGAAAACAGGGCCATAGGATCGATCAAGATCTTTTTCTCTGTACTGAATACTCCCGAAAGCTTTCGGGATACTTTCTACTCTGTACCTAGATTTTTCCTGTGGCTGTAAGTGCCAAGGGTTCAATGCAGAGATTATCTCTATCACCCTGCACCTTGGAAATGAAGGGTAAGAGACAAGCGTTCCGCGCAGCGTGCCAAAAAAAGACTAAGCCTCTGGAGAATTCTCCCTCACTAAGGAGGCAGTAGCTTGATTGAGCAGTTTGACTTTACTCTCAAAGTCGGTACTTAATTGGTCTCGATATAGCTTGAGATTAAAAATTAAGTCATCTACTTCCTCCGGCAGGGCAGCCTCCAGAAATTGACGAAACCGCTTAGCAAAGGTAGGAGACTGGCCGTTAGTAGATATGGCTACCTTAAGCGGCCCACGAGTTACGATAGAACCCAGATAAAAGTCGCATAAATCTGGCGTATCAGCTACATTAACTAATTTTCCTCTTGCTTTGGCAGCTTCTCGGATCTTTTGATTGAGCGCCTTGAAATTGGTAGCGGCAATCACTAGATCATGCTTGCCGATATCCTCAGGCTCAAAAGCTTTTTTGATGATTTTCACCTTAAACGTTCCTTGCTTTAAGAGGGACTCTATCTCTGGATTGACCCATTTGGCGACAATCGTGATCTTGGCTTGAGGACTGCTCTTGAGGATAAAAAACAGTTTTTCATAGCCAACTTCTCCAGCGCCAACGATGAGCATGTTTAACTCATGCAGTTTTAGAAAAATGGGGTATAGTGGATTCCGAAGCATTGATTGATTCATTTTGTAAACTTTCGATAAGGTTTGAAGCCTCTGCTTTAGGCCATGCTTGATGGAGCTTGACGATATTGCCAATGTAAATGATCCCTGGAGATCCAATCCCCTGCTCTTGGACCTTATCAGCAATATCCGCCATGGTAGCTAGCACAAATTTTTCGTCCTGCCAAGATCCTTTTTGTACTACCATGCAAGGCGTATCAGCTTTATTCTCTCGGCAAAAGAGTTGAGCAATTTGGGCGATTTTACGGATGCCCATCAGGACTACGATGGCAGCGGATGATTTTGCTGCGAGTTGGATATCTGCGGAGAGTGCGCCAGAGCGAGTAGTCCCCGTTACCACCCAAAAGCTTTCATTGACTCCTCGGCTAGTAATCGGCACATGTTGTAGGCCCGCTACCGCAATACAGCTAGAAATACCGGGGATTACTTCCACTTGGATACCATATCTACTGACATAGTTTAGTTCTTCGAAGCCACGACCAAAGACAAAAGGATCACCGCCTTTTAGCCGAACGACTTGCCCCTTTTTTAAAGCGTATTTTACGAGTAAATCGTTAATTTTTGCCTGCGGGGTTCGGGTTGCGCCTGCTCTTTTGCCAACAAACTCTATGTGAGCGTCTTTTCTCGCTTCTTTTAATAAAGCTTCGTTTACCAATGCGTCATATAAAATCACATCTGCCTGCTGGATAGCTCGGAGTCCTTTTAGGGTGATGAGATCAGGATCCCCGGGACCCGCACCAACTAATGTAATCTTACTATTTAGGGGGGCATTCTTGTGGAAAAAGGCTTGCATAATGTTTCGATTAATCTGGGCACTTAAGCAGTGCTGAACACAATTACGTAGGGACAAATTAGCAAATACTTAATTATTTTTAAGTATAAATACTTATTTTTTCCTACTATTGTACCAACAAACCCTCATAAAGCCCTCTAATACCAACAAGATTACGTATTCATGAAAAAAATTATCGTAATAGGAAACGGAATGGTTGGTTACAAATTTTGCGAGAAGTTTGTCCAGAGCCCGTTAAAAGAAGAGGTCCAGCTTACTGTATTGGGCAGTGAAGTCTATCCTGCCTATGACAGAGTGCATCTAAGTGAATATTTTAGTGGGAAGACCGCAGAGGATTTAAGTCTAGCTAATAGAGACTGGTATGCAGAAAACGGCATAGAGCTCATTACCGGAGCACTCGTAACAGGAATAGATACCGATCAACAAGAAGTAAAAAGCCATCAAGGGCTTGTATATCCCTATGATACATTGGTCTTAGCGACGGGGTCTATCCCCTTTGTGCCTCCCATAGCAGGAGTTGAGAAAAAAGGAGTATTTGTTTATCGCACCATCGAAGACTTGGTTCATATCATCGAATACGGACAAAAGCAAAAAGACAAAAATCGCCTAAATGCGGGCGTCCTTGGGGGAGGCTTACTAGGCTTAGAAGCCGCCAAAGCAGTATTGGATATGGGACTTAGCCCTCATGTTATTGAACTAGCAGACCGCTTGATGCCGCTGCAACTTGATCTAGCGGGAGCAAATTTATTACGCTCAAAGATCGAATCACTAGGCATAAGTGTTCATTTGGCCAAAATGTCTACCGAAGTACTGGGAGAAGAACGCATAACAGGCTTGCAATTTAAGGATGGAGAGACCTTAGCGCTAGATATGCTAGTTATTTCAGCAGGGATAAGACCTAGGGACGAGCTTGCTCGTAATGCTGGCATAAGGCTTGGCGAAAGAGGCGGAATCAAAGTGAACGAATTCATGCAAACCTCGGTCGGGAATATCTACGCCATAGGCGAAGCGGCTTCCTACCAAGGTAAGACCTACGGTTTGATTGCTCCCGGATATGAGATGGCCGAAGTAGCATTGCACCATATGATGGGCCAAGAAAAACCGATGCCCAAAGAGGTGGATATGTCCGCTAAGCTAAAGCTGATAGGCGTTGACGTTGCCAGTTTTGGGGATGCACTTACGGAGGATCCGAATACTCATCAAATTGTATTCGAGGATCGAGTAAAGGGAATCTATAAGCGCATCAATGTCTCTACAGACGGAAAATATCTATTGGGGGGCATACTGGTCGGAGATGCCGAAGACTATAATACCCTTTTGCAGTTTACTCAAAACAAAATGGCCCTCCCTCCCAATCCAGAGGATTTGATTTTGGGAGCTAGAGAAGGGGAAGAAACAGGGACCTCCGTTATGGATTTTCCCGATGAAGCCGTGATCTGTTCCTGCGAAAACGTTTCCAAAGGCAGTATCTGTTCCGCGATTTCATCAGGCAGCTGTACAGATTTGAAGGGGGTCATTAAATCTAGCAAAGCAACGACCGGATGTGGAGGATGCAAACCCATGGTAGTGGATCTGGTAAATGAAAGCTTGCGCTTGATGGGAAAAACGGTCAAGCCGATTATTTGTCCCCACTTTCCCTACACACGGCAGGAATTATTTGATATCATCAAAATCAAAAACATCAGGACCTATGACCAAGCCCTCGATGAGATTGGGCAAGGCGACGGATGTGAGGTATGTAAACCCGCTTTAGCCTCGGTTTTTGCCGGTATTTACAACGAAACGGCTACCGTACAAGAAAGCATACAGGATACCAATGACCGATATCTGGCCAACATTCAGCGCAATGGCACCTACTCGGTAGTACCGAGAGTAGCTGGCGGAGAAATCAGCCCAGAAAAACTGATCGTTCTCGGAGAGGTAGCTAAAAAATATAATTTGTACACCAAGATTACTGGCGGCCAACGCATCGATCTGTTTGGGGCCAGAATTGATCAATTACCCTTGATATGGGAAGAATTGATCGAAGCTGGTTTTGAAAGTGGACATGCTTATGGCAAAGCCCTCAGAACCGTCAAGAGCTGTGTAGGCTCAACTTGGTGTCGCTTTGGGATGGATGAATCAGTAAGCTTCGCCATCGAACTGGAAAATCGATATCGAGGTATTCGTTCTCCTCATAAGCTTAAAGGAGGTGTTTCGGGTTGTATCAGAGAGTGCGCTGAGGCCAGATGCAAGGACTTTGGGGTCATTGCAACCGAAAGCGGATGGAATTTGTATGTAGCAGGAAATGGGGGCGCCAATCCCAGACATGCGGTTTTGCTAGCGGAGGATTTAGACAAAGAGACCTGTGTTGCTTATCTGGATCGCTATCTAATGTTTTACTTAAAAACCGCTGCTCCCCTGATGCGAACTGCCGCTTGGCTAGAAAAACTAGAAGGGGGGCTTGCTTATTTAAAAGAAGTCGTGATTGAGGATCGCTTAGGTATCGCGCAGACCCTAGAAGCCGAAATGCAGCTCCTAGTCGCGACTTACAGATGCGAATGGAAAGAGGTAGTCAACAATCCGGAACTGAGAAAAAGATTTAGACACTTTGTCAATTCAGATGATCAAGATGACAATCTCAATTTTGTCCCGATGCGGGACCAAAAAATGCCTGCTAAATGGGATTAAGTAAATCGGCCAAACCCTAAAAAAATGGAAACCATCATCAAAAAATATCAATCTGTTTTAGAAACGGAAGTCACGCATTGGTTCAAAGCAGCTCCTATTGAAGCTTTTCCGCCCAATGGCGGCGCCTGTATAAAGTATCAAGACCTACAAATCGCAGTTTTTCGATTTTCTCGAAAGAATGCTTGGTACGCAACCCAAAACTTGTGTCCCCACAAGCTAGAGATGGTCTTATCAAGAGGGCTATTGGGTGATGAAGAGGGCGTGCCCAAAGTAGCCTGCCCCCTCCATAAAAAGACCTTTTCCCTAGAAACAGGTGAGAATTTTCAAGCTAGCTGCGAGGCCATTGCTGTTTACCCAGTCCGCACCGAGGGAGGTTATGTTTACATTGGTTTTAAGGAATAATGATGACGCATGAGAGGAACGCAAGCAGAGCGACTGCAAAAAACGCTTAAAGCTTTTGATGAGGCAAACCGACGAGACCCTAAGCAGATTATTTTTCAAGGTATCGCTTGGCCAGCAGAGCTTCTTTATGGGAGAAGAATGACGGCCTGCCTTAAGCGTTATTTTCCAAAGGCGAGCGAATCTTTGGTCCTAGCCACTCGCGCACAGCATATTTGCCGCTGGGAAATCCCTCGTGATGCCTATCCGATGAATAGAAAAGGATATTTTACTTGGCGCAACAAACTCAAGGCCTTCCATGCCGAGAAAGCAGGCGCAATTATGACCCAAATGGGCTATGAATCGGCAAGCATTCAACGGGTGCAATTCCTGCTTGCAAAGAAGCAGTTACGTAAAGATACCGAAACTCAAACTCTAGAAGACGTTGCGTGCCTTGTCTTCCTCGAGTATTATTTTGAGGCCTTCTCGCAAAAATATAATGAAGAAAAGCTGATAGATATTTTGCAAAAAACTTGGCGAAAAATGTCTAAAAGAGGGCAGGAAATTGCCTTGAGTCTGAGTCTGCCTACACAACAAGCTCAATTAGTTAAATTGGCTTTGTCGGCATGAGCAAAATTGTCTATCTAGACTTCCTATGAGTAATCAGAGTGCCCATATCTTCAGTAGGCTGAGCAAATGGTATCTGCTCGCTTTAGCAGCCATTGCCATCGTGTTTCTGGTCAGTCATAATTTGATCCAATCCCATTTGGACAAACAGCTTAATGATTCACGGATTGTAAACGTGGCTGGTAGGCAAAGAATGCTCAGTCAAAAGCTTTCCAAGGAAGTATTGAAACTGACACTTACGCGAGACTCTTCGGAAATATCGCAAATCGTCCAAGACCTGGATTCGACTCTTCAACTGTGGATCAAGTCGCATCAAGGTCTCAAAGAAGGAGATTCCTCCCTAGACCTGCCGGGAAAAAATAGTAAGGCAGTCCAAAAGATGATTGAGGAGATAGAGCCTCATTTCTTTCAAATTGTAACGAGTAGCGAAGAAATCATTAAACAATTTACCTCCTCGCAAGAGCATATCTCCCTCGATGCTGCCGTACTACAAGTTTTACAAAATGAAGGGCCTTTTTTGTTAAAAATGGACCAATTAGTCTTCCAGTACGATCGAGAGGCAAAAAATAAAGTCCTATCTCTACGACGAATCGAATACTTTTTGTTGGCCTTTGCTATTTTGACCCTCATCATTGAATTAGTATTTATCTTTCAACCCATTGCGAAGTACGTCAAGAACATCGTTTCTGAATTGACCCAAGCAGAAAAAAAAGCGCAGAAGAGTACCGCAGAAATTACTCAGCTATACAAACAAAAAGAGCAATCCATTTTGGAGCTAAGGGCCCTAAACTTTGCCCTTGACCAAGCCTCTCTTTTTGCCAGTACCGATCTCAAAGGTGATATCATCTACATCAGCGATAAGTTGGTCAAATTTCTCGCCTACAAAGAGAAGCCACTCATCGGAAACTTTGCCAAAATCCTCAGTAGTGATGAAGAGGAACAAGAGTATATAGACAATTTGTTTCGGACCCCTCACTCACGCATCTGGAATGGAGAAATCGCAATTACGACCCTCGACCTAAACAAAGCATGGCTAGAGATTTCCATCGTACCCGTCAACCGCAGCGGTGTAAAGCAAGACTATTTGATTCTCTGCAATGATATTACTACCAGGAAAATTACCCAAGCTCAGTTACAACGCCTCAACCAAGAAAAGTTTGAAGAGGAGATCCAACTTCAAAAAACACGCTCTTTGCAAGTGATTGAAGCCCAGGAAAACGAAAGGAAACGGATCGCCAGAGATATTCACGATGGTCTAGGGCAAATGCTGACGGCGCTAAAATTCAATCTAGAATCTGTTAATCTCAAAACTCAGCCTAGTGAAAAAGTCAGCCAAAAAATGGAAGATCTCAAATCCCTCTCTTCCAAACTCATCAAGGGAGTTAGGATGGCTACCTTCAATCTGACGCCTCCTGAACTGACAGATTATGGGATTGCAATCGCCCTAGCCAAATTGGCTTCAGAACTCAAAAAGCTCACCGCCGAGAATATTTTATTTGAAAACCGAACGGAATTCTCCGGCAGGTTAGCCCCAATCGTTGAGATCAATTTATACCGGATTATTCAGGAAGCAGTCAACAACAGTATTAAATATGCCAAAGCATCATACATCCTCATCACCTTGGCGCACAGCAATAACCTACTCAGCTTAGTAGTCGAAGATGATGGTATCGGCTTTGAGCATCTCGATCTTGAGAATAAGGACATCTCCGAAGATGGTTCAAATATGGGTTTGGCTTTTATGAAAGAACGTGTGAATTACATCAATGGTAGGATTTTTATCCGTTCCCAGAAAGACTTAGGTACCAGAATTACGATAAATCTACCTTTGGATACCAATTAAGTATTTTTACTGACTATATTGAGTAAACATATCTACAGGACTAGTACTATTCATTTAGCTCAAAATGGCGGAAGACAAAATCCAAATTATTCTTGCAGATGACCACTCCCTCGTCAGAGACGGCATCAAATCCCTTCTCCAAGAAAATGAAGATTTACAGGTAATTGCCGAAGCCTCTAATGGGGAGGAAGCCATTGATCTAGTATCCGCCCTTTCCCCCGATCTATTGATTGTAGATATCAGGATGCCTGTACTGAACGGTATTCAAACCGTTGCTCGGCTCAAAAAGGAACATCCAAAGGTCAAATCATTAGTGCTCTCTATGCATGATTCCGAAGAATATGTCCTTCAATCCGTCGAGGCAGGCGCCTATGGCTATCTCCTTAAAGACAATTCGAGAGACGAATTTATAAAGGCCATTTATACCATTAATAGCGGAGAAAAGTACTTTTCGGGTGATATTTCTACCATCATCGTCAAAAAATATTTAGAAAACATCAATGGCACTTCTCAGCCTACTCCTACGGAGAACGCCCAAATCACCAATACCCCTCGTATTAAACTGACCAAGCGTCAGACTCAAATTCTCAACCTAGCCATTAGCGGTATGAGCAATAAAGAAATCGCTGATCACATCGGCAAAAGCATCCGTACCGTAGAAGCACATCGATTTTCTCTTATGAAAAAACTGGGTGTCAAAAACCTAGCGGAGCTTAGCAATAAGGCAAAAGCGCTGGGGTTGATTTCTCAAGCCTAATCCACATTTTTCGACCTGTCTGCTCCTCCTCTCCCTAAGGATGGACTTGGGTTTGTGTACCGCTGCGCGGAACGCTTCTCTCAGTTGGCCTAAGCCGAGCCTCCCCCTTGGGATTACCCAATAGGTGTGCTTACACTACGCCCCATTCTGAAGATCAGCTTTCTGCGCTCCCGCATAGCTATCGAGAGTAAATAGCCAAACCAATAAGCACGCTTTCGCTGTCTCACTTCATGTCTCAATACCTACGTACTAAAAATCATTTTTTAAGTATAAATACTTAAAATAATACTTACTTTTTATTGACTTATTAAAAATAAAGCCACATATTTGAGTATCCGATAAAAAACTACTGCTCTCTTTAAGAAAATCACACCAATATTCAATCTAAACTACTATGAGATCAGTATTTTCACTTAAGTACTACTGGGCAAGCCTCCTGTTTTGTACCCTAACAGCTTTTTGCCAAGCTCAGCTAACGTTAACGGGAGAAGTCAGGCCACGCAGCGAATTTCGCAATGGCTTTAAGACACCAACGACCTCAGCCAATCAAGCAGCCTTTTTTATTGAACAAAGGAGTAGGATTTATTTTGACTATACCCAGCCCAAATACAAATTCCGTCTCTCTTTACAGGACGTACGGATTTGGGGTGAAAACGCCCAGATCTTTAAGCAGGAGGACGGCAATACCTTTCTCAGTGAAGCCTGGGGACAATATTTCCTTACGGATCACTTATCCCTAAAGGCAGGAAGACAGATCATTTCCTATGACAACCAACGCTTTCTTGGGGGGTTGGAATGGGCCCAGCAAGGTAGAAGACATGATGCACTTCTCATGATGTATGAGAAACAAGAAAGCAAAACGAAACTGCATCTTGGTGCTGCCTTTAATTCAGACGACGACATTGCCGAACCAGCCTACTTACAAAGCCCTTCGGCCAGTTTTTATTCTGTGAGCGGTAATTATAAGTCCATGCAGTATGCGTGGTTTCACAAAGATTTTGCCAAAGCAAAGCTTTCTCTCCTAGGGCTTAATGCCATTTATCAGAATCCTGACGACTCCACCACTTATGCCAAGCAGACTTTCGGAGCCATAGGTAGCATCAATCTTAGTCCAAAATTGACTATCGGTGGCGATGTCTATTATCAAACAGGCAAAGTAAAAACGGCTGATGTCAATGCCTTATTAGCAGGCGGCTATATTACGCTCAAAACCAAACTTACGCCAATAAAAGTAGGCCTAGAGCATATCTCCGGCAAGGATGATTCAGATACAGAAAATACCATTAGACATTTTACGCCTGACTTTGGCACCAATCACGCCCACAATGGCTTTATGGACTACTATTTTGTTGGCCCTGCCAATGGCACTGTTGGGGTAACGGATATCTACCTAAAAACAAAATTCAAGCTTAAAAAAGGCAGCCTAATCGTCAACCTACATGAATTTCTTACTGGTTCGGAGCAGCTAAATGAATCTGGAACTGCCTTAGCCAGAAACATGGGGGCAGAAGTTGATCTCGTGTATGCAGTCGCGCTGGCTCCAGATGTAATGCTCAACCTAGGATATTCTCATTTATTAGCCTCAGAAACAATGCTTGCCTTGCGACCTGGCAACACTGCTAGTAATAATTGGGCCTGGGCCATGCTGACCTTTAAGCCCACTCTTTTTAGTACCAAGGAAGACTAATCCAAATCACACATACCCTAAAAATCCACACAGTGATGTTGAATAAAAAAATCATCTTAATCGCTGCTTTATGCTTGAGTCTCTTTGTCTCATGCAGCAGTGAGAAAAAAACAGACGACGAACTAAGTTCGAATGCAACGCCAAGCCTAGAAATTGAAAAACCTCAACTCACCTTTGGCTTTATCAAGCTCACTGATATGGCCCCTTTAGCCATTGCCAAAGAGCTGGGCTATTTCGAAGACGAAGGCTTATTTGTAACCATAGAAGCCCAATCCAATTGGAAAAATGTCTTAGATCGGGTGATAGATGGTCAGTTGGACGGTTCTCACATGCTAGCGGGCCAACCTATTGCCGCGGGTGCAGGTTTTGGCAGACAAGCCGAACTCATCACCCCGTTTTCTATGGATCTCAATGGCAACGGCATTACGGTCTCTAATGAAGTATGGGGAGCCATGAAGCCACATCTTGAAATGGAAGGTGGTAAGCCGAAGCATCCGATCAAAGCCGAAGCCTTGAAGCCAGTAGTTGAGTCCTATCGCCAAAGTGGGAAGCCTTTTAAAATGGGGATGGTTTTTCCCGTTTCAACTCATAATTATGAGATTCGGTATTGGTTAGCCGCTGCTGGGATTCATCCGGGCATGTACACCGCAGAAAACATCCAAGGTCAAGTAGATGCCGATGTCCTCTTATCAGTTACCCCTCCGCCTCAAATGCCAGCCACCCTCGAAGCTGGTACTATTTATGGCTACTGCGTAGGTGAGCCATGGAATCAACAGGCAGTATTTCGAGGCATTGGGGTCCCCGTTACCACTAACTATGATATCTGGAAAAACAATCCTGAAAAAGTTTTTGTCTTGCGCAAGGACTTCGCCGAAAAGTATCCAAATACCACCGTCGCCATCACCAAGGCATTAATCCGAGCCGCCAAATGGTTAGATACTCCTGGTAACCGCCCCGCAGCTGTTGGCATACTTTCAAAACCAGATTATGTCGGTGCTGACTCCATCGTGATTGCCAATTCTATGACGGGGACCTTTGAATTTGAAAAAGGCGATAAGCGTTCTATGCCAGATTTCAATGTCTTCTACCGCTACCATGCCACCTACCCTTTTTATTCTGATGGTATTTGGTTCCTCACACAGATGAGAAGGTGGGGACAAATTTCTGAAGCAAAATCAGCTAGCTGGTATGGGGACAAAATCAAGGAAATCTACCGTCCAGACCTATGGGAGAAGGCAGCCCAAGCACTAGTGGAAGAAGGTAAGATTCCGGCAGCAGATCTGCCAGAAACGGATGGATATAAGGCCCCAACTACTGATTTTATAGATGGAAAACTTTATGATGCTAAAGATCCTGTAGGCTACATCAATAGCTTTAGTATCGGGAATAAAGATGAATCCTAGGTCTTTTCACCCTCTCATTGCCAGATAAAAACGAATATGAAAAATCTCAGCGTCGAACTGCCAGCTAAACCGACCTTCCTAAATAGATTAGAGAGATGGAGTCGCCTCCTTATCCCTTCCAAAGGGAAATTAGCTCATCGTGCAAAACACCTAGGGATCACCTTACTTTCTATTACGCTATTCTTATTGCTTTGGAGCTTCACCGCGAGTCAATTGTATAAGATGGAAGCTGAATTTAAAGTTCAGTCTGCGCTAGAGACTCAAGGTGCCCAAGCGGCTCAGGAGGTAGAAGCCTGTATATTATCTGGTGAAAAAAGCTGCCAGCCCAATACTTTGCCTTCTCCGAAGCAAGTCCTAGCCGCTGCACAAGCCTTGCTGGCGGATTACTATGTAATCAGTACCAAAAAGGAAGCTTTTCAAGCCAAAGTGGCCAGCACCAATGCCAAAAGAGAAGCAAAGGGTCAAGAACCCATTATTTACACGGGTCGCCCTTCTTTCGTGGACCAGCTGTTTACCAGTCTCAAAACCGTCATGTTTGGTTTCTTTCTGGCCTTGGCGATAGCCGTACCCATTGGGATCATAACCGGCCTCAATGAAAATTTAAGGACGGCCTTCAATTGGTTGGTTCAGGTATTTAAACCTGTCTCACCAGTAGTATGGCTGCTCCTAGTATTTATGGTGGTAAAAACCATTACCCTTGGTTCCACGGATGACACCTCCTTTTTGATCTCAAGTATTTCGGTAGCGCTTTGTTCGATGTGGGCCACACTAGTCAATACGAGTTTGGGCGTATCCTCCGTCAACCATGACTACCTCAACGTTGCCAAAGTGCTAAAGCTGGGGGTAGGCAAAAAGATCTTTAAGGTCGTTTTACCTTCTTCAATTCCCTTAATTTTTACAGGCTTGAGAATCACCGTTTCTGTAGCTTGGATGGTAGTAATCGCGATCGAACTCTTGGCCCAAAGTCCCGGCTTGGGAAGTTTTGTCTGGGAAGAATTCCAAAATGGAGCCAACGACTCAAATGCCAAAATCATCGTGGCCATGTTTGTCATCGGGATCGTGGGATTTTTGCTGGATCGCATCATGTTTTACGTGCAGAGATCAGTCTCTTTTGAAAAAACACTCGCATAAATTTAGATAGGTATTAATTCTTGGCCACAGGGTTTTGGGGGCTTCTTTTTGCCTAAAAAATCCTGGGCCAAGCAATCAAGTAAATTATGGCGGAACCCATTATTGAGTTCAAAAACGTAAGTAAATGGTATGGCAAAGGTGCCAAGCGGACCGAGGTCCTAAAAGATATCAACCTGACTTTGGAGGAAGGGGAGTTTTTAGCCATAGTTGGCTTTACAGGCTCTGGTAAAACCACCCTCATCAACCTAATCAATGGCCTGATTCAACCGAGCGAAGGAGAAGTACTTTTTCGCGGTAAATCGATCAAAGGACCTGGGCTAGAGCGCGGAATTATTTTCCAAAACTATTCCCTATTACCATGGCTGACAGTCTACCAAAATGTGGCCTTAGCTGTTGATAAGGTGTATCCAACCTGGACCAAAGCCCAGAGAGATGCCCATATCAAGCGCTTTATTGAGATGGTCAATCTAAGTCCCGCGCTGCATAAGCGCCCCAGAGAATTGTCAGGGGGGATGAGACAAAGAGTGGCTGTGGCGAGGGTACTTTCCACCGATCCAGAGGTACTCCTTATGGATGAGCCCCTCGGAGCTTTGGACGCACTTACCCGAGGCAATCTCCAAGACGAAATCCTTAAAATTTGGAGTAAAAACCGCCGCACTGCCTTACTTATCACCAATGACGTAGATGAAGGCATTCTCATGGCGGATAGAATTATTCCCCTTACCCCTGGTCCCAATGCAGTGCTAGGTCCTACCTATCAAATCAATTTAGCACGACCGCGCGATAAGAAAGCCCTCAATTCGGACCCCGAATTTAAGCGGGTACGAACGGATATCTTGAATTATCTCGTCGAACTCGGAGAGGCTTCCAAATTAAGCACCACTGCCAAATACTTACTGCCAGACCTTCAACCCAAGCTCAAAAGGAAGGGTCTAATATTACCTTTTAGAAAAGCGGTTTAACCCTATCATACTATGCCTGTAACAACCAAAGTCCTTGATAAACGTCCACCTGCCTTAGCAGAAGAAAGTGAAGTGATGCTTCATATGAAGGATCTCACTAAGATTTATCCCACCCCCAAAGGTCCCTATACAGTCTTGGAAAACCTCCAGCTCAAAATCAAGCAAGCAGAGTTTGTTTCGATCATTGGCCATTCCGGTTGTGGCAAGACCACCCTGCTCACCATGATTGCTGGACTAAATGACATTTCAGGAGGACAAATCCTGATCAACCAGCAAGCCATCAATGGTCCGGGGCCAGACCGAGCGGTTATTTTTCAATCTCCTAGCTTGATGCCTTGGATGAGTTCCTTAGATAATGTTCTTATCGGGGTCAAGGAAGTATTTGCTTATGCCAAAAAGAAAGAGCAAATCGACATCGCTAAATACTATTTGAGTAAAGTCGGCTTAGAATCAGCCTTCTACAAAAAAGCAGGAGAACTTTCCCAAGGCATGCAACAAAGAGTGGGTATTGCGCGTGCTTTTGCTCTCAAGCCTAAGATCCTTCTGCTCGATGAGCCCTTTGGCATGCTAGATTCGCTTACGAGGGCAGAGCTGCAAGAAGTCCTATTAGAAATATGGGAAAAGGAAAAAATCACGGCGGTACAAATCACCCATGATGTCGACGAGGCTATATTTCTTGCCGACCGCATCATCATGATGACCTCAGGCCCTAAGGCTCAGGTAGGTGATGTATTATCTATTGATTTTCCCCGCCCAAGAGACCGCAAAGAATTACTCAACCATCCTGATTATTATCATTATCGTAAACATTTGATTGACTTTTTAGAGCATTAAGGAGGGATGGGAGAGGATGAGAGTAGCGATATACTAGAGAGTTTTTTGGAGGTTCACCTCCCGCCAGTTATCCCATGGGCGTCAAGCTAAGGGCCTTTTTGCTGGTTTACTGCTGCGCAGAACGCTTAACAAGCTTTTTGCGAAGTAAAACCCTTAGCTCGATGCATAGGCGATAGCTATCGGGAGCGTGGAACGCTCATCTCATGCAGCGAATGCTATTGGCCATCGGAACTAAGCGTTCTGCGAAGCAGGCAAACCAAAACTAGACCCAACAAATGGCAGAATCCAGTTCAAGTCTAGCGCCTCGGTAATAAAAAGGGAGCTTAGCAGACAAAAAATATGACTATATTTGAATATGTACATATCTCTTGTACTGATTCAAAAGGCTACCTGATCATCTACTCTCTCTTAGCAGCTAAGCTGCAATGTTTTTCAGGCATATTGAGAGTTGAGGTATGAAATCAAAAGTATTTAAAACCACCTGCTCCTATTGTGGGGTAGGCTGCGGTATTAAGGTAAAGCAGGACCCAAGAGGAGAACTAAGTCTAAGCGGGGATGAGGATCATCCGGCCAACAAGGGCATGTTATGCTCCAAAGGGATGAACCTCCACTATGTAGTACAAGATACTTCAGACAGGCTCCTTTACCCGCAAATGCGAGCGAGTCGGTCTCACCCGCTGGAACGAGTGAGTTGGGACCAAGCCTTTCAGCGAGCTGCCGGCGTTTTTAAAAGTATTATCCATAGGTTTGGCCCAGATTCGGTGGGTTTTTATGTTTCTGGCCAATGCCTTACTGAGGAATATTACCTCGTCAATAAATTGGTCAAAGGTTTTATTGGCACCAATAATATTGACACCAATTCAAGGCTCTGCATGAGTTCGGCCGTAGCTGGATACGTCAAAACCTTTGGCGAAGACAGTGTGCCAATCTCTTATGATGATATTGAATTAGCGGATTGTTTTCTCATCGCAGGGGCCAATCCTGCTTGGTGTCATCCCATCTTATTTCGTAGGCTAGAAAAGCATAAGACCGAAAATCCCAAAACCAAAATCATCGTTGTTGATCCACGCAAAACTGCTACTGCTTCGATGGCCGACCTTCACCTACAGATCCTCCCCGGTACTGATGTGTTTTTATTCACGGCTATTGCGAGGAGGCTATGGGACACCAAACGTATAGACGCCCATTTTATCAAAAACCATACGGAAGGCTTTGAGTCCTTCAAGACATATTTTTTGCAACTACCTGTCAAAAAGGCTGCTAAATTATGCGGTATTGATTATGATCAGATCAAAAGGGCTGCAAACCTGATTGGCAACGCTAAGGGTTTCATTTCGATGTGGGCCATGGGCCTCAATCAAAGTCGTTTTGGGGTGGATAAAAACTTCGCTCTGCTCAATCTTTCCCTCATGACGGGACAAATTGGTAAAAAAGGGGCAGGCCCATTTTCCCTCACGGGTCAGCCCAACGCCATGGGAGGTAGAGAAGTGGGAGGTATGTCCACCCTTTTGGCCGCCCATAGAGACCAAAGCAATCCAGAGCATCGGCAAGAAGTAGCCAAGTTTTGGAAAGTCAATCAACTCCCTGACAAAGCGGGCCTGACAGCTACCCAAATGTTTGATGCGCTAGACAGAGGCGAGCTTAAGGCAATATGGATCATCTGCACCAACCCGATGGTCAGTCTCCCGCATACCAACAAAATGGAAAAGGCCTTAGCAAACGCTCGTTTTGTGGTCGTCCAAGATATCTCCAATCGTTCTGATACTACCAAATTTGCGGACCTCCTGCTCCCTGCTGCCGGTTGGCTAGAAAAAGCCGGTACTATGACCAATTCCGACCGCAGAATTAATTTCCTCCCTAAAGCCATTGATCCGCCGGGGGAAGCCCTGCCTGATGCAGAAATATTGATCCGCTTTGCCAACGCTATGGGCTACAAAGGATTTCAATATCAAAATATCTCAGAAGTTTACGACGAGCACTGCCAATTGACCAAAGGGACCAACATTGATATTTCGGGTTTAAATCATGCTCGTCTTCAAAAAGAAGGCTCCTTTCAATGGCCAGTGCCTTTTGCCGATCATCAAGGCACAGCTAGGCTTTTTACGGACAAAAAGTTTCACACTCCCTCTCAAAAGGCGATTTTCAATGTCCCTCAGCAATCGCAAATCCCTGATGAAAGACCTAACGATAGCTACCCTCTTATCCTCACTACTGGTCGTATTAGAGATCAGTGGCATACGATGACTAAAACGGGCAAGGTCAATAAGTTGAACCAGCACTACCCTATCCCCTTCTTAGAAATCCATCCCGTAGATGCCATGATGCGGGGTTTGAAAGAAGGAGATGTAGCAGAAGTAAAAAACGAAAGAGGGGAAGTGAGGGTAAAGGTCCAAATCACTCGCAATATCCGCTCTGGAGTGGTATTCCTACCCATGCATTGGGGTAAAATGCTCAATCAAAAATTTGGCCGAGCCAATAATCTAACCGCCAATCGTTACGATCCAATATCCAAAGAGCCTGACTATAAATATTCTACCGTAGAGGTAAATAAGTTCGTCAAGCCCAAACAAAAGATATGTGTGATCGGTGCTGGGGCAGCAGCCTATCAGTTTATCAAGACTTATCGCTCCATCAATAAGAGGGATGAAATTCATGTTTTTTCTAAAGAAGAGCATCCTTTTTATAATCGCGTCTTGCTACCAGAATACATCAGCGAACATTTAAATTGGGAAGCACTAGAAAAACTCAAAAAAAATGAACTCAATAAGCTCAAGATTCACCTTTACCCTAATGCTAGTGTTGAAAAATTAGATCGCGCAGCCAAAGAGATTTATGATGATCAAGGCAATCACTATGCGTATGATATCCTCATTGGAGCTACTGGTAGCCGGCCCTTCATACCGAGAGAGGTGCCTTTGGATTTGGAAGGGGTATTTAGTCTAAGAGAAAGAGATGATGCGGATGCATTGAAAGCCTACCTCGCGGCCTCTGGAGTACCTCAATCCTCTCAACATGTACTTATCGTCGGCGGTGGCCTCTTGGGTTTGGAACTCGCTGCTGCACTTAGAAGTATTGGCATTCAGATCACCATTGTTCAAAGGGGTTCTAGGCTTATGATCCGCCAATTAGATACCATCGCTTCTCGGCTACTCGCGGAGGATGTCATGGAGAGAGGCATTCAAATTTTCTTTGACAATGAAGTGGATACAATTTTTGCGGATGAAAGCCGATCAGGTCTCACAGTCACCCTCAAAAGTGGCAAACTCCTCTCAGCCACGGCCCTAGTCTATGCCATTGGGACTAGACCCAATATTGAGCTGTTTAAAAGCGCTGGCATCAAGTGCTCGCGGGGACTTGTGGTAAACGAATATTTGCAAACCAATGACCCGCAGGTATTTGCGATTGGAGAAATCGCAGAGTTCCAACAAAAGCTTTATGGCATTACTTCTGCTGCGGCCCAGCAAGCGACCTATCTCGCCAAATATCTCAATGGCGATTTGAGTAGTATTTACCAAGGCTCAGTCAGTCTCAATATTTTGAAATATGAAGACCTTGCCCTCAGCAGTATCGGAGAAATTCATTATCCCAAAAATGATCCTTCCTATGAAGAGATCATCTTTACCGACATTCGAAAACGATACTATAAAAAGTGCATCGTTAAAAATGACCGCTTAGTTGGGGCCATCCTGATCGGTGATAAGGCAGAATTTGCTGAGTATAAAATGCTCATCGAGGAGAAAACCGAATTATCGGAAAAACGCAATGAATTATTACGAGCGGGTGGCGCTCCCAAAACAGTTTTGGGCAGACTCATCTGTGCCTGCAATCATGTCGGCACCGGCAATATCGAACAAATCTTAACGCAAGGGACCACAGAATTAGAAAATGTTTGTAAGCTATCTGGAGCAGGTACAGGTTGTGGCAGCTGCAAACCAGAAATCAGCGCCTTTATCACTGAGGCTTTAGTCAAAAACGAAAAATAATCCTTTAATCATGGAAAAGGATCTAATCCGCATAGAAACCAAAGGTGGAGTACTTTCGCCTAGTGAATTGATAAAAATCATCGAAGTGGCCGAAGCCCTCGGGCACCAAAGCATTCACTTTGGTTCAAGACAAGATATTGTTTTTCCTACCGCTGATCAGGATACGAGGACAATTCTAGAGCAGTTTCCTGATGTGAAATTTGACTACCTCAGCAATGAGACAGTCTATCATAATATTTGCAGCTCATACGTTTCAGCGGATATTTCGCCCTCCACGTCCTGGTTAAATGGAGTAACATACCTCTATATCCTCGAACAATTTGATTATAGCCCCAAGCTAGAAATCAATTTGACCGATCCGCAGCAAAGACTGGTACCTCTTTTTGCTGGCGAACTTAATTTTATTGCCTCAGAGGAAGAGGACTACTGGTATTTGTACCTAAGGCTCAAAAACTTCAAAGGCATCCAGCGCTATCCAGTCTTGCTTTATACTTGGGACATTGCCAAAGTGGCCAAAACGATTGAGGCGGTCTATGAAGAAAGCATGGACCTAAACGAACTATTTGAAGAAGTGAGCAATGAATTAGACACCAATAGTCGCAATATTTCCAAGCCACTCAACCTCAATTTTAGGGCCTTCCCCTACTATGAGGGCATGAACAAAATGAACATAGACCAATATTGGTTAGGGCTATATTGGCGAAATAACTGCTATGATACTCATTTCCTCAAAGCGCTGGGCAACCTTTGCTTGAGCTGCAAAATTGGCAAAATTTGTCTTACGCCATGGAAATCTTTTATCGTCAAAGGCATTCATAAAAAGGATAGACTTCGCTGGGAAAAGCTTCTTGGCAAATTTGGCATTAATGTGCGTCATTCCTCTCTGGAACTCAATTGGCACCTACCCTTAAGAGATGTGGAAGCACTGGCGCTGAAAAGGTTTATCGTTAGAAACTTTGATCAAAATGACATTAGTACCTACGGTCTGACCTTCTCCATCAAGAGTGCCTATGGCGTCAATTTCACCTCTATTGTCATCGAACAGAATCCCATACCCAGTATCGTCAAAAATTTTCCTATCAGACCCACCTACAATGTCCTCTATTGCGAAAACTTTGATCCCAACCGATTAAAATATATCACCTACGCCCAAGATGTGGACAAAATAGAGTTGCCGGGACTCCTGATGGAGCTTAGTCAAATGTATTTCGAGCAGCTTGGTGAAGACGACCAGCAAATCAACCCAGCCTCCCAGAGCCCTCGGCTAAGTCCCGAGAAGCCTAAACAAATCACTTATCAATGTACCAACTGCTTTACAGTCTATGATAGTAAATATGGGGATAGCATCAGTCAGATCCCTCCAGGTGTTCCATTTGCTGAACTCCCTGCGACCTACTGCTGTCCTGTTTGCAATAGCGAAAAAAAACTCTTTCAAAAAGTGGTAGGGCAATCATCCCTCTATCTAGACTAAATTTCGACGGCTACGCCCCTACCCTTTCGATAAGCACAAGCCAAAATCATTTTTTGCGCAGGATCTTTACCAGTTTACAGCCTTTCTTACCAGTCAAATACTCTAAGACAAAGTTTTCTTCGAGATATGAGATGGGTTGCGGCTGGCAAAGCATAGCGGTTTCCCCGACTCGAAGATTGACTACCTTGCGCTCACGACGGATATCGTAGCCTTTTTGTTGGTTATAGACTAATTGATAAAAAAGACAATGAAAGCTATAACCGTCAAACATCAAGGTGTATTGCTTTAGTTCTGGGAATTTCTTTTCGGTCTGATCCATCAAGAAGCCATAATACTCCCCTGGATAGTCATTGTCTTTGGGCTCGTAAACCTTTTGCATGATGCTTTTATAAGGCCAGGCAAAAAAGAGGAGTACAAAGGCCACTTTGATCACATAAGACCAAGCTCCCTTTTCCAATTTGAGGAAGTCACGGATGCCGTAATAAAGCAGCGTTAGGCCGAGGCCGACCCACATCGACATAATTGGATAGAGCGAAGCATCATACCACTCCAACTTAGTCTGAGAGCTAGAAATCACCAGCATCCACGATAGCCATGCCAGCCACAAAAGGGTGTGCCAATCTCGCCACTTTTTCAAACGCGGATGGTAGCTTACCAAAAGCCCAAAGAGCGCAGGCAAAAACCAATAGGAGTATTTGAGATTGATCATCCGATCCCAATACCAAAAGTATGGATGCAAATGCCCATCCCGTGTTTTGAGATAATGTCCTCCTAGTTCCCCTTGTTGTAATTTATGCAGGAAGCCCGGTGCATCCCATTCGCGGTAGAGGTAGTAGCCTGCTACGCAGAACACAAAAGTCCCCACCCCCAACCAAAGATGTTTGTCTTTGAGCAGGGGAATAAGTTGCCGTTTATACAAGACATAAAGCAACATACCTGGGGCAAAAAATAATCCTGCCACGCTTTTGGTGAGTGTTGCCGCCACTAAGCTTGCGGCTAAGCCATACATCCAACGAGAATCTCTGCGTTCTCCGTGGAGATAGCGGTACAAGCACCAAAGGGCCATAAAACCCATCGCCGCCAATACGCCATCTTGATCTCCCGTTCGAGTTACATGTACATTGATAAAGCCCGTAGTGGTCAATAAGGCCAAGGCAGAATATTGCCCATAAGCACTACTCTCAAAGTGTCGGTTTCCCACCCAAAGCATCCCTAGCAATAGGGCTAAAATGGTTAAGGCCACCGGCAAGCGCAGCGCCAACTCATTATAGCCTAGGACTTTGAAAAAGCCCGCTTGGATCATACTAAAAAAGGGTGGCTTCAAATTAGAAGCGGAAGGACCTTCTGGAAATTGATTGTAGTTGTACAGATATTCCCCATAATGCGCCAAACGGTAGGCACGTAAGCCAAAAAAAGACTCATCAAAGTTTTTGAGCGGCTGCACATCTAGATGCAAAAACAGAGGCCCATAGGCTATAAGCAAAAACAAGCCCAGTAGGAGCCATTGAGACCATTTTTTCCCTTCTTTTTTTAGCATCGCAGAGCAAGTTACGTAATTTCCGCAATCGGGAAGCTTTCTTATCTTTACATGCCCAAAAGGATACACCAACATTCCCTAAACTGACGATATACACTATGGCCCGTCCCCCTAAAAACGGCACGAAAAAAAAACCAAAGGCAAAGAAGCAAACGCCCATGATGAAACAGTACTTTGCGCTCAAAGCAGAGTACCCGGGGACCATCTTACTTTTTAGGGTAGGCGATTTTTACGAAACCTTTGGCCAAGACGCCATTGAAGCCTCTAAAATCTTAGGGATTGTCCTGACCAAAAGATCCAATGGCTCTGCTTCAGAGGTAGAGTTGGCAGGATTTCCTCACCATTCTTTAGACACCTATTTGCCGCGCTTAGTGCGTGCAGGCCGACGGGTAGCGGTTTGCGACCAGCTAGAAGACCCCAAGCAAGCCAAAGGGATTGTCAAAAGGGGGATTACAGAATTGGCCAGTCCAGGCGTTACCCTCAATGACAAAGTCCTTGAAGCTAACCGTAACAACTATCTCGCCTGTGTGCATTTTAGCAACGCCAAAGAGCTAGGGGTTGCCTTTTTGGAACTTTCGACGGGGGACTTCTTTTGCTTCTCCGGCAATACCGAGTATGTAGGCAAGATCATCAATACCCTACAGCCAGCTGAGATCATTGTGGCTCGTAATGAGATGCGTCATTTTACTGGCGCCTTCGGCGAACGCTTCTACCTCAGTCGCGTGGACGAGTGGGTTATGCAGCCTGATTATACGAGAGAAAAGCTGCTTGGCTTGTTCAATACCAACTCTCTCAAAGGATTTGGGGTGGAAGATGAGCCGCTAGGCCAAATCGCCGCAGGCGCGATCATTCATTATCTCAACGAAAGCCGTCAAAACGATTTGGGCCATATCAATCGGATCTATCGTTTTGATGATTCTCACTACGTCTGGCTAGATCAGTTCACGGTTCGTAATCTCGAATTGATCCATCCCTTGCATCCTGATGGTAAGCCCTTAGTTGAGGTTCTCGATCAAACTCTCACCTCCATGGGGGCGCGTATGCTTAGACGAGCGATCTTATTGCCACTCAAAGACATTGATCAGATACAACACCGACTCGCGAGGGTAGAGACCTTTATCAAGCAGCCTGTCCCGCTAGATACCCTTTCAGGCCAGTTTGAAAAATTGGGGGATTTGGAACGTTTGGCTTCAAAAGTCGCCACCCAACGGATCAACCCTAGAGAATCTGCGCTATTGCGGGATTCCTTGGCGATGCTGCCCGCTATCAAAGAAACGCTATTATCGTTCGGCACGGCCGCCCTCGAAAAACAAGCGGACCAATTTGCCGACGAAAAACCCGTATTGGAAGTACTAAACAAATACCTACAAGACGAAATTAGTGGCAATATCAGCGATGGTAATATCATCCGTGAAGGCGTCAATGCAGAGCTTGATGAGCTCAGAGGGATCAAAAGAAACGGTAAAAGTCTATTGCTGGCTATGCAAGAGCGGGAGATTGAAAATACCGGCATTAGCTCCCTCAAGATCGGTTTCAATAAGGTCTTTGGCTACTACCTAGAGGTAACCAATGCCCACAAAGACAAAGCGCCTGAGGATTGGATCAGGAAGCAAACCCTGACCAATGCAGAACGCTACATCACCCCTGAGCTCAAGGAATACGAAGAAAAGATTCTTAATGCTGAGGATCGAATCCTAAGCCTTGAATTTCAACTTTATCAGGAGTTTGTAGGCCATTTGCAGCACCATATCCACGCCATCCAGCACAATGCTCGGCAAATTGCTGAGCTAGATATGTTACTGAGCTTTGCTTTGGTGGCCAAGATGCGTCAGTATTCCAAACCAGCGATCACGGATGATGGACAATTGGAAATCAAGCAGGGACGCCACCCGGTAATTGAAACTACCCTACCATCAGACCAGCCCTACATCCCCAACGATATCTACTTAGATAATGACGCCCAGCAGATCATTATCATCACGGGTCCCAACATGGCGGGCAAATCAGCTTTGCTACGTCAGACAGCCCTAATCACCTTAATGGCCCAAATGGGGTCTTTTGTGCCCGCAGAGTCTGCCGCCGTAGGCATAGTCGATAAGATTTTTACCCGGGTAGGAGCTTCGGATAATATCAGTTCGGGAGAATCAACCTTTATGGTAGAAATGAACGAAACCGCTCAGATCGCCAATAATGCTACCCGTAATAGCCTAATCCTCCTTGATGAAATTGGGCGGGGTACCAGTACCTATGATGGAGTTTCTATCGCTTGGGCTTTGGTAGAGTACTTGCACAGCACGCCCGATTGCCAAGCAAAAACCCTTTTTGCTACCCACTATCACGAACTCAATGAGCTGGCCAATCGCCTAGAGCGCGTCCGCAACTACAATGTTTCGGTCAAGGAGGTAAAAGGTAAAATCCTATTTTTACGTACCCTCAAAGAGGGAGGATCTGAGCATAGCTTTGGGATCAACGTAGCTCAAATGGCAGGTATGCCGGACGTGCTCGTAAAAAGAGCCAAGCAATTACTGCGACATTTTGAAAAAAATCGCTTGAGTGATCAACAAGCCGCTCAATCCGTAAAATTTGCTAAGAAACCCACCATGCAACTCAATATGTTTGAGTTAAAGGATGCTGATACCCTCAAAATTAGACAAATACTGGCAGGCTGCGATATCGATCGCATGACGCCAGTCGAGGCACTATTAAAATTACAGGAGATCAAGCAGGCATTGGTAGAGGAGGCATAGTCAAACCCTAAGATTTTAGTCTAGTTTGATTCCAGCCAATGGGTTTTGTAGCTTAGGGATTGAACAAAACCACTGTAAATGGAAGAAGCGATTTTCACTTATGAGGGAATCGTCAATTACTGCCAAACACACTTCTCTTTAGCCTCCAAACCTTCAATCTTTGAGCCTACTGAATTAGAGAAACGACGTATCGATGCATTCCGGCAAAGGATCAAACAAAGCACTACTCCACAATTTGGCTTTGTAGTTGATCTCGTCAGCATTGGCAATGGCCCAGCCATTAGCCAAGCTATTGAGCATCAGGCACTTTTTGACAATCCACACCAACTTAGTTTCCAGCACTTTGTTGACTCCATCCACCCAGACTACCGCCAAGCCTATATCTGGTTTGGTCAAGCCTCTTACATGACTCTTCAGCTACCAGCGATTAGGGAAATGCTTTCTGAAGGGCTTGAATTACGATACGTTTTCACTCTGCCAATTTGCCGCGATATCGGTAAGGCCGAAGGCAAGAGAACTTATGAGTGGTGGCAGCAAACTGCCGAAATTCTTCGCCTGTCGCCTAACAAGACTTTGTTGGCTCATCTTAATCGCTATACTTTTCTCAATTCGTATCAGAGCGTCATTACGCAAAACGGAGCGATTTTTTCTGACATCATCAATACGGACGGAGATACCGAAACGGCTTCCTTATTTGCCATCTTAAAAAGTTTTATGCTCCCAGCGATTTTGGAGGTTTTACCCGCCAATGAGGCAAAAATGCTTATGGCCAATCTAGAGGGAAAGCATACGATCAAAGAGATTTCAAAAAGTACTGGCTACTCGCTTGATACCGTCAGAACCTATCAAAGCCGCCTACTGAAACGCATTAACCCTCCTTTTCCTTTGTTTCCAGACCGCGCATTTACAACGGTCAAAGATGCGATTATTTTGCTACAGAAAATTATTTCGTGAGATAAATCAACTTTCCGCCAAATGTAGATTCAGCTTTTACACAAAATTGCCTAATTAGCTATTAGGATGGGGATTATGCACGTCCTTACAGCAATTTGAAAGCATTACAAACTCACACACCAAGAATTTTTTACTCCTCTCTCAATGGCCCTATTCTGATGAATAGGGTTTGTTTTTAAGTACCGAGTAAATAGTATTAAGTACTTAGACAATAGTATTCAGTATTAAGACCTAATAAAATTGGACTATGTGGTTCAGCAGAACCTTTTTTCTCAATACTACATACTTTCTACTCTGTACTTAAGTATAGGGAAAGGAGTATTGAGTTAATTATCAGATAAGCTGACGCCCAGAGGACAATTATTTACTCGTTCAGATGTAATTTGCCGCTTAAAGCAAATATTATGTACTGGACCAGACTCTTCTTTGGCCTTCTCATTTTGGGTTTTACCCTCAGTTGTAGCCCTAAAAAGTCCCCTTCGCAGCCCACAGACAAAGCTCAAATCATCGTCGATCAAGCGATTGAGGCTCATGGAGGAAAGCGTTTTGCGAATAGCAACTATCAATTTACTTTCAGAGGCAAAACCTACGCTTGGTCCACTGCAGACGGACGTTATCTATATACGCGCGCTTTTGAGGATAGCACAGGCCAAATTCAGGATCATTTATCCAACGATGATTTTTTTAGGACCCTTAACGGGGAACGCTTAGTCACCTCTCATGAGCAGGATTCCATGTATAGCAATAGCGTGAACTCGGTGCTTTATTTTATCCGCTTGCCTTATGGTCTAAATGATCCAGCTGTCAATAAAAGATACTTAGGAGAAGAAAGCATTGATGCTAAAAAGTACTACAAGGTAGAAGTAACATTTGAGCAAGAAGGGGGCGGAAAAGACTATACAGATATCTTCGTTTATTGGTTTGAGCAAGAGTCGCATTACCTAGATTATCTTGCTTACAGCTATGAAACCGATGGCGGGGGCCTCAGATTTCGTAAAGCCTATAACCCTCGAACCCTAGGAGGCATCCGATTTCAGGACTATGTAAACTACAAAGCAGCGCTGGAACCAGGTCGCACAGCCGCTGATCTTGGGCATCTCTATGAAGCGAAGGCATTAGACTCACTTTCCTCAATTATCAACGAAAACATAAGTATTCAGTAGGCAAAAAGGTCCCAACAAAATAATAGTTCACACAGCGGATCATTCAGTCGGCACAAAATATTCACCAAAATCTCCTCAGTATTTACCATTTAACCCAAAAGCCTATCAAAAGAAGGTTTTTGGGGCCATCTTGTTATTGTAGTTAATGCAAATACAAAACACATTTAAGGCAAAAACACTTCCCAAACCTATTGAATCCTAGCAATAATCCGGTAAAAAATACAAACACCTAAACCGTATGCCCTCTTCAGAACGTCTGCATCTCACCTTGCTATTAGTCCTATTGTGCCTTCTCCTTAGTACTCCCTCTCTCTTTGCCCAAGATGGTGGTCAAATCACCCAGATCAATAGTAGCGGCCAAACCGTTTCTTGTGTGATTGGCCAAAACAGCATGTTAGATCCCGATGGCAATTGTTCGATAGCGGCTACCTTAGATGGTACCTTTACAGGCAATGGCACTTCCGAATTATCTGAATTCGAAGCTTTGGCCTCTGGCAGTGACCTCATCCTAGGCTGGACAGAATTTAAAGGCTTGGACCTAGAAACGAGTGGCGATACTTATAGCGGCGGTCCTTGCAATGGCGGGGATCTAGTAGCAGACGGAATGAGTAGTGGGAGCTTTGCCTATTACTCAATCTTCGAAATGACTGGTAATCAGTATATTGCCTTTAGAGTTCGTGCTGCGCAGAACGAGGGAGCAGACCATGGGTTTAGCATCTTATTGAGCAACGACGGCTTATTAGGCGGCATGGGAGCGAGCGCTGATACCAATTATGTGTTTGGCAATGCTGGCTTCGAAAAAGAGATTAGATTCAAAGCTCCTGGTAGTAGCAACCCAAGTTTGGCAATCTATGATGTTGACGGTCTGCATCTTGTAGATGAAACTTACGCAGCCGAGACCAGTTTTTCGAGCAATTGGCAAATCGCTTACTCGGAGTACAATGCGGCAAACTGCAGTGGTACTTACCAAGCCACATTTTATACCATCTATCTGCCAATTACGGCTTTAGGTATCAGCGGTGGAGCTAACCTCAACGATTTGTCATTTATTGTCAGTAGCACGACCGATGGCAAAAGCTTTTTTAGCAACGCAATTTCTGACCTTGGTGGTTTGATCGGCTTTGGCTTGACCAACCCCTGCAATTGTAGCGTGATACCGGGTAACTGCACCGAAACCTACGCAGATTGTATGATCAGTTGTCTCGCCACTAAGGTCAGCATCAATAGTAATTTCCCAGTGGAGTGGCAAGCAATCAGTGCGGAGATACAAGACGAAAGTATTATGCTCCGTTGGGAAGTCAGCAAAGAGGTAAACAATGATTATTTTACCGTAGAACGCCAGATTGGGGAGGGAGCATTTGAAGAAATTGGGCGTATTCAAGGTAGAGGGACTGCCGATAGCCCCATGGAATATCGCTTTACAGATCCATTTTTGATCCATGATCAGCTCTATTATCGGGTCAAACAAAGCGACTTTGATGGTAATTTTTCTTTCTCCCCTATCGTCAATGTACGACCAGAAAAGGGCCAAGAAATTGCGCAGCTTATCAATCAACCTGGCATTCAATCACTTGGTTTACAGTGGTTTGCCCCAGAACAGACAGCAGGATTTGTGAGCGTACTTGATGTATCAGGTAAAGAATATCAACGGGTGGCAATTACGCTACAAAGCGGCCACAACCATATACCTTTGACTTACCCTAATCTTCCAAAAGGCATCTATATTTTACAAGTACTAGATCCGGTGGGTTATCCCATCTTTGCGAAGAAATTTATTTGGCAGTAATGGTTACATATCATTATACATCTGGGAGTCTGAATGCCGATTCAGACTCCTTTTTCATTGCCTAATAATCTGCTTCAAGGACGGTAAACTTGAAGTAGGCCAAAGACGCTAGTTTAAAATCTGCACTTGGCTTTAGCTTAAGCAAACTGAGCCGCGAACTCTTTGCTTGCATAGGGGCGTCATAGTCGTCTATCACCTTTTTGGAGGCTGAAAACAACAAATTGTCCTCTTGGTCAAATGCTTCTATTTTGATCTGCAAATATTCAATCGGTATTCGACCTTGATTATAGGTAGCAAAAGAAAACACTAGCCATCCTGTATCAAGCGGACCATTTTCCTTTTGAATAATCGCACGGCTCTCAAATGAAAAATCAACATTTTTTGGTTGACTTCCTGCCCAAAGAGGCTCGATGGGCCAAGAACTACTCAATTGAGCACTATCCCTAAAGCGAAGATTGATATTACTGACCCTGGTTTTGAGTGGATTCATTTGAGCGGGTATGGTATCTTGAAACCGCCAATTTATTGAAATGACATCTTGGGCCTGTAAATGATCGAAAGTAGTATCGATATGATATTGCCTAATGGGCTTATCTACCTCATACAACAAAGCAAAATCCATTTTTAGCGCCTCAATGGGCCGCTCCTTGCTGAGGGCTTGGGCTCTAAAGTCATAGACCACGATAGAGCCTTGGCCGAAGGCATAATCCTCCCAATCAGAGCGCCACGCATATAGCTCTACGCCAGCCGGTACCAATCCCCAATCCACTTCTACTGCAAAATCATTTTCAGCCTTCGAGCTAGTCTTTTTTTGCTCATGAGTAGGAGCAGGCGCTACTTCTTTGGCAAGCAACCAAAACAGACCCATACCAATGCCAATAATCGCCAAGAGGAGTCCTATGATTGGAGTAATATTTTTCATTTAAATAGAAAGTAAAAAGTATGTAGTAGCGAGAAAAAAGGTTCTGCTGAACCATGTAGTCCAGTTTTCCTAGGTCTTAATACTGGATACTATTGTCTAAGTACTTAAAGAATCAGAACAAAATAAGAGTGTGGAAGACAAGAGGATTTAGGAAAAAGAGAGAAGCCTAAAGGTTTCATATCGCCCAATTTTTAAAGGTCCTAGTACTGAAAACTTCGGGTTCGATCCTTAGAGAGACATTGCAATACGATTCGCATTTGCCCCAAGCGAGGGTTTACTGCTGCGCAGAACGCTTATTCGTGATGTAGCATGCATGTCAGATCTACAGGTTATCGCTCGGATATCTATACTGTACCAAAAGTTTGAACGTTCTGCGCAGCAGCAAACCTAATGAGACCTAAATGCCTCTACCGCCTAAAAAGCGAGCAAATCTTTCAACTTAGCTTCGAGACGGGCATTCGCCATAAACTGTTTTTCTAAGTCGGGATGAAAAGGTACAGGCGTATCTAAGGAGCCTACTCTCACTACCGGACCGTCTAGTTCGGCGAAGCAATGTTCCCCAATACTGGCAGCAATCTCCGCACCAAAAGCACCTGTATAAGTGTCCTCATACAGCACGATACATTTACCGGTTTTGCGTACTGAGCGGAATATACTTTCAGTATCCCAAGGGATTAGGGTTCGCAGGTCAAGGATTTCGATACTGGCATCTGGCAGCTTTGCCGCAGCAGTCTTAGCCCAATGTACTCCCATACCATAAGTGATAATACTAATGTCCTCACCACTTTGTACGATATCGGCTTCACCGATCGGGAGATTATAGTATTCAGCGGGTACATCGCCGGTGATAGAACGATAAAGCCCCTTATGTTCAAAAAACAGGACTGGATTAGGGTCAAGAATCGCACTGGTCAAGAGGCCCTTCGCATCCATCGGATTGGAGGGATAAACGATTTTGAGTCCAGGCACCGAGGTAAACCAAGACTCATTGCTTTGGGAGTGATAAGGCCCTGCCCCCATACCACCTCCGGTTGGCATCCGTACTACCACATCAGGGGCATGGCCCCAGCGATAATGGTTTTTGGCGAGATTATTGACGATTTGGTTGAAACCACAGGAAACGAAGTCAGCAAACTGCATTTCGACCATCGCCTTGTGGCCAGCGAGAGAAAGTCCCATACCCGCACCGATGATAGCGGATTCGCAGATTGGAGTATTACGGACTCTGGCTTTGCCGAACGCTTCTACAAAGCCTTCGGTGATTTTGAAAACGCCGCCATATTCGGCGATATCTTGGCCCATCAAAACGAGATCATCATGCTTTTCCATCGCTTGGCGAAGGCCCTCACTGATCGCATCTACAAAGCGGATTTCTTTGCTTTGAGCGGGATTGGGGATTTCAAGTGAATAGTTGGCTGGAGCAAAGACATCTTTCTTCTCTTGAGCAAGAGAGACGCTAATGCTTGGTGCATCAAAAGCCTCTTTGACTGCCTCATTGATGTGATCCTTAGTAGATTTGCGCAATTGCTTAATACGCTCCTCACTGATCACCCCTTCAGCCAGAAGAAATTGCTCAAAATTATTGACAGGATCTTTCAAACCCCATTCGTCAAATAGCGCTTGGGGAACATATTTGGTACCAGAAGCTTCTTCGTGGCCCCGCATGCGGAAGGTATTACACTCCAAGATGACCGGCTTACGGTCTTCTCGCATCTGGCGCGCAATGGCACTGACCACGTGATATACTTCTAGCACATTGTTGCCATCAATAGAGTAACCTTTGATCCCATAACCATGGGAACGATCGGCTAAGCTCTCGCAGCGAAACTGCTCACGACCAGGCGTACTCAGGCCATAGCCATTATTTTCGATCACAAAAAGGACCGGAATATCCCAAACCGAAGCTACATTAATGGCTTCATGGAAATCACCTTCACTCGCACCGCCATCACCCGAAAAGGGTACGGCAATAAAGTCCTGATTATCAAGATTGCTAGCGAGGGCGAGGCCATCAGCTACGGGTGGCATAGCCCCGAGGTGAGAGATCATACCAAAGATTCGGTGCTTCGGAGAGCCAAAGTGAAACGAGCGATCACGTCCATGGGTAAAGCCCTCGGCTTTGCCGAGCCACTGTTCGATCAGGCGACGCAAAGGAATACGCCGAGTCGTAAAAACGCCTAAATTGCGATGCAGAGGTAGGATGTAGTCCTGAGTCTGCAAAGCTTTGGTCAGACCAACGGCGATGCCTTCTTGACCAATACCAGAAAACCATTTGCTGATTCTTCCTTGCCTCAGCAGGATCAGCATCTTTTCTTCCACCATGCGAGGAAGCAAAATATCTTGATATAACTCGAGAAGGAATTCGTTTGAAAGGCTGCGTCGATTGTATTGGATCGGACTCTTTACCATAGGGGGCTGGGTAAGTTTTACCCACAAAGGAAAGGCTTTCTGAGCAAAAAAAGAACGGATTTTTTGAATGCTTTTTGATTGGGTTTCGTATTGACGTCAAATGGGATCGCCACTACTTAAGTACAGAGTAAAAAGTATGTAATACCGAAAAAAAAGGTTTTGCTGAACCATGTAGCCCAATCTTCCTAGGTCTTGATACTGGATACGAATGTCTAATTACTTAAAGTTGCCGCTTCGCGTGCCCCAATCGCGTCTCGATTACGTTTACTGCCTGCCAAATGGGAGGCTCAATCAGGCTTAACCAAAAGAACATCAGCGAAAAATGAGCTTTGGCTCTCCCTCCTCAAAGCTTGTCTTCTAGTTTGAGCAACTGCATTTTATAAATCGCGGCTACGGTCATAGAATCAGTAATTTCACCAGCTTCAACCTTTTGGTAAAGCTCCTCTAAGGTCCATTTCTGGATATCGATAGCCTCAGACTCTTCAGGTTCTGCTTCGCCCTCCGTCAAACCGGTAGCCAAATAAATGATGGCCCATTCGTCGCTGACAGCATTGGAAAGGTGCATCTCTACGATAGGCTCATAGCGTTCGGCGATTAAGCCGGTCTCCTCTTTGAGTTCTCGCTCGGCTGTGACGAGTAGATCCTCTCCAGGAGGGCAGCCTCCTTCTGGGATTTCCCAGTGATATTCATCTAGAGGAAAGCGAAATTGACCCACCATCCAGATGTAGCCATCTTGATAAGGTACTACGCCAACGGCTCGATTGTGAAAGTGAACCGTACTGTAAATACCGGGATTACCGCCGGGGGTAGTAACTTGATGCTCAGTTAGCTTGATCCAAGGATTATTGTAGATCTCTTGCTTAGATTTAATTTTCCAAGGATTTTCCATGGATTATTGAGCTTGTCTTTTTTGATGTTCGAAGACCGCAATTTTACGGCGATTGATTCCAGCCACAAGATACGCTTGCTCCCCGTCGAAATACAATAGAGATTCTACTTGCCCATTGAGGAGGAGGCCAGTTTCTGCTGGTCGCAGAACGCTCAACTCTTGCTGTTTGTTTACCTTGAGTAGATAGCCTTTATTGGCATCATAATTACCAGTAGCCACATCATAACTATGATCATTACCCGCAATCAATACATCAATATGGCCATCTAGATCAAAGTCTTGCACCAGCATTTCTTTGATGGGCGAAAACTGCAGTTCGGTCGGCAAAGCCTCCCAACGGAAGCTTTCCCCCTCGTTCCACATCACATAGCTCACACTGGTGTTGACCGTATAAATTTGATATTCAGGGATACTATCAGTATTAAAAATCATGCTAACAGGGCTCTTGCTGAAAGTAGTATAACTGGTAGTGTACTTCTTGAAAAAGGGCGACTGGGCCATCAATTCATCCATATAATTGACGGGATACTCCTGCATTTTACCCTGATCATCTTGCCAATAAGCAGTGGCAATCGGATCTAGGGTGCTATTGGCGTCAATGTCGATAGCGTATAGACGCATCGGGTAGGTATCACTGATGGTAAAGCGATGGTTTATACCGAGATTACCCAAGATATAATCATCATCCCCATCCTGATCCAAATCTACGGCAAGGACAGAGGACCAAAAGCCTTTTTTGGTGACCATCCTTTCATCGGCCACGGGGTGGAACGCTTTACCGCCATCATTTTTTAACCAAAGGAGGCTGTTCCATTCACGGCTAATCAGAAGGTCTTCCCAACCATCGCCATCATAATCGCTCCAAACCGCATCGGTCACCATACCGATGGCGAAAGTGAGAGATTCATCCGTCTCAAGCCGCCCACCCTCATTACGAAGAAGGTAGGAAGCGCCCGCCTGGGGGAAGTTGTTTTTTTCTACCCTCGCACCGACAAATAGGTCGAGATCCCCATCATGGTCAAAGTCTATTTCTTTGACTACAGAGGCGGGGAAATAAGGTAGCGAAAGAGAATCTTTGCGGTAACGGCTTCCTTCATTGTAATAGACATAATGGCGATAATCCTCTGCTTTTTGATTGGCATAGCCACCTGCTAATGCGATTAGATCATCATCCCCATCGCCGTCTAAATCAAGCAGGAGTAAATCAGACTCAGTGCAAACTTTTTCATCAGTAAGTCCCTCAATATCAGCGGGTAAAAACTGACCGTCTTGCTGTAAGTAAGCCGTGGTGGGATTTTTATCACTGGCGCCGATGAGCAGGTCTTCTAGACCATCATTATTCAAATCGCCTTGGGCTAAGCAAGGCCCGATTTGGGAAAATTTATGTTGGATGATGCGTTGGGCCTGAAAGAAATCGATATAATCTTCTTCTTGATGCAGATAATCGATTAGCTCCGTATTGACACTAAACAGACTTGACTGAGCGTTCTGCGCAGCAGTCCTGAGCCGAGCGCCCTCAATCGAAATAGCTAAAATTTGATCGACTTTTGGTTCCTTGATGATGCTCTCTTGCTTGCCTCCTGGCCAAACTACTCTGATAGAATCTACCTTGCTATTTGCCCCAAGGCCAAAGTGTATGATAGGCTCCACTGAGGAGATATATCCACGCGAGAGAAAGTGCTCATCAAAGAGATACAAATCGCCGCTCCACAGTTCAACTTTGGCCCCAATAGCAGCAAGATTTTTATCAGCCCCTTTGAGTTTTATGCGTAGAAAGTGAGCAGGATTTTTATCACTGGATTGGCTGTTATTTTTATAGATAAAGGCAGGATCATTGATATTATTGACTACATAATCAAGATCACCATCTAGATCGAGGTCTACAAAAGCAGCCCCATTGGAAAAGGAAGGGATCTCTATGCCCCAATCTTTGGTGCGATCTACAAATTTGAGATCGCCAGTATTTTCGTAAGCAAAATTAGAAACTTTGACAATGGGGATACGGGCTAACAATTGCTTTTCGCTGGCGAGATAGCCCCCCATCTGAGCTTGGTAGTTGGTAAAGTCTTTATCCGTTAGGTCTTTGGGAAAACCATTAGTGATCAAGAGATCGCGATCCCCATCATTGTCATAATCAGCAAATAGGGGCGACCAGCTCCATTCGGTTTGAAAGACTCCCATTAGCTGCCCCACTTCACTGTAAGGCAGTAGTTTGTTTTGGTTAAATCCGTTGTGCAGGTGGACCATATTACGGACGTATTGGTGTTGATAGCCGTACTTTTGGTCGTTGAGGTAAAATTGATAGCTAAAGCCGTTGATGGTCTGTTTTTTACGAGGATATTTCTCAGGAAACATATCCAGCGTCATCACGTCGGGTAGGCCATCATTATTGATATCGGACATATCATTGCCCATCGAAAACTTAGAGTTGTAGGACAGGATGGTATCTGCTTGATTCACAAAAGTGCCATCGCCTTGATTGAGGTAAAGTAAATCGTTGGCGATATAATCGTTGGAAATATAGATGTCGGGATAGTCGTCTTTATTGATATCTCCAACTGCGATGCCCAAGCCATAACCCTCATAGGTAATGCCTGCTTCCTTGGTGATATTGCTAAAGGTGCCATCGCCATTATTGCGATAAAATTGATCATTGTTATTGGCACTGGCATCCGTAATTTTCGGGCGATAGGTAGTGGGGACGTTATTATTGACAATATTATTAAGGACATAAAGATCGAGATCGCCATCAAGATCATAGTCGAGGAAGGCGCTATGTACCGAGTAACCTTGGTCAGCAATTCCGTATTGGGTAGCCGCTTCGCGGAACGCTGGTAATCCATCGGCATCTAAGCCTTGGTTGAGCCATAGTTGGTTTTGGCGTTCGACGGAGTCGGCACTAGAAGTAATAGCAAAGTATAAATCCGGCCAGCCGTCTGAATTGATGTCCACAACGGATACTCCACTGACCCAATTGTCATTACTTAAGCCGACAAATTGGGCACTGATATCTTCAAACTTAAATTCGCCGCGATTGAGGTAGATGCGTGATTGGACTTTATTTCCGGTAAAAATAAGGTCTGATAAACCGTCTTGGTTGAGGTCAGCTATCCCTACCCCTCCTCCATTGTACATATACTCGTCTCGGAAGATATTGAGACTGTCATCCTCGATAATCTCGTTGACGAAGTCTATACCTGTTTGCTCTCCAAGCACTCGCTCAAAGAGCGGGCTCGGCTTTACACAAGCAGACAATAAAACTAGCAATAAAATAGAAGGAAAAATTTTCATACAAGGAAGATGAGGGAAAGGAAAAGGAGGCATACCTAATGGTAAGCCTCCTTTATCATATATCTTAGATCAATTAACGGTTCTGAGTCAAATTACCGTTGCTCAGGTCAATTTGACGCTGAGGAATTGGGAATTTGAGGTCTTCAGGACCGAAGCTAGCATCTGAGTTATACAGTAGCGTGCGAAGTGGCTTTTCGTAGTCCAAGATACGATTGATCTCAGTCTGCGCAATGCCCCAGCGAACGAGGTCAAAGAAACGATGTCCTTCCATACCTAGCTCTAGCTTACGCTCCATGTAAAGAGCATCACGCGCTTGGTCTGCACTGGTAAATTCAGCGTAAGGAGCAATCACATAGTTTGCCGCATCTGTAGTACCATCGTCTTCTTTGACGAAGCCGTCAGCATTAGCAGCACGGTTACGAATCGCATTTACGTTAGTAAGGGCACCAGCAAGATCACCTGTTTCGATCTGACATTCAGCAAGAAGAAGAAGTACATCAGCATAACGGATCATACGGTAGCCATTGGCAGTCCAGCCAGAAGTCCAGTTTCCAACCTCAGTAAGGTTACCTTCTTGAGCCTTCTTGTACACTTGCTTCTTAGGGCTAAATGGACCAGCATAAGACTGATCACGAACCCAGTCTTGTCCAGTGTGGTCTCCCCAGTCAAGGTAAGGAATACCACGACGACCGACAGTCCAGTCAAGGCGAGGATCTAATTCGCCTGGATCTTCAACATAGCTAGGATCACTAGCTGGCAATCCTTGGTCATTCAATACTGGATCATTGTTATAAGATCCGTCTAGCAAAGGAAGACCATTAGACGTACGGAAAGAGTTTACAAACTCTTGCGTCGGTTGGAAAAAGCCGCAGCAACCCCCAGGAGAACCGCCAGACTTGTAAGGGAAGTTCAAAACTTCACCAAAACCACCATTCCATCCTCCAGAACCATCGTTTACAGAGTATTGCACTGTGTAAACAGCCTCAATACCATTACGATTAGCAGCATCAAAAATGTCGCCATACTTGTCTTCCAAGCCGATAGCAGAACCATCAGGCTTAGTACCACTAGCAACAACATCGTCAAGTAGAGTTTTAGCACTTGCGTAGTCGCCTTTCATTTGCATATAGGCTTTGGCAAGAATTACTTGAGATACCGTACCATTGAAACGGCCAATTTGGCCCATGTTGTTAGGAAGGTTTGTACCTTCCATCAAGTCAGCGATAATTTGATCAGAAACATCTTCGGTATTGGTTAGCGTTGACTGATCCGTATTTTCATCTACGTAGGGGATGTTCTGCCACATCTTCCACGCTTCTAGGTGGTAGTGTCCTCTAAGGGCACGTGCCTGCTGGCGGAAAGAAGTAGCCTGCTCTTCAGTAATGTTGCCTTCGTCCAAGGCACGCTGAGTTACCAGCAATACTGAATTACAGCGTGAGATGGACTCGTATAAAGAGCGCCATTTTGAATTCAGATAAGGATTGGTAGAAGCCTCAGTGTAATTCTGAATAGGGTTGATGTCTGGTTGGTCACCAGAGTCAGTACCCTTGTTGGCTTCCATCCCACGGAT
>JBCCQN010000055.1:0-41035 GCA_039024315.1 Bacteroidota bacterium
AAATCGATGAGGGATTTGAGGCCAAAAGCGAGTAGAAAAATCACCCAGGAAAGCGGCTGCCAGAATCCATAAACCAGCAATAATGGAAAACTCCAAAAACCTAGGTAGGATAGCAGCTGTACTACATTCACCCAGCGGTTTTCGTAAGCGCGTGCTTTACTGACCCAGCGCAGGCGTTGCGCTTTGAGTGCCGACCAATTGGGTTGAGCGGGGGTTTTGACAATCGCCTCCTTTGCCTTGGCAAACTTCAACTTGCCTGGGAAGGCCTGATGGATTTTGTGTAGGAGAAATTCATCATCACCAGAAGCTACTCCATCTACATTATTGAAGCCCCCGACAGCTTCGAAAGCCTCCTTGCGATAGGCTAAGTTTGCTCCATTCGCCATATTGGGTGTACCAGCCGTTAGCGAACCGGCTCCAAGTACTACCAAGCCCTTAGATTCTAGCGATTGTAGGCGTTGTAACCAATGATTTTGATAGGTCAGTTGCACCGGCCCCGAGACGAGCATGGTTTGCTCATCAAAAAAAGAAGCGATTGTACTCAGCCATTGAGGAGGGACGATACAGTCGGCGTCAGTTTGGAGGATGATTTCTCCTTGAGAACGCTCAATCGCATAACTCAAAGCCGCTTTTTTGTAGGCATTGCGTTGCCCGGAGGGTAAATCATAGACCTTGAGTTGTGGGTAAGCCTCTTGCAGAGAACGCGCAATCGAGGCGGTTTCGTCAGTGGAGTGATCATTGATGAGGATCACATCAAAGCGCTCTGGGGGATAATCTTGTTGCAGGACTGAGCTTAGGCAGCTAGCGATATTTTCTGCTTCATTACGAGCGGGGATGACAACGCTGATAAAGTTTTTTGAGGGGAGACTCCCGATAGCTATCGGGAGCACGGAACGCTCAATTCGGGCAAAATGCCAGCCTGCTCTCAACACAAAGCCGAGATAAAAGAACAAACATAGGAGGGTGAGCGAAAGGATGAGCGACATTAGGCGCGGATTCGATAAACAAAATACAAGCCTAGTAGGGAAGGCAAGATCAGATTACAAATATAGAGGATAAATGTGCTGCCGACTATGGTAAATGCCGCTACCGAAAAAGCGCCCATCAGCCATAGAGCTACCGATTCTCGCACCCCCAGCTCCGTCAAGGCAATGGACGGCAAAAGCGATTTGATCAAAAAGCAAAGCCCGATCAATCCCAGGATGAGCAAAAGGCTTCCTTCATAACCGAAGGCGTAGAGTAATAAGATATACTGAGTCGTAAAAACTGCATAGCGCAAAATGGCCAAGCCCAAGGCCTTGACAATTTGCTTCGTCTCTAAGCCAATCAGGGCCTGATAGATGCGTTGCACGAAGGGCAACTCCCAACGATGAAGACGGACTAACTGCAAAAGCCACTGGGGACGAAGCAGGATCCAAAAGTATAGCATCACGCATAAGCTCAAAACAGCCCCAATGCCCAGAGCAAATCGCTCATCTATGCCGATTAGAGTACTAAACTGCGCTCCTTCAACATACCAAAGTCCTAGCCAGCTCAGCGTACCTACCAAAAGGGTAGCCAGCATTTGGAGCAGACGATTGACCAAAGTGTGAGTGCCTGCCTCTAAACGAAAGCCCTGAGGCAAACTCATTACCCTACCAGCGTATTCACCAATGCGATTGGGGGTAAAGATACCCGTTGCCATTCCCGCCAATACGGCCCGAAAAAGTTGCAAAAAGCTAATCTGAGGATAGTAGGTGCGAACTAACACCTGCCATTTGCGGGTTTCAAGACCGAGGTTGGCTGGGATAAGTGCGATTGTCAATAATAAAAATGCTTGTTGCCAGAGGGTATTGGGTAAGCGGGTGCTCCAATCTTGCCAATCTTCTTGACTCAGGCGATGATAGACAAAGCCTAAGACACCAATGGTAATCAATAATTGAGCAACTCGCAGCCAAAGGGGACTGCTGTCGGCACGCAATGATTGATATAAGCGAAGGGCAAAGCTTTTCATCCTTTCCAAAGGTAGGGGGAATCGCCACATTATGCGTATCTTTTTGCGGCAAATCTAACCTTCAGTATGGCGCAACGCATAATAATGGGGATTGACCCTGGTACGAATGTAACTGGCTACGGGATTATCGTAGGTAAGGGCAAACGGATGGAGGTTATCGCCGCAGGCGTGATACAGTTGGGCAAGAGTAGTATCGATCATCCCGCCAAGCTCAAAAAGATCTACGATCGAGTTTGTGGTTTGATCAAGGAGTTTCGCCCGAGAGAATTGGCGCTGGAAGCTCCATTTTATGGCAAGAACGTGCAGTCCATGCTCAAATTGGGGCGGGCACAAGGCGTGGCGATGGCGGCAGGACTAAGCTTTGATATCCCAATATTTGAATATGCGCCAAAGAAAGTAAAAATGTCCGTTACCGGTAAGGGAGGAGCAAGTAAGGAACAAGTAGCGGGCATGCTCAAACAGATGCTCAATTTTGAGGTTCATGACCTACCACTTGATGCTACAGATGGCCTAGCGGTAGCAGTTTGCCATTTTTTTCAAGGCATCAACAGCAAGACAGGCACTCAGCACAAAAATTGGGGAGCATTTGTCAAAGCCAATCCTGATAAGCTGAAAAAGCGATAAGCAAGAGTTTATAAAGACAAAGCCGTAGCAAAACTATTGAAGGCTTTGCTAGGGCTTACTTTTTGAGTGTTTTACAGTTGCTGACGAATTGCAGCAGCTAGCTGATTCATTTCTTCAGGACTCAGCTCCACTCTAGGCTTATCAAAGCGGAGATCATCAATCTGGTTGATGGGTACTAGGTGAATGTGAGCATGCGGTACTTCCAACCCGACGACAGCAGTACCGATACGTTCACAGGGAACAACAGCCTTGATCGCCTTAGCGACTTCACGGGCAAACAGATGGAGCCCAACATATTGATCTTCTTTGAGATCAAACAAATAATCTACCTCCACCTTAGGGATAGCTAAAGTATGGCCTTTGGCCAAGGGGCTAATGTCTAAAAAGGCAAGATAATCTTCTGTCTCAGCGATTTTGTAGCAAGGAATTTCGCCACGAACAATCTTAGTAAAGATAGAGGCCATGCTTGTCTAGCGAGAGATTTCAAGTAGTTCAAACTCTAACTTACCGGCAGGAACTTCAATGGAAACGATGTCTCCAACAGCCTTGCCAAGTACGGCTTTACCTACGGGGGATTTGACTGAGATGCGGTTGGTTTTGATATCAGCTTCCTCTTCAGAAACGAGGGTATAGGTAAAGACCTTCTTCATTTTGAGGTTTTTCAACTTCACTGTCGAAAGGATATATGCTTTAGTCAGGTCAACTTCACTTTCGTCCAGCACTCTTGCTGTAGCTAAAGCTTCTTCGAGTTTAGCGATTCTCATTTCAAGTAGCCCCTGCTTTTCCTTGGCAGCGTCATACTCTGCATTCTCGCTAAGGTCTCCCTTTTCACGTGCTTCTTGAATCTCGGCAGCAACTGCTTTTCTTTGGGGGCCTTTCATGTCGGCGAGTTCTGCGTTCAACTTATCCAGTCCCTCCTTTGTCATGTATTTTACGTCACTCATAGCCGAAAAATTTTAATTGTTTGTAACAATTGATTGGTTCTTAAATAGAAAAAAAAGACTTGGGTCGGCCAAAAGCCAACCCAATCAATATTATGTTGTTTTATGGTATTCTTAGATGTCTATACGCGCACCCATCGTCAAGGTTCCACCAAAAGGATTACTAAAGCGATAGCTAGCGTCTAGCGAGAACATGGAAAAGGTTTCATTTCCGCTGGCATCGTACTTCCCAGTACCAAATGGAACTTGGAAAGTCGCTCCCAAGGCACCGCCAGTGTGAGCGTTGTAACGGTTATCTACACCGATGATTTTGCCAAAGATGCCATTCTCGTATAAGAAAGAGCCTCTTATAATAACGTAATCTTTGTACTTATAAGCAAGTCCTAAACCACCTTGGTCTTGGTAATAAGAGTTAGAGATGAATCCTGCCAAGAGCGAAACAGTATTACTACTTCCTAAGAAGAAGTCATAAGAACCACCCATACTTAGCGTCGCTGGCAATTCAAAAGCAGCGGTAGGAATGTTGATACGAGAAGAAAATGGATTCTTTGGTTCAATGGGAACACGACCAGAAAGGCCATCTCCACCAAAGCGCATAGTAGGGCCAACATTTCGCAACGCGATCCCTAGCTTAAGGCGATCTCTCTCGCCCGCACGATATTGGATCCCAGCATCAAAAGCAACGCCGTTGGCGATAACTTCAGGAGTAGATTCGTGCACGATACGAGTGGTAAATCCAACGTGAATACGCTCGGTAAATTTGCGTGCATACGAAAGACCGATGTTGATATAAGTTGGGCTAAATGTACCGAGGGTACCGTCAGGTTGCGAGGTAGTAGTACGGACAAATTCGCCCATACTAAAGGCATTGACGAGTACACCTAGTACTCCATTTTCATTGCCGAGACCTTGGGAAAAACCAAAGCTATTGATTTGGATGTCGGACCCCATGAGCCAATCGGTGCGGGCAAACATCAACTCAGTTCCAGTGGTACGGGCAATACCGCCAGGGTTTACCCAAGAAGCTTCGATCCCATCTGCACTCGCAATATCTAAGCCCTTGAAAGCAGAGCTTCTCGGCATAGAATTGATCAACAGTTCTGCCGCGCCAGCTTGTCCCACCCTTTCAGGTGGTTCTTGAGCCCAAAGCGTGCTGGCTGTGATTACCAGTATTATTAACAGCGTAAACTTTCTCATTTCAGTTTAGCAAATTATTTGTTTAGAAGTGCTAGCGTTCCGCGACGCGGAACGCTAGACTATAATCGTTTTAGAAGGAATCAAGGTCAATTTGACGCATGACGGCAAAGAGTTTGACGATTTTTTCGCCGAGATTTTGACCGTCAATGTTGGCATCGATATGGATGATATACACCCCACTAGCAACAGGTACCCCACTTTGGTTTTTCAAGTCCCAGCGCAATTCAGGAGATTCTGAATCTTTGATGAATTGCTTGACAAGGAAACCATTGAGCGTAAAGATACTTACCCGGCACTTCTGCGGGAGATTGGTAAGCTTCACTTGATTATCCAGCTGCCCATTTTCGTAAGAAGAATAAGCGTAGTAGGGATTCGGCACTACATTGATCAAATCAAGCGCGTTTTGGGCCACTTCTGTTTGCTCCAATAAGGCGGCTTCATCAATAGTGTTGAAGACAAAGGTTGGGATGTCATTGGTGTTTTCCCGCGAGCGGAACGGTTGATTGACACGTAGTGAAACGCGCGCATCAGTAGGAATTTGGCTCGGATTTTCGAATTCAAACCCACTAGAGGTCAATGGAATTCCGGCCCAAGCAACATGCTTATAGACACTGGCTAAGTTATGACCAGTTTCGTCAAAGAAAATCGCATCAGGGAATCCACCAGTACCAGCATAGTCGGCATTTTGCAGAGAATCTTTTAATAGGCTGAATTGCTCATCGTAAGGCAAATCGGTTACCCAGACATAATGACGCCCCCCTACTCGGTCAAGATTAGTACCAAATGAACTAGTAGGGTTAAACAGCATGTCATCGCCATTATTTAGCTGATCCCACTCACTTTCACCAAAGAAGATCGCGAGACGCTCACCGGTATTGACATTGATCGCATAGCCAGGGAACCAGCCCATACCATGATCCTCAACACTCTTTGTGCCTTGGTCAGCACCAGTTTTATCTACATTGTTGCGCCATTTGGCTGAGAGCTGCCATGCACCTGATCCCAGACCAGAGTTAGGCGAAGTCTCTACGACAACACAACGAGACCATAGGTCAGGATTAGCCGTGAATACAATATCTACATCAGGAAGTTCCTGAAGGTTGATCATCGTTTCTGGTCCCATCTGACGGTTACCGGTAGGAGCTTTAACCGGTGGGCTCAATCCAATATCTCCACCACCCTGTAAGTCATTATTAAAGGTACGGGCCAACACAAATGGTCCCCAACGACCGCCTAGGAAGGTTTCGAAATCACCAAATTTGTCGAAAATCCCTAGGGGAGGGAACGCCCGTTCGTCAGAACGAATCCAGTTCCAGATACCTCCAAAGAATTCGTCATTGTCTTGCAAGCCTGTCAACCATGGCTGGGAGAAGTCGTCGAAGACTAACTCTCCACCAATGACCCCTTGATTGCCGACTTCATCCAAAGTATCACCCGCGATCCCAACATCATTTACGATAACGGAAAAGCCTCGTTCTTCGATGATCCGCTCAGTTCCAACCAATGGTTCGGGCCTAGGAGCAGTACCATCGTTGCGCTTGCGGTAGGTAGAAGTATAAATGGTGTTGAATGGTCCGTTTTCATTATCACTCTCACCAATGGCCCAATCCGCAAAGATAGAATCAATCACAGAGGAGTCTTCAGAAATATATTCAACGCTTACAAGCTGATCTTTCAATACCTCTAGCTCGTAATAAGCAGGCTTGAGTAATTTAGGATCAATCACTTTGACCTCAATCGGGGCAGCCCCTCCTTCGTAAGTGATAGAGTTAACACTACCATTTTGCAGGATTGCTGCTTCAGTCTCTTCAGAAAGGCGCACAAAGTTACCCCCATTACCGATACCGGCAGTCTGAGTGATTGGTAATCCATCGCCATATTCAGAACCGAGAACCGTACCATTATTTTCGGTTTGTACGGGACGAGGTAAACCTGCAGACAGACGGAAGAAGCGGTTTCCTGGAACAAAGCGGCGGCCGTCCGAAGTTTCTTCATTATAGGCATAGGCAATTACGCCATAATAGTAAGTAGTGAAGTTGGTTAGACGGGTGTCCGCTCCAGAAGCGAAGAGGTCTTGCGTTACTCGAATAGAGTTAAAGATCCCATTGTCTTCACCTTGGACCATGACTTCATCCACTATGATCGGCTGAGAAAGCCCTTCGACCTGTTGTTCAACACGGTTGACAATGGTACCGATGCCATCTTTGATATCACATTGAGCTACGATACGTGCTCGGTCTGGATCATTGAGTTCGTTAGGACCAACTGTTTGATCCGTTAACTGATAAACGATATATCCTTGGAATTCAAATACGGAATCGGCTATCCCTGTTGCCTTGAGGACAGGATCAGACTGACGGTAGCTTTCATTATAGTTGTTACGCACCAAGCGAAGCGCTTCTGGATAGTTCCAACTTAGCAGTAACTCTTGGTCATACTCTGAAATACTCAGTTCAGGGGCATCTGGTCCATCTAACAATTGGAAGTCATTGTCAAAGAGTGCTTGAGCGACATCATCTGCAGAGAAAAGCTCACAGACAGAACCAAACTGATCATTATAGAAACCACGGGCCCAAACTACCCCGGTCACGATTTGGTTAACCGCACCAGGCTGCAAGGTAAAGGGTCCAGCAGACTGCAAGAAGCGGCGGTCCTCGTTACGAGGGTTATCCGCATTGTCCTCCGTCCATCCTATATCAGAACATGGATCACCAGGGAACATATAATTGGTAGTGGGGCCATCGCCCGCAGGTGGATAACCATTGCCTTGGCCTCCATTAGAGAAGTTGTCTACGATTGACAGACCATCTTTCCAGAAGCCAGTCAAATACCCATAATAGTGCTGGGCAACCTCGGGATTACCAATCAAGGAGAAGTCATTGTTATAGTAAACAAACTTAGACATGATGATGGTCTCATTGGGCTCATCTATCATACCGTCTTTATCATTGTCGATGCCGTCCATTGGGTCAGCAAGTGGTCCTTGGAAGAAATCTACCCCAATTGCTGGTGGGTTGAGTCCATAACCATTGGCACCATCATCATCGGCGTCGGCATTATAAGAGAAACCTAGACCACGGAGCGTATCACAACCAACATAGTCGTCGTTGAACTTACCGACATCAGAGTCAACCCACTGTCCCATAAACGTTTCATTGAGAACGTTAGAGGAGCGGTTAATCACTGTTTGGCGGTAGAAGGTCATATCATTTACTGCGTTGGCAGTAGTGAAAGCAAAGGCCAACATGTGGATCTCGATACCGATCGGCTCACCACCAGTCTCAGTGTGAACGTTACCCTTATCGTTGACAATCCACCAAACAGCTTGATCACCGTCGATCTCAGGATAGTCACCCGCAGAAGGATCATAAGTAAAGGGATCCCCATCCACATCTACAAAAGGAGCCGCATTAAGGATATCTCCGTCGTAGAACGCTTCTAAGGCAACTCCGTCAGCGTCTTCTCCTAAGTTTGAGTTAGGATTACCGATACCAGGCCAGTTAAAAACGTTGGGAAATTCGGCAGGATTAAAGGCTTCTACGTCACGATTGGCGAAAGCAGCGCGGAAGGCGTCAATCTCAGTTTTATTGATTTTGAACATCCGGTCGTACTTATCACAAGTAAGATCATCGATTGAAGCCGTATTGTTGGTCAAAGGTCCAGGCCAGAAGTCAACCCCTGATTGGCGATAGGTCTGGGCAGCCACTCTGAGCTGTCCTGCATCATCCAGCCCCCCAATCCAAAGCGAACTGGCGAACATAGAGTGGCGATTACCTCCTTTAGGCACCTCATAGCGAGGATCACCTACTAGGTCCCACCACATATCACCGCCATTATGTAAGAGGCAGCGTACATTGTTGACATCTAACTGTGCAGAGGCACTAGGAGGCAGACAGGCTTCAGAAATACGGAAGCCATTAAGAGTCCGCTTAGCTAATCCGCTAGGGGCTTTAGCCTGCATACCCAGTGTGCCGAGGCACAGTAGCATCAACAGAAAATATCGATTGAAAGTATTCATCATTTCTTTGGAAATGTTTTCCTAATTGCTTGCAAAAGACTAGAAGTTGAACATCAAACCCAACTGAATCCGACGTGGGACAGAGAAGTTACTTGGGTTAGCGACACGCAGCGTATAAAGATCTACATAAGCTTGTGGATCAATTTGAGAAACGGTCGTTTGACGTCCAGTATCACTGCTGAGGAATCCATCATCATCGGCCAATCCGGTGAAACGGTAAACGTTGATGACGTTACGAGTATCAAAAACATTGAAGACGGTCAAGTAAACGTTCAAGCCGTACGCACGAGAACGGAATTCTTTACCTTCTCCATTTGTCTTCACATTACCGCCAAAGGCAAAAGTTTTGTCAATACGACCATCAATACGGAACTGCCATGGCTTACGCACGCCATTAGGAGTACCTTCTGTCTGGTTGACAATGTTTACCCCGCTGGTTACGGAAGGAACGGCAACTGCATTTTTGGTAAATGGAGTACCAGAACCGATATAACCAGTAAGGTTAATCCCGAAATCACGTAGTGGGTAAATATCTTTACCACCGATCGTCATTTTCGGACCCCAACTTTGAGGGCGAGCTCCTGAAAAGCGGTAATCAACATTTGCGGTAAATCTATGACGCTGGTCATTGTTTATCGGTAGCGGAACACGCAATACTCCAACCCCTTCTAGGAAGTTCACTACAGCGCGTGCTGAGGAGAAGTCAGATCCTGTGGCATCGGCAAATTGCAGGGTATATGAAGCCTGTAGGGCTACATTGCGAGTACGACGCATGTTATAAGCAAAAGAGAATCCTTTTACGGTACCAAAGTCGAGGTTGTCATAAGTATCGTAAGAGAATGGATAGGCGTTCGCGAAGCGGCGGAAACGAATTTGGTTACGTAGCTCACGGTAGTAAGCAGAAATCGTCAAGGCCATGTTACCCCCTAAGCGCTGTTTGAAACCAGCTTCGTAGTCGATTGTAATCTCTGGACGAAGGTTAGGGTTGATGATGGTAGATGTAGGGCGGTTTTCAAGGAAAACGTAATCAGAAATACGTCCTGCTAATAATGAACTCTGAGTCTGGAATAATTGTCCAGGACGCTGAGAGAGTACATCGTAGTGGGCGAAGAAAGAGGCTACATCCGTGATTGGGAAAGAAAATGAGATACGAGGCATGACAACCGTCTGAGGAGCATAATCCTCAAAAGATTCAACGCTTACCTCATCGTTTTTAACCGCGGGTTGAACGCGCCCCCCACTGATACCGGCGATAACGTTTGAAGAAACTGGCGCACCAGTAGCATCAAACCATGCTTCGCCATTACGGTAGCCTACCACATCAGTAGGATTGTTTGCATCATTTACATAGGGAACATAACCTTCGCCAATCCCTGATGGGAGCGTGTAAGAAGGAATCCCAAGGTTTCCGGAAGCCACCTCCGAAGCCGTGAAGGTTGGGTAGAGAGAGAAATTGTCCTTCAGTACCAATTGGTTGGCATCAAAACGGTCAACGCGAACCCCTATGTTAAATACGATATCTTCAAACTCGAAGCGATCCTGCAAGAAAGCCGAAATATAGGTCGGCGAAAATGCATTTTGCGGTCGATTTTCATCCGTAAAAAATGCGGCAGGGTCGACTGGATCTTGGCGGTTGCCTAGATAGTCATAACCATAGTATGAAACTGGACCTAGACCATCAGCTAATAATTCGTCCGCGGAGAACATATCGAGAGAGTAAGTATCAGGACCATACTGGTCGATATTTACCCATTCGGTACCGTCCACAGGAAGTCCTAGCTTCTCACGGAGTTTGACGTCAAAGTTTTTTTGGTCGCTCGCTTCGTAACGACGAGGAATGTTTACAGTATCTTGCCATTCGCCATCGCGAGTAACGTAGTCAAATAAAGCTGGATCATCTTCGAGGTTAAGCAGGTGGAAGTTAGCATACTGACGCATCCACCCCCAAAGCGAGCGAGTCGCGAGGAAGTATGAGCGTTCAACACGTTGTTCAAATTCAAAACCTGCTTTGAGGTTGTGGCCTTTGATCTCGGCAGTGGCCTGACCAGAAAGACGGAACTGCTCGAAAGCAAACTTTTGGTAAGAAGCAGATTCTGCTCCTAGCCCACTAAAGAGAGAGTAAACGCTACGTGAGCCAGAACCATTAAGAATACCCTGACGGAAAGCAAATTCATTAAGGTCTCTCAAGTTAGGGCCGCCATTCGCATTTACATAATCAAACATCGCTTGGTTATGGTTAGCAAAGACTTGATTTCTCGTATCTGTACCATCAAACGCAAGGTTGGTAAACCCATAACCAAGCGTTCTCCAGTATGGGGAAGAAGAAATCTCATCAGGGGTGGTTGTATAACCATAGAATGGCGTTTCGTCATAGGTAAAACTACCGACGAAGCCATAATCAAAGAAATTATCACGGTGTACAGAGTGTTGAAAATTTCGCTCATAAAGTGAGTAATCTCCCTGTATCGAATAAAAGAAGTTACGTACCGCAGAGTTTTCCCCTCCTTTAAAAGACTGTTGGAAGCGGAGGAAAGCACGATAGTAAGCACCTTCAAATTCACTCTTGTTATCTGGAGCGAAGAGCATGCTACCAATGCCCCACTGATCATTCTTGATATATTCAATATTACCCCCTGCTTTGATCAACACATTGTCGGCAGGCTGGAAATCCAAACGCACCAAAGCACGTGCGCGCAAGCTCTCATTGTTTTGCTTGGCTTGGATTGGTTCGATTTGATCTAAGCTGACAAAGTTTGCTCGTGAGCGGAATGATTGTCCATCTTCAGAGATCTGAACCGGTGTCTGCTCCAAATCAGCGAGTACATCGTCTTGTAGTTTGAATACTCCCAGAGCAGCTGGATCTCTATCACGATTATAGTCTAATTCACCATTGAGGAAGAAACCGAGGACCGAGGTTTTGTACTCAGATTCTGTCCCTTTGTTGACTTTTTTAGTGATCAAGGGGCCAGTGACAGCTAAACCAGCGAGATTGCGCCCAAAGGCATCTAAATACTCAGAAGTAACCAATTCGAGATTACCAGAGAACTTTGGAGCGGGATTGGAGGTAGTAATCGAGATTACCCCCCCTGTAAAGTCTCCAAACTCTGCCGGGGTTCCTCCCAAGATTACTTGTAGCTGGGCAATTGCAGACTGGGGTAGTGCGCTTTGTCCCCTCACCTTAACCCCATCGATGTAAGTTACAGTAGCCGAGGAGCGCTGTCCACGAATACTCAAACCTTGATCACCTTGATCCGCCTGATAAACACCAGGGGAGAGGGCCGCAACAGTGGCAATATCACGCGTGGCCTGAGCATTGATCTGCTCCTGATTGGTAACCGTACCTACCGTAGGGTCATTACCTTCAAATGGCCGTTCAACCACAATCACGACGGTATCAAGCTCAGTATCTGTAGAGCCAACAAATTGAATGTCTAGATTTTTAGTTGAGTTTGCGTTAACGGTAACACCTTCCATAGTTTGGGAGGCGCCTAGGTACTTCACTTGTACCCGATAAGTACCCGCTTGCACGGGTTGAATACTGTAAAAGCCTTTGTCGTCGGTTTTACCACCATAACGAAAAAGGTCGCCTTGAAAGACCAAAACAGTACCGTAGGTTACTGGTTCGCCGTCGGCGGTAGTAACTTTTCCTGAGAGCTTACCGTCTTGAGCATGTAGGTTGAGCCCAAAACATAATAGAATCGTCAGGAATGCTGAATTAAGACAGAGTCTGGGTAGCATACTTTTCTATAAGCGATTACTTTGATTGTCGTCCGTAAATGGAATAGCTGATAAAATAGGCAATGAACTTTCTGATTTCCAAATAATGCCCAGATTTTCGGGTCCTACTTTTACAGACCTATCTCCATACACATCTTTTCATCTATAAAAGTAAAGAGAGATGTGCGAGATACCATTCAGAAAGATAGGCGTGGATTACACATTTTTTACTAAATTTTGGGTTGTAACCCAAAAATATTGCTAGGTGAAACTGATCTACGAAATCTTCCACAAACTCAAAAATCAAGAAATAAGGCAGCTAAAGCATAAAATTCAGCATGCTTCCTTTGAATATGAGAAAGTTGGCAAACTCTTCGAATTGGTTACACAGTATGAGGAAAAAGAAGAAGCATTTTATTCTCAAGCCTTATACAACAAAGAGCCTGACAACACTTTTCGTGTAACCAAATCTCGGCTCAAACGAATGTTTGAAAATGTGATTCTGCAGGATCGCAGTCTTACCGGCTATAGCTCTGCCTCTATTAATGCCCGTCTGCAGGCCCGAAAAAAATTATTGCAAGGAGAAATCCTTTTGGGGAGAGGGGCTTTTAAGGCCAGCAAAAACATTTTGTTTCAAGTGATTTCCACCGCCCGTAAATATGATCTTTATCAAGAATCTTTTCAGGCGGAGCTATTGCTTTATCGGCATCATAGTGTATTGACCTCTCTCAAAGACTATCAAAAACGTACTGATGAGCTGCTCAAAGCCAATCGTATGCAATACCTCATCGATGAGGCTTTGATCATCCAGTACTACATCACCAACCTCATGCGCAACAAAACCCTCAAGGAGGATGAGTTGGCTGCGGTGCGTGAGAAAATTGATCAAATGGGTTCGATCGCTGAAGAAACGCAACATCCACTGGTTTTGAGTGGATACTACCTGATCGAAAATTTTTTCCTCCAAACCGTAGGAAAATTTGCCGAGGCAAGGGATTTTGGCGAAAAATACCTGAATCAATTACAAGCCGGAGATGGCGCCTCTTCTCCTCAACGTATTGCCAACGCTTACGCTCAGTTGGCCAAAGTATCCCTGCAGTTGCAGGATGTAGATAAAGCGCGGGCCTATTGTGAGGAAGTATTACAGCGGGTCAAACCCGACAACACCAACTATCTGATCGGTCTAGAGCTACAATTTAGGATAGAGTTTTACGACCAAAAATATGACAAGGCGGGGGCCATCGCCGAGGAAGCATTACAGCATCCCCGTATCGAAGCCTCAAAACAGATCAACGCCCACTGGCATTATTATCAAGCCTGCGTCAAGTTCAAGAAAAAAGACTTTAAGAGTGCCTACCAAGAATTGGATTATACCACTCCACTCTTAATGGACAAATATGGTATGAACCCGAGTCTCCGCTTACTTGAAATCATGATTTTGTTTGAACTTGGTCATTATGACATCATGGAGACCAAAATTCTCAACCTGAGACAATACATTAAGCGGACGCAAAAGAAGAGTCTTTTCCGTCCGCAAAAGCTGATTCAGATCCTAATACAATGGTATAAGCGAAGCTACGATTTCGAAGCTGCGGCTAAGGCTAATGAAAGTCGGTTGGCTGAGCTAGCCGCATATCACGAGGAACATCCCTTTGACACTTCTGAGCTCGAACTGATTCGTCTAGAAGAGTGGATGGCACAAAAAAGCCTCAATGAGGGCTAATTATTTTTTGGGTCGAAATTGAGTATCGTCTAAAACGATGATCGTACGACGGCCAGTATAATGCACTCTTTCAATACCAGAGTCCTGAGTTTGTACACCCACAGTTTCATTGTGCGCTTCAAATTGACGCGGGCTTGTGTTGGGGTTCTCTACTCCAGCGCCGCCAAATATCCAGAGCAGAAATGCCAAAAAGAATTTCATAATAGAGTATCGTTAATAAAGTTTGATGCCAATATGAATATAGCCTTTAGCCAAAGAGTAAACGATCACAATTCACACTTCAGATTACACACTTATTGGCAAGAATTATCAAAAGACCGGTGCCAACTAAACGAAATAGTCAAAGTAAACGTTGTTATCTAGAATACTAGCTTACACACTTTTTAGCAAGTTAGACTCTTTAGTTAGCAGACAATCGGGATAATATGGACAGCTATCAGTCACTTTTACCCTCCGGGCAACGTCAAAAATATTAGCCATCTGGCCAGACAAATGATTTAAGTTCTCAGCATAAATAAAAAAAGTGATTAGTATAGGGGGAAGGCGCCAAAGCAAGACTTCCATACAACTAATACTAGAATCAATTACTTTTTGTATTTAGCCACTTAGACAATAGTATTGGGGATTGAGACCTAGGAAAATTGAGCTATATGGTTTAGCGAGACTTTTTTCTCTGTACTCAATACTTCCGAAAGCTTTCGGGATACTTTATACTCTGTACTTATATTAATAAGGCATACGTTCAAATCTCAAACAAATGAAAAGATCTACTCTCCTCATAGTGATAAGCCTCACGGCCATTATTTTGTTCAGTTGTGCCAAAGTAGTGTTTACTGGACGGCGACAAGCCAAACTGATTCCTTCCAATCAAATCAATTCATTAAGCTTTCAGCAATACGACAGCTTTTTGCAGCAAAACCCACCTATGACTAGCGGTGCCCAGCTAGCGATGGTTCGTCGTGTAGGGCTTAAAATCCAACAGGCCACTGAAAAATATTATCGGGCCAACGGCATGGCCGATCAACTCAGAGAGTTTGAATGGGCTTTCAATGTGGTGGATGATCCCACGGTAAATGCCTTTTGCATGCCCGGTGGTAAGGTGGTGGTCTATACCGGTATCCTACCGATTGCCCAAGATGAAGATGGCCTAGCCGTCATCATGGGCCATGAAGTGGCACACGCCTTGGCGCATCATGGCAACGAACGGATGTCTCAGACCCTTGGCTTACAAGGAGCGCTCTTAGCGATTGAAGCAGCTATTGCCATCGGTCAAGGAGCCCCCGCTGATACTGCTGAGGCCGCCCGTAATGCTCGTACTCGTGGCGCGATCATGCAAGCTGCTGGTGCAGGGGCCCAAGTAGGAGTTTTGCTTCCTTTTAGCCGCAAACATGAATCAGAGGCAGACGAAATTGGGCTGTACCTCATGGCCATTGCCGGCTATGATGTAGATCAGGCAGGACCATTCTGGGAACGCATGAACGCAGGAGGAGGAGAGCGTCCACCAGAGTTCTTATCTACTCATCCAGATCCAGAAAGACGTTCTCAAAGGCTGCGTGAGCTTGCGCCTATCGCCAAAGAAATTGCCAAGCAGTATCCTTAAGTAGCTGCTTACTTGTTTAATAAATTATTGAGCTTCGGAGGTGTTTTCTGAGGCTCTATTTTTTTTGGCCTGCTGCGCAGAACGCTCATTCTCAGCCCAAAGGCCCTGAGTTCGCATCCCCTTATGGGTGAGAAGTTTCGTGGCTGTCCATATTTACTTGTTTTTTGGCGGATCAGGGATTTCTCGTAGGCTCCCTCGGGTTCTATCAAAATGAAATGGGGAATAAATTTGGTAGCGACAAGGCCCTACTTTCTCACCTGCTAGAGATAAGCGTTCCGCGTCCCGAAAGCTTTCGGGAGTAATAAAACCCCAAAGCACCCAGTCTTAAGCTAAGATAAATCGAGCCATCGCGCCTCATCCCTAATATTGATCAAAGTCTTGTATCTTTACGGCATGCATAAAATTCGAGTTGATATCATTTCAGATGTTGTCTGCCCTTGGTGTTATCTAGGAAAAGCTCATTTAGAGAAAGCGATTGCGCTAGCAGGAAATCAATTTGAAGTAGAGATGCATTGGTATCCCTTTGAACTGAATCCCGAGATGCCAGCCGCGGGTATGCCCTTTAGACAATATCTGATGGATAAGTTTGGAGATGAGGCGAGAATCAAAAAGTCGATAGAGCGACTAAATAGCTTGGGGCATGAAGTCGGCATAGCCTATCATTTTGATCAGATAGATCATATACCCAATACTTTTGAGGCGCATCGTTTGTTATTTCTAGCTGCGGGCAAACCGTCTCAGCATACTTTGGCGACACATTTGTTTGAGGCTTATTTTGAAAGAGGAGAAAAGGTCGGCGACAAAGACTATCTCGCCAAAGCCGCTCTAGACTTAGACGTGCCCACTAAGACGATCAAAGAATTTACCAATAGTGATCGAGGCCAAAAAGAAATCCTCACCCTAGCCCAAGACTACCGAGAATCAGGCATTACAGCAGTACCCACCTATATTTTCAATCAAAAATTTATTATCCAAGGAGCGCAACAAAGTGAGGGCTTCTTGCAAATATTTCACAAACTCGCCAATGTAGGAGCTTAGTGTTGGGCTAGAAAAGCCTTGACGCTTGAGGGTTGATGCCTGCTCAATCCCTCCCTTAGAATTTTACTATTCTCAACCCCAGAGAAAGCATTAGTAGGAATATTTTACAATTAAATAATCTACGATATCATCCTACTCCAAAGAGATTGAATAAATTGCCCCCGAAATCCGAATTCTTCTTCTAGGCCTCCGAGGCAGAACTAACCTATCTTCAACCTAAACCTTATTTTATGAAAAAACTGTTCCTCACCCTATTGGTAGCAATAGGTTTTTGTATGACTACTGTTGGGCAGATTGTCATTACAGAAATCAGCTACAACAATCCTTCCACTGATGACTACGAATATCTTGAGCTATATAACAATAGCGCTGCAAGTGTAGATTTGAGCGGCTGGGATTTCACGCAAGGAATAACTTATACCTTTCCTGCAGGAGTTACGATCAACGCAGGGGAGTACCTTTTACTTTCGATTGATTCGGTCAACTTTTTCAACACTTTTGGTATTGCTTCTCGTGAATGGACAAGCGGAAGTTTGTCTAATGGAGGGGAAGATATCATCCTCGTGGACAACATGGGCATGGGCATCGACACCGTCGATTATGATGATTTTAGCCCTTGGCCAAGAATTGCGGATGGCTTAGGCCCAAGCTTGATCCTTTGTGATGTCAATGCGGATAATAATGACGTGACCAACTGGAGCTTTTCCAGTAATCCAACTGGGGTCATTCACGGCGAATCGATGTTATTTGGTAGCCCAGGCATGGCCAATGGACCTTGTGCAACAGCTCCGACTGTCTTTTTGGTAGATGTCGTCATTACAGAAAACGAAGGGGTCGGCAGTGTAGATGTTGACTTGGTGATGGCCAATGTGGGCGCCACTGATACGATGACTGTAGATTTGGCTTTAGGTACAGGCTCAACTGCCACTGCAGGGGTTGATTTCACTTTCAGCACCACTACTGTGGGTCTTGGCCCTAATGGAGTTGGCGGTTTTACTTTCGAGACAGTATCTATTCCTATCATTGACGATACCGATGTCGAAATGGACGAAACTATCGTCCTAACCTTAACTAATGCCACTTTAGGCGGGGTCATCGCAGCTACCGGCGACTTAGTGGTAACGATTACCGACAATGAGACTCCGCTACCGCTCTACCCAATCGGGCTTATCTCAGATGATGCTAATGGCGACGGCGAGGCAGATTCATTAAACGTAGAATGTCGGATTCAAGGGATCGTACATGGTATCGATTTACAAGGGGGTAGCAATATTCAATTTACCATCATTGATTCTACCGGAGGGATTGGCCTATTTTCATCTAATGATTATGGCTATACCGTCCAAGAGGGCGACGAAGTACTGATCGAAGGGAGCGTGAGCCAATTCAGTGGTTTAGCTCAGATGGACCCAGATACCATACAAGTGATCTCTACTGGAAACACTCCTTTTACTCCGCTAGTCGTAACAGCACTAGATGAATCTACTGAAAGCGAGCTGGTGACCTTGGAATGCGTCAGCATGATCGATCCTTCTCAGTGGCCTACTTCTGCAGGTGGTAGTGTCAATATCGACGTAACGAATGGGATAGATACCTTTACCGTTAGAATTGATAATGATGTCGATATCAATGGTACCCCAGCGCCAAGCACGACTCAATTCAATGTAACTGGTATTGGGGGTCAATTTGACTCTTCTTCCCCCTTTAATGATGGTTATCAATTGTTACCAAGATACATGGCAGACATAGTCGAGAAGCCAGACTCCAATAGTACGGTTAACTTTGCTCCGATCAGCCTCACCGCTTCAGAAGCAGATGGTAGCATCAGCTTTGATATCAGCCTAGCCAATGCAGGTGCTGATACTGTGGCAGTAGATGTAAGCCTAGACGTGGCTAACTCTACAGCAACCGCCGGTGCTGACTTTAGTTGGACTGATACCACGATTGTCTTTCCTGCCAATGCGACTATGCCAATCAGCTTAAGCTTGACTTTGATCGATGATAGCGATGTCGAAGCAACTGAGAGCATCGTCTTGAACCTCGCCAATGCGACCAATACTGTTTTAGGGGATAGCGTATTGACCATCAACATTGAAGACAATGATTATCCCATTTATCCAATTGGCGTCATCAATAGTGATGGCGATGGTGATGGCCTACCGGATTCCTTAGGAGTAAGCTGCCAGATCCAAGGTATCGTTTACGGTATTGACCTTCAAGGTGGTAGCAACATCCAGTTTACCATCATCGATAGTACCGGTGGTGTCTCTTTATTCTCTACTAATGATTATGGTTATACCGTAACTGAAGGGGACGAAGTGATCATCCAAGGCGAAGTAGAGCACTTTAACGGCTTGGGTCAAATGGGACCTGATACCATTATTTTTGTCAGCTCTGGTAATCCACTGATTGCTCCAATGCCGACCACTGTACTTGATGAAAGCACAGAAAGTGAGTTGGTGGTATTGGAGTGTGTTGAGTTAGTTGACCCCTCGGCTTGGCCTAGTATGTCAGGCGGTAGTGTCAATCTAGAAGTTACGAATGGCACGGATACCTTGACGGTCCGTATCGATAGCGATACTGACCTTAATGGTAGCCCAGCCCCAACTACTTATTTCGATCTTGTCGGTATTGGTGGCCAGTTCGATAGCTCTGATCCTCGTACCTCTGGGTATCAATTGCTACCGCGCTACCTCGCAGATGTTATTGAAACGCCTGCTCCTAGAGCTGGGTTTGCGCTAGCGACAACTTCTGTAGCGGAAGATGACAACACTTATGATTTCGATATATTATTTGCCAACGGTAGCCCAGATACCACGGTAGTGGCAGTTGCCCTTGACGTTGCTAGCAGTACCGCAACTGAAGGGACTGACTTTACTTGGACTGATCTAAACCTCGAGTTTACAGATTTGACTTGTGATGAAAATGATACCGCTCAAGTATCCGTTACCGTAATTGATGATGCAGACATCGAGGGAAGCGAAACCGTGGTTCTCAACATCACCTCTGTCAGTAATGATGGTACAATCAGTACAGGCACGCTGACTATCACCATCACTGAGACAGACAATATCGAAGATCTTCTCCCGCAAAATGCGATCAAACTCTTCCCTAATCCAGCTAGTACTCAGCTTTCGCTGCGTTCTGACTATCGTTTAGAGAGAGTGCGTATCACTAATCTCATGGGACAGACCATGATGCAGCAAGAGCTCAACCAGCCACAAGTTGATTTGAGTATCAGCCAACTGCCAGCGGGAGTTTATATGATCCAAGTAGAAACGCCAAAAGGCAATTGGACTAGCCGCTGGATCAAGCAATAATTGTAAGGATTGCGAGGGAAGCGAAGGTTTCCTTTGCTAAAGGCAAGAAATAAGACGAGAAGAGAGATGATTTTATCTCTTTTCTCGTTTTTTTATTGATAGCACTTGAACGTTTAAGTACTTAGATAATAGTATTCAGTATTAAGACCTGAGAAAATGGGTCTGTACGGTTCAGTAAGACCTCTTTTCTCTGTACTAAATACTCCCGAAAGCTTTCGGGATACTTGCTACTTTCTACTTCAATGCCTCTTTAGCCCTCACCAACATCTATTTATGCGTCTTACCTTAGTTTTCATAATGTTGCTTTGTCTGGAATCAGCAAGTTTGTGGGCTCAAAATCAAGTCCTCAATGGCCGCCTCATCGATGCCGATTCAAAGCAAGCTGTTCCTTACGCCAGCATAAGGATAGAAAACCAAGCTTATGGCTGTATCTCAAACGCCGAAGGCGAATTCAACTTAGCGTTCCCCGATGGAGGGGTAATCACAAAAGAAGGCATCCTAAAAATCAGCTGCATAGGCTACGAAACCCAAAGAATCGCCCTCAAGGAGCTAAATGAAGCCAAACTCCTCATCGTGCTTAAGCCCAAAGCCTATTCGCTAGAAACCGTAACCATCTACTCAAGCGAGCTTGACGCGCGGGAGATGGTCCGTCAAGCATTGCAGTTTGTCCCCCTAAACTATGCCCAAAAACCCTATCAATTACAGAGTTTTTATCGGCATTATTGTCGAGAGAGTGGGGTTTACGGACGCTTGATCGAAGCTGTCGTAGAGATCAATGATATGAAAGGTCATGATCGGACCTACCGCTTCCCGGAACAAAAGCTCGAGATGCGTTTGACGCAATTGAGACGTAGTTTTGACTTTACTCGATTTTCAGCTTTCCAGCATATTCCAATCGCCTTAAATCGGAGCTTGTTGGCTGATATTGTCAGTTATCAAAGCCTCCTTTCGCGCCACCTGCATAGTCGTAAACTAAGTTTTGAGTATCAGGATACTACCTATTATGATGGGAAAGTAGTGTATTTGATCGGACTTAGGGGACGAGCCGAAGGCCTGCAGATGGAGGCTCAACTCTATATTCAAGCGGCTGATTTGGCGATCATCAAGGTGGACCATCGTTACAGTAGTCAGAGGAGGAAAGATAGCTGGCTTTACCAGAGAGAAGATCATTTTGTGGCCGATTACCAGCTTTATCAAGGCAAATATTACCTCAATTACATTTTAAATGAGGGTGAGTTTCGAGAGCAACAATTTGACAGCTTAGATCAGGTGGTTTACAGCCAAGACCATTATCATCATGTTGAAATGATGACTCAGACCGTACGCCTTGAAGGCTTTGACCGCTTTAAAGGCAAGGAGCCTAATGAAGCAGAGATGACACAAGTACCTTACAAAGCCAGTTTTTGGCAACAATACAGTGTGTTGACCGCCACTCCATTAGAAACGCGGATCGAAGCCGACCTCAATCGTCGGATGCCTCTCAGTCAACAATTTGCCAGTGAGCAGTTAGCTGCCAGTACCCAAGATCAACTAGCGCAGCAGTATTTTGATCGCTGGTTAGCCAAGCAAAATGGACGAGTGGCCATCGTAGGGGTTTGGAATAGCCAATATACTCCCAGCGTGAAGGAGCTGTGGCAGGCCCGTAAGCTTATGAAGGAGTTTCAAGACACCCCTTTTTCTCTTTTGTTGATATCTACTGATAGGGTGGAGAGTCAATGGCAGGAAGCGATTCGTAAGAAACGACTTTATGGAGTCGATCACCTCCGAGTAGGATCGGGGCTTGAATCTTCTGTTTGTCAAGCTTTAGGAGCTGAGTCCGAGCCTTATTTTGTTTTGTATAGCCCCTCCGGGGAACGCTTAGTCGGAGGCGCTAGCTTGCCTAGCACCGAACAGATTCGCAGACTACTATCGACTGCTCAAGGACGGTAGAGTGCTACTAACTCGACACTTTTGCCATCGATATGTAACTCAGAGCCTTTGGTCTGTTGAAATTGAGAGTGATTGTATAGCTCACCGGCGGCACAATAACTGTAGTTTAGAAAATGGCCTTGGTTAACTAAGCTATCTATCACAATAAAATTGGCAGAGCGTAAATTTTGGACACTTCCACTTTGCTCCAGCGCAAAGGATTTGACATGGATTTTTGCCCCCATTTGGTTAAAAACCAAGCCACCATTGCGTATGTTATTGACAATAATTTCACCATGATTGTCCAGTTTTCCCTCATGAAAAAGAACAATATCATTTTGATCTGAGTAGAGACTAGCCCCCATAGCCACTTCTAAAAGTCCGTTTACTTTCAAGTTGTAGCCTGTTAGATAAGCGAGGTCTTGGATCACAATTCGCGCATCTGCTTCAATCACTGTACCGGGGTATTCTGGTTCCCAGTTAGCAGGATTTTCGTAAAAATTATCTTCTTTGGCGGAGAAGAAAAAATGCTGCGTAGCCTCATGATGCCGCATTTGCTCGATTTGTTCATAGCCCAGTACCCCCACAAATGCACTCAAAAGGATGCCTCTGGCAAATAGGCGAAGGTTTTGGAGCCGTTGACTAGTAGTATTTTGTAGCGTAAAGCGATTTTTCATGTGGTATTTATATGGAGTTCGGGAATTCAGATATTTCAAAAACAAATAAATACGATAAATCGCAATAAATAAATCTTTATCGCAAGCAATACTTACACATTAAAAAATGTACTAATGTAATGTTCAGCTTAAGAAAATTACCGTTGAAGAATGGATTTTTGCAGGAATTTAGGCAGTTTTGTCAAAAATAAGCTTAAAGATGACAGCTAGTCCCAAAGTAAATAGAGCGTTGATCGTAGATGATGACGAAATCAATAACTTCATCTGTATCAAAAACATCCGCGATGCCAACTTTGCGGAACACGCCAGTTTTTGCCTTCGCGGGCAAGAAGCCTTGGACTTATTGCGAGAAGCGGGTGAAAAAAAGGAGGAAGTTCCTGATGTGATTTTTTTAGACATCAACATGCCATTGATGAACGCCTGGGAGTTTTTGGAAGAATATAAGAAGTTACTGCCGGGACTCGGTAAAGAGGTAAGCCTATTTATTTTATCCTCCTCTGTATATCGTAAGGACGTGGACAAGTCCACTACCTATGATGTGGTGAAAGACTATTTGGTCAAACCCCTGAGTAAATCGAAGCTAGAGAAGCTCATGGAGCAATATTTTTAGGCTTTGAGGAAATATAAAAAAGAGGCTATCTCCGTTTTTGAGATAGCCTCTTCTTTTTTGAGTAAATAGCTTTGGCTACAGTTTTAACAGTTTGAAAAGTTGAGGCTCTGCCTCCCCCGTTCTTAGCTCTAAGATGTAAAGGCCGGTAGCTAAATTACGACTACTTAGGTCCCATCTGTAAATACCATCACTTTCAAATTCTCCAGAAGCAATCGTCTTCCCACTCATATCAAATAATCTGATTTGATAGTTTACCCCAGTATCGCCGGGAAACAAATCGATAAAATCTGTAAAAGGGTTAGGGGCTACCGGTCCATTCTGGCTAGGGGCGTCTTCCCAAACGATTACGACTACATCAGAAGTCGCAAAATCCCCTTCTGCTGTTTTTAAATAAAGTCTATATCGGTTTTCGCCTACTATTGGGTTAGCATCGAATTCCTCATATAGAGAAGAGGAATTAGCCTGTACGGTTGCAAGCAATTCTACCGTTCCATCTGGCAGCAACTTTTCTAGTTCAAAGGTTTCCCAATCATTAGTGCCATTAATCGTCCAGAAGAGACGATTACGATTCTCTAGTGGTTCACCTTGAAAATCTAGATCATTACCACTTAGACTGATCGGGTTGGACGGATTACCAAGGCCAAATCCACCAAATTGTCCATCATATTCTGCTGAGAGAGTATAACCATTATTACCTAATGGCTCAATTTGGGGGATCTTCCTTTCGATCTCTCCATCAGGAGAGATGTTGCTAGGGGTCACACGACTAATAGCTCCTGGACTACGAAATAGTTCGATATCATCCAAAAATGTCTTTCCAGTAGCACTTTCCCAGCCACCGATTTCGTCATTGCTGTAATACATTGTGATCCTATAAGGTGCGTTGTCCGAAGGATTGTCAGCAGAGATTAACAGCGTCTTCTCAAAGAAGTCATTTGCATCGGAACGCTCATCCCAAAAATCAGCTGCTCCCGATCCGGCTCTGTCAATCTCCACGGAAACGCAACCAAAATCATGGGCACTGAGGTTTTCGATCTTTGCGAGGATTTCTTCATTACCACGATAAAAATAAAGGGTCTGATTGGGTCCTAGTGGATGGCGGTCGAGTGCCCCTTCAACACTAGCAATTTTGCTGAATTGCGCTAATCCATCAGAGATCGTTAGGGAAAAATCCCTATCATCCCCTAAGGACACGGTACCACTAAGGGGAAGGGTGGCATTGATTTTCAAGTTTTCTATACCTTCTACAATCCCATCATTGATCACTCGGAGACTCAAGTATTGTGTATCAATAACCCCCGCGGGTAGGATAATGATATTGGAAGGCGATAATACGTAATCATCAGTATCTACATTCGAACTAGGATCGATCTCCAAAACAACTGGTGCAGGAGAAGCGGGTGGACTATTAACGATCAATGCTAACTGCACTTCTTTAAATCCATTACAATCATCTATCCTTCCACTAGTAGAGCCTTCTTTGATAAAGGCTTGACTGGGCAGAAGATTTACGGTAGGTAATTCTAAGGAGGCGGTGGTGAAAAAACCTCGACCATGCGTAGCCGCGAGAACAGTCTGATCTCCCCTAATTTGCAGCATGCTCACTCTTGTATTTGGCAAGCCATTACTAGAAGGTACCCATTGGACATTAGCGTCATTTAGAGACTCCGTTACCCATACCCCCAATTCGGTCCCTAATAATGCTTGATTAGGGTCATTAGGATTAAACAAAGCCCAGCGGACTGGCATATCGGGTAGATCTCCTTCCCGATTAAACCAAGAATTACCTCCGTCCAAGGTTTCCCATACGCTCACAATGCCATAGTTACTGGCTGTAACTAGTAAATGATTATCATTATTGTCTTCGACAGCGATGCAAGAGATACTTCCACCAGGGCCTCCACTTGGATTTAATCGAGTAGCTGTTGGATTAGCAGTATGGGCATTATCTAATCGGATTATACGACCGTTACTAAGTCCTACAAAAACGCGATTCGAGGCATTGGCAGATGCGTTTATGTGTAGAATCCTACCATTTCCAAATGCTGATATATTGAGTACCGTTTCAAATCTAGAAGATCCTATGTTCGAAATTCTATAGATTTCTCCCTGTCCGTAGGCACAGTACAGTATATTCGCTTCGCCGTCATAATCAGTTGGATTTATAAAGCTTCCATCTTGCGTTCCTGAACCGATACCAATTGAGCTCTGCCAAGAGTTAGTCGTTAATCGGTAATTTTGATAGGTAGTAGCAGTGATTTGGATGTTCGGCTCATCATCGTCAATATGCGTAAAACCGCCATCACCTCCCCAAGCTCTTACGGTAGCATTTACACCAGCTTGAGTAAACTGTTGGGTTCCGTTATCTTGTGTACCACCAATGAAGTAATCGATTCCAGCACCAGGATGAATTGCGCCAGAATAGAATTGAGTAACATTGTAGCCTGTATTTTTTTCTAAGATGGTATTTCCACCGTCATTAGAGCGCCACACCCCTCCATCATTACCAAAGTACATAACCGAAGAGTTACCGGGTGCATAGATAATTTCATGTTGGTCAGCATGCACATATGGTAGACCAGAGCCTCCAAACCATTGGGTCATTTGAGTCCAACTTTGACCACCATTACTCGAGCGGAGTAAATCAACCCCACCAATCCATACTACATTTTCATTATTAGGATCTACTGCACATATAAGGTCAAACCAAGCTTGGTTTCTGGTAAAACTGGCCATCCCAACCGCTGGTGGATTATCAACAGCGGTCCAAGTATTACCACCGTTAGCAGACCGATAAATGCCACGGCAGCTCCCATTTCGGAATGGAAAGTCGACTGTATTTTCCCTAGTATCTTGAAGCAGGCAGTATAGCACATTGGGGTTTGAGGGAGCAATCGCTAATTCAGTTCTACCAATACTAGTAGTTACTAGGCCGTTAGCCTTTCTTTCCCAAGTATCGCCTCCATCAGTGGATTTAAAAATGCCCCCTCCCCCCTGCAGTGTACAGTACATATCTCCATTTGAAGCAATTTCAAGGTCTCCTGCATTGCTAGAAGACGCCCCAAACAATCCACTACCCAATATTCTCGTCCAAGAGTTACCTCCATCAGAGGAACGTTGTAGCCCCCCCGTTTGTGTAGCGGCAAAGACAACTCCATTAGCATCTATCTCTAAGTCCTTAATGTAGTAAAAGAATGAATTATTATTTGTGCTTGCCAATTGCGACCAGTTGTCTCCCCCATCAGTCGATTTCCACATACCAAGGCCTCTCATGGCATCAAAATTAAACCAGCCTTCCCCGGTACCAAAATAAATGTTGTTAGGGTTTGCAGGATCTTGAGCTATCGAAGCCACGGCAAGATTTTCAAATAAATCATCGACGGCTTGCCATTGAGGATCAGAGGCTGCGATATTAGTCGATTTATACAAACCACCGGATACTCCACCAGCCCATAGGGTATTGCCAGTAGGATCATTCGCATCGATGAGTATCGCTCGAGTTCTTCCGCCTACATTATTAGGACCACGTTCTTCCCATTGTAGCTCGGTGATTCCGCTCCGAGTAGAAGTGTTGAGGCTAATACGCCTTTTAGCTTCTTCCCAAGCTGGTAAGAGTCGTTCGCGTGGAACGGTATTCGTACTGGGATCTTTGGTGAGCTCAAACTCCATTTGTATTGCTAGATCGATACGATCCTGCTTAGGGAGTTTACCAGGAATTGGCTCAGGTGGCTTGACCTCTTCTAAAGTATTTAGCTGAAAAGTCAGAAAGGAACCAAAGATTACCAAAACCCCTAAAAAAGTAATCGTATTTCTCATTTTGATGTTCATGATATAGGATGTATTCAGAAATATACGCGTATAGATATGTATCAAAAAGCCAGATACCAGACCTTTGTTTAGATAAAATTCGATTTAAGGATGCCTAATTTGACTTAGCAAACAAAAAAACGCCTGCAATTTCCTGCAGGCGTTTTTTATAAGCGTCTATCAACTTATTCCTTCAATACTTTCAGGTATTGAGTAGTACCGCTTGTTTCTACTTGTAAGATATAAAGGCCGGTAGCTAAATTAGAGATATCCAACTCTTGGACAGATTTCCCATCAACTACCGTGCTTTGTAGCACCTTTCCGTTTAGATCAATGATCTTAAGCGCTACTCTTGAGTTAGAAAGGGAATTGAGCTTCACGGTAAACAATCCATTAGTTGGATTGGGATACAATTCAACTGGACGCACATCTAGCTCATCCTCAACACTTACGGTGGACATCGTAACCTCTCTTACCAAAGTATCACTACCACAGTCATTAGTGGTAATTAGAGTAATGGTATAGTTATCGTTACTAGCATAGTTATGAGCAGGATTCTGTTCTGTACTAGAATTACCGTCTCCAAAGTCCCAGAAATAGGAATTACCATTGGTTGAGTTATTGCTAAAGAAGCCTGTTACTCCTACCGTGCTAAAGTTGAAATCAGCTTGAGGTAGAGGAGTTACTGTTAGGGCGTAGATTACTGAATCCGAAACTGTGCCATCAGAGACAGTAAGTTTCACTGTCTTACTGCCAGCAGTCTGGTAAGTAACCATATGAGGTCCCACTCCAGTAGCAGATGAAGGGGTGGCATCACTACCAAAGTCCCAACTATAACTACTCAAGTTATCCCCACTTGAGTTATCTTCAAACATCACACTACCGCCTTCACAAGCTACTTCCGGCAGATAATTCAAGCCTGCGTTAGGCGCAGATGCGCCCAATTCTCTCAGCTGGATATTGTCGAGAAATAGACTGTTGCCAAAACCATTGATATTGACAAAACGAATTCTTACTTGATTGCCAACATAAGGCGTTAGATCAATCGTATCACTTTGCCAATCTGCTGCGGATGTAGGGAACCATTGATCAAAATCATCGAGCGCAGTAGCTAAGGTAGCACCCGAGGCTGAATACAAGTTTTGCGTATAAGTCTCCCCACAATCTGTTGAGATTTCAATATTCAATTGATCAACTCTATTGACACCACGGCCAACATAGGCGCGATCAAAACTTAACTCAGGCATTGAGGCTGTACTCAAATCGACCACAAAGGAGTTTAAATAATCTTGCTCAGCATTCGTATCATATTGACGATTATCCATAAATGCTGCCGTTGTGGTATTACCATCAATACCTATCACGCTACTAGCTTGCCAGCCTACAAGACCATCCGGATTTTCAACTTGCCAACTTTGGGGTGGGAAGGTTCCAGACTCAAAGTCTTCTGCCCAATCTGGAGTAGTACCTTCAACCACACTGATATACGAAGTACGAATCAAGCTATCAGTTCCATTGCCATTTGCTGCTTTGAGCGAAACTTGGTAGAGGCCATAGTTAGGGAATGACACCACTGGGTTATTGGAAGTACTATTGGTACCGTTAAGGTAGCTTACATTACTAGGCTCAAATGACCAATCCCATGAAGTAGGTAAGTTGTCAGTCAGGTCAGTAAAGTTTATGGGGCTGTTCAAACATACCTCCCTACGATCTGCTGAAAAATCTACCAGAGGAGGTCCCATTCTGTCATATATTTGGATATCATCGATTGCAATATCACTCTGAAAACCATTACCCACTTGTCCTCTAAACTGGATGACAATTTGCTTTCCAGCATAAGAAGAAAGGTTGATCGTACGCTCACGCCAAATGTCTCCTTGGTTTCCAACAAACTGGGTAATCGAATTTAACCAACCACCATTTGAATAAATATCAATGATCAATGAACCTGCAGTTGAACCAAATTGGTGAGTCCAAAAAGTCATCTCCGGCTGGCTGGCATTACTCAGATCAATACAAGGCGTCCACAACAAAGCGGTGCTACCTTGACAGCCGCCTGAAGACTCTATGTAGGCATATTTACCCAGACTATTGCCAGGCTTATGATCAATACTAGGTCCAGTTTGAGACGTTTCGGTGGAAGAGCTATGAATTCTCCAATCACTCTCATCTCCAAAGGTATTATCTAGATTCGTCCAACCATTGTTGAGCGGACAAACTGTTGCGCCGCAATTTGGCGTCGTCGCGCAAGCAGCATTTGATTCAAAGTCTTCAATAAATGGTATGGAAGCTACTGTATTTGGTAGCACCTCCACTCTTTTACGAAGCGTATCATTGCCGGGAAATTGATCTCCGATTTGGGCAGTCCAAACTTTGATTTCATACACTCCTGGTGAGTTAAAATCAATCAAATCAGCAAACGTCCTAACCAATTGGCCTCCCGCAGGAAATTGGCCAGTAATGGTATCTGAATAAACAGGACCACTATTAACTTGATAAAAGATTGGCAGATCAAATACTGGGGCCAATCCATCATTTTTAATGACCGCTACCAGTGGTATTTGCGTAGGATCACACCCAGGCAGATAATTAAAGTCTGGAGATAAGAGCTCCTCCGGTCTTAGGTCTAAGCCTACTACGCAATTTAGCAAACCACTTGGTCGCTCAATGGCAACAGAACGGCGGCTAACGCCTCCATCTGGACTGATCGCACTGACTGCGATCCATTCTTCGGCACTCGCATCTACCTGAATATCAAAAAAGGTCTGCAAATTAGTCGTAGTCCCTATTGAATCCATATATTTATCTCCAAGCAAATAGACTACATAGCCGCTAGCCCCTGCTACTGGGTCCCAATCCACTCTCGTATAGTCTGGGCAAACCTGCTGTATCGAAAGATTTGGCGGTACCCTCATGATATTAAATTGCGCTTCACTAGTATCGGCAAGCGCATTACGACTGATTCGAATCAAAGCTTGGGCAGTCATCACGTTAGGTACATTCCAAGGGTATTCACGGGCAGAAGAGGCTATGGTAGAACTAATCGTAGTCCAGCTATTGCCCAGATCTGTCGAATATTCTAGCGTAAATGTGCCATCACTGGGATCCTTACCGTAAGCATCCCAACGGATACGTTCCTGCCCAGCAGGTACAAATCTTTCTCCGCCTCTTGGATATGTTAAGGTGATTTCATCTTCGATGAACGTATAGATCAAGTAGTATTTTTGCGGGCCATCAGGTACACTAAAGCCACTTATCTCTACTTCAAAGCTACCTGCACTAGGATTGGTCAGCACTACCTGCTCGACATTATTGAGAGAGTCTCTACCGGGTACCGCAGGACTGTTTAGGTTAGTAGCATTAGGGGTCGGGTCCAATACTAAAGGCTGATAAGTAATGCCCCCATTTTTCACCTTCATATCCAAATCATTGGTCAAGATAATTGCGGCTGAAGGTTGAGCCGGAGGATCCCCCCAAATCACCATGAAGCGCGCTTCTTTTACTCCATTGGGAATATTGATCACGTGATTCCTTTTCTGACCATTATTGACAGAAGAACTTAGGTATTGCTGTCCCTCTAAGATCTCAACTGATCTCAATGCATTTACAATTCCAAAGCCATAGCGATAATCAGGGCCTACGTTCCCAGCATCTTCTGCGCCATTCATGATCGCGCCTTTGATCAAAACTGCATCAGGATTTTCTCCCGTATTCAATTCTTTGTACGCCTGATACAACTGCGCTGCAACTCCGGCAACCGCAGGCGCGGAGAAAGAAGTTCCTTGTGTATTGATATAACCGTTTTCAGGATAAGTAGTATTTACATCTGCCCCATGACCAACAATATCTGGCTTGAGACGACCGTCTTCCGTGGGGCCTCGGCTACTAAAGCCTACCAAAGAACCACTTGAGTTGGCAGCCCCCACTACTAAGGCATTTTTTGCCACTTTATGGCCACCGGTGATATTCCCCCACACATTACCCGCTCCATAACCACAATTAATATCGCCACTGTTACCAGCAGAAAATACGTGTAGATAGTCTTCGTTATTATATAGCTGAATATCTACGGTACGACTCACATTGGTATATCCCGCATTACAACCATTACTAAAAGAAGAATTTGTAATCACTACATTCTCCTCATCATACAAGGCAAGCGTGATGTCTAAGAAATTTGCCTGATAAAAGGTATTGTAAATAAAAGCTCCAGTGGCACTTCCTTGCACCTCTGGATCAATATTACCAGCCCCACCAGCACTACCACTTACCATATCTGCGTGCTGGGTTCCTCCAGTGGTCGGGCCAAAATTAGTAACATAGGTTTGGTTCTCCCTCCCTTTAAAGTCCACGTGTGGGCCGAGACCACCATCATCACGCACTTGCATGTTGACGCCTGATCCATCATAATTACGTGCGCCAGGATAGTTGCCACTGATAGCACTAGAGCGATGCAGACTCTTGCCTCTAATATCTTCCGGCTCGCCAGGTGCCTGTACAATTTCTATGTATCTGATGTCATGCCAGTTGGTGAGATCATAAATCTTTGCCAAAGGAACATCTACTTCTACTATATCATAATCAGGGGCGACCTGCTTGATCTCAGCCCCTATTCCTTTCAACTTGGCTACCGTACTATTGATACCAGCCCCGGGCATAATTAACAAACTCACACTCAATAGATCTCCCCTCACCGCATGGCTAGGAAAATTAGACTCAAACAATTGAGGACCCATTTTTTCCTTAGCCTGAACTTCCATAATACTTCTGACTCCAAAAGTCTTGAGCTGTTTGAGGTTCAATGCAACAGGTAAAGAAGCCAAATAGGTATTGTAAGGCACATAATCCAATAAGCTTATCCCCTTTTGTTGCAGCCCAGCAAGATCCTGCTCATTAGGTATTTCATAAAACTGTATCCATCGATACACTTTCCCTTTAATTGCTTGATCTGGCACAAAACTTCCTTTTGCGGAAAGCTGGTCTAAATTCTCGGGGAAGTCTTCAACCCCATTTTGAAAGTGCGTGTTAGTAAAATTTTGCCCCATCATCGGAAGCGCAATCAAACTAAAAAGCACTACAAAAAAAGTAATCGCATTTCTCATATTTGAAGTTCTTGATATATGATGTATTCGGAAATATACTCTATTAACTATGTATCAAAAAGACAGATACCAGACTAATGTTTAAAAATTTGCGTCTTTAGCCAACTTACTGTCCAAGAACTTTGCAATATCTAACAGTTTTGTAAATTGTAGGGCCTAAGTAAAGCCCCCGATTAAGGTCTCCATTATGGCCATAGAAGTACCCAAATATAAAACTCACACAGAGATCACCGTCCGCAGCTGGACCTTAGATCTTTATGGACAAGTTAGCAACGCCAAATTTTTAGAGTTCCTCGAAGAGGCCCGCTGGAATCACTTCAAAGGCTTTTTTGAATCAGGCATGTTTATGGACCTAGGATTAGCTTTTATGCCCGTCAATGTCAACCTTAATTACAGTAATCCTGCCCAATTAGGTGACATCCTCGATATTGAAACAGTTATCAATCGCATCGGAGACAAGAGCATTACCTTATCCCAAAAGATTACCATGCAAGACTCCGGAGAGCCAGTTGTTGAGGGGGAAGTAACTTTTGTCGTCAAAGATATGCAGAAAGGGGTAGCCGTTCCCGTAAAGGGTAGACTACTAGATATGTTTCTAAGAGACTTGGACTAAAATCCTACCCTTCCCTGTTTACCGCCTTCTAATAGGTTATCATTCCCCTCCGCAAATTCAATTACATCGGAGAGCTCCAGGGTTTTTAGGAGTTCCTCCGAACGCTCAGTTGGGTCCAAGGTAGCGAGCCTTAGATGTTGGTTCTTAATGGCCTTTTCAATCACTTTGCGTACTGCACGAGCATTACCAAAAAATTGGTTCTTTGTACGATGGAGGTATTCAAAATAGCCTACTAAAGAGGCTTTTGCTTCACTCTCCATCGTGATTTCCTCCTTTAAAAGCATCATACGAGCAATACTCAACAGCTCCTTGGCATTGTAATCGGGGAATTTTAATTTCCGATCAAATCGACTCCTCAGACCTGGATTTGCTTCTAAAAACTGCTGCATATTCTTAGGATAGCCTACCGCGATTACGACCAATTCGCCTCGTAGATCTTCCATGCGTTTGAGAATGGTCTCCACCGCTTCGCGACCAAAATCGCTAGGACCTCCCTGCGTCAGTGAATAGGCTTCATCAATAAAGAGCACTCCGCCTCTCGCCTTTTCAACCACTTCTGCGGTCTTAATCGCCGTCTGACCCACATGTCCTGCCACTAAGGCCTGACGGTCGCATTCAATTACATGCCCACGCTCCAATATCCCCAAGGCTTTATATATCTTACCCAAGATCCTAGCCACGGTAGTTTTTCCAGTACCAGGATTGCCTGTAAAAACTGTGTGTAAAGAGAAGCGATTCAATACATCTTTGCCAATCTCTTTGTAAAACTTTACCAACTTAACTAATTCCTGAATCTCACGTTTTACATTTTCGAGACCAATTAAATCGTTGAGTTCCTCCAATGAAGTAGAAAGCAGAGCTTCATCAATCGGAATACGCGCTTTCTTGCGTTCACTCGCTTCAAAAATTTCCGCCACATCCGTTTCTTGAATAACGGAGAGATCTTCTTCTGTCAAAGAAGCAGGATCATCTGTGCGCATCACTCGTAGGCCCAAATTCATTTTGGCCTCATTGATCAGCGACAAAACAAAACGGGCATTACCAAAGCTTTTGTCTCGGTTGCGATAGGACTCTGTGAGTTGGTGTTTGAGGTACACCTGCGCTTCGGGAGCTAACTCGACGGCCAATCTTTTGGTCCAGTGGAAGGCGATTTGTTCGAGTTCGTCAGGGGTATAATCAGCAAACTCAAAACGCATGGTAAAGCGAGACTTCAAACCTGGATTAGAAGTCAAGAAGGACTCCATCTCTTTAGGGTATCCAGCCACTACAACGGCAAGATCTCCTTTCCCGTCTGACATCTCTTTGATCAGCAATTCGATCACCTCCCGACCGTAGTCTTTGGTATCGTCTTCCCCTCGGTAAAGCGCATAAGCTTCATCTATAAAAAGGATGCCTCCTCTTGCTTTTTCAAAGACAGCTTTAACCTTAGGCGCGGTTTGCCCAATATATTCGCCTAACAAGTCTGAACGATCCACCTCATGGATATGACCTTTACTAAGCAGACCTAATTTTTTATAGATCCTTCCCAGCATCCGCGCCACCGTGGTTTTCCCCGTACCCGGGTTGCCAGTAAAGACTACATGCAAATTAATCGGCTCGGCGTCTTGAAAGCCTTTTTCGCTGCGTAGTTTGAGGAAATTGAGATATTGAGCGTACTCTCTGATACGTGTTTTGACTTGCTCTAAACCAATCAAAGCATCTAATTCTGCCAATACCTCTTCAAGGGACATTTCCTCCAGCTCGTTAAGGCTGACAACTGGCTTAGGCATCGTACCATGTTCCAGTGTCCTGATAAATGGCGGCTCCCCTTCTTCAAATAATTCTCCCACTTGGAAGGGTACAATCCCGATCAAGGTGTCCATAAAGACGATCTCTACAGTGTAGTTGTCTTTAAACCAAGTGCCCTTAAGATCTGAGCCCCAACCCGAATGTATAGTGAAGGCTTCGTTCCCCGCAGGGATCTTTACCAACTCTATCATCTGCCCCTTGAGCTGGCGGGCATCATTGTAGATATTAAAGGTCATCTCACACATCCACTCCTCTTGATAGCGATTTTCGGCCTTGAGCTCTACCCAAATAAATCGAGTTTCTGAATACTGGAAAGCACGATAGTAATTGACATCGGGCCGAGAGCGATCTGCATTGGCGCCCTCATAAAGGCGTACCATCTGCACATCTAGATAGGGATTTTGCTCCGCATTGACTTTCCCTACACTATAGACAAAAAAGTCAGACTGCCCTACCTTACTACCGTTAATGTAAGCCTCCCAATAATAGTGGCCGGCTTCCCAAGCTTGCGCTTCTTCACCGCTCCCCTGTTGCTCACGGATATAAACGATGTTTTGCGTCTGGCTAATATGCTTGGGCACTTCTAGCTCTGCAATTTCCTCCGGTTTACGACGACGATCTTTAGGATGGCGAAACAATTTGAGTTTGACCAGTGCTTCCCAGTCTTCTTCATCAAAAAGCTTGTTGTAGAACGAAAATTCGACGTGTACGTAGTTCAATTCGTGTCTATCGAACACTTGTCGATATTTTTTTTTGCCTTCGGCTAACCATTCGTTAGACGCAAAGGTTTTAAGAGCTTTAAACTTGTACCGAACAAAGCCGGCCGGTTTTTGGTGGGGCATAGGATGAAGATGTGCAATTTCCCTTTTAGGCGCAATTGTCTGGAGGGTAAAAATGAAGCCAATCTTACCATTACCCAGCAAAAAAAATGCGGATTTTGCGAGGAAAGTTTATGTTTTGTACCTTTATTTTGTCTATAGGTAGAAATCTACCTGTGCTTTTTCCACAAGAATAGGTGAGTTATGCAAACGAACTTACAATTAAGTCAGCTCAGCGTGGTGAGATTATTAGACCGTCAGGCTAAGCGCCTGCTCAGTTCCGAGCCTCAACCCGATTCCTACACAGAGAAGGTTATCGGCTTAGTGATTGCCCAATTACGCAAACGCAAATTGGGCATCGAAGTGGTCGCGGATGACCTTTCTATGAGTGTACGCAGTTTGCAAATGAAACTCAAAGAGGAAGGCACTAGCTACCAAAAGCTACTCAACCGTATCAGAGAGCAACTTGCGATCGCCTTTTTGCAAGAAAAGAAATACTCAAAAAGCGAAATAGCGGACCTACTAGGCTTCTCTGAAATCAGCGTTTTCTCCCGCACTTTCAAAAAGTGGACGGGACAAAGTCCTTCTGAATTTCAGCTTGCACTATCTACTTTTTAGATCCCGCTCGCTCCATTTATGCCAATAGCGGATTTCATTTCCCACCTTCAATCTCGTCTGCAGTCCCCTCTGCCAGGTCTGGATGCCCAAATGCTCATGGCTCCTCCTATCAGAGGTAAAACCATTGAGGTTCCCTCCAATGCCCGTCAGAGTGCGGTGATGATGCTACTATATCCTCATCAAAACAAATGGTGGATTCCTTTTATTCGCCGGGCAGAAGATGGTAGGGTACATGGCGGCCAAGTCAGTCTGCCAGGAGGCCGTAAGGATGCTGCTGATCCTGATTTTACCTTCACTGCGCTTCGCGAAACGCATGAAGAAATAGGCATTCCTCCTGAAAATATTTCGGTAATGGGGAATTTGACGGAGATTTACATTCCCCCTAGCAATTCATTGGTTTTTCCTCGTCTAGGAGTAGCTTCACGACGCCCCCGTTTTGAACCAAACCCTGCTGAAGTCCAAGACATTATCGAAGTCGAGATCACTCAATTTTTGGATACCAACTTAAGAGGAATCCATGAAGTTGACGTTTTTGGCGGTAATTTTATTCAAGCTCCGGGCTACACCGTCAATCAACAACATTTGATATGGGGAGGCACTGCGATGATGGTCGCAGAATTTGCCCATCTCGTGGATGAACTCCAAAAGCATGCACCCTGATTGGCTTCAAAATATCAAAGCCCGCCTTGCCCAACCCTTACCAGGCCTAGCTAGTCAACTCAAATTGACCTCCCTCAATCGGGGTGATAATTGGGAGATAAGGGAAGATCACCGTAAAAGTGGTGTCTTAGCCCTTTTTTACCCCTACCTCGGGGAACCCCACCTCGTATTTATGGAGCGCACTCAAGATGGCAAAGTTCATGGTGGACAGATCAGTTTTCCCGGCGGGAAGATGGAAGCTAGCGATCCCGATGCCCATGCCACCGCCCTAAGGGAAGCCGAAGAAGAACTAGCCATTCCCGCGGCGGAAGTGGAACTCATTGGGGGTTTGACAGAGCTTTATATTCCGCCTAGCAATTTTATGGTCTATCCGAGCGTAGGTTATCTGCCCTATCGCCCAGATTTTATCCCTTCTCCAGATGAAGTAGCCCGAGTAGTTGAAATCCCCCTTGCAGAACTTTTGGATCCCTCCAATCTCAAATCACTATATCATCCCGTAGGAGGTGGACGTAAAATAAAAGCCCCTGCTTTTTCCGTCAGGGGCAATGTTATCTGGGGTGCAACCGCCATGATGTTGAGCGAGTTGCTAGATATCGTTAGATAAAGAGGCCTGCTTCGCAGAACGATTAGCTAATTGTTGAATGTTTGAGTTGTTGAATTGTTGAGTTGTTGATTCAAACATTCAACACTTCAACACTTCAACACTTCAACACTTCAATTGAGCGTTCTCCGAAGGAGCAAACCTAAACTCACTATTTATAATTCAAGATCGGACTTAACCAGCGCTCCATTTGTTCTAGTGCCATTTGCTTACGTTGAGCGTAAGACTCCACTTGGTCCAAACCGATCTTACCCACGCCAAAGTAGCGAGACTCAGGATGTGAGAAGTACAAGCCACTCACTGAGGCTGTCGGATACATCGCCAAACTTTCTGTCAAGCTAATACCAGTACTCTTTTCGACTTCTAACAAGCGGAATAGCGTCTCTTTTTCAGTATGATCGGGGTTAGCAGGGTAGCCAGGAGCGGGGCGGATGCCTTGGTATTTTTCACGGATCAGATCCGCATTATTCAAGCGTTCGCCAGAGGCGTACCCCCAGAGCTCACGACGCACTTCTTTATGCAGCAACTCTGCAAAGGCCTCAGCAAGACGATCCGCGAGAGCCTTGAGCATAATGCTACTATAATCATCATGATCGGCTTCAAACTCAGCGATCTTCTTTTCGATACCCAGGCCAGTGGTGACAGCGAAACCACCGATATAATCCGCCAGGCCTGATTCTTTAGGCGCCACAAAATCACCGAGGCACAGACTTGGACCTTTGCGTTCAGCTTGCTGGCGAGGATTACAAAAGCGAGTTAGTACCTCAGTACGATTATTATCCGCATAGATTTCGATATCGTCGTGATCTACGCTATTGGCAGGATAAAAACCCACTACCGCACGTGCTTCGAGCCAATTTTCATCGATGATCTTGAGCAACATATCCTTGGCATCATCGAAGAGTTTGTTGGCTTCTGGTCCTTTTTCTGGATCACTTAGGATCTCCGGATACTTACCTTTTAGCTCCCAAGTATAGAAGAAAGGCGTCCAGTCGATATATTGACTGATGGTCTCAATATCATAGTTTTCGAAAACTCTATTACCGGTGAAACTAGGTGCAGGGGCGACGCCTTGGGTCCAGTCCACTTGCAATTTATTGGCCTGAGCGTCTGCTAGGCTAAGCATCTTCTTGGCTTGACGACGCTTCAAGTGCCCTTCGCGCATTTTGTCATATTCTACCCTGACTTCTTTGGCATAGGCTGCCTTCTGAGCATCATCTTCACTCATGAGGTTTTGAGCGACAGGTACCGCCTTAGAAGCATCCAAAACGTGAATCACTGGGCCATCATATTCTGGAACAATCTTTACGGCAGTGTGGATGCGGGAAGTTGTGGCCCCCCCAATCAAGAGTGGAGTGTTCATGCCACGCTTCTGCATTTCCTGAGCGACATAGACCATCTCGTCGAGTGAGGGTGTAATCAACCCACTCAAACCGATAATGTCCACCTGCTCCTCTACTGCCTTATCGAGTATCTTCTGCAAAGGCACCATCACGCCCATATCAATCACTTCATAATTGTTACAAGCGAGGACTACCCCCACGATGTTTTTGCCAATATCATGCACATCTCCCTTGACCGTAGCCATCAGGATCTTTCCAGCACCTGAAGTCCCGCTTTCCTTTTCATCTTCCATAAACGGAAGCAGGTAAGCCACCGCTTTTTTCATCACACGGGCACTTTTCACTACCTGAGGCAAGAACATTTTGCCAGCGCCAAAGAGGTCTCCAACCACGTTCATTCCATCCATCAACGGACCTTCGATCACGTGTAGGGGACGGTCAAAGCTCAAACGCGCTTCCTCCGTATCATCTTCGATATATTCGACGATCCCTTTTACCAAAGCATATTCAAGGCGCTTTGCCACAGGCATTTCGCGCCATTCTAGATTCTGAACCCGCTTTTTGCCGCTTTGCTTAACGGTCTCCGCAAAATCGACCAATTGCTCAGTAGACTCAAGGCTGCGATTGAGCAATACATCTTCGACTTTGGTCTTAAGATCGCCGGGGATGTCTTCGTAAATTTGCAGCATACCGGCATTAACGATGCCCATATCCATGCCCGCATGGACGGCGTGGTAAAGGAAGGCAGAGTGCATGGCTTCTCGTACCGCATTATTGCCACGGAAAGAGAAAGAAATATTACTCACTCCTCCACTTACGAGTGCATGGGGAAGGTTTTCTTTGATCCATTGGGTGGCATTGATAAAGTCCAGAGCATAGTTATTATGCTCCTCAATCCCTGTAGCCACCGCAAAAATATTGGGGTCAAAGATGATATCTTGAGGCGGAAAGCCGACCTCTTCGGTAAGGATTTTGTAGGCTCTGGCACAGATTTCAGTCTTGCGCTCATAGGTATCTGCTTGGCCGACTTCGTCGAACGCCATCACAACCACTCCAGCACCGTATTTGCGGATGAGAGAAGCCTGCTCCACAAATTTTTCTTTCCCTTCTTTGAGAGAGATAGAATTGACAATGGCCTTACCTTGGACACATTTAAGTCCTGCTTCGATCACTTCAAACTTGGAAGAATCGAGCATGATGGGTACTCTCGCGATATCTGGTTCAGCGGCTAGCAGATTTAAGAAGCGAACCATTGCCTCTTTAGAATCCAACATGCCCTCATCCATATTAATATCGATGATTTGGGCACCGCCTTCTACTTGCTGACGGGCAACCGAGAGTGCTTCGTCATATTTATCTTCTAGGATCAAGCGAGCAAAGCGACGGGAGCCGGTCACATTTGTCCGTTCGCCAACGTTGACAAAGTTGGTATTTTCGGTGATGATCAGCGGTTCTAAGCCACTGAACATGGGTTTGGGATCAATTTCAGGCGCTACTCTAGGCTTTGCTTTAGCCGCAGCTTCCGCAATTTCGGCTATATGCTCTGGAGTACTACCACAACATCCTCCTACGATATTGACCAAGGATTCTTCCATATAATTGCCCAAGAGTTCCCCCATTTCCAAAGGTGTCTGGTCATACTCGCCAAATTCATTTGGGAGACCGGCATTGGGATAGGCGCTAATGGGAATAGGCGCGATACGGTGAAGGTCTTGGACATATTGCTCTAATTGTTCTGCCCCTAAAGCACAGTTAAGGCCTACACTAAATATGTTGGCATGTGAAACTGAAATCCAGAAAGCTTCAACCACCTGCCCAGACAGAGTCCGGCCACTAGCATCAGTGATGGTCCCAGAAACCATGATGGGAATCTTAGTACCCATCTCTTCGGACAATTGCTCAATTGCAAATAAAGCCGCTTTGCTGTTGAGGGTATCAAAAATAGTCTCCACCAATAGAAGGTCAACGCCACCATCGATGAGCGCTTTGGCCTGCTCATAATAATCATCTTTGAGCTGGTCGAAAGTGATATTACGAAAACCGGGGTCGTTTACATCTGGCGATAGAGAGGCAGATACATTGGTTGGTCCGATCGCGCCAGCGACAAAGCGTGGCTTCTCAGGATTTTGCGCGGTAAACTCATCAGCGACCTCACGAGCAATCCTCGCCGAGGCGAGATTCATCGCCACCACTTGGTCTTCCATGCCATAGTCCCCCATCGCTACTCTAGTAGAGCTGAAAGTATTGGTCTCAATGATGTCTGAACCTACTTCTAGGTACTGGGCATGTATTTTTTTGATGATCTCAGGCTGAGTTAGC
>JBCCQN010000056.1:0-41013 GCA_039024315.1 Bacteroidota bacterium
ATGAGTTTTTACATAAAGAGGTAATGATCGGGCGTAATTACTATCGCCTGTTACAGATGGATCCATCTGGTGAGAGGTTTTACTCCAATGTTGTGGAGGCAGAGTTAGCCTTCAATGCACAACTTTCTTCTGAAATATATCCCAATCCTAGTCTAGACGGATGGGTTAGCCTTGCATACCATACTAAGGATATAGGATCCCTTAAGGTCGATATATTCGATATTCAGGGAAAGTGGATCGCTGAGAAAATAATATTAATCAGTCCACAACAGACACACTACCGTTTGGATGTCTCTGATCTTCCAGCAGGTAATTTCGTTTTGCACGCTGGGGCAGACTGGCATCGTCTAATGATACGATAACATTTTGAGGTAAAGCCTAATAGGAGTGGATTCTTGGCCACTCTTATTAGGCTTATTATTACTAGTTGCAAAAATGATTGATTCTACTGAATCGTCCCTATTGAATGACCTGATTTCGCAGCAAATGAACTGCCGTAGCATCGTGCGTCTGATAGCGAAAGATATCCATATCACCATCTTGCTCTAGGTCTGCCGCTTGACCATTGTAGATGCCATCGGCCTCGAGGAGCATGGGCTGCCAGCTACCATAAGCTGCCTCACTCAAAAATACCTGTACGGGGAACTCAGTTTTATCTAGCCCTTGGGCGCGACTTTTATTGACCCCAGCCAAGACATCAAAGTCTCCATCTCCGTCAAAATCAAAGACTTGCAAAGTGTGGCAAGCAGGGATACTATCGGCAATAATATGCTCTATCCATTGCCCCTGAGCGTCTTTTTGGTAGTAAGACAGGGGATAGCCAGCACGCTCCGAATGGCTGATAAAGATCTCCCCTTGCCCATCGGCATTGATATCTCTGACAAAGGCTTTGGTACCATTGCGCGACCAATCGCCACCTTGAGTATTCCACTTTGGATCGAGATTTTCTTCTCGCCAAGCTTGGCTTAGATCTTTGCCGGGGCAATAAAAAAGAAGGGCATCCGCTACGATATCGGTCCAGCCATCGCCGTCGATATCGCCTACATCCATACCCTCGTGAAGATTTTTGTAGCCTTCGTAATACTGCACCCGCTCCCAAGTATCAGCATCCTCTTGTTTGAAAATACTCAAGGTATTGGTCTCAAAGGTAAGCGCCGCTAGGTCCATCTTCTGATCTTGATCAAAATCAGCAAGGCTGATGTCCTTTATAAAATTGGGCGCAGTACCGATCATATGGGCTTCCCAAGTCGGATTTTCTAGCCAATAAATGGTCGAAGGCTCAGAAGATGCTTTCCACTCGCCCGGATGATGGACCGCTACTATATCCAAATCTCCATCAAAATCTACATCCGCACATTCGATATCGCCTTGGGCAAAAGTGCCTCCCAGCGGAGATTGGGCCGCAATCATCACTCTTTGCCAGACACCTGGCTCTTTTTGACCTCTTAGATATTCAAGCGTCCCACCATAGCCATTGTTGTTGACAAAGACCAAGTCTTGAATCCTGTCCCCATTGATATCCGCTGGGCAGTGGGCCCAAATAAACTGTAGGGAGTCGGCGATCTTTGTTTGCGCAAAACTGAGTGCTTTTTGCGCTGGCTCTGGGCTGCTTTGTTCTGTCTTAGGACTGGCACAGCTAATCAAAATGAGTAGTAGTAGGCTGTAAATAGGAGTAGTTTTCATTTGCTAGGAGTTAAAAAGCGATGCTCAAGGTATCTCGCGAAACTTTGGTGTTGAGTCGAGTCTAAGATTGCTTTGGGGAATATCCCGATGATAAATTGTTGTGGACCTGATAATAAAGGATTAGTATCGGCATCTCTTCCAAAGCCCCAAACGGTCATGCCATCTTTACTGCTCTGCTCACCAGTATCTCCCAACATAGAAATTAGGTCTAACTGATCGTCCGTTTCTAGCTGGAGCATGTAAAAAACTCCTGCTTTGCCCTTCGTCCCGGCATACATCCACTGGAAGGAAGCTTGATAAAGATTACCTTTATAAAAGTCATAGTCTGCAGGGGCAGGGCCGCTAAGGTTTGTACCGAAGTATGTCTCTGCTGGTCGATAGCGACCATGGGGTGTCCCCTCATAGAGGAACCAATATTTGCGCGCTGGATCCGTGCGTTCAATATCCAATTGGGCGTAGTCTCTCCCAAACTGCCAAGACCAGCGCCACTTGCCACTGAGACTCTCGGTGATAATCTTTTCTCCTGCTATCCATGACTTGCATTTTTGATGGCCAGGATGCCCAGCTCCATCGTCTTCACCCTGAAAGACGAGGTTGGGAAGCCCTCGAAAAGCCGAGGCCGCCGAAGCAGGGTATTCACCCCAAGGTTCTTTTTTGAAAGCAAGCCAGTCATTGCCCGCTCTGTCGATAATGCGCGAGAATCCGCCCCCCGCCTTGTCGTAGTAGTAAGTGAGGCTTGGTGTATAGACTACGATATGAGTTGCGTTTTGGTAGACCGCTTCGCGGAACGACAGATCTGGATTGACGTTTTTGGAACTATTATTTCTCTGGTTGTACCAAACGTGCATGAAGCGATAATTGTCCCAAGCCGCTCCTATAATATCTAGATCACCGTCTCCGTCCAGATCATAAAACTGAGTGCCCAAATGATTTTCTTTGCCTTGATCGATGATATGCTTTTGGAAGCTTGCCTTTCCATCATTTTCCCAAAGTTGTAGCTCAAGATTGGGCCCTTTGTGCTCACCAGTCAGGAGATCAATATCTCCATCTTGGTCAATATCGGCTAGGTCTAGATTGTTGGAGGAATACTGACGAGCGATCAGGTGCTTGTCCCAAGGGAGATGAACGTTCTGCGCAGCAGAAAAAAATAACAGAGCTCCATCTGGCTCTAGGCCGGGATAGCGCTCCTCAGCCATTACAATTTCCAGCTTTCCATCGCCATTTAGGTCTGCTAGTTCGATTCGATCAATGGGATGATCGGTTTCGCCCACGAGATGAGCGTTCCACGCAGTGATAACAGAACCAGGATTTTCAAACCACATCAGTAGTTTGGGTTCATCTTCTCCTGCATCGCGGCGGCCACAAACGATATCGATATCTCCATCACCATCAATATCCCCAGTGCCAATCCCTTCATCTGAAGTATTAGCCCCAATCAAATGAGTTGGCCAGCTTTCCGGGCTACTAGGCTCCTCTGGAATCCGAATACAATAAACATTGCCATTACCCGCGATCAAGAGTTCTTGTTTAGCGCCTTTGATAATGTCTGCTTTTTCAAAACCCTGACTATTTACATGAGAGGTGGCGGGTACTGTCGCTACTCGCGAACGCACAAATCGAGTCCCGGCCTGGTCGATAGCCTCATACCAGTAGATGTCGGGCAAGGCCTGAGCAATGATATCAGCGTATTCATCTCCGTCCACATCTATAGAAAAGATTCCATCCACATTTTCTTCCAAAGCGGTCCGCTGCCAATTGCCGACCTTGCCAGTGCCTGGATTATGATAAAGGTAGCGACCTGAAACAATGTCTAAATCTCCATCACCATCTAGGTCCCCCGCGTCTAAGCCAAAGTAGCGCAACCAATCCGGTTCCGCCCAATCACCCCACTTTTGCTTTTGGCTGTCGATTGCGCTGTAGGCCCAATTTTCAGCGCTAAAGCTTTGGCCCCAAGTCAGAGTAGGCAATAAAAGTAAAAGGAAAAAGAGGAGGCGCATAGGGTAAGGATTACTGGTTGCTAGTAGTAGGATGAGTAATAGGCGGATATTGGGCTTGCTGGGTCCAGCCACCGTCAACGACAAGGGTCTGACCAGTGATATGATTGGCCGCATCGGAAAGTAAAAAGAGCGCCGCTGCTGCTATTTCGGTGGCTTGGGCTACTTTTTGTAAAGGGATGAGCGCTTGCCAATTGACTTCGTAGGCAGGGTCGTCTTGCAAAGTGCGAGGAGTAATCGTTGCTCCCGGAGCCAAAGCATTGATGGTGATACCGTAAGGGGAAAGCTCCAAAACCAACGAACGCGCCATCATTTGCAAAGCAGCTTTGCTCATGCTATAGGCGCTCAAGTGAGGGTAAGCCTGACTGCCCACATTAGAAGACATCAACAAAATTTTGCCTCCTTTTACCTGCTTTCGCATTTGCTTCGCGGCGAGCTGAGAAAGCATAAAAGCACCCGTAAGATTGAGTCTTAGCAAAGATTCTAGGGCCTCATAATCCAAGTCCCAAAAGCTACTGAAATGCGTTTTAGCTGCATTGGGAATGCAAAAGTCGAGCTGGCCATAGGTTCCCACTGCAACCTTTACCATTTGCTCCATTACGTTTTGTTGTGCGGCATCTCCTAGGACCAAAAGACAACTGCCGCCTGCACTTTGGATTTGTTTTTGAGCGGCTTGTCCATTCTTGATACAAAGATCATTTATCACCAACCGAGCGCCCTGTTCCGCTAATTGTAGTGCGATTTGCAAACCAATGCCTGTGGCAGCTCCGGTGATCAGGGCGACTTTGTCTTTGAAATTATTCATAAGCCTGCAAGCAAGATAGGATAAGCTCCCAAGATGCTTTTACACACTTTTGCTCAATTTTTACACTATATTGAATTTGTTGATACTCTATGCCGTAAATATTGGCTAGAAAGTGAAATGATTGCCTAATGGACCCGATTTTAGAAAAGGTCATTCCCAGTTCTCGACATTCCTTTGCCTTAAAGGAAGATATACTGCCGCATATAGAGATTGGCTGGCATTTTCATCCGGAGTATGAGTTGACCTACTTTGCCGAAAGCTTTGGTACGATGGTCGTAGGGGATCATATTACCACTTTCGAAGCGGGGGAGGTGTTGCTTTTGGGACCAGACCTGCCTCATTATATGCGCAACGCAGAGCGCTTTTATGCAGGAGACGTGGATAAACGTTGCCGGGCCATCGTGGCGCATTTTGGGGGCGATTTTTTGGGAGAGGCCTTTTTCAAAAAGCCTGAATTATTTGCGATCCAGCAGTTATTGGCCAAAGCAAGCCAAGGGCTGCGCTTACGAGGAGAAATCGCCATTTGGGTCGCCCCGCAGATGGAGAAACTTTTGACCCTAGAAGGATTTTCCCGCTTGATGTGCTTGCTGGAGATATTGTCGGAGATCAGCCAAAGCGAGGAATGGCAGCCCTTGGCCTCTGTCGCCTATACGGAAAAGATTGCTAGTACCGAAGACCCACGCATCGGTAAAGCTTTTGCCTTCATGTTCAAGCATTATGCGGAAGAAATCAGTCTGAGTGAATTGGCGGCTAAGGTCAATATGAGTGAATCTGCTTTTTGTAAGCTGATTAAGCGACATACGGGCAAGACTTTTTCACGGACCCTCAATGAAATCCGCATTGGACATGCCTGCAAATTGCTGATAGAAAGCAGCACGCCTGTAGGGGAGATCGCTCATCTTTGCGGTTTTAGCCGAGCGACCTACTTCAATCGTAAGTTTAAAGATCTGATAGCCTATTCTCCTCTCAATTATCGAAAGAGGTTTCGGGCTTAGGGTTTTTGGGAGCGACTGCTTCGCAGAACGCTTGTATTGGTGCGGCATGCATGTGCGCACCTACCGCAGATTCGTTTCGAACAAGTCTGCTAAGGTAAGGATGAGCGTTCCGCGCTCCCACATCCCGACCATCGGGATCGGGAGTAAAAAAGAAAAAATAGAATGACTCCTGCGGAGAACGCTTATTTGGCCAGATCTACGGTACAGTTTTCGATGATTTGGCTTCCGCCGCCGATTTCGTATTCGGCACGATAAAAAATCTGGATGGTGCTGTCGGCAGGATTGAAAGTGCCGGTGCCAATGATGCTGTATTGATCGCAATAGATTTCTTCCGCTTCGATATCAAATTGTGTTTCAGAAGTGAAGTTGGCTCGGATGGTTAATTCGCCACCGGTGCTATTGCAAGTATATTTACCGATGTTGACGATGAATAGACCTCCTGATACTGCGGGATTTTCTTGAATGGTCAAGACGTAGTCATCGATATTACATCCTGTAGAAGTAGCGTGATAATTACCCGCAATCTGCTCTGCAATGCTGACTTCACAACGACCAAAATCATCGGTCATATAGCCAGGGTTACACTCGCAAATACCAGATTGACATTCGCCATTGGCACCACAAATGGTGTCTCTACAAGGGTCTTGATTACAAGCGGGCAAAAAACTAAATCCTACAAAAAGCAAGAGGAGAAAACGGCTTAACTTCATCTTTAAGTGTTATTTTTCTAGGCTAGCGGTACAATTGTCTTCCCGCATGATGCCATCTGCGTCATATTTGACCTGAAAACTGATCGTCAGGATGCTGCCTTGAATACTGCCTTCCCCACTGAAGGTGTAAATAATCTGGCCACAGTCAATATCCTGCTCGGGTATCGTCATCTTGACACTGTCAACAGTCGCCTCTAGCTTGACTCGGCCTACCCCCTCGGGACATTCATAATCTCCCAAATCGTAGATAAACACCCCAAAATTGTTGCCGTCGGCTTGCTCCACCAATACTTGATGATTGGGAGAGGTCGTGAAACATCCATCATAGCTGACTTGGTAAGTACCTAGATACTTTTGCCGAGTACTGGTGCTACAATCTGCCCCTTCAAAGCCTTCTTCACAATTACAAAGGCCTGTTATTTCATCACAGCTACCATTGGCACAATTGACTCCTTCACATGGACTACTCGGACAAGCAGTCAAGCTAAAAAGTAACAGTACTCCCGAGAATAGGCTCCAAAACCGAAAATTTGATGAATGATTCATGTAATTAAAATACTTAGGCAAAGTAACATTTCCCGAGTTGAAATGACGGGGTCTGTTAAATTAAGGTAAAAATCGAACTGTAATCGGTGTTAAAATCTATACCCAATCGATAAACCAGTTCGTACCAATGGTAAGTAAATTGGAAACCGAATGTTTAAATCTCGGTTCGCAACCCATTCCTCAACTCTAGAAGGATCAATATCTACGCCAATTTCGTCCAAAAACTGATCTCTGATCTTGATATAATCATCTGAGGTAAGCGCATTGCTGGATGCTTGCAGTCTAACAGGGGTAAATGCGGCTCCTAAGCCCGAATAAATGTCAATGGCGATACGCTCAGCAAGAAAAAATTGTACGCCTATTCCCAAGGTACCGCCGATATTTTGCAATCTGCCATCAAAAGTGACCGTCAGCGGATTGCCATTGTCCTCAGTAAAAGTAAAGGGAATCTCAAAATTGTGGAGGCTGTATCGAAAGGCGGCCGCAAGGTAAATTCCCACTGGAGAATCGTATCGCTGCGATTGTAGGTAATATCTAAACTCGGGGGTGATCGCAAACTTGCTGTAAGTACCACTAAAGTCGAAACTGATGCTATCGGGATTTTCAAAAATCCAGTTCTTGAGCAAATTGGCACCCGGTAAATCTCGGTTTGGAGTAAGGCCTACGATCACCCCGACGCTCATATTATTGTCCAGCGCACGTTCATAATGCAGGGCAAAATGTCGACTCGGCAGGTTGGGAAGGTTAAGCTTTAATACATTTTGTTGGGCTTGTAGGCTAGAAAGACCCAGCAAAAGGAAGCAAAAACAAAGGCTAAGCAAGTGTTTGATACGCATATTGTAAGACTATTTGGATGCTTTTGACAACAAATCTGCCATCTTAGTAACGAGTTGATCGACATTATCGGTATGAAAGCACATCGGTGGTTTAAATTTGACCACGTTGTGGAACGGTCCGTCGGTGCCAAGGAGGATGCCTTCTTCTTTGAGTTGTGCGACTAAATCTGCGGCTAGCTGAGGGTGCGGTTTTTTGCTTTGGCCGTCTGCGACGAACTCTAAGCCCCAAAACAAGCCGCTGCCTCTGACATCTCCTAAGACGGGGTATTGAGCAGCCAGCTTTCGCATTTGCTCGCCAAAATAATCTCCCGTCTTTTGAGCTTCCGTCATTAAGTTTTCCTCCTCAATCACTTTGAGGACTTCGAGACCGATAGCACAAGAAACAGGATTCCCCCCAAAGGAACTAAAAAACTCCATACCATTTTCAAATGCCTCTACTACAGGAGCAGTAGTAACTACAGCGCCAATGGGATGACCGTTGCCCATGGGTTTGCCCAATATCACAATGTCTGGAATGACCCCTTGGCTTTCAAATCCCCAGAAGTGCGTGCCGAGGCGTCCAAAACCGGTTTGAACTTCATCAGCGATGCATAGTCCGCCTTTGGCTCGAATTAGCGCATAAATGCCTTGTAGGTAATCTGCGGGAATGGGAATCTGTCCGCCACAGCCGACTATAGATTCTGCAACAAAAGCTGCGGGGGCATCAAGGCGCTCCAGCATTTGCTCGCATTGCTTAAGATAATCCGCCACACTGCCCTGCGAACGGTACGTATCATACAGAGGTAACTCTTGCACGTGTTTAGGCGCACCCTGGCCGCCTTTGCCATTGTATTTATAACTGCTGATATCTATGCCGATTTGGGTATTGCCATGATAGCCATGCTGCATGACGATCAACTGTTGCCTTTGCTGATAAGCTTGGGCCAATCGGATGGCAAGGTCAGCGGCCGCACTGCCAGAGTTGACAAAATAGACGTAATTAAGGGGATCCGGGAATTTGGCGCTTAGGGCGGTGGCGTATTCGTTGAGTAGGGAATAAAGGTAGCGAGTATTGGTATTGAGCTTAGCCATTTGTTTTTGGCCGGCTTGCACTACGCGAGGATGACAATGCCCGAGATGGATGACATTATTATAAGCATCCAAATAAGTTTGGCCGCGGCTATCATATAAATATTGCAAAGCTCCCCCTTCCAGTATGAGTGGGCTTGGGTAGCTAAGGCTCAAGGCTTGGCTAAGATGTTGCTGGCGTTCCTCTTGCATGAGAGAAGCGTTCGGCGAAGCCGGAACGCTAAACCCACAACTCAACTTGAGCTGGCGAATAAATTGATACGGATTGAGTTGAATCCAGCTCTCTAATAAATCCCAAGCGGGTGCTTCGCTGATGGCGATATAATCGTTTTCAGGATAAAGGTGGCGAGAGTAGGCCGACATACACACACTGGTGCAAAGCCGAGCCGCGATGAGGTAGTAAAGTACCTCGATTTCGCGTTCCTCGAGAGGAAAAACCTCATGATAGGCCTCACATACCCAAATGACAGTCTGCAAAGGGTCATCGGTATGCATACAGGCATAGGCTAGTGCTACCGCTAACTCATGGATGGTAGCGGTATAGGCCATGTCGCCAAAATCAATTAGCCCACTCACTTTGCCCTCTTGGGTGAGTACATTCCAGTCATTTGCATCATTGTGGATGAGACTCTTTCTCAAATGCGGCATCTGGGGGAGGATGTTTTGGCGATATTGATCAAAAAAGTAGGCAGCTATTCGTGTTCTTTTGACGTCTTTTATATGAGGTAAATGAATCTCAGTATCGAGACAGTATTGTAAGTCCCACTCAAACCTTCTGCGTTCAACCGCCGCAGGCCGAAGCGGGAGGAGCAATGAGTCAAGCTTGGCGAGAAATTGACCAAGGCTCTTTAACATTTTTTCGTCGTGAGCTACTTCTGCCGAAAAAGTCCCTGGAATGAAACTCAGCATGCGCGTCATATAGGATTGCTGATCCTCTTGATAAGTAAATAGCTGACTTCCTTGGCGATTGCTTTGCGGCACTGGCAGTAAACCAGGTTGATCGGCTTGCGTACTCAGGTATTGGAGGACGGCATTTTCGGCATGTAGAAAGTCGGCAGTCTCTTCGCTAGCATCTAGTTTGAGGACGTATTGGGCTTTGCCGTCAACTTTGAGCTTAAAATTAAGACTGCCATAGCCAGCCATTTGCTGAGCAGATGCATTGAGAGAAAAATATTGCTGGGCAATTTGCCTTGCTAGAGACTCCATGGAGGGATTTTGGCCTCAAAAAACAAAATGATTAGGAAATTATTCCTAAAGATCGAAGGGAAAATGGGGAGATAGTTGTATAAAGATTACAGGCGTATTTTAGCAAGAATTAACGGAGGCAGTGATAGAGAGGGACTTAGCAGGGTATGAAATTAGAAGGAAGCTTGCAAATTTGTCTGTCTGAATGATGACATATTGTTTTTTTTATGCTTAAATTGTTGATTGATACAGATCGCAATCTGAGCGCATAGAGATAAATTGCACTCATTTTTTCTGTCCTAACCTTAGAAATCTAACACTGTCACTTATGCGAAATTTTACTCTCGCTTTGGTATTATGTCTTACCACTTCGCTGGCCTTTGCCCAGAGTAATGTGCCACGTCAGAAGGTAATTGTAGAAATTACTACTGGAACTTGGTGTGTATTTTGTCCGGGCTCTGCCTTAGGAGCGGATGATCTACATGCAAACAACCATGAGGTCGGAATCATTGAAAATCACGATGGAGATGCTTTTGAAAACACTGCTTCTGCTTACCGTGTCAATGATTACTATTCCGTTACTTCCTTTCCGACCGCTCACTTTGATGGCCAAAATCCATCTGTAGGGGGCGATGCTACCAATACCCTTTATCCAGGGTATCTCAACAAGTTTAACAGTGCTTTTGCCGTCAATACTCCTCTTTCGATGGAGATTGATTTGGTAAATCCTACTGCTAATGATTACGAACTAGAAGTACGCGTAAGCCAGGTGGCTAGTGTTCCACCAGCGTCTAACTTGGTCCTACATGCTGTACTTACTGAGTCGCACCTACCAGCTAACTGGTTTGGTCTTAACGAATGTAACTTCGTTAGCCGCATGATGCTTCCTGACCAGTTTGGTTTTCCATTGAACTTAAGTGTTGGTACTACTGACACGATCAGACACACGTTCCAGATTCCTGCGAGCTATGATCTAGGCAACTGTGAATTGGTTTGTTTTGTACAGGACGTAAGCTCTCAGGTAATCCACCAAGGTGAAGTCGCAGTAGTTGACCTTGCTTCTATCCCTGTTGAGGCGGGCTTGGTTTCGCTATTGACGCCTATTCAAGAGACTTATTGCGATGACAATATCGCGCCTGAGATCCAAGTTGCTAATAATGCGGGTCCAGCAATGACAGCACTTGATATCGAGTACTCTGTTAATGGTGGTACGCCAATGATGTTTAACTGGACGGGTTATGTTGAGACTGGCGATTCGGTAAATATCGCCCTACCTAGTATTGCTTTCAACCCATTATCTGTGGGTAACAATCTCGATATCAAATTGGTCGATCCAAACGGATTGAACGATCCTGATTTGACTAATAACGAGCTTAGCGCTGGTTGGAGTCGTCCTTCTTCTCCATCTGGTACCTACAATGTTGAGATCAAGCTAGATAACTACGGTTCTGAAATTACTTGGGCTGCTATTGACGGTTCTGGAACTGTGATCGCTTCTGGTGGTCCTTATGCAGACGGTTCTACTGCATTGATCCAAGAGTCATTTGACGTTACCAATGTGGGGGATTGTTATCGCTTTGAAATCAACGATAGCTGGGGCGATGGCCTTCAGTGGCAAAACCTCGGATACTTCCATGTTTACGATCCTTCCGGTGATGTACTGCTTGAATCTCTTGATGGAGATTTTGGCGCTGGTGCAAACGTAAACTTTGAAGCTAGCTGGACTACTGCTCTTGAGCCGCAATTGGCTGAGGACGCTATGCAAGTATTCCCTAATCCAAACACGGGTCTTTTCTCAGTCCGTCTTACGGAACGCCCAACTGAAGCTGTCCAGTACTCAGTATATCAACTCAATGGCCAGCTCCTTTCTACTGTTGCTTCCTCTGCTCAGGAGCACCAGTTTGACCTTAGCGAGCAGCCTGCTGGTCTGTACTTAGTAAAAGTACGCACTGCGGAAGGGGTCCTTACCCAGAAGATTACTAAATATTAATTTATAGATGAAACCTAAAGTGATGCCCAGCGGCAGATTTATTTCTGCCGCTGACATCCTTTACAGTAGTAATTAAAATGATGAAGTCCTTGAAAAAAAGCTTTACACTCCTACTCTGTGCACTGCCATTTTTTGCCTTTGGGCAAGATTATACTTTTGCTTTTGGCGCTGACTCACTTGTTTTTGCTAATGCTGGTGATTTTATCATTGCCGATGGTAAGGTCAAAAACTTGCTCAGCGAAACCCGAAATTATACGTGGACACTTGATAGTGTAGATGCTCCAGATGATTGGTCGTTTTACATTTGCGACAAAAATGTTTGCTACACACCTGCTACTACGCAGGAGCATTTTTTCCTTGATGCTTCGGAAGAAGGGATTTTTAAGTTAAACGTGGTTACCGGAACTGCCGCTATGGCTACCGCTTATATGACCATCTTCATGCAAGAGGATTCTACTCAGATTATCCACCAAGAGGTACAAATCAATACCTTGTTGAGTGATATAGATCCTCTATTAGAGGCAGGAGTGAGTATGGCCCAAAATGCTCCCAACCCTACTTCTGGGGCTACTGTAGTAGCTGTTGACCTGAAAGGAAGAATAGGCGAAATACGCGTGGCTGACCTCACGGGTCGTAGCGTACAAATCGTTCCACTAAGTGGTACTACAAAAGAAATAGAAATCGCTAACGAACTGCCTGCTGGGGTTTACTTCTATACTCTTTGGATGGAAGGAAGACCGATTATCAGCCGCAAGATGCAAGTCCAGTAAGCGAATAATTACATGCACAGCTTAATGGCTCAAAAAGTATCTCTTTGAGAGCCGTAAGCTGTGTTTTGCTATCTGGATAGTTCGTTATCTTTTTTAACAACTACTCTTAAGAATATCTGAACTTTTCATTTTCTTGGGAAACAATCGGGTTCACTCGGGCTCCTAATTTAAGATTACACACCTAGTTATCTTTTTATCAAAACACTCTACTTATTCTTATCTATGAAAAGACTTACCTTACTAAGCTTACTCTGCTTCTTTATTGCTTCTGCCTGGGCCCAAACGCCTAGAAACAAAGTAGTATTAGAAGTAATGACCGGTACATGGTGTGTATTTTGCCCAGGCTGGGCATTAGCAGCCGATGACTTTCATCTAAATGGCGATGATGTCGCAATCATAGAATATCATGTTGGTGATGCTTATGAGACAAACACCGCAATTGCCAGGGATGGATATTACAATGCCACAGGCTATCCTACTGCCGTTTTTGATGGGACTGACCAAAGTGCTGGTGGACACGCTTCTTTAAGCGTCTACAACCAAGAGTACAATCGCTACAATAGCGCTATTGGCGTTGGATCTCCGATTGATCTGGATATGAACTGGTCGTATGACTCTACGACTCAATCCTTCACCGTAAATGCGATGATGGAGCAAGTGAGCTCCCTACCAGCTGGCGCAAATCCAGTCCTACATCTTGTGATCACCGAATCTCACATCCCTGCAAACTGGTTTGGATTGACAGAAATAAACTTTGTCGAAAAAGCCATGCTGCCAAATGAAAATGGTACGGCGCTCTCTTTACAGATGGGCATGAAAGATACGATCTCCTATACTTTCAGTGTGCCAGCAGGAGCTGATCGTCAGAATGTGGAGGTAGTTGCTTTTATTCAAGATCCTGCTTCAAAAGTTGTTTACAATGGCGCCGTAGAAAGCCTTGAAGGGCCTACAACTACCTATGATGCTGCTATCTTAGAGTTTGAAACTATGATTGGGGCAAGACTATGCAAAGATGATCCGCTTGCCCCCGAAGTTTTGATCGAAAATAATGGTGCTGCGGTATTAACAAGCCTCGATATCAACTATACGGTCAACAATGAGGCGGTGCAAACCATTAACTGGACCGGATCTTTGGAGTATGGTCAATCAGAGGTGGTGAGTATTCCTACTCTTTCTTTTACTCAGTTGACTACTGCCAATGAGCTCAAGGTATTTGTTTCCAATCCAAATGGTAACCAAGACCAAGAGAGTACCAATGACTTGATCACGGCTACCTTTGATTACCCTACTCACAATCCTGGTCAATTTCAGCTTGTGATCACCCCAGACTTAAAAGGTAGTGAAATCACTTGGGAAATGATCAACGAAAAAGATGGTACCGTAGTCGCGGCCGGCGGGCCATATAGTGATGGTAGTACTAGTTTGATCGTTCAGCAGTTTTCAGTTGGTAGCAACACTGGTTGCTATACTTTCAATATGAAAGACGCTGGTGGCAATGGTATGTTAGAGTTTTCTACCGGTAACTACCAACTTCGCGACAGTAAAGGTAATATCGTTGCGATCTCTGCTGATGGAGACTTTGGCGCCTTAGATCAGAGCCAATTTACCATAGAGTTTGCAACTGCTGTTGAGCCTTTGGCAGAAGGATTGGTGAAGGTATTTCCAAACCCAACCAGCTCACTACTCAATGTAGAGATGCCAGAGTTGAGCGCTCAAAATGTAGCCCTCAAACTTTATCAATTAAACGGTATGCTCGTTTCCGAAGCTAATACCCAGAGCGGCCAGCATCAGTTTGACCTGAGCGAGCAGCCGGCCGGTATTTATATGCTAAAAGTACAGACTGCCGAGGGCGTTTTCGTCCAAAAAGTTACCAAGCAATAGGTACAATAGTTCAATAAAAAAAGATCGCAGTGGGCTTCGTGCTTACTGCGATTTTTTAGTACGAAGCAGAAGGTAGTAAGTACTTAGAAAATAGTACTTAGTATCAAGACCTAGGCAAATTGGACTATATGGTTCAGGGAGACCCTTTTTCTCTACACTAAATACTTTCTACTCTGTACTTAGAAAGTAGTACTCAGACTAGGGAAATTGGCTTATATGGTTCGTCAGGATCACTTTTCTTTGTACTTAATACTTTACTCTTTCTACTTATTCTCCTTGATGCTCAGCTAAAATTTAAACCCCATCAGGCCTGTTCCGCCGCCATTGTGGATGATGAGGGTACTGCCTTGCAGAACGCTTTGCTCGAGCAATTTTTCGCAGCTGTAAAGGAGTTTAGCCGTGTAGATCGGATCACAAAGTACTCCCTCACTTTGGGCGTATCGTCTTACAGCTTTGCGTATAGTTGCGTTTACACTACCGTAGGCGGCCGCTGTCGCGGAACGATAAACTCTGTAGGCAGGCATTGAGGGAAGCGCCCCGCCTTTGAGATAGGGGGCCAGCCACATTTGAGCCTTTTTCATTACCTCCGTAAAGCTCTTTGGAGTTCCCACCGTCAAAATCACGTGAATTTGGGATGATCGTTTTCTCCAAGCGTTGAGCCAAATCAAGATGGCCGCGGTCAATCCAGTCCCCGCATCTATACAAATATGATCAAAGGCTTTGCCGAGAGCAGCTTCATTACGCTCGATGTCCATCAATAGTGTGGCTAAACCTGGAACTGCAGCCTCACAAAAGCCTCCTTCTGGTACGACAAAATACTTGCCCTTTAGACGGGCTAAGGTCTCCTCTGCAATAGTTAGCGCGCTCGGCCATGCTTCATTTTCAAGCCAGCAGATTTCATCCTCCTTCGCTAAGAGATCTAGCAAAAGTGCATTGCCTCCTAAAGCGGGAGAATGGGAGGCCTTCAAAAATAAATGAGGCTGCATAGCTGATTCTCGTACCCACTGCAATAGACTGACCACATGATTGGAGCGTGGCCCCCCGATTATCCCAATATTTTGATACCCTCCCTTGGTCAGAAATGCGAGCAAGGAAGCAATCTTCCGTTTTTTGCTACCAGTAGTGCCAAAACCACTTTCGTCCTCGCGCTTGAGATAAACGTTCTGCGAAGCAGTCCCAAAACTTTGGAGCAAATGAATCCGACTTTGATACAACAAATCTTGCTTGCAAACCGCCAAAAATGACGCCCAAACCCTGCTATGCTCATCTAAGTCTATACGCATGTTTTCAAATTAGTTAAATGCGATAAATGAATTATAGTGAATGTATTTTTTTCTATATCTTTGTGGCTCCATTATTTGCAATATATGACGCTAATTTCCTCAATCTCAGGCACCCGTGGTACCATTGGCGGCTCGGTTGGCCAAAATCTCACCCCGATTGATATTGCTCGATTTACCGCTGCTTATGGTACATGGTTGACCTTAAAGACAAGTAAGCGCAAAGTAGTATTAGGACGAGATGCGCGGCCTAGTGGAGAAATGTTGCAAAGTATTGTTAGCGGGACTTTGGTTGGGCTAGGCTTTGAGGTCATCAATTTAGGTCTTTCTACGACCCCTACCGTTGAAGTGGCGGTACCAGAATTGGAAGCGGCCGGCGGTATTATCCTGACGGCTTCTCACAATCCAGTAGAATGGAACGCCCTCAAACTGCTCAACGGCAAAGGGGAGTTTGTGACGAAAAAAGACGGGATGGAAATTTTGGAAATCCTCCAAAATGAGCTTTTCAATTTTAGCGAGGTAAGAGAGCTAGGCAAGCTTACGCAATTGGATGATTTTGAAGCGCGCCATATCGATATGATTCTCAAGCTCAAATTGGTAGACAAGTACGCCATCAAAAAGGCTGATCTAAAGGTGGTTGTAGATGGGGTCAATAGTAGCGGGGGGCTCTATGTGCCTCAAATGCTAGAAGCTCTAGGCGTCAGCAATATTGTCAAACTGAATTGTGAGCCAAATGGATGGTTTGCCCATAATCCTGAACCCTTAGCTCAAAACCTCACTCAAATCTGTGAATATATCCAACGCAATGGAGCGGACTTGGGCATCGTAGTTGATCCTGATGTGGACCGTTTGGTGTTTATCGACAATGAGGGCAATATGTTTGGGGAGGAGTACACCCTTGTGGCGGTGGCGGACTATGTTCTCAAGCATACCAAAAGCGCCGTGGTCTCCAATTTGTCTTCTAGTAGGGCCTTAGCCGATTTGGCGGCCCAACATGGTTGCCGTTATTATGCTTCGGCAGTAGGAGAGGTAAACGTGACAGAGATCATGAAACGCACTGACGCCTTGATCGGTGGAGAAGGCAATGGTGGGATTATTTATCCTGAGCTACATTACGGCCGTGATGCGCTAGTAGGGATTGCACTCTTTCTCTCTCATCTCGTCAAAAGCGGTAAAACAATGGCCGAGCTACGAGCGACTTATCCTTCCTACTTCATGGCCAAGCGTAAGATGCAGTTGACCGAAGGGATGGATGTTGAGGCTATGCTAGAGCGTTTCAAAGTAAAATATAAAGACGAAAAAATTAACGAAATCGATGGTGTCAAAGTTGACTTTGCAGAGTATTGGGTGCATTTGCGCCGTTCCAATACCGAGCCCATCGTTCGTATATATACTGAAGCCAAAAGCCAGACACAGGCAGACGAATTGGCGGAACGAATTATCTCGGAATTAACCGAACTGAGCTAAATTGACCAATCACATGAACTTGGATAGCCGAATTTACCTAGACAATGCGGCTTCTACTCCTCTGGATCCTGAAGTCTTTTCCCACATGCAGCCTTGGTTTTTACAGCACCCGGGCAACCCCTCTTCTACTCATGCCTATGGGCGTCCTTTGCGCAATGCCATCGAGGCTGCTCGCCGTGACATCGCAAAAGTAATCGGTGCACAAACAGGGGAAATTTTCTTTACAAGTGGTGGAACCGAAGCAGACAATCTTGCTATCAAAGGAGCGGTTTGCGGTCTTGGGCACAAGCATATCATCTCATCTCCGATCGAGCACCATGCGGTGACCCATACCATCGAAAATCTAGTAGAAAAGGGGGAGGCGACCGTCAGTTGGTTACAACCCGATGCCAAAGGCAATATCGATTTACAAGCACTAGAGGACCTGCTCAAAACGCATCCCAAGAGCTTGGTGAGTCTTATGCATGGCAACAATGAGATCGGTACCTTAAACGATATTCAGGCCATAGGGGCTTTATGTGAGTCCTATGGGGCTTTGTTTCATTCGGATACAGTCCAGACGATGGGCAATCTGCCGATCAATGTGCAAGAAATTAATGTACACTTCTTGGCCGCCTCGGCGCATAAGTTCAATGGCCCAAAAGGTACTGGCTTTTTGTTTGTACGCCGTGGCTATAAGATTCCAGCTCAAATTGATGGAGGTAGCCAAGAACGCAATCTGAGGGCGGGTACCGAAAATGTGGCTTCTATTGTGGGGATGGCGGCTGCCTTGCAAAAGTGTGATCGCATGATGAAGGAAAAGCAAGCGAAGCTGTGGGAACTCAAGCAGCATATGAAATCGCTTTTAGAAACTGCTTTTCCCGATGTGCGTTTTAATGGAGAAACGGAGCCTGGCAAGTCTTTACCCACAGTGCTCAATGTTGCCTTTCCTTGTGGAGAAGATGATGCAATGCTCCTGTTCAACCTAGACTTAGCGGGTATAGCCGTTTCGGGCGGGTCTGCTTGTAACTCTGGGGCCAATATTGGCTCACACGTATTGCGAGGAATCGGCGCGGATCGTTCGGCTTTGATTAACTCGGTGAGATTTTCTTTTGGCTCCCAAAATACAAAAGCCGAAATAAATCAGACCCTCGAACAACTAAAGGCCATCGTAAAAACACCGGCCATGTAAGTTTAACGACGGCTTAACCTCTAGTGTGGTGCTTTTTCCCTCCTTTTTTCACTAACTTGCTGGTGAGTTCGTTAGTTAAAAGCACAACGAGCCCTTTGTTCAACTTGCAATACCGGATTATCCTCGCTGTGATGTATTTCGTTTCGCGCTTCGCGGAACGCGCAAACCCAACCTAAAAACCGGTGAGGGAAGCTTGGCATGGAAGGAGGAAACGTAGCAATTTATTTGGATTTTGAAAACCTAGCCATTTCGGCGGATACCGTGTATCCATCGCATACAGCTCCATTGGCGATTGAGCCAATCGTTGACTTTGCCCTTTCCAAGGGTGCGATCAGGATCAAACGGGCCTACGCAGATTGGTCTAGAGATCTCTTTGCCCAGTATCAACCCAAATTGATGGAAAAGGGCTTTGAGCTGATTCACCTTCCTGCTACCAATCTACAAGGTAAAAATGGCTCCGATGTACGACTCGCTATCGATGTCATGGAGATGTTGGAGCAGTTTAGCGATATCGATCACGTGATCATCGGATCAGGGGATACGGACTTCATTCCTTTGATCCAGCGTTTACGCTCACGCGGCAAAACGGTCTTAGTGCTTGGCTTTGAACATAGTGTGGGCAATTTGGTCAAACTCAATAGTGCCGCCTTCAAATCTTTGGAAGATCTCCTTGGGATGCCCCGCGAAGATACGCGCAAAGCAGAGCGTGTGATCGACCCAGAAAACCTAGAGATCGGGCGACAAGTCTTAACAGATTTTATCAAAAATCGTACAGATACTGGGCCTATATTGATGGCAAGGCTCAAGCAGCAATTGATGCGACTACAGCCAAACTTCTCCGAAAAGGCCTTAGGTTTTGCATCTTTCAAGTCATTTATTGAAGCGATGGAGGGCGACCTCGTCGAACGAATCGAAATGGAGCAGGACACCCTGCCGCTAGTCCATTTGCAAGAAGATGATAGCGAAGAAGCCACTCCTGCCTCAAATTATCGCGAACTAGCTGAGCGATTCCTCAATAAAAAACTGCGCTACATCGCAGAAAGCAAGCGGCGCTACGAAATGTCCTTGGGTTTATTGGCTTTATACAATGATCATGTCGCCATTTCTATGAACGAAATGTTTGATCTGCTCTACGATCATCTCGAGCAGCAGCAGGCCAAGACTGATATCAAAAAGTATATCAATACCCTATTTACAGGTGGTGCTTTCGAACCCCGTGAGCCAAATCTGAACGGCCCTTTGCTAGCGCGTCCCTTCAAGCTCAAAGCCGCCTACCAAGATCCAGAGTCTATCGACCAGGTCTATATCCAGCGCGTTAGCGAGATCTTGCAGAGCCGCTACCCTGACCTCCCCGCTTTTGAGATCCTTGATCTACTGGTTTAATCCCTACTATTTCTGTCTCCTGGCTGGCCCGCAAATGCCTAAGGGCTTTATCTGTATCCCAGCTAATAAATCGAATTTTACGGTCAGATTGCCCTACGATTACACTATAATCGTCTATCCATTTTAGTAGTTCGACCCCTGCTTTAGCCTCAGTTTGAAACTCCCCCTGCCAACTCCCGTCTGATTGATAAAGGAAAATAAGTCCCTCCCGCGTGCCCAGAGCTAATCGTTCCCCGGAGGGTGAAACCGCAATCGACTGGGCTTCTCCAATCGGTAGGTCTGCCTTCCAAAGTAATTGAGGCGCCTCGACAAATTGGTAGCAACTCAGCTGATCGATGTCCAGTAGGTATAATCGTTCCCCAGAGGGAGAAAATACTCCCTTCTTGGCCTTAGCGGGGAACTCATCTAGTTTTTTACTGTCAATATCAAATAGATTAATTAGGCGATTCTCGTCTATCGAAATTACTTGATTACGGCTAGGCCGAACGATCAACTCTTTTATGGGGGAACTGTGGCTAGGACCTCCAATGATATGGCTAAGTGCCATATTGGCATTGGCAAAAGGATCTTGCTGCACGAGGGTTTGCTGTTGTAATTGGGTAGCATCCTCCCCTCGCAGGGCGTCCAAATTGGGCATTGATTGCATGCCTGGGGTTTCATAGAGCTTTTGACCTTGAAGATTCCAGAGCTTGATGGACCAGTCTTGGCCGGCACTGACAAAATGCTCGCCGTCAGAGAGAAAAGCCAAACTAGCCACCTCTCCCCAATGGCCTTTGATCTCACTGCGAATTACTTCCATAGGATCTTGGGCCTCCATCATCAATTTAGGATCTGGCATGCTCGGAAACTCATCTGGCTGAATACTATCCGAACGATAGTTAAACTCAGTGGCAAAACTCATTATTTCATCGATCGTCACCCCCTTGATGGCAAGAGTTGAGCGTTCCCCGTCAAGGGAAATAAGCTCAAGATTGCCGAATTCGTCCCCGTAAGCTAAATGCGAGCCGCTAGGAGAAAGGGCTGCTGCCGAAATCTGAACCCGATTGCTAGGGCGCCAAGTCTGGGGTCGGTTATCCTTGATTCCGCGGTAGAGAGAAAGTTGCTTGGTGTCGCCGATCAATAATTTTTGTGAAGTGCTCAGATATTGGAGGTGCTTAGGCCCGCGCTCCAATCGTTTTTGTAGAGATAAGTGGTTGATTGATAAATCCCATAGAAATAACTCTCCTCGCCTCAAAGCGGCAACTCGACTCCCATCAGGGGACATTTGTAGCTCCTCTACCCGCTTCAAATCCTCGGCTTGTAAAGCAAAAGAGACTTGAGATGGGGTTTGGATGATCTTAGATTCTTTATCCCCCGCGATTAAAAATTCGTCTTCTGCCGATGCTGGCGCTACTAGCCTTTGCTGTTCAATCGATAGAATAGCCTTCACCTCCGGCTTAGCATTTTGTTCTACCTGCCAGAGGTGTTTGCGAGTCAGCAGAACGACCTTATTGCTTGCTGCTGACCAATAGCCGTCTCTGATCTGGTCTTCAAATGCAAAATCTAACTTATCGTGCTTATCCGAATCGATAAAGGCCTGTACCACATCACCTTTTTCGAGGACGACAAATTGGCGATTATGTTGAGGGATGAAAAGGGCAAAAGCGATGGGTTTGTCCTGCTTTTTGTATTGGGATTGTAGCCCCCCCTGTAGATCATACAACTGAGGCCCTGCTTCAGGATGGAAGACCAAGATGCCCGTCTCTGTAGCGTTAAAAGCAAAGTCATGCAAAAGAAAACGCGATTTTTGCCTGCCTCCTTTGCCACTCCCCCTATTGCTTGCATAGCTACCGATACCTTGATCTACCTCCAGTTTGGGGCTGAGTGCAATCCCCTGAGCATGCTTTTGCCTGAGATCCCAAAGACTGAGGGTGCCATTTTCTTGCAGTAAAAGCACCCGATCACCTGCCTGATTCCATCGCATCTGAATCACTGCTTCCGATTGAGGCAATGAGAAGAGCGGCTTTCCGCTCAGATCACAGATGAGAGCATCATGCTCCGCATAGGCCAATAAAAGCCATTGACCATTGGGGGAGAAGCCACAGCTCAAGATACCTTGCCCTGGGGCCGATTGCCGATAAAAAAAACTGTTATGGAAGGCTTGCCGGATCGCTTGTTCGCTCAAGCTGTCGGCTTTGATCTGCCAAGCGGCTAGTGCCTGATCGCGATTTGGGGCGATCACGCGAGGAGATGCCAATATCTGGGAACAGAGATAAAGATGCTGCTCGGCTTGGTTGAAATTGCGTCTGCCTCTCCGGCCATTATTGATGATTTTTAAATCATCTTTGTCTAATGGGCGTGGTCTTTGGCTTTCCCGATTGAGGACCAGTTGATTGCGCAATACCCGCACTGATTGTTGACCAACGGCATTAGATTCATCGAAGCGCCGCTGGACTAAGGGCGCGAGGGTGTCATGGGCTAAGCGAGTGGTATTGTTTTGCTGAGGATCGATGAGGAGATAGCGAGTTTTTAGCTGAGTTAGTAGTTTTTGGAAAGTCGCCGGTAAAATGGGAAAAGCGGCCCTAAGCTCTTTGAATGTTCTTTTGGTAGCGGTACCCAGAGGAGTCGTATGATAATTGAGCAGATCCAAAACCAAGCCTGACTGGACACGTTCTGATTCCTCGGCCTCAAGGGACTTGAGCTGCTGGTGCAAAAAATCCTCCATGCCCAAGCCATTTTGCTGAAACTGTCGATAAAGCGCGTAGGTAAATTGGGGATTTTGCGAATCAGTTTCTTTGGCTTTGCGCCACATCTTGGAGAGGAGAATTTGTAGCATAGGAGCCACGGGCGATTCGGGGTCCTGTAGGAGGTCATCAGCAATTTGTTGGGCTAAGGTTTTTTCTCGTTCGCCTTTTTGTTCGATGCTGAGTTTGTATTGCGCTTTACATCCCTCCTCACGACTTATGCCTTCTACGGCATCGATGATGTCGGGAAGCTTAAGCCTTTGTAAGAAGACCTTTTGCCAAGGCAAAGCCGCCAGCTTAAAAGCCTCCTCAATCTCAGCCAGATATTCTTTGCGGTAGCTCAGGACCAGTTTCCCTTTCAATAATGGCTCCGGTCCGAAGAAAATCTTCTTTACTACGGCCAAAAATTCCCTCCATTCTTGCGAGGGAATCGTTCCCCGCAGGGGGCGTGTAAAAACTTCCTCTCCCTGATCTAAAAAGACGATAAGCGGCCGTTTGTGCTCAGCTTCTACTTTTTGCCAAGCTTGAAAAATATCTTTTGCCTCTGCCGCCCCTAGGCCTGCGAGTAGAGTACCTAACAAACCATATTCCTGCGAACGGCGTAGATATTTTATCTGATGATCCTGCTTGAGTCGAGGGCTTAATCCAGCCGCTAAGAGAGAGGATTTGCCTACTCCAGAGCGACCATAAAGATGGATGACAGGGGGATCTTGCAAGGCACTAGAGCCCTCCCATCCTTTAGCTTTGGCCTGCGCCTCTAAAGCTCTTTGTTGCGGTTTGACGCGAATCTTTTCGTACAAGGCCCTAATTTGAAAGGAACGCCCGAAGAAAATCTGGGCATCTTCTTCCCTAAACCATTCTAAATATCGATAAGGTTCTGAAGGGTAAATATCCTTTAGGGCCGGTAGTTCGAAGAGAGGATTATTAGCTGCGCTGGGCAAATTCCAATCGTAGATGCGTTCGGCCCCGGGTCGTACATACAAATCCCAAGGAAAGCGACTATTATTACTTTCCTGCTCTTCATAAAACAAATTTCGGTGTTGGTCACCATGGCGGATCTGCACGCTGGCGACTGACTCCTGAAAGGCGGTAAAGAGTCCATCTCCTTTGCTAAGGCTGTGAAAAAAGTTGATGGATAAATCCTTAGCTACCTTGTCTTTGATCAGTTGTGAAGTGGCGATGATGGCGGGTACACCTTCGGCTAGCAGAAGATCTGCTTGCTTTTGGGTCGAGCAACCATTGAGAAAAACCAATTGTAAATTTGGCTGCAGACCGAGAAAACGCGCCAAGCCGCTACCATGGGCTAGTTCGGCTTTGCCATCTGAGGATTCCAGACAAAGATGGAAAGAGCCTGCATGTCCCGCAAAATGAAAAATCGCGAGGCGATTGCCAATCCTTTGAAAGGCATCCATCAGGCGATTGATATCGGTATCCTCCACGATTTCCACCTCGCAGAGATGAGAAATTTTCGTTAAGTGCGCTAGTATCCCTTCTTTCTCAGCTTTGAGTTGGGCTAAAAATCGGTCAGGCTGACTCTTGTCATTGGCAAAGGCAAGGAGTACTACGGGGGTGCTCATGCCTTAAGATAAGGGAATTTTTTAGCGCCCAAAAATTTACACCAAGCGTAGCTTCTTGAATTTTCTTTGTAGAATTAGCTCATCTTCTACTCCCAGCCAATCGTCCAACAAAGTAGCGTAAACTTGTCTAAAGTCAATTTCCCACTGTAGGTCTCCATCGTCCAATTTGCTAAGGTCAGGTGCTTTATTGAAGATACCAGGGCGTTGTAGCTTCCCCCCCATCAAAAATAGATTGTTGGCTTTGCCATGATCGGTCCCACCACTAGCGTTTTGCTTCACTCTACGGCCAAACTCTGAAAAGGTCAGGATCATGGTATCGTCAAACTTATCGTTCTCGCGGAGATCATCTGTAAATGCAGCCACAGCTTCGGCATATTGCTTGAGCAAGCGTTCCTGTACGCTTCGCTGCCGTACATGCGTATCAAAGCCTGAGAGCGAAACATAAAATACCGTGGTATCCACGCCTGAGCAAATTAGTTCTGCTACGAGCTTAAGCCTTCTGCCCATCTCATTGGCAGGATATTCGGATTTTGATTGATAGATTTTACTCTTTTCATAGACATACTCGGCTGATTGCATCGTCTCTGCCATGGTCTTGTAGAGATAGTGCAACTCGCTATCTTGCGCTTGATGACTGCTTTGGTACTGCTGATTTAGATGTTGCAAATAGGGATCTTGAGTCGCTTTAAACAACTTTTTAGGATCACGCACGGCTAGGCCCTTGGTTTTGTTTCCTTTGACCGAAAGACTAAGCGTATCGTCGATTTCGATCACGCCATGTGGACTGGCCTCTACGCCTTTACATTGATGATCGAGGTAGCGTCCCAGCCAGCCATTTTCCCAGTATTCATTGGCATTGCTGCCGGTATGCCAGATGTCCATGGCTCTAAAGTGAGAACGATTGGGGTTGGGGTAGCCGACGCTGTTTAGCAAGCTCATTTCTCCATTATCATAGAGATCGCGCAATGCTTCCAAAGCAGGATTGAAACCTTGGTAGTCATTGAGTTGGATGACATTATTGGGAGAAATGCCGATCCCACTCCTTTGTTGATAATAGATATCGTCGCCGTAGGGAACGATGGTGTTGAGGCCATCATTGCCGCCCGAAAGTTGGATAACCACTAACTTTCGACCATTGGCTTGCTCTTGGCTAAAGTGGCAGCCTTGTAAAAAACGTGGCAACATGAGGGAAGTAGAAGCAAGGGCTGATATTTTGAGAAAGTCTCTGCGTGAGGACATGATAGTAAGGATTGAAGAGTGAAGGAGCGGATTAGCACAGCTGAAATTCGGGGGTGCACAAAAGACGCATCACGTACATTTTGAAAGCTTGCTCGGGATTTTGCCCTTGGGCAAAGGAGGCGATATCCTCGGTTTGCAGTTGACTGGGTACTTTGGCCCAAAGGTAGTCTTTGAGCTCACTTTTTTTATTTTTTTTACCTGCGGTGAACGCTTGTTCGAGTTTCCGCCAATTGATTTCGCCTTTTAGTTTGCGCACCATGCCACGGTCGTTGAGTTTGATAGCGTCCTCATTACCGGCAAAGTCTGATTTGGCTTTAAGCGCAAGTTCCGCCGAAAAGATGACTGCTCTGGGGATCTGCATGCGTAGCATAATCGAACTACTATCGATCCAAGCTCTGCCATCCGGCCAACCAGCAACATTGGGCGGGGAAAAGAGTACTTGACCCATGGCCTTTTGCATAAAGATGGTCGCATCCTTGTCAGGAAAGCTGATCTCAAGGCGGCGCATTAAGCTTACGATATATTCTATTGGCGACTTGATCCGAGTACCTACGTTTTGCGCAGCATAAAAATGGTCTGAGCTAAAGATGGTCCTCATCAAAGCGGCGATATCATAATCACTCTCAAAGAAGGTCGTACTCCATTTGTCAACCATTTGCTCGTCCACTTTAGTATTGACAAAGTACTGGTAGATTTTGCGTGTGATATATTTAGCGGTCTGCGGCTGGGCGAGCAAAATGTCTAGGATATCATCACCATCAAAATGCCCAGTCTGTCCCAAAACGCTCTTCTCGCCCTGATCATGCCAATGCTTGCGAAAGATAAATTCACCTCTGGGCTTGCTACTCCAACCTGTAAAAGCTCGGGCTGCTTCCTTGATGTCTTGCTCGCTATAATGACCTCGGCCCAGCGTAAAAAGCTCCATTACCTCCCGCGCGAAATTTTCATTGGGTGAGTCCTTGCGGTTTTGTTGATTGTTGAGGTAGCGTAACATGGCAGCATCTTTGGAGACGGCTTTGAGCAAATCTCCAAAAGAGCCTAAGGCATATTTCCTAATGACATTGTTTTGTTGCTGCATGATGAAGTATTGCACCGGTAGGCGGGTCGCAAAGTGGTCATGCCAAAACAAAGTCATCTTTTCTCGCAATTGAGCATCTGTGGTGGCCATACGATTGACCCAAGAGGCGTTGAGTTCCTTTTGTGATTTGCGGCCTTGGTCCCGTAACATTTTCCTTTCTTCCTCGCTCAAGCCTTGGATGCCCATATTCGCGCTTAGTTGGGCGGGTAGTTTGCCTACACTTAGTGGCTCAAAAGCCGCAGAATCGGTGAAGAGACGATCTACCATTTTGGCGATAGAGGTGTTTTGGTCCTTTTGCCAATTGCGTAGATTGGGGCCAAAGCCGGCTCTGGCTAGAAGGTGTTGGACAGATTGCCAATTAGTCATTATTGTGATTGCTTTCTCTTTAGACTCGCTCCTGCGGAGAACGTTTAATCTCCTATATGACATACTGAAATTTTGTTGCCCCTACTACTAGGGTGGGGAAAGAGGCTAATTACCTTATCTTTCTACTTTTTACGCCAAGTCTTAGTCCTATTTAGACTTGGACCTTCGCAAATTTTTATATCTTCACTTTCTCAACCTCAATTTTCCAACACTGCTACAAAATGAAAGCCCTATTATCGCTCCTATGCACTTTTTGCCTATTAGCTTGCCAAGCGCCTATGGCCAAAGTCGAACATAATACTCTGACTGAGGCAGAAAAGGAGGCAGGGTGGCAACTGCTGTTCAACGGCAAAAATATGGATGGATGGCATAATTATGGCCTCAAAACGCTGCAAGGCTGGGAAGTGACCGATGGGGCTATGGTAGCAATGGGAGCAGAAGATGGTGGGGATATCGTAAGCGACGCAACGTATTCAGACTTTGAGTTGAGCCTCGAGTGGAAGGTGTCGCCCCAAGCCAATAGTGGGATTTTCTTTAGAGTGGTAGAAGATACAGCGGCTTTTGAAACTGTCTATGCTACTGGCCCTGAATACCAATTATTGGATGATGCTGCCTATGAAGGCAAGGTCGAAGAAATGCAAAAGACGGGTTCCAATTATGCTATGCATGCGGTTTCTAACCGACCTACTAAGGCTGTTGGAGAATGGAACCACAGTCGTATTTTGGTCCAAGGACTACATGTTGAGCATTGGCTCAATGGAGAAAAAATCGTTGAATACGAACTACAGTCCTCTGACTGGATAGAGCGTATGCAAAATAGCAAGTGGAAAGATTATCCCGCCTACGGCCTTGCCAGAGAAGGCAAAATCGCGCTGCAAGATCATGGCAATCAAACGAGCTTTCGCAATGTAAAGATTCGTCCGCTGACACCCGTGATTAGTTTATTTAATGGGCAGGACTTAGAAGGTTGGAAAATACATGGTACTGAAAAATGGTTCGTCGATAATGGCGTCTTAGTCTGCGAAAGCGGACCAGACAAGGCATATGGCTATCTTGCCACGGTAGATACCTTCAAAAATCTTGACCTAGAACTAGAGTTTCAACAAGAAGCTGATGGCAATAGCGGAGTGTTCTTTCGTTCCTCGCTAGAGGGTACCAAAATCAGTGGCTGGCAAGTAGAAGTAGCTCCCCCTGATCACGATACTGGCGGCATCTATGAGTCATACGGCAGAGGTTGGCTCAAGCAAATTGATCCCGAGCATGAGGGCTACCTCAAGATGGGAGAGTGGAATCAGCTCCGCGTCAGGGTTGTGGGCGATCATGTCCAGACTTGGCTCAATGGCCACAAAATGGTAGACTTTCATGATGAAAAGATAGGCGAGGCCGAAGGCTCAATCGCCCTCCAAATCCACGATGGTGGCGGTATCAAAGTGCGCTGGCGCAACCTCAATATCCGCGAGATCTAAGCGAGTAAGCTCAACAAATATCCCAAAAAGGAACCGCCAATTACCAGCCACATCGGACTCAGTTTAGGTCTCAAGCGTGAAATGGTAATGGCTAGGGCTAGTATGACCCAAGCGGTCCATTGAAAAGGTACGAGCAAACTGGTATAGCCAATCTGCAGCAATACGGCCACCATCACGCCGATGGCACTCACATTGACGGCGTCGAGAAAGGCGCTGAGCCAAGCGGATTCTCTTAAGCGAGGGATCCAAGGACTGACCAAGGCTACAAAAATAAAGGAAGGTAAAAAGATGCCTAGGGTAGCGACTAAAGCACCCCCTAGTCCTGAAATTTGATAGCCAATAAAGGTAGCCGTAGTCAATACTGGGCCAGGGGTAAACTGACCCGCTGCGATTGCATCCAAGAGTTGGGTTTGGGTGAGCCAGCCTCGCTGCTCGATGAGCTCGCCTTCGAGATAGGCAAAGAGGACATAGCCGCTGCCAAATAATACGGCTCCCACTTTAAGAAAAACCGCAAATAGAGGCCAAAGGCCCACTTGTAAACGATGCTTAAGGCTTTGGATCGCAATCATACCGACCAGACCTCCCGTCAGAATAGCGAACACCTCCGGCATCCCCAATAAAACTGCCGCTACCACCATCGCCCCTAGGACATAATAAGCTGGATGTTTCATCGCCTTTTTGCCCAATTTGAGGATCGCATTGAGAATCAGGACTAGCACTACGGGTTTGATGCCTGCTAAGAATGGTGCTACGGTGGGAAGCGTTCCGAAACGGACATAAAACCAACCCAGCAAACCCGTCAATAGGGCGGCAGGACCAATAAAACTGACCCCTGCTACGATCATGCCGAGGATACCCGCACGCTGTAAGCCAACGTGCATGACCATCTCAGTCGAGTTTGGGCCGGGGATCAAATTGGTGGCCCCCATTAGGTCCAGAAAGTGTTGTCTATCTAACCATTTTCGCTTACTGACTACCTCCGCTTCCATCATGGCGATGTGGGCTGCCGGCCCGCCAAAGGCAGTGAAGCCTAGCTGTAAAAACAAACTGGCCAGGGACCAAAGCCGCTGCGAAAAAGACTCTGCTGCTGGAGTTGGGTTTTGTTCGCTCATGGCGAAGACTTACAACTGAGTGAGAAAAATGAAAAAGCCTGGGACGATAAAGAAGACGATTACGACGTAGAGTACGCCATAAATGCGGTTGCTTAGAGTGAGTTTACCCAATCCTTTGGCCAAGTAAATCGGTATGCGTCTAACTTGTGGGATCGGGAAGAGGATAAACACGCCAAATAGGTTGAAGAGTAGGTGCACGAAGGCAATAGCTAAAGCGTTCGGCGAGCCGACCCCCAAAAACAAAGCAGCAATCAAAGCAGTAGTGGTAGTCCCAATATTGGCCCCCATCAAAAATGGGAAAGCCTTATACAAACTCACTTTATCACTAGCCACTAGGGGTACGATCAGAGAAGAAGTAACCGAGCTAGATTGCACTGCCGTAGTCAAAACGAAACCCGCGCTTAGTGATTTGACGGGGTGACCAAAGACAAAACGCTCAAGGTTTTCCTGTACTTTGCCGATAATAAAAGCCTTAAGCAGCTTGGTTAAGCTCCGCAGGGAGACAAAAAGTAAAACTAGGGCAATCGGTAAGCTCACAAAAGGCATTCCTTTGGGGTAAGCTTCGGTGGCGGTAAGGCCCAAGATCCATTTGGCAAAAGCTTTGGTGGTATAATCAAGAATACCTTTAGTCTTACCTCCCTCTCCTGCTTCGGTAAAGAAAAAGTCAGCTAAGCCGGTCGCCGCACTAGACAAGGCTCCCGTGGAGAGTTCCAGAATAAATAGGATGATTACCGTGATGATGTTGAAAAAATCATGTACGGTGGCGGCTGAGATGGCTTTCTGATACTCAGAACGATTACCAATATGTCCCAAAGAGACGATGGTACTAGTTACGGAGGTACCAATATTGGCGCCCATAATCATTGGTGTGGCCTCAATTGGCGTCATCGTCCCTGCCGCTACCAAACCCACAATCATAGTGGTAGTGGTAGATGAACTTTGGATGACTGCAGTCGCCAACATCCCCACAAAAAGCGAGATAAATGGATTGCCCGCGATGGTTACCAACTCCTTGGCGTAGTCAGAGCCAAATAGTTTGAAGCTACCTGACATTAGGTCCAACGCCACAAGAAATACAAATAAGGTAAATATGAATTGACCTATTTTATAAACTAGCTCGGTGCCCTTAAAGGCCGATTCTGGTAATGGGGATGGTCCGTTATTGCTCAAATGAGTAGGGCTTTCGTTAGGCCACAAAACTAGCCGTTGCAAGTTGGAGGAGCATTAAGAGGGTGTTAAGAAACCGTTATCTATAATTGGCATTAATATTAAGTACTTAGACAAAAGTACTCAGGACTAGGACTTGGGGAAATTGAGCTAGATGGTTTAGTAAGACCGTTTTTCTCTGTACTGAATACTTTTTACGCGCTGTCTAAATGGCGTTTTTTATCCAATTGATAAATTCGGTAGCCGCGAGAGGATTTAACAGGATCAGGCTCAATATACCACCTATAGCCCCAAAAAGGTGCCCATCGTGATTGATTCTTCCCTTCCCTTTCATGGAAGCATAGAGAGAATAGGCGACAAATAGTAAGGCAAATATCCAACCAGGAAAAAAGATAGGTAAGAAAATTAGCCCTAATTCTCTTTCAGGATTAAGCATAATGGCGGCAAATACTACTCCGCTGATCGCACCCGAAGCCCCCAACGTATAATAGTGCTTGTCATCTTTGTGTCTAATTAAAGAAGGTAAACTTCCCGCTAACAAACTCAATACGTATAAAACTGCAAACTGCCAATGCCCAATCGTAATCTCCAAAATGAAGGCAAAAAAGTAAAAGGCGAGCATGTTGAAAATGAGGTGCCACCAGTCCGAATGAATGAGTCCACTAGTAAATAGAGGTTTCCAGTCTTTTTGCTCAAAAACCCTTGGCGGATTGAGCATAAAGCGGTATTTGAGATCTCCATCCCTAAAAGCCATAAGGCTTGTCAAGATCGTAATCACAAAAATACAGGAGGCCACCGGTGCCGCAAAAAAGAGCTGAATATCCATATTGACAGAATGCGTGTTGTTGAAATATTACGAAAAAAAATGCCCACCGTTCATGACCAATGACGAATAATTGCTCAAAGCTGACGCTTTTTCAAATGCTACCCAATTAGGCCTAAGCATTCGCGAGTTTGGGAGCATCAAAGGACCTCACCTCATGAAAAAATCCTTTATTATCAGTACCATTTTTTGGCTAGCTGCGGCCTCTCAGCTTTGGCTTACTCCTGCGGAGAACGCTCATACCGATCTCCGATTCGAGCAGCATCATTTAAGCTTTTATCAAAAGGAGGAGGTCCCCAAGCTTCTTAAAGTTGACCCAAGCGCTGAATCAACTGCGCTTTTTTGCGATGAGACACCACTACGGTCGTACCATCTAGCATCTTCAGATAGCCTCCGTCAATTTTAACATACTCCTTGATTTGCGCAGCATTGACTAAGTGTGATTGATGGACGCGGATAAAATCCTGATCCTTTAGCATTTGGTCATATTCTTTGAGAGTACGAGTAACTAAGAGTTGCTGCTTATTGGTCAGATAAAAGATGGAGTAATTAGCGCTGGACTCAATTCTTACGATTTCATCTACCGCGACGATATGTACTTTCTCCGCTGTATGCAGGGCCAAGCGGGTGTGTTTTTTCTTAGGGTTTACATTTTCTAGAAGTGCCTCTATTCGATCTTGCTGCTGATCGTTGCTTTGTAGCTTTTTGACCGCTTCTACCAATTCATCAGGGTCCACAGGTTTGAGAAGGTAGTCGATGGCCGAAAAGCGAAAGGCTTGGATGGCGTGCGCGTCTGAAGCAGTAGTGAAAATCAACTGAAACTCAACATTACCTATCACTTCTAAGAGGTCAAAGCCACTTCCATCTTGCATCTGTATGTCAAGAAATACTACCTGCGGCTTGAGCTGCCTGATAGCCTTGGCGCCGCTGATCACTCCTTCGGCTTCTCCAATCACTTTGATCCCGGGACAATAAGTCTCTAGATCTGCTTTCAGATTGGTACGAGCGCTGGCTACATCATCTATAATTATGGCGGTGAGCATTTTGTAATTATTTTAGGGAAAATAGGCTTTTTCAAGTGATTGATACAAATTCAATTGGACCTCGCCGTTTTCAAAATCAAAGTCTCAATTCTCTTGAGACTTTGGATTTATCTTCCCTCCTCCAAAAAATGGGCCCAATCCAAGCGCAGGACTATGAAAGCGTCCTTTGGGCCATCGGCCTACGTACGGGACTTAGCCGCCAAGCGATAGAGAAAAGCGTTCTCCAAGGGAAGATGATCCGCACCCATCTCCTTCGGCCTACCTGGCATCTGGTCGCGGCAGATCAAATCTATGAACTGCTCGCATTAACTGCTCCCAATATCAAAAAATCGCTCCAATCACGGCACACAAAACTGGGACTTAGTGATGCACTTGTGCTCAAAGCCAATGTTCTAATAAAAAAGATCCTCTTAGGAGGTCAACAGCTTACTCGTGAAGAAATAAAACCTCACTTTCTTGCCGCTGGCTATGATCTAAGCGAAAATCGTTTTTATCACTATCTTCTCCGAGCGGGCCTTGAGGGTGTCATTTGTGGTGGCGTTCCCGCAGGGAAAAAACAAACTTACAGACTCCTAGCAGAGCTACAGCCACCAAAGGCAAGGCGCTCAGAAACGGAAATCCTGCAAAATCTAGCTAGCTGTTATTTTTCCTCCCGAGGCCCCGCCCGTCTCAAAGACTTTAGCTGGTGGGCTGGACTCAAACAAAAAGCTGCCAAGCAAGCGCTAAGTTTGGTGGCCGAGCAATTGCAGGAATACGTGTTAGAAGGAGAAAGCTATTATGCCTCGGAACGAGATGAGCTTAGGGACGATGATAGGGTCTATTTCCTGCCGGCTTATGACGAATTTATCATCGCCTATCAAGACAAGACTCGCCTCTTTCAAAAGGCAGAACATCTCTCTCAAGTAGCAAAATCAGGCGTTTTTTATCCCTTGATCGTCCATCGTGGCCAAATTGTGGGTAAATGGAAGGCCCAAGCAAAGGAGAAGGTGATTCGAGTAGAATACCAGTTGTTTGAAAAAACCTCCCTTTCTCAAGCCCAACTAGAAGCCGGAATTGAGTCCTACCACCACTTCATGGAACGCCCAATCGAGCTTACAAACGTTAAATAATTCTTAAAGTCCCTGTCCCAGGGAAGTTTTTGAGTCAATCGAGCATCAAAGAGAAAACGGGAGCAAGAAAATTTTTGCTCGGGGCAACCCTTTTTGCTGCTTTCCCGTGTAGGCTCAAATCACATTCTCTTGTCCACTACCCAGGAACAATCTCTTCAAGCCCTCCTTGAAGCATGTAAAGCTGGCGATCGTGCTGCTTATGGGACGCTTTATCAGGCGTATTATAGTTATGCCATGAGCATTTGTTTGCGCTATAGCTCTAGTAGAGAAGAAGCACAAGAAATCGTAAATGATGGATTTGTCAAGGTGTTCCTACGCCTCCAATCTCACTATGATCCCAAGCTGTCTTTCAAAGCTTGGCTACGGCGTCTTTTGATCAATACTGCAATCGATGTTTATCGTAAGCAAAAATATCATCGCGAAAGCATGCCTTTGGAAAGTGCCCCTGAGGTAGAAGTCAGCGAAGACGGTTTGTCGCGTTTGACTCAAGAGGAGATCATGAAAGTAGTACAGCTACTACCCAATAGCTATCGCTATGTATTTAATCTATACATCGTCGAAGGCTATAAACATGAAGAAATTGCGCAGCAGCTGGGTATTAGCGTTGGGACTTCTAAGTCTCACCTTGCCAAGGCGAGGCGCAAACTAAAAATATGGTTGAAACAAATGTACCAAATCGAGCGTGATGGATAATCAAGATTTTGATCGATGGATGCAGCAAGGATTGGAGAGATACCAATTCATAGAGGCTCCGGTACTAGCTCAGATGGAGACAGTCTTCGATAGGGTTGATCGCCTGAGCGAGGGTCCCAATTGGTGGCAAAAGTACTGGAAAGGAGGCATGTTTGGCGGTCTAGCCATTGGTGGTATGATCGCCCTATCGACTTATTTTACTCAAGACACTCAAAACCCTAATGCCTATATACCCACAGATACCTTAAGTATTCCTTTTGTATCGCCTTCTCTTAGCACCCAAGCGCTTGAAAGCCTGCAGTTTGGGCGAGAGGTGGAGAAATATAAACCAGTTAGTTCTGAACCCGCATTTGAGGTTAAGGAGCTCAGGCCGGTTCAAGCTTACGCCTTCGGCGAACGCTTATCTCCCACGCTTGCAATGCCGGAAGTCCCGCGAATGGAGGTGCCTACCTTATCGCTTAGAGCGCTCAAACCGATCAGCTTTGAGCCTGAGACCCTTCCGCTCACGCAAAGCGTCCAAGTAGCCGCCCCGAATTTTAGCGCCCAGCCTTCGCGGATTTGGCTAAGGAGAATGCGCTATGGTTCAGGCCCTTATCGCAATGCAACTCATAGCAGGATAAGGAATACAAAAGTAAATTCAAAAGCTTACGAGCGCCCCAACATGCGGCAAAGCCCAGTGCGCTCAATGCCAAGCGCAAGGGGAGGGGGTAGTCGTAGACGCTAGCTATTAAAAATTATCTGACGGGAGATTATGTAAATGGAGAATGGTCGAGAGGCCTTCTCCATTTTTTGTTTGGGAACCTTTTTTCTTTCTCAATTCCTTTCCGAAGGCGGAACTTCATTAAAACAGAAGATTTAGGAATAAGCGTTCCGCACAGCGGTAAATCCCAAAAAAGAATGCCACTCCACAAGGGAGCGGCACTTCGATTTGGGTAAGAATGAAACCTCAAAGGTTCCGATAACATCTACAAACTTCTATCTAAGATTCTTTATGGCTATTGCTTGCCTCTGCGTTTCTTGCGTTTGCAAGGCCCCGCTACTCCTGTCCAATCTACCGTGCTTGGATCCACCTCAAGGCCATTACTATCATAAAGCAGGCGAGTGTCATCATCTAGCTTGACCACATAAAGTAAGGTACCATCAGCTAGACTGATTTCAGCGGTTTTGTCAATAGTCGTCGCTGGATAATCGGTAGAAACGGCAGTTTGCACCGCTTGAGGGAGGTCAACAGCTTCGATGCGAGTCCCTCGGCGATGGCAAACCTGGGTAGGACGTACGCCTAAAAAGGCACCCGTATCATCAAAAGAGAGCACCTCTCCGCTACTCATCCGCACTACGTAAATGGTTGCGCCCTCATCATTGACAAAGGAAACCGCTTTGACGATTACTTCACCCGTATAGGCCGTGTCAACATAGGTATTGATCGCTGTAGGCAGGCTATCAAGAGAAATGCTGTCGTTACACATGCCACCACGCCGATTAAAGCTTAGCTCTCTACCATTGTCAAGGCTGACAGCAAATAAGGTACTCTGATCAGAGCTTAATATTTCCAGTGCTTCCACAATCGAACTATTGGGAAATCTTTCCTCTACGGTTTCAAGCACCGTAGCAGGCAGTTCGTCAATGGAAATCTCAGTAATAGATCCAAGTTCAAAATTGGGAAAGAGGCCTTCTTCACAAGCGTTGAGGGTAAAGAGAGCGACGAGGACCAAAGCTAGATACGCGATCTTTTTCATTTTAGGATTTGGTTTGATTGTTGAAAAATTGAAATTCAGCGCCTACACGGGACTCGTCAAAAAAGGGTTGCCCCGCGCTGGAATATTTTCTTGTATCTTAGCCCAAATTTGTTTGTTAGCTATGCGGTATCGCTTATTATTGGGCTTATTATTTTTGATAGCGTTTGAGCGTTCGACGCAGGCGCAGGACACAGATATACTCCTCAATCACGATCTCTATCACTATATAGATCGGCTTGATATCAAAGGATATGCAGATACGGCGATCCTGACTTTTCATAAGCCTTATGGGAGAGCCTATCTACGGGAAATCTTTGGGCAAGTGAGTCTAGAAGAGATGAGTCCTACCGAAGCGGCTTGGCATGCTCGGATGCGAATGCTCGCTGATGATGGCTTTGCGGGACAGGAGCAATTCAAGGGAGTTCGCAACCTTTTGTTTACCAACCATCGGGATCTATTTGCCTTAGAGAAGCCGGGCTTCCGGCTGTATGTAAACCCTGCGGTTCATTTTGCCGGAGGATTAGATCAGAACAATTATCCGGATGCATTTCGTGAGAGTCTGCCGCTTTCCATCAATACGCGTGGGCTCGTTATTAGAGGCTCTGTCAAAGAAAAGCTAGGTTTTTACACCGAAGTCTCTGAAAATATCACTCGCTTTCCCTTCTACATTTATGAAGATGTGCAGGCCACAGAGGTCCTCTATGGAGAAGGCTTTATCAAACCTTTTGGGCAAGAAACAGGTCTAGACTATCTCGGTTCGAGAGCCTATTTGACCTTTTCTCCTTTTGATTTTGTGCGAATCAAGTTTGGCAAAGATCGCGCTTTTTGGGGCAATGGTTGGCAGAGTTTACAGCTTTCAGACCATGCGGCAGATTATTTGTTTCTCAATATCAATACCCGTATTTGGAAGTTGGAGTACAGCAATCATTTTACGCAGATGATCGATTATCTGCCTGGCAAAACGGATGCTGAAGGTACCTTCCCGCGTAAGTACGGCGTCTTTCACCAACTCAACTTTCAGCCCAACCAGCGCTTTTCCATTGGATTTTTTGAATCGGTGATTTATGCCAATCAGATTGGTAATAGACAGCGAGGACTAGAGTTACAGTACTTCAATCCTGTGATTTTTTTCCGCGCCGCAGAACAATATGTCGGCAGTCCAGACAATGCACTTTTGGGCTTACAGCTCAAATGGAACTTCTTAAAACGCTTTCAATTTTACGGGCAGTTGCTCTTAGACGATTATAATTTTGGGCGTCGTGATGAGGGAGATGGCTACTGGCAAAATAAAATTGGCTTCCAGACCGGCCTCAAGTATATCGATGTCTTGGGCATTTCGACCCTTGATCTGCAAGTCGAATACAATCGCGTCCGACCTTATGCCTATCAACATTTCAACCTTTCTACCAATTATACCCACTACAACCAAAATCTTGGCCATGCTTCCGGAGCCAACCTAAGTGATATTCATTTCATACTGCGCTATCATCCCGCCGCTGCTTGGAACTTTCTCCTGACCTATTCTAGCGTTCGGCAAGGCCTAGACCAAAACGGGATCAATTATGGGGGTAATCCATTGAGCCCTGACCTCATACGGGCTGGGGATTTTGATCAATTTGTAGGCCAAGGCTTAGCCAATACCGTACAGCAAGCCTACCTTAGGGTGAGTCGTCAATTGTGGAATGCAGATTTATACGCAGAGGTGGAGGCTCGCTATCGTCAGGAAAATGATTTGCAATCAGCTATGATCCTCGGCGGGCTGCGTTGGCATATTCAGCCACGTTTAGTGAAATTTTAGCGGATTTTACGTAACTCTTTGCGATATACTTTGGCTTTGGCGAGATCTAAATATTCACTAATCGCTATCAGGTGTTCCAGCCAATCAATGCGCTCTGGGTCCTCCTCGTGTAGTTTTGAGAGGTAGGGGAGGGATTCAAGGAGGGCTTCTAGGATTTTTTCTTGCTGCGCAGAACGCTCCTCTCCCGTACTATTGCCTAATTGGTCGAGCATCTTTTTGGCTTGGGAGACATAATGTGACGCCAAAAATCGATTGGCCATCTCATGATCAGGTTCTAGCCTTTGGATATACTCAAACTGCTGAATTGCTTTTTCCGTTTCGCCTGTGTAAAACAAATAGCGTGCATAGGCGCGTTTCCAATCAAGGTTATCTTGATTTTTGCGAATTTGCTCTTGAAAATGCCTTTCCCCGTTTTGTTGGATTGCAGGATGACTAAGGTAGATATCGAGCTCCGCTTCAATCAAACTTGGGTGATTGGGGTATTGCATAAAGGCTTGGTGAAGGACATCTCGAGCTTGGGTGATTTGGCCCCAAGCACTACGGGTATGGACAATCATTGCGTAGGCATGGGCAAATTCATTTAGCTGTTCTGGTAATAATTTTATCGGTGGATTTTCAACTACTTCTTGCCAACTTTTAAGCGCTGAAACACTATCCTGCATTTGCCATTGAGCGTAGGCCTTAGCCATGAGAGATTCGTATTTTTGTGGCTCTAACTGATATGAACGGTCAAAGTAACGGCTTGCCAAGGCATAGTCCCGGCGATTATAAGCTTCTGTACCGGCTTCGTAGAGCGCTGGTAGTAGTAAAGTGATCGTCGCATTGCAAGCTTGGGTGTATCGTGTGCTGCGATCGAGCCTTTGGGCGGCTACGAGGTGGTTATAAGCTCTTAAAAGTGCCTGCGGATAGTCTTGCTTGTACTTGACATTATTGGCTGCCTGCCAATAAGATTGAGCTAGATAAAAATGAGCCTTGGGTAGTTCCCCGCCGCTAAGATCGGCATTGGACTCAATCAAGCTAGAGAGGGTACGAATAGACTCTGGATAATCGCCTTGCTCATAGGCATAGATCCCTTGGCTCAGATAGGCATTCTGCCCCCAAAGCAGGCTAGGTAGCAAGCAAAATAAGAGAATACTCAATCTCATAGTAGGACCGTAAGCTATTTTTCTCGGCAAGATGTCTAGTCTCCCGCGGAAAAACAAAAGAGGCGTCCAAAAATGAACGCCTCTGTATATATTGTCAGGATGATGAGCTTACTTACTCACCACCAGAGTTTAGCTTAGCTAGCTTTTCCATCCACATTTCAGACTCATCGTCCTTACCGATAATCGGCGTAATGGTACTTAGCTGAAGTAGCCACTCTTTTTCTTCTGGCTGAGCTTCGTGTAGCCATACCATATGTGGGTAAGCTTTTTCGATCAAGGCAACAATGCGCTTGTCCATGGCTTCGATTTCTTCAGTTTTAGTCATTTTACCTTTTTCCTGAGAAAGCTCAGCTGCTTTATTGATATAATAAGCACCGATGCCGTAGTTGGCTTGTAGATTTTCCTTATCAAGCTCATAAGCTTGCTGATAAAGGCTAATGGCTTCGTCGCCTTTGCCCGAACGGTCAAGAAGAGAGGCATAAGCCAAGATGATACGATCGTCAGAAGGATCTTTTTCGATCATGCTTTTGAACTTCTCTTCTGCTTCAGAAAGCAGCTCGGGACTCTGCTGATAGATTCCTAATTCTTGGCGTTTGATTGATTCGTCATCTGGAAGCAATTCAGAAGCAGTGGTCAGCGTATTGAGGGCTTTACGAGTATCCCCTTGTGCTTGGTAGATGACAGCCAATTGTTGGTAAACATAGCTCATCTGGCCAAGGTCCTGCTGGTAAGCCTGCTCATTTGCTTTGTTAAGCTCTGCTAGTTCAGAGGTAACATATTGTTCATTAAAAATAGAGATAGCGCTTTCAAGTGTATTTACACTGCTAACAGTATCACCTACCAATAAATGGTTGGAGCCCAACATGCGGTTGGTCAAGAAATGTTTAGGATTAAGATCTTTAGCTACCTGAAAATACTCAAGCCCTTTTTCGTAATTACCTTCGTTAAAGATGCTTACGCCTTGGTTGTAGGCTAGAGCCCATAGGTTGTATTTGGCACCTGTGTTGCCCCCAAGTTGATTTTTGAGCGTACCAGCTAAATCTGGGTGTTCTTCCGCTTTCTTGAGTGCGTCAGCAGCTTTAAGGACCGCATCTGGGTATTTAGCCTTGAGTTCTTCATTTTGCGCTACTTGAGCGTAAGCTTGCTGGAGATAAAAATATCCCTTTGCTACGTTTTTGCCCTTTTTAATCAGTTCTGGTTTAGCAAGCCCTTCCTCAAGGCTCGAAATACCCTTTTCTAAATCACCATTTTGGATAGCAACAGCGCCAGTAGTGATTTTTGAAGTCTGTGCCTGCAATCCGAGCATGATTAGGCTCAAAGTCAGTATGCTAAGCAGTTTTTTCATAAATATACCTTTCATTACAAAAGTGGTTTACAAATTAGTTCAACGAGTTTTGCGTTTATGAACGATCGAGTTGTTGATTTATTGATCATCCGTTGAATCATTTTCCATATTTCCGGCTGCCTCATCAGTATTTTCGGCAGCAGTATCAGTTTCATTATTGAGGCCATCTTCAGGAGTTTCGCCTTCAGGGCTCACGCTTTCTTCCTCCTCATCAGCGATTACTTTTGCTACAGAAGCAATTTCATCTTTGCCTTTGAGACGAATCAGTCTCACCCCTTGGGTATTGCGACCTAATACGCTGATGCCTTCAATGCTCATCCTAATTGTGATGCCCTTGCGGGTAATGATCATCAAATCTTCTTCACCTTCTACTGACTTGACAGCAATCAAATTTCCGGTTTTGTCAGATACGTTTATTGTTTTGACGCCCTTACCCCCCCTGTTGGTCACTCTGTACTCAGGAACAGGGGTTTGTTTGCCGTAGCCTTTTTCTGAAACTACCAACACATTGCGGTTTTCGTCTGGTACGACCACCATACCCACTACTTCGTCGTTTTCGTCTTGCAGACTGATACCGCGTACCCCAGCAGCAGTTCGTCCCATCTGACGAACCTTGTTTTCTTCGAAGCGAATGGCCATACCTGATCTCGCTCCCAAGATGATCTGAGATTCTCCATTAGTCAGCTTTGCTTCCAATAGCTCATCATCTTCATTAATGGTGATCGCGTTGATACCCGAAGTACGAGGACGGCTGTACGCCTTGAGCAGCGTCTTTTTGACTTGACCTTTCTTAGTTGCCATGATGATATAGTGAGAATTAAGGAAATCC
>JBCCQN010000057.1:0-40997 GCA_039024315.1 Bacteroidota bacterium
CCCTAAAAGGGATTAAGATTATTTGGCAGTTCACTCCTCAGATCGCCAGAGATAAACTTAACCGCCGATACGTCGAAGTGAATCCAGATAACTCAAAGTATAAAATAACTTGATGTACAGTGTACTTAATCTCTTGAGGGCGTTTGGAGCTAATAGGGTGGGTATAGGTCCCCAATCGGAGAAGGCTGTGCAACATGCTGTTTTTGGATATTGTGTTTACAATCGTGCTTAATGTGCATCCTCAAGATCATCCCGATCCTTTAGCGTAGCTTACGAGCCCTTAGTCCCTCGTTGTTGGCGCTTGCATACGGCAAAGCATAATGCCCGTTTGACTTTTATGAGCCATGAGATAATCGCTAAGCGGACGCTCAGAGATCAATACTTTTTGCCCACTAGAACTCGCATGCATAAGGTGAATTCTACCATTATACTCGATGGCTATTCCGACATGGGAGATATCCAAGTTTGCCATCGAAATAGTGATGGCAATGATATCACCAGACTGGATATTATGCTCGTATTCTTGGACCTTGGCTTTAGGGATATAGTGGTAGGTACGATTTTTGATCGCGGCCTCATTTTCTTGGAGCAAGGGGATAAAATCTTGGTTAGCCAGTTGCGGATAGTAGTGGGGGTTACTAGACATAAAGCTAGGCTTGTTGGGGTAAACAATTCCTCCAGCCTCTTTGGTGATGTCTTTGATAATACCCTTTTGCTCATTTTCGTAGATCCAATCTGAAAAATAATGCAATCGAGAAGGGTAGGAGTTGCGGACACCATCCCGGTAGCGTAAGTAGGTCAATTCTTTTTCATATTCGGCTCGGCTGAGGCGATTCATTTTGGCTAGGCGCGATAGCGTGATCACGGTCTCAAGATAGGTCGTACAATCTAGGCCCATGAGATTAATCACCAAAGGCTCATCGCCTGTTACTTCTAAGGTTTTTTCTACATAAGGAGTATTGATAAAATGCTTACCCACCTCAATCATGAGCTCGTTGATGGATTTTGAGGTGAGATTTTTTTGCGCTAGACTTTGGAGCGTACGGTCCAAGCGCTGGCTGCTGGCCTGAGTACAGACTGTTTGACTGAGCAAAGAAAGGGGTAGGCTGAGCACAAAGACAAATAGAAGGGACCTCATCTAAATATTTATTTTGCTTGAACCCCTAATTTGATAAAAACTTAGCTGGAATACTACGAACTGATCCTATTTTCATAGGTAAAAGAACAGTACTGATTGGTATCTTAGGCTTAAGAAAATTGCTCCGCGTCCAGAAAGCTTTCGGGAGTAAAAAAACAAGGATAGAAACTGAAATAATAAAGGTATTGGGGCATTAGAACTCAGACTTTTATTCACAAATTGAACCATCTTCTCACGCTATAGCCTAAACGTCTGAATTGATGAGCCGTGTACCGAATAGGTGATCTGGGGGTGATAGCTACTTCTCCCATTAAGAGGACATAATCCTCTAGATTTATGGGACTTAGCTCATATTGGTATTGTCCTTCTTTGAGAGGTACTGAGACATAATGGGTAGTAAATCCGATGTAATCAATACGCAGGATAAGCTCTTTTTGCTTGTCGAAGTCTGGCAGTCTTAGGCTAAAAAAACCCTCTTCATTGGTAAAACAACCGAGAGTTGTGCCCTTGACCAATACTGCCACTCCTATTAGCGGGCTTTGATCTCCTCCATCTATCACTTGGCCGCTGATCTCTAGAGGTAATTGTTGCGTTAGATTTGGTCTTGTTACAGCTTTCTCTCCATCTTCATTGTAGTGGTTTTCTATAGGAGGGAGTTTGACCTTAGCCATTTTTTCTTGAGCAGATAGTTTAGTCATCCCTAATGAGGCTATGATTCCCGCAGCGGCCAGATACTTCGTCCAAGGTTTGGCTTTGACGAGCTCTTTTTCCCCCAATTGATGCGGGGCAAAACGCCCACAAGTTTTGCCGGAACTAGCTGACAGTTGAGCCAAGATCTCGCGTGTGCTCATCGTACGAAAATCGGTGATGGTCTTGTTACAAGCTGCACAAAAACGGCCCTTTTCGTTGGGCGTCATTGCAGCCCAGTCTTCGTGGCATGGCTCTGGAATACTCAGCTTAAATTTCATAGTAGTAGTTTTAAGGGAAGACTGCATAAGCGCCTTAATTCCACAAAGCACTTAGAGATTTTCGGCAATCCCGACGCTTTACATTGGGCGCTGAATCCAATAACTTAATCGCTCTATGAAAAATCTAGATATCTACGATAGTATTATTGAGCTTAACCCCAATTTTGAGCGTAAAGGCAAATCTATGCCCTATACCTCAGCCAATGGTTATATGTTTACCCTGCTCAATAAAGCGGGCGAAATTGGTTTTCGCCTCCCCAAAGAGGAACAAAAAATTTTCAAAGAAACCTACGAAGGTTCAGGACCTTTTATCAGCTACAATGCTACCATGAAAGACTATGTCTTGATCCCCGAACACTTATATACCGAAAGAGACATCTTGGCCAAATACCTCCAAATGGCTTACGAATTTGTGATGTCCCTTCCGCCAAAATAAATGCTAACGATTTTCAATTAAGGACTATGAACCCCATATTTGATACCTACCGGCCCGACGGATTTGGAACTGTGAATGGTTTTATGTTTGTGGAGCATCCCGAAGCACTGATCAATTTTCTCAAAAATGCCTTTTATGCTGAGGAAATCAATCGTGTCATCAGACCTGAAAATGGCGACATTGGCAATGTGATTCTCAAAATTGGTACCTCCTGCTTCATGATTAGCCAAGCTAGTGGTTCCTTCCTCGGTATGCGGACCGCCTTTTATCTTTATGTAAAAGATGTTGATGAGATCCATCAAAGAGCGGTAGAGCAGGGTGCTACGGTAGTATTTGAAGCCGCAGACATGGATTTTGGAGACAGGCAATCAGGTGTGATGGATCCCAGCGGCAATTATTGGTGGATTTCGAATCGCTTTGTCGAAAAAGGCTACCATGAGTAAACCCATTATCTTGTTAGGATGAATCCAGAACTGCCAGGCCAAGACTTTTATGATCAAGGAGAAGTCTTTGAGCGTTATACCCAAAAACGTAAGCGGGCCAATAGCCCCAACGAACTGATCGAAAAGCCTATCATCCGTCGGCTCGTACAAGGCATCAAAGGCGACGTTTTAGATTTAGGATGTGGGTATGGAGACCTCTCCGAGGAACTCTTGGCCTTGGGAGCTAGTTCTTATTTGGGCGTCGATGCTTCTGCCAAGATGATTGAGATGGGTCAGCAGGTAGTGTGTGATCAGCGCATTCGTTTAGAGCAGGCTGAGCTCACCCAATTTGAGTATGGCTTAAGCAATTATGATTGGGCCATTGCCCGTTTGGTGCTGCACTATATCGAAGACTTAGCTGGGTTTTTTAGGGATTTATACCAAGGCCTGCGGCCGAACGCTCAATTCTTGTTTTCGGTAGAGCATCCTCTCCTCACCTCTTCTATGCATCTACCTCGGCCCGCAGGCAAGAAGCAAGATTGGACTGTAGACCAATATTTTGCCGAGGGGGCACGCTCCCAAAATTGGCTAGGGGGATCTGTAGTCAAATATCACCGAAGCTTAGAGACTTACTGGCAATTGCTCAAGGATGCGGGCTTTCGCGTGGTAGAAATCAAAGAAGGGCGACCAGATATCAGCCTATTTCAGGACCAAAGCGAATACGAGCGGCGGAGCCGCATTCCCATCTTTCTGATTATCAAAGCGGAACGAATTGACTGATAATAGCGGGCAGAGGCAATAGTGGATACGCTTTTTGCCAAGCTACTCAATGCTGCGAATACGGAGTAGTTTATTGATTTAAGTACCAAGACAATAGTATGCAGTATTAAGGCCTAGGAAAATTAGCCTATGTAGTTCAGGGAGCCCCTTTTGCTACATACTAAATACTCCCGAAAGCTTTCGGGATACTTTCTACTCTGTACCTAGCAATTTGATTAATGGCTCGCGATATTCAATATCCTTTTCGTTGAGCCAAACCCAATCTGCTCCAAAGCTAAAATTCACAAAGAGCTCAGCATAATCCTCCTCCGTTTCTAAAAAGATTTTGAATCTGCTATCACCTGAATCATAGTTTACATCGGTCTGATTTAAATTGGCTGCCGTGAAGAGGTGGGTTTCCGGCATTTTCAAACCTTCACTTCCGAAGCCATATTTTTGCGCCATAAACTGCAGCAAGTTATCGCTCTGCTCACCAAGAGAGATAAATTCTATCGCATCGCTTAAAAAAATGTTTTTAGGCTCCCCGTTCACAAAGCCAGCGGTGATCCCCTTTTTCAGTCTAATAATCAGTCCTAAGGTATCTTTTTGATTGAGTGCTTTGAGCTCGTATTCATAGTATTGCTCTAGTTCTTGGGTACGCACGATCGAAAGTGGAATATCGACCATGCCTTCACGCGAACTCAAATTGCTGAGGTCAACGATCTTAGATTTTAAATTAGCTGCGTCGCAGGCAAAGAGGCTGATGCATACAAGGAGGGAAAAAAGGGGGATTGTGCTTCTCATGTTTTCGTTAGGTTTTATGCTGTATTTAGTTAAGGGCTACAATTTGCACCATTGTCCTAAGACTTAAAAGTTAGATTTTTGTTACCGCTGCGCGGAACGCTTAATCAAAGAGTAAAAATTCTGATTAACTGATTGCTTGCATCAACAAGGCAGCGCTTCAATTTCCCATCTATTAGACTAAGCGTTCTGCGCAGCAGTATCAAAACACCAGAAAATATGAGGCGGAGGCAAAGGTTTTTATTCCCGATAGCATCATAGAGAAAAGAAGAATATCAAATGCGCCATTTTTTTACAATCACGAGCTTATTGGTGCTCCTTGGCTGCGGATCATTTTCATCCCGCCAAAGTACCAACCCTAGTGCTACTGTTTCAACAGCAGCGCTTAGCGAAATAGACTTTTGGCAAGATTATGCCATTGTTCATGCAGATTACGGTACCAAGACTACGGTCTCGATCAAGGGAAACAAACGTATCATGCAGACCAATGCATTGCCCAATCATGCAACGGGTAAGTTTCCCAATGCCGGCAATCCCAATCGAATCAGTGCGCAGAATGTGACTTATAATTTCCCGCTTGAACCCAAGTTGTCTGGAGTATCTCGATGGGCGAGAGAGCCTGGTGTCGCTCTCAATGGGGTGAAATTTGAGCCCGAGACCGCCGAGCGCTTTGTTTGCGAATCAGGAGAAGTCTATCGCATAGAAGCCTTCCAAGAATTGGTAGACCTAGGGCTAGATTTTAATCATGCCCACGTCCAACCTACAGGGGCGTATCATTATCATGGCGTTCCCGTGGAATTGGTAAAAGCCTTGGATAAAGGCGAGGATCTCGTTCATGTAGGCTTTGCCCTTGATGGCTTTCCGATTTACTATTCCCAAAGCGGAAAATATAAGCCTAGTTTCCGACTCAGTGAAGCGCTCAGAACCGGAGATGCTTGCTCCTATCGCAATCCCAAGCAATCGATGAGCAAGGAGTTAGCGGGCACTAATCCAGACGGCACTTTTGTCTCTGATTGGGACTATGTGGCTGGTTTGGGCGATTTGGACGAGTGTAACGGCAGAGAAATCGAGGGGCAGTACGCTTATTTTGTTACCGATGAGTATCCTTATATGAGCCGTTGTCTCAAGGGTGAGTTTAAGGAAGAAAGAAGGCCGGGGCCGCCTCCAGGGCACAATGGCCCTCCTCCAAGTGGGCATCGCCAAAGGGGGGGACATCCGCACCATCACTAGTCGGGTGTCTTGTAGAGGGCTTACTTCTGCATATTTATCGGGATGATTCTTTACTGACTAATAGTAACAGTCCCTCAAGCTTTTTCATTATTATTGAAGCTCTCGCTCTATCAGACCCTGCCGAGCTTGGCAGGGATCGAGAGTGGCCAATGGTATGAGTAGCTACCAAAAGGATCGACAATACTATCATTTTTGCGCTTATGGATTCTTGAAGAATCTGCGCTTTTTTGATGCCTTTTTGTTACTGTTTTTTCTCGAAAACGGGCTCTATTATACTCAAATTGGCCTCTTGTATAGCGCGCGAGAAATCGCTATCAATGTGTTGGAGATTCCTTCAGGCCTTTTTGCCGATGCTTGGGGGCGAAAATATTCGCTCGTTTTAGCCTTTGCACTATACATCTTTGCCTTTGGTTTTTTTTATCTAGCCACTAATTTTTATCATCTGTTGGCGGCGGTATTACTGATGGGGATAGGGGATGCTTTCCGTTCGGGAACGCATAAGGGCATGATCATGGATTATCTCCGAGCCAAGGGATGGAGTCAGGATAAAGTAAGCTATTATGGAGCGACTCGCGCTTGGTCGCAAAAAGGCTCAGCTATTTCGGCCCTAATGGCAGGGCTCTTGGTCTTGTATTCGGGGGAGTATCGATCGATCTATTTACTCTCGATTATACCCTATTTAGGCAACTTCATTAATATTCTTGCCTATCCTCAATTTTTAAATAAGCCCTACCAAAAGGGGCCTACGAAACAGTTACCCTCTCTAAAAAGAGTATTTCAAAGCTTTGTTAAGGCGATACGCCAAAGAGGGGTGAGACCCATTATTAACTCAGCCGCCCTCCATTCTGCCTATCTCAAATCAATCAAGGATTATATCCAAAGTGTGATGGTGGCAATCTCGCTGACCTTACCGATACTGACTGATCATCCTGACAAAGAAAAAAGTGGTCTCGTAATTGGAATACTCTACTTTGTGATTTTTATCCTCAATTCACAGGCTTCCCGTTATGCCTATTTGTTGGCCAAAGACCCAAAGCTCAAAACGGCTCATATCACTCTCTTATTGGGGCTTGGCATGGGGGTAATCAGTGGGTGGATGATTTATTTTGAGCTTTGGTGGCTAGCCTGCTTATTTTTTGTATTTATTTTTGTGATCGAAAATCTTCGCAAACCTGTTTTGACGGCTATGCTAGCCGAAAAAGTTCCTGAGCAGGTATTGACTTCCGTCCTTTCGAGCCAGTCTTTTTATAAGACCTTCCTTGTCAGTTCACTTTCTCTCAGTTTTGGTATCATTGCTGATGCCAGTAATATTGGCTTCGCCTTGGTGATCATTTCCGTTAGCTTATTGGTTTTTCACAGTCTGGCAATTGGCGCAAGATTTACCAGAAAAGAGCCGCAGATTTAGGCCGATTTTTGCTAAAAGTTTAAGAACTTAAGGGAGCAAGTTATTCCTCTCCATTCGCATATGATCACGGCCCGTACCCACCTCAAATTGATCACCGAGCAAGATTGGCCTGAGTTTTTGAGAATGTACCAAGAACCAGATACTTTTCGCTATATCCCCAAACTACAAGGCCGCACAGAAGCTGAATACCGTCGCTTCTATTCTTCTCGTCTGCAATGGGTCAAGACGGGGCAGGGGTATTATTGGGCCGCTCGTTCTATCGAAGATGGAGAACTTATAGGTGCGCTCAATTTATATCCCTATCATCAAGCTAGTATGATCCATTTGGGTTGTCAGATCAGGCAGCAGTATTGGGGTTTGGGCTATGCGACGGAAATCATGACTGCGGGTAGGGATTTTGGCACTTTTCAATTGGGCTTGGCTGTGATCTATGCCATTGTAGATCTACAAAATCTCGCTTCTATCCATTTGTTAGATAAGCTAAAATTTGTTCAGAAGCATGTAGAAAAGTCAAACATGGGGCCACTTACTGCCGTATACGAGTATGTTTATCCGCACCACTAGCATTTTGAACACCCTACTATGCCGAGGCCAAAATCCAAGGAGGAACTTTTAGCTCTGAGTACCCAAAATCGGCGAAAATTATTGGCCTATATCGATCAACTGAGTTTGGAGCAGCAGGAGGCGGATTTCCCTCCGGGAACGCTCAATCGTAACATCAGGGATGTATTGGCTCATCTGCACCACTGGCACCTGATGATGGAGGACTGGTATGAGGTAGGAATGGCCGGTAATAAACCAGAAATGCCTGCAAAAGGCTATACTTGGCGAGATAGCAGTAAGCTAAATCATAAAATCTGGGAGCATTACCAAACGATCTCTCTGGCTCAAATAAGAAGCGAGTTTGAGCGTTCCGCGCAGCGGGTACAAAACCTCATACTAGCCCATAGCAATGAAGAATTGTTTGAAAAAAAACGCTATAAGTGGACAGGTAGTACTTCTTTGGGGGCCTATCTGATTTCTGCCACCTCTAGTCATTATGACTGGGCTATCAAATTGGTCAAAAAATCGACTAAATAAATAACAGAAATAGCAGCGCTTAAGACCTCTATTCGTAGGGTTTTGATAGGATCAAAATATGAAAACAGCGATCAGATATATTGAGCTCAAAACGGGCTACTCAGATAATGGCCCTGCTTGGATCGGTTTAGTTTCCTTTTCCAAAAGTGGTAAGACGATCTACTTTGATGACAAAGCCTTACAAAGTTTGAAAGGATCGGCTCATTATGCCAACTATTTTGACCTTGAAAGTGGGGAGGAGTATTGGATCTCTGGTGTCAAAAAAAATATGACCGATAGGCATTGGGCTGGTGGTGGAAAAATCCAAGTGGAAAGGCGTATTCTCAAGGAATATTTACAATTATTAGATTTGGCGGAATTGCCGCGGGGGCAATTTGAACTGGTGGATGTCAAGATCGAAAAAGCTGCCCCAAGAATTTACGATTTAGAAAATGAAATAGGGGATACAAAGGAGTTTGATGACAGCCTGTTTTTTAAACAAGCCCAAGACTTATCGCTTGAAGAATTAGCAATTGTCATTGAAAGACTGATCCTCTCCGAACAAAGTGCTAGCTTTAACAAGCGTAGAAGAGCCATAAAACAGAAGCGTCATCTTTTGGAAGAAGAGCTTGAAAATAGAAATCGAACATTGAAACTATAAACTTTTAATCAATCATGAAACACACAACATTGATTTTTGTCGGCCTATTATTTTTTAATTTCAGTTTGATCGGCCAGACAGAAGAAAAGGCTTCGGAAGCCAGCAAGCCAGCAGAGAAACAGGAATTTATCTATGCAGAAAAAGAGCCTCAAGTGCTCAATATGGGGGACGTGGCTGCCAAAATTGAGTATCCTCAATTAGCAAGAGACGCTGGTATTGAGGGAATTGTGATAGTGAGGGTTTTGGTGGATGAGGAAGGCAATTATGAGAAGCATAAGTTTATCGAGAAGATCCATCCGATATTGTCTGATCAAGTAGAGGCTCATGTTCATGAGCTCAAATTTTCTCCAGCTCTACAGGATGGGAAACCGATTAAGTTTTGGGTCAATATTCCCTTTGGATTTAAACTGACAAAAAAGAAAAAGAAGCTCTTTAAACGAAATTAAGGCCTGGAAGACTTTTACATGGCCCTTCACTAAGACGGTAAGCTAAGATTGAGTTAGCGAGCGGGCTTAGTGAAGGGACTATTGCTGGTAGAATCAGCCATTGGTAACAAGCGAAAACTTTTCAATAAATCAGAGTGAATAAAAGAGCAAGGATACTCTTTTACTGTCGGTATTGATCCATCCGTTTCATCGCTTTGCCTTCATATTGACGTTTGAGTTGCCAGCGTGGCCTAGCCAAGGTCAGTTCCCACTCAAATAGTAATTTATAAAGGGTTTTGACTTTGGCCGGATATTCATCTGCGAGATTGTTGCTTTCGGAGATATCATTAGGGAGGTAGTAGAGCTCCGCTGGTCGATCAGGAAAACGCAATAATTTCCAATCCCCATCGCGAACTGCGGCGCGACTTTCCTTTTTCCAAAAAAGCCGCTCATGGGGGCGGTCGCTTTGTTTCCCTTGCAGATAAGGAAATAAATTGATCCCATCAAGGTCCTTCAATTGGCTAGGATCCCCTCCAGCGGCATACCAAAAACTCGGCAAGAGGTCAAGGGTACTAACTGGGAATTCATAGAGAGAGGCTGCTGGAATTACTCCTTCCCATTTCATCAAAAAGGGTACGCGAATTCCGCCTTCAAGGTGGTTGGCTTTGGTTCCGCTAAGAGGAAAATTATTTGAGCCATTTGTATCACTAGGACCACCATTGTCATTGGTAAAGACAATCAAAGTCTTTTGCTCAAGGCCAAGGGCTTCAATCTTTTGTAAGAGCGTGCCGCAAGCCTTGTCCATGGCTACGGTCATGGCGGCCAATTTTTTGCGTTTCCCTTCAAGCTCGGGAAATTGACCTAGCTCCTTCTTTTCAACTTCCATGGGGGTGTGCACGGAATTAAAAGAGAGCATCACAAAAAAGCTTGTGTCTTGGTGGCGTTCGACGAAGTCGGCTGCCGCATTAGCGAGAGTATAAGCCAAATACCCTTCTACTTCACCAAAATTACGAAACCCACTTTCCAATAATCTTTCGTGCTGATTAGTTGGATGCGCTTGATTAAAGGGAAAATAACTTCTAGCACCGCCGCGAAAACCCAGAAATTCATCAAAACCCTGCTTCAAAGGATGGAAACGATCTGCATTTCCTTGGTGCCATTTGCCAAACAAAGCGGTTTGATAACCCAATTGCTTTAGATATTCGGCGATCGTTTTTTCTTCCGGCGGTAGGCCCATTTCATCATCATCTAGCCCGTAGTGATCCATGTAGCCAGGGACATTATTTTCTTCAAAACCAAATCTTTGCTGATAGCGTCCCGTCAACAAACCGGCCCGAGAGGGGCCACAAACAGCAGCAGTGACGTATGCCTGTGAGAAGCGCATGCCCTGGGAAGCAAGTCTGTCCAAATGGGGGGTCTTAAATTCGTTGCTTCCCTGAAAGCCAAAGTCTGCATAGCCCGCGTCATCTGCGATGATGAGGATAATATTGGCTTGTTGGGGGGATTGGGCCTGTCCGGCTAAGGTGAATAAGGCGAATAGAATCAGGCTGAGATAGATGGCTTTCATGCTTATTGTTTGGGAATGAGAGGGGAAAAGAGGCGAAAAAATGTCTTCGCCTTAGAGGTAATATTAAGACTATTTGACCAAAAATCTGGGAATGGAGGCCCTAGCTTGGGTAATGTCCAGCTTTTGATGAGTTTAGGAGATGGACCCATATAGCTGCTACCAAACGATAATTCAATAAAATTCGTCCTAGCCCATTACAACTTTAGGGCAAGTTTCGATAAGCTGGGAAACAGAAATTTGCCCATATTGGACCTATTGTTCAATTAATTTCTTCTTTTATGAAAATCAAGTTAGTCGGAACCTGTAGAACCTTTTCCATTGTATTTATCATTTTTATAGGGATTTACGGATGCGGAGAGAAGTTAGAGCAGGAAAAGAGTAAAAACGAAGCGCTAAAATCAGAGAGCACCGTTGACGCTGCATCAGCAGGACGTCTTACCTCTCACAATCAAATAAGCACCTTTTTAACCTTCCAAGAAAATAATGCTGAAGAGGCGATGGAATTCTACATCAGTCTGTTCGACAATTCTCGGGTAATTGATGTGCAACGTTATGGCAAAGATGGACCGGCCCCAGAAGGCAGTATCATGCTAGCTAAATTTAGCCTCAATGGTAAGGAAATGCGGTGTAGCGATAGTTACATTAAACATGAGTGGACATTTACGCCTGGTGTATCAATGTTTGTGGAATGCAATACGATGGTTGAGCTTGAGGAATTATTCGAAAAATTATCGGCAGGAGGACAAGTGATGATGCCGCTCGATAATTATGGTTTTAGCCAAAAATTTGGCTTTGTCGAAGATCGGTTTGGTGTTTCTTGGCAGTTAAATTTGCAATAGGAATGATGGAAAATGCTGAAAATAGTTCAATACAGAGAAAAAGGTTTTTTGGAACCATATAGCCCGATTTTCGTGGGTTTTAATACTAAATCCCTAGTGTTATGTACTTAGTGTAAAATCAAATTTTTAGTTTATGTCGCGATAAGAGCTAAAAATTTGATATTGTAAGGAACCTGGTATCGAGAGATATCAGGATTGGAAAAATACAAACTGAAAGAGTGGGGCGAGTTTCCAATATTTTTGTTGTCAGATTAAAGGGGGCCTTTACCCAAAGGAAAATATCGTTCTTGCAATATGTTAAAGTGATGTATTTGATGAGCGGTAATCGTAAACCCGATTGCAAAGAGGGGCATTTCATATTCGAAAAACTTACAGTTTGTTTCCAATATTTGTTTATTGAAGGATTCAAACATCAATATGGTGGATTGGCGCACAATACGAAGTTCTTTTACCAACTGCTCAATAGGAATTTCGTCTGCATTTGAGTTTTTACCCATTATTTCTTGGTCATGTGCGTCTGGGATGCTGCCTTCACCACGAGCAAATATTATTGCCCTAAAACACCAGATTCTCTCCCAATCAATGAGATGCTGAAAGATCTTATTTACGCTCCATTTACCCTTTGCATAAGTTTTTAACCCAATCCGGTTCAATTGAGCGATATCGATCTCATCGATTTTTTTCAAGCTTAGCCTAAGCGCCTCTGAGAGTTGTGTACCCTCATTTAATTGATAAACATATTCTAAGAAGGCTGGATTTTCTTTCGTTTCGGATTTTTCCATGATTGCTAGTTTGAGAGATAGCTAAAGGTGCTGGGGGTAGCAAAAAAATAAATTAAGGAAACGAATTGTAAAATTGAATTTTGTCACAGAAGAGAAGTCTTAGGTGTCAGAATTATATGATCGGTAATATAGGCCTATTTTAAAAACTACTGGTATTACTGTCCTTACCGATATTGAGTATAACAAATTATACAAATAAAAAATGAAGCACATACTTATTCTTGGGGGTACCAAGTTTGTGGGACGAAATATCACCGAATTTCTAAACGATCAGGAGGATTATGAGCTGACACTTTTTAATCGTGCTATCTCCAACCCTAATCTCTTTAAAAATGTCAAGCAGATACAAGGAGATAGAGATGATTTATCGGATGTAAAAAAAATATTTTCAAAAAGCTGGGACTATATTATTGATGTTTCTTGTTATTATCCCCATCAATTGAGGTATGTCTTGCAAGGGAGCTTTAAGCAGCTGAAAAAATATATTTTTATTTCTACTTGCTCTGTCTATGACAATGATGCCTATCAAAAAGAGCTTAGAGATGAAAGGGCTCCTACACTTGCATGCTCTATTCAGCAAGAAACAGATAAATCACCAAGTACCTATGGCAATCGAAAAGCAGCCTGTGAAAGGGCATTAATTGCCTCCGGCCTTCCTTATACAATTCTCCGGCCAGCCCTTATCTATGGCAAATATGACCCTACGGATCGCTTATACTATTGGCTCTACCAAGTAAAATCCCAACAAGAGATCATTCTACCTGAAAACGGAGAGCGAAAATTCTCCATTACCTTTATCGATGACCTAGTCAATATTGTCCAAACCTTATTAGAGTCAAAGCCTGAAAATCAAATTTTTAATTGCATATCAAGCCCTACTACAAGCATTGCAAAAATCTTAGAAACATGCGAAGCAGAATATCAAAGGCGAGTTAGTAAGTTTGAAGCTACAGCTGAGTTCTTAGAGGATAATAAAATAAACCAATGGTCAGGTATTCCTCTTTGGCTAAACTCTGATTATTTCACCTACTCCAACCAAAGGGTGTTGGATGAGCTTTCATTATTACCAACTGATTTTAAAGAAAGCATCCGAAAAACGATTGATTATTATGACCAAAGAGGGTATCTCGAACCTGAATTTGGTATCAAGGATTGGCAGAAAAGGGCCTTAATTAGGAAATTGAAAGGCTAGATAGTTTCTTTTGCGAAGAGAATAAGGGGTAATGCGACAATCGTATTTCGTATAAGGAATGTTAAGCTTTGCTGGGTTGCTAAAACTTTGTGGATACATTCTTACAACTTATAGAGTATGCATCCATGTTGTGTGAAAATAAGTACTTAGACAAAAGTATTCAGTATTTAGACCGAGGGAAATAGGTCTATATGGTTCAGTGAGGCCCTCTTTCTCTGTACTAAATACTCCCGAAAGCTTTCGGGATACTTTCTACTCAGTACTTAAAATATGGCAAGTCTCGCCAAAGTCCTATCGGGTAGCCGGCTGCGCTTCAATCCAGCGCCAGCTACCCGCCAGCCAGAGGCGAGCCAAGCCGAATAAAGGGAAAAGGATTAAATTCGTATAACAGTGCCTAGCCGACCTATACTCGCGCTGATGCGCTTCTTACGGCGGCTGGCCAATCGTTATGCTCAAGTAAAAGAGAAAAACCCCAATAAAATAATAATGACAAATAAAATATTCATAGCCACCCTTCTTATTGTGTTTTTTGGTTCTTGCAAAAATGAAAAAAATGTTATCAAGCCTGATTATCAACAATATTTAAGAGACGTCAAAAAATCAACATATAAAATATATAACATTGTTAAAGAAGAAGTCATTATTACAGATAAAGAGGGTGCCAAACTATTTGACGCTACTATGTATTCCAAATTAGGTAACCAGTATTATAAACAACAACTAGACGTTTGGGTAGACGGGAAACAAGGAATCATCGATGAAGAAGGAAACTACGTAGTCCCTCCGGAGTATAAAGAAGTAAAGTTTTATCAAAATGGAAAGTACTTTGCTTTTAAAGATACTAGTTGGATCTACACAAACAACAATGGAAAGGAGTTCTTTAATCTCCCCAGCAATATGAGCCCGAAGAGTACATTTGGCCAAAATGACTTAGCAGCTGTAGAGGTCGGTTATCGTTTATATGGATTTATAAATATTAAAGGAGAACTTGTTATAGATGCGAAGTTTAAGGAAGTAATAGAATTTGGTGGGTACGATATTACTGCAGTAAAAAATCAGGATTCAAAATGGGGGTTTATTAACTCAGAAGGAGGATATGTTATTCCTCCCCAATTCAAAACTTTTTTAGGTTTAAAAAATAGGAGATTTGAGGATGAAATTGAGTTGGTTCAAAGTGAAGAAAATGGTTATGTATTGGTGAATCGTATAACCGGAGAAGTCGTATTTGAGAACATATACTCTCAGATTCCTTGTCCCCATTCTGATTTGATTCCAATAATAAAGAATGGTAATAGAGCAGGATTTATTGACAAAAAAGGTAGTGTAGTCATTCCATTCGAGTTTCAGGATGTTGATTGTTTTGACAGTCGGGGCTTGGCTCCAGCAAGAATAGGTACATTTTGGGGTTGGATCAATAAGAATGGGGAATATGTTATAAAACCTATCTTTACACAGGTATGGCCATTTAACGATGATGATTATGCAGTAGTACAATCACAAAAAGGAACATTTGGGATGGTAAACAGAGAAGGCGATATGGTGATACCTGATACTTTCTTACAGATAGGAATAAAAAAATATGCATATAAGAAAGATTGGGAATTACTTCTCGCAAGATCCCAAAAAGGATGGGGGTATATCGATCGTTCTGGTAAATTCGTTGTTGAACCTAGATTTCTAGAACAAAGTGCTAATTTTCATCATCGAGCTTATGCTACAGTAAGAGATACTTCATTTTATTTTGGTATGATTGATCGTTCTGGAGACTACATATTTGAACCGAAGTTTGACTTCCTCAGATTCTATGAAGATTCGGATTTGCTTGAATATAAATTAGGAGACAAGACCGGCTACTTTTCTCTTGATCAAAAGCATTATTACGGACTTTCCAAAGAATCGCTTGAACAGTTATTTCAGGAATTATTGGAAGAGCGAAAATAAGATTAGAATCGGACATTTTAAAGTTATTCCTGTAAAAGCAGCTTCTCCTTGATAAATCCAGTAGTTCCTAAAGGTGATTTTGAGGAAATAATTCTATATGATATTTTTAAATTAAAATGGGAATCACCTTTTTAACATTGGTAAGTGAAAAAGAATTTCTAATTAAAGCTGTAATCAGCTATTTAATCAAGTTACTACTTAAAATAATATCACGAATCTTAGTTTCAAAATAATAAACTCTGTTAGGGTCCTCGTGGTCGAGATAAACATTTTCTAATACAATTATATCTAATTTTTTATCAGGTATGTATAGTTTAATGTTTACGAACCCCATACCTCTTCCTCTGTGACCAATGTATTTAGGAGGTTCATTTTCATTGATATTCACGCCATAACCATATTTCAATCCCTTATCAATTTCAGTATCATCCAAGACATTTGAAGTAACCATGAGTTTATATGTTTCTTCTTTCAAGATACCACCATTATGTAGTTTTTTGTCCCAAAGATTTAGGTCATAGGCATTTGACACCATTCCACCACCTGGAAGCATTTCTTCCCACGATTTCTTCGTATAATTATATTCGTCAAATGTTGCAATTCGAAAATCATCTTCAAAAATCCAATGACCATCAATCAAAGTAGAATCAAATTGACCAAATGCATAAGCATAGGAATTTTTCATTCCTAATTCAAGAAAAAGCGAATTAGCCACTTCTACGAACTTCTCCCCTTTTACATTTTCAATGATTCTTCCCAAAAGACCATAAGCAGGATTGCTATAATGAAAACCCGTTCCAACGTTAAAGGCTAAAGGCTTCTCAATGTCCGTTACTCCTGACTACATATTCAGTAAATGATGAACTGTCACCGAATCTACCCAAGGTTGATTGAAATTTGGTAGGTACTCCTTAATTGGTTTGTGTAAACCAATATTACCTTTCTCAAATTCCCTGAGAATCAACACCGCTGTAATTTGTTTACTATTTGACCATATTCTGAATTTGTCTTCTAAAGAAATTGGCTTTTCTGTTTTGAAGTCAGAAGAACCATATTCTTTTTTATAAACAATATCATCTCCTTTACTTATCAAAATAACTCCATTAAAAAAGCGAGGTTCTTTAATTTGAATTAAAGAGTCAATTCTCTCTGAATAATTGTCTTCTAACGCTATTTTATCGCTGCTCTTATCTGTACTATCAAAGTTGCAACCAATTAAAGTGATAATTACAACTACTAATGAGATTTTAAAAAAATACTTCATTCGAATATTTTTTGTTTAATTACCGCTAACAATTTCTACACGCTAATGGGTAGTTAAAATACAGAGAAATAGACAATGAATACAAAGTACCCCATTATGCTTGTTTGCTTTTTTCTAGCGTTGGGGACTTCATGCAAGGATTATAAATATCTTGGGCAAAAGCCTCCCCAAGACATTCCTCAAATATTTGCCCCTCAAATCATTTCCTTACCTAATCGTAAAGAAGAAGTAATAAGCTTTACCCCAGATTTAAAGGAGATTTATTATTCAATAGAATATTATCCTGAGCTAAAGCCCTCATTCACCTTGTATATGAAATACGAAAATGGCGCTTGGTCCGAGCCAGATACAGCACAATTTTCTAAAGGAAGAAGAACCAGCGAACCATTCATCGCATTTGGAGGTGAAAGGATTTACTATTTTGCCAATAAGGTAAATAATCAAAAAGGGATTTTGGATATCTGCTATTCGGAAAGAACGGAAGATAGCTGGAGTGATCCTATAAGTTTAAGCTCACCACCCAATTTTAAATTCCCTAATTATACCCTACATCCTTGTGTGCTGACAGACACTTCAATTTATTTTAGCTCTTTTGCAGGAGAGATCTGTAAAAGTGAATTTAAGCAGGGGGAATATGCTGAGATTACTGTATTGCCAAGTCCAATTAATTATATGAATATTGACTCAGCAAATTGCTGGGGGGATCCATTTGTTTCTTTGGATGAAAGCTTCATGATCTTTAGATCTACTCGAACCAATGGATATGGAGGTTCAGACCTTTACATAGTATTTAGGATGGAAAATGGGGAATGGTCAGACCCTCAAAATCTGGGGCCTAAAATAAATTCGCCTCTCGACGAATTGAGTGGTGATATAACTCCCGATGGGAAATATTTTACCTTTAGTAGAAGTGGTGATCTATATTGGGTTTCTACACATTTTATCAAAAAGCTGAAAAAGAAAGCAAACCCATAATCCATGTGCATAAGCTAGTTTATAAGCGAGGGTTGTCAGGGGAAGCTACTTGCCATTGCAGACAGTTCTGTCGCTAATCAGATATCAAAAATAGCAGTGATTACGAGGAAGCTCTCTTGGTTCAATGTCCAACCATTAGCATTTAAGGCCTATTCAAGAGTCATTCTAATGGCTAAAAACGGTCATTGAAGGAAGCTTATTTGCATTTTGAGATAGCAGTCAAGTTTTCTTGAAGCCCTCCGCATGAAAAATAAATGCTAAAATTACTGGAGCACTCAGTCTATTAGCCTGCAAGGACTATCATTGATCTCTTTCTGCCCACTTACCAAGTCGATAGAGCCAAAGACACAGGGATTTTCTTGATTACGATACTCCGCTGAAGCTTGCAAAACTAAATTTCCATCTTTTTGATCTAAGGAAACGCCACTATAGCATAGCGTATCTAGCTCCGAATAGCTAACAAGCTCGTTTAGGGCTGCTGCTTCCGACAGATATGCTATTTGCGTCGCGCCATTTATTTTGCTTAAGGTTGAACCAAAAGCTCTATTATAGGCAGCAAGCTTTACTTCTTGTTCATTTAATGCTACTCCTCTTGGCAAGTCTAAACTTGGATATTTTGTATCGTCGGGATCAATATTGATGATAAACTTGTCGCATTCGTAGCTGATTGCCCAATCGATCTGAATCCAATAGCAAACTCTAAAGGAGGTTCCATCCCGCCAATCATTGATACTGCTTTCATGGACCCTAATATGATCATCAAAAAATGCTTGACTCAGATTATTTCTTTCCATGAGCAAGTTCTGCCAAATGCCCAAATACTTTTCGCAATCGTCTGTATTGCAAATACTGGGATCTCCAAATTCTCTAGTTTGCTCGTTCCGAGAATCGGAACAAACGGTTCTTTTCATTCCTACAGTTTCGCAGGATACTAAAATGACTGTCAGTAGGAGGAAAGGGAAATAGCGCATATTGTGTTCGATTTGGCGTCTAAGTTATGACCCTTCTCGCGATCAAAAAATGCAATAATTTTCGCCATCACTTTTTATTTAATGACAAGAAAGAATCTCGACAGTTAGTCTATTGCCCTCATCGCTAAGAGGCTTTTTGCTGATTTTCTGCTCCGCAGAACGCTTAATCTAGTTTTAAGTACCTAGACAATAGTAGGCAGGATTAAGACCTCGGAAAACGGGGAGATATGATTCATCGAGCCCTTTTTTCTCCCTAATTAAAGCATTCACTCCTCTTCCTAAATACCCTTTTTAAGGAGACAAACTAGCCGTTGATAAAACCACTTATCCTCTCTACCAAGTTCTAAACACTGGATACTGTAGTCCCATATGCAGGGCCAAACTTTGCTTCCACCAGCGATCAATCTACCATTTTGACGATATTTTTTGGCCATGGATCAGGAAAACTTTCGCCCATCTGCCAAGATTGTATCTCTTCTTCGGTGAGAAAACAAAGCTTAAGCGCCTCGGTAAAACGGTCAACCTGAGCTTTGTCTCCAATGACGGTTAGGTGGCAGTAACGATCTCCAAAACGTCCCGTCTCTTTTGCTAGCTTTTCTTTGAGCAGCTTTTTTTCAAATTCAAGCAGGCCATTATCCGTTTCTTCCATTATGCCAGAACGCCAAGAGCCAATGACTTCCAAATTGATACTTCCTGCTGCTTGGTTCCAAAGAAGGGCCAAACGATCTCGGCTCGAAAGCCAAAAAAAACCTTTACTGCGATAAATCCTTTGGTCAAGATACTTATGGCACACTTCCCATAGCCTTTGTGGATGAAAAGGCCGGTCATCTTTGATCACTCTGGTAGCCATATTATATGGACGATCACCATGAGCTTCTGCTTCCATTACAGGTTTCAGTTCTTTAGCCAATAAGGCGACCCGGTGAAAATCGTAATCAGGAAATGAGCGCACTTTGTCAATGGACAGATTGCCATATAAAACCGAGAGAATGGAAACTAAAGGGTTAATGGGGTGAATAAAATTGGCGATTTCTTGGATTTTTTCTTTGGGGATACGGTCTGCTTTGGTCAAGATTAAGTGGCTGCAAAACATAATTTGTTCGACCAACAAATTGATCATATCGCGCTTTTGATTTTGCAGGTTTTGCTGCATCAGTGGAATGAGTTTTTGGCCGTAAGCGTAATCATGTGCCAGCATCAAACTATCTACTAGCGCCAATACTCCTTTCAATTTCAGATGAGGCTGAGCCTTGAAAAATTCTATCAAAGGCAAAGGGTGGCAACTCCCGGAGGTTTCAATAATAATCAAATCCGGCCTCTGGTCTGACAAGAGGGTAGCGAGCGCCACCTTGAGTTTTGCAATGCCTTTTTTACTGCTAAGCACACAGGAATGGATGGATTGCAAAATTCGACGATCACTTTCTACAATCTCAGTATTGGCGATTAACTCTCCGTCCACATCAAGCTCGCTCATATCATTGACAACTGCGCGTACCGAAACATTCTTTTTTCTCGCCTGTGCCAAAAGATTGCGAAAAAGTGTGGTCTTGCCAGATCCCAGAAACCCATTCAGGATAACTACGGGAATTTCTTTGGTGGAGTCCATTGATTTTTGCTGGGGAGTTTGCACGATTATTTTTTATTTAACGCCAGAAAGGACCTTTCTACAGACAAATCTGCTTCTCAGATTTAGCGTCAATTTAGCCTAATTTCTACTCAAAGTACGCATGCCTAAGCGTAAGCTTTTGCATTTCAGCGCTTAGTTATCTGCCGATGGGCTGTTGGACTTGTGCCTTAACATCTGATTCGTAAATCCCCTTGGTGTTCTGTTTCTCTATAAGTAGTGACTGCTTCGCAGAACGATCAGAATGACCGTTCTGCGAAGCAGAAAGCCTAAAACAAAGCCAAGCTAATACTCCTAGTATGCATTGCTAATATCTCCATGGATAAGCGTTCTACACTTCCGAAGGTTTTGGGGAGAAAATAACCTTTAGGCACTGAGTAGAAAGTATCCCGATAGCTATCGGGAGTGTCTAGGTCGAAGAATAATCACTTCTTTACCCCATCGAGGTCGTTTTTTCAAAGTCTGAATACCATTGTCTTACTACTTAAAGTCCCTTAGCTTGATGTAAATAAGTTCTCAACCCTAAGGATTGGTCCAATAATCGACCACAAATACCTTTTCTAAATGTGGCTGCAGACTGGCGACAAAGGCTTGGTGTTGCGGATGGGGAGTATAAACACTATCGCGATCCTCTTCAGAGGCAAAAGTCAGCAAATAGCAATGGGTAAAATCTTGATGAAAGTTCTCTGGGCTATCATTGATACCCCATTCAAAATCTTTGATCACGGGAATCGAATCTGCCAAGGCATTAAAGGACTCGTTCAATTTATTGACATCTTCTTCGCTCGAGCTGTCTTTGAATTTAAAGATCACTACGTGCCGCAGTAATCTCTCTCGTTGAATTTCTTGATCCATAGATGCCGTACTTACTACTTCTTTTTGATTTGAGTTTACTTTTTCGGCACAAGCAGTAAAGGCCATCAGGCTGACTAGCAAGGCGAAAAACAGATTTTGCTTATGGTTCATATTGATTTAGTTTCGGGGCTATTGGATTCAGGGCCCTTATATGATCCCTCCCATACTGCCTCCTTCAAGCTTGATAGCTGCCCCATTAGTAGCAGCGGCTAAAGGGCTAGCAAAATAAAGAATGCTATGGGCGATTTCTTCCACCTTAGCAAAGCGCTGTAATAAGGAGGACGTCCTGATATCACTAAAAAAATCGGCCTCTGCTTGTGATACAGATTTATTTTCCTTGCCAGCCAAATCGGCTAAGAAGTTCTGTGCCCCTTCTGTCATGGTTGAACCAGGGATTACGGCATTGACGGTTACTCCACTTCCCTTTGTCAGTTGAGCCAACCCCCTAGAAACTGCCAATAAAGCGGCTTTGGTCGTACTGTAGGCGATTAGATCGGCAGGGACTAAGGTGGCACATTCACTGGAGACGAATAAGATTCGTCCCCAGTTTTGGTGCAACATTTTGGGTAGGCAATGGCGGGAGAGCCTCACTCCACTCATCACATTGACTTCGTGCTGGCGCTCCCATTCCTCATCGCTGGTTTCAAAAAATGATTGCGATGAGTATATCCCTACATTATTGATCAGAATATCAATTTCGGGTAACTGTTGGATCAACTGCTCAACGGAAGCCTTATCGGCGAAGTCTGCTACTAGGCCTTTTACTTTTACGCCTGAGGCATATCCTGCTAATTTTTCACTGGCTGCTGCGACGCTTGCAGCAGAGCGGCCATTGATATAAACTTCAGCTCCTTCTTGCAAGAAGGCTTTCGCTACTCCAAAACCAATCCCCGCCGTCGATCCGCTGATAAAGACTTTTTTTCCTTTAAGCTGCAAATCCATCGATTACCACTTTTTCAATCCGAGTAATTTCTCTCCTAGTTCGCTCAATTCGGCTCTTTCGTATTTGGTTTGCTCCCAATTGCGAGGATCACCAGGGAAGGCATAGCCTTCAGGTGCGATCCGATTTTTCCAAGAATTGACGCGCCATTCCTTGAGGGCTTCATTGTCCTCTTGGGCAGGCATCATGGAGATATACTGAGCGATACGAACTTTATCGCCAGAATTATTGGGGCGGATACCATGCGGCTCTGAGCTATTAAAGATCAATAAATCCCCCGCCTCTAAAGGCACCTTCACCAGTTCGTTTTCAAGACCACTGATATCGGGCTGGAAGTGATTACGATCTTCTGGCTGTGTCAGTTTCCAAGTGTCATAGTTACGAAACAGCCAAGGGATACACTGAAATCCGCCCATGTTTTCATCCGTTTGGTCCGCAAGCGCTAAGACGCCTTGTACGTTTTGAGGCTTGGTTTCTGGATCATAATCCCAGTGGATAAAGCCTTTGTATTCGTGCCCTGGACGGATAGGGAAATTCAAATTGGCGCGGTCTATGGTCACCCACAATTGCTCCATACCCCAGATATCTACGAAGGCATCATATACCCTTTGCATTTGGCGGTTATTCCAGAGATGCTGATTGTTGTAAACCTCTACCATACCTGTACCGGCTAGCTCCTTCATTTTCATTTCGGCCCGAGCTGCAGCATACCAAGTTTCTGGATCCTGAGGATCTTTTTCATCAAACTCCCAGAGGAAATCTGCCGTTTTGAGCGCCTGCTCACGTGGCACAGCTTGCTTGATCACGATATAGCCATTGTGCTGCCAAAACGCCCAATCTTCCATAGATAGGACTCTCAATGTGTCTGCCGTAGCAGATGTTCTCAATTGGAAGTTGCTGCTCTTAGCCGTTGAAGGATTACCCGGAATATCTTTGTGTTGATTGTCGGGGATCATCGTATGGGCCATGCTTTGATTTTCATTATTCATAACTAATTCTTTTTTGCGAGTACACTACAAATATGCAAGCTTTCATATGGAAGGATTTTACCGTTATTAGTCAATATTTGTACGATATTGATCTTTGGGGATTTTTTCACGTCCTTACTTTTCAATTTTGTCTCATAATGAAAGTTCAGCTCGAAACCATCACCAGTCAGGTCAATCGATCTTTTAGCACGATGTTCAACCCTCGCTTGAGTGATTTATTCTTTTGGCATTCTCATCCTGAGTATGAGTTGGTTTACATCGAGGCGGAGGCAGGCACTCGACATGTAGGCCAGCATACCTCCACCTATCAGCAAAGTGATTTGGTGTTGATTGGGAGCAATGTACCTCACCTAAACTTTGATTACGGGATTCAGACCGAATACAAAAAGGTCGTCATCCACCTCAAAAAAGAATTTGTTGAGCAACACTTTGCCCACGTACCAGAATTAGTAGGGATCAAAAGGATGTTTGAACGCTCCCAAAGAGGATTAGCGTTTGGTGGCGAAATGAAAGCTATGATCGGGAAAAAGCTATTTAACTTGGAAGGCCTTCCTGCTTTCCAGCAATATCTACAGCTGACGCAAATTTTACAATTACTCTCTGAGGCACCAGAGGTTGAAATGCTGCACGAAAAACCTTATCTCAATAAATTCAGAAATAGAGAACAAGCAAGGCTCCGTTTGATTCATGCCTTTATTGACAAGAACTACCACCGTAAGATCGAACTGGAGGAAATGGCAGACATTTGTGCCATGACCAAAGAAGCTTTCTGTCGCTATTTTAAAAAAATGACCCAATACACCTTCATCGAGTTTCTCAATCGCTATCGGGTCAGCCACTCAAAGCGCTACCTCATGGCAGGGCAAAGTGTAAGCGAAGCCTGCTATCAGTCTGGCTTTCAAAGCCTCTCTTACTACAATCGGATCTTTAAAAAAATCACTCAAGAAAATCCAAGTAAGTTTAGGAGCCGTTATGTGTAAGTAAGCTGCTTCGCAGAACGCTAAATTCTCAATTTCCTCTGTGCCTCCTTACCTCTGTTTTCCATTACTCTTAAGTACTTAGACAATAGTATTCAGTATTAAGACCTATGAAAAGTGGGCTACATAGTTCAGGGAGACCTTTTTTCTTAATACTAATTACTCCCGAAAGCTTTCGGGATACTTACTACTCAGTACTTAAGATACCCACTGCTTCGCAGAACGCTTAGCTTAGCTGGCGAAGCCTCGGAACCCCAGCCTCATAAAGGCTTAACATTTTATCCTAGCTAGATTCAAGCTCTCCATGACCAATCTTTCGTAAAGCCACTGCTTGGCCACTAAAGGCCATATTGTAGGAAAGATTGCAAAGTCTAGAATGATCCATCAATAGATTTACATTCGCTCCCGCCGTCTTATTTGCTACGTTTAGCTGCGTATTTTTAGCATCATGCCCCCAGCCATGAGGGATTGAGATCGTCCCTTGAATGATATCAGGAGACAGCTCCGCCTCAATTTTGATACTCCCAAATTCATTATACACTTCGACTAATTCTTGATCGCTCACATCAAGCTTTTCTGCGTCTTCAGGATGCAGTATCACGGTACACTTCCTTGAACCTCCCGCGAGTAATGGCAGATTGTGCATCCAAGAATTATTACTTCTAAGGTGCCTCCTGCCAATCAGTTTTAGTGGAAACTTATCATTCCATCTAGGTTCCAATAATTCTATGATCTTCTCATACTCTTTGATAAATCGAGCTGGCGCGATATTGATTTTCTTATTCTTAGTGAAAAGTCTATCAGGGAAAACAGGTTTGAGTTTTGATATCTCGATACCGCCCGGATGTTGCTTTAGTCGTTTAAGACTCAATCCATGCTGCTTAAATTTCCTCCCACCCCAAATACCATAGGGTCCTGTTTTTAGGGCAAGATCCAGTTTGGTCTCTGGCTTTAATCTTGACATTATCTGATTTTTCAAGCGAGCGAGGAGATTGCCGTCAAATAGTCGTCTTTGTAGCTCACCCATAATTTGCCAATCATATCGCTGGTATTCTGCGATTGGCAGGGGGGCGGGGCTAAACTTTGCCGTATTTTTGGTAGCTACCATATGCAGGACAAATGAGTAGTGCATCGTTTCAAGCCCTACTGCAGGCGGCAAGATGATGTCAGCGTATTGGGTGGTTTCATTGATATACATATCTACCGCTACCATAAAATCCAATTTCTGTAGGGCTCTCTCTACTAGGTTGGAGTTTGGGGCCGAACGAGCCAAATTTCCTGCTATACAAAGTAGGGCTCTAATCTGTCCTTCACTTTCGGTCAATATTTCATCTGCGAGGGTTGCGGTGGGATATTCTCCTACAATCTCATCATATTTGCCTACTCTGCTTTTATAGCGATACATTTTGGATTCATGAGCCATTAATGACACATAATCGATCGCCGGTAAAGTAAACATCAAGCCTCCTATCTTGTCGAGACTGCCAATCAGAATGTTGATTACATTGATCAACCATTGGCACAAGCTGCCATAAGTTTGCGTATTGATGCCTAGCCGACCATAAACCACTGCATTGGGATAATGCAATAGGTCGTCTACGATCGTATGGATGTCTCTGGCTTGCATGCCCGTAAATGGGGCAATTTTCTCTACGGTATAGGCTTGGGTAATCCTTTTTATGTGATCGATGTTTTCCGTGAAGCTAAGTACTGCAGAAGCTTTAACGGCCTTTCGTCTAAAGATTTCATTGATGATGGCTGATAAAAAAAGTACATCCTTTTCAGGGACGATAAAGTAGTGCGCTGATGCTTTTTGTGCGGTCTCCGTTTTGCGAGGATCAACCACCACTACCTTACCGCCTTTTTGTTGAATATTTTTAATCTTCCCCCTGATATTTGGAGTGGACATAAAGCTACCATTGGAGGCCAGGGGATTCGCGCCTATAATAAGAAAGTAGTGTATGTTTTCTATATCGGGGATGGGAGCTAACATCGCATGCCCATACATCATTTGATTGACGACAAACACGGGAACAGAATCAAGGCTATGCGAGGCAAATCTGTTTGTGGTATTAATGGCATTGATGGTGTCATATAAATAAAGGGCGGTACCAGTATTGTGGACGGTTGGATTACCCGTATAGGTACCAATGGCATCATTACCATATTGCTTTTTTATCCGCTTGAAGTTTTTTTCTACCGTATTATATGCCTCCTCCCAAGAGATTTTTTGCCATCCATTTGCCGTTCTTTTTACAGGCTCTTTGAGCCGATTAGGATCTTCATACAAATCCTTTAAAGCGACTCCCTTAGGACAAATGTGCCCTCGGCTGTAGAGGTCATCTCGATGTCCTTTGATGCTAATCACCTCCTTGCCTTTGATTTTTATTTCGAGCCCACACATGGCTTCACAGAGGTGGCAGGTGCGATATTTTATTTCCTCATTCATCTTAACTAGTAGCTTGGTAGTCCCTATCTAATTCTAAGCAGTAGCAAAAATCTCGATCTCAAACTTGAGCATCGCATTCTTCTTAAGCTAAGGATTTTTTTTGGGTGATTTTCTTTTGATCCTGACTTCTGGGTTGCCGTTGGTGTCAAGTTCAAGGATTATTTGGGGGTAGGGGACCGCTGCGCGGAACGCTTAAGTACATAGACAATAGTATCCAGTATTAAGACCTCGGAAAATAGGGCTGTAAGGTCCATCGAGAGCATTTTCTCTGTACTGCATACTTTTTACTCTGTACTCAAAACTAGATTAAGCGTTCTGCAAAGCAGAAAACTCACCCCAAGACCCTTAGCTTGACGCCAATCGCATCGCCAAGGATAGCAAAACCCAATATAAGGAAAAGCAAGTGCTGCATAGAATTAAGGATAATGAATCAATAATTTGCAGATGCTCCCCCTACAAACCTGCATTAAAGAACCCAACAGGCCTAATGAGACATTTTTATTTTTTTTCGCTCCTGTTGCTGCTCCCTCTTCCGACCCAAGCGGCGGGAATTGACAGCACGCTATACGTCTCCATCGGAGGAATCGAACAATACATAAGCATCAAAGGTAGCCAAGCAAAAGCCCCTCTTTTACTTTACCTTCACGGTGGCCCTGGCCAAGCTGCTAGCAAAACCGTACAAGCCGTCTTAAGCGTCCTTGAACAAGACTACCGGGTGGTACATTGGGACCAAAGAAATAGCGGTAAAACTCTCGCCAAAAACATCGATAGTACGACCGTTACTTTGGCCCGAATGCAAAGTGATGCAGAAGCCGTTTTTTTATTTCTACTGGAGCAGTTTGAGCAGCAAAAATTGACCCTTTTGGCCCACTCTTGGGGCAACGCTTTGGGCTTTTCATTAGCTCAAAAGTACCCTCAACGCATAGCGCATTACATAGCTATCAGTCCGGATGTGAACCCTAAAAAAAGTCAGGAAGTAGCCCTCAAAAGACTAAAATCGCATTTCCAGCAACAAAATGATGAAAAAGCCATCGCCGAACTCAGCCAAGTAGCGATACCGCATAAGTCTATCTATGAGATGGTGATACAATACAAATGGGAGAGCATCTATAATGGCGAAAAAGTGACGGATGAAATGGTGGCCCAGTATATGCCATTTTTTCAGGATTGGGAGGCCAAATGGATGCCGCTTTATCAGGAATTATACGCAAGAGATTTGAGTAAGGAAATCAAAGCCTTGGATTGTCAGGTTTCATTCTTCTTGGGCCAATCAGATTATACCGCAAACTCACAGCTAGCTGCCAAGTACTACAAAAAATTACAAGCTCCGGCAAAGAGTATTTATTGGTTTGACTCGGGACACAATATCTTTAATCAAGCGCCAGAAGTGTTGCAAGATCGTTTATTAAAATGTCTAAGCGAAAAATGAATATGAGGTTCCTCTCTGCTTATCCCCCAACGATAGCGTTGCTAATATGCAGTTGGCTCAGCATACCACTCCTGGGTCAAGATGCGCCCAATCCGGCCAACAAATACCTTGACGCCTACAAACAATATTTGGCGGTCCTTTGTCCTATTCCGGCGGACAGCATACAACATTTTGTCTATTTTTCACGTGATCGGGAAGCCATCATTGACCACCCCTTCCTTGATCATCCCCGATTTGTGGGTGCCCAAATCATGTATTCTTGGCGGCAATTAGAACCTCAGAAAGGGAAATACAACTTCTCCCACATCAAAGAAGATCTCCGCTACTTACGTAAGCATCAGAAGAAGCTATTTATCCAGTTGCAGGATGTTACTTTCGACCCTCGCTACAAGGCAGTTCCCAATTACTTATTGGATCCTGCTTACGACGGCGGAGTCTATGAAGAAATCTCCGAGCAAGTTAAGCCCGAAGGCTGGGTCGCCAAAAGGTGGAATGAGGCCGTACAGGAGCGCTTTAGATTGCTACTCAATGCCCTAGCTAAGGAGTTTGATGGCAAGATCGAAGGCCTTAACCTACAAGAAACTGCAATCGGGGCCACTGCGGAAAAAGTACCGGGTTTTTCTGAAAGTAAATACCTAGCAGGGCTTAAGGCCAATATGCGGGCCATGAAAGAAGCTTTTCCCAACTCAACTTGCATGATTTACGCCAACTTTATGCCGGGTGAATGGCTCCCTTGGGAGGATAAAGGCTATCTGCAAAGTCTCTACGAATATGGAGAAGAGATCGGAGTGGGTTTGGGATCCCCTGATTTACTCGTGAGACGCAAAGCTCAACTCAATCATCCTCTCAAGTTTATGCATGAAGGCGAGTTTAGCGTTCCCATTGGCATCGCGGTGCAAGACGGGAATTACGTCGCCAAGACAGGTGCCGATCAAGACTATCAGGAGGAAAATGATAGGGGAGAGGACCAGCACAAAAATAAGGTACCTTTATTGCACGCTTTTGCTCAAGACTTTTTAAAGGTAGATTATATGTTTTGGGTAAATCAGGCCCCTTACTTTGTCGAAGATGTCCTGCCCTGTTTCGACAGTACAAACTGATTATTTGGCTGTTATCTGAGTACAAATACCGGCTGATAGTAGCCAGATTCTTCTGGAAAAAGCCACTCGATTTCAGCAAAGCCCGCTGCGCGGAACGCTTCGTTCATTTCTTTTCGCCGATAGGCACGATATGTAGCTAATCTTACTTTGGTGTGAAACCTATCTCCTTGTCCCCTAATGATAAAGTGCTTAACCTGATAGATGCTAGGACTACTCCATTGCCAAGTTTGAAAACTGATGATTTCTTCCTCCCCTACGATTTTACTCCTTGGACTAGTCGCATTGGCTTGTTCCTGAGCGATTTGATCATAATCTCGCATAGAGCCTAGCACAATTCCCTCGGGCTTCATGCTGCTTTTGAGCTTTTTAAGCGCAAAAATCAGCTCGCTCATCTCCAGTAGATGAGGGAGAGAGTTATCGCAGCTGATGATCACATCAAATTGCTGGAGAGGGATCTGGGCCATGATGCGTAAATCAGCCTTAGCGAAACTAACATCTAACCTTCGCTGTGCGGCCTCAGCTTGTGCTCTCTGTATCGCCCGACCACTTAAATCTGTTCCCACAACCTGATACCCCTTTGCCGCCAAACCTAGTGCCTGAGTCCCTATGCCGCAGCTGCAATCCCAAACCGTTTTGGCCTCGGCACGAGCGTAGCTTTTGATCAACTTATCCAATCCCTCTGCCTGCCGCTTTATAGACCAGTCCCAATCGGCAAATATCAGATGGTAATCTTCAACGAGAGAATCATAAAAATCTTCAGCCGAGTAATTTTGAGTTTCAGAAGGCATTTTAGAGGGCTTTATTGTCTGATTATGGGCAAAAACAATTTTGCATACGTAAACTGAGGGAAGAGGCTGTAAAAAAGATGCAGCTTTTATCACAAAATATCCGTCATTAACGCAATAAAACAGACCTGCTTAATTTTTTCATCATGAGCAATTCCTTTAAACTATTGTTAGGCATTTTAGCCCTTCCCTTATTGGTCAGTTGCAATCGCAATCAAATCCAAGCTGAAAACTCGCTTGAAGGCAATTGGACAGTGGTGGCCATAAACTCTTATTATGGCGATTTTGGCCCCAATACCTTCAATGTCGAAGAAACCATCGAAGAGTCCGGCAGTCTAGGCACCTTCAACTTTACCGAAGAGCGCCTCACTTTCAGTTTTACTCGCAACGACACCCTCTTTGCAGCTAGTACTCCTTGGACTCTCTCGGCAGATAAAGTAAGAGAAGGCTTTTTCAGAGTTCCTGCTTTCGCTCTATCTATTGAGAACAGCTTCGATTTTGACGTTCAATTTGAAAACGAAACCAAAAATGCCGAGCGCGATGCTGATAATGTCCGTTTTGTGAGCAATCTTGAAGAAGACTCAGCTGTATATATTGAGATGAGCTTGGAAAAAAACTAGCCTATCTTAGGCTGTAATAGTAATGAAAGACTACCGACTGACCGAGGTAAAAACTCACGTAGTATTCCCCTGCTTCTTCTAGCTCAAAGTTTACGTAATATTCACCTTGCTCTTCGCCGGGCTCCAATTGAAGCTTGACGATTTCGCTATTCTTTTCATTGTATTCGCGAGCCTTCAAATAGTCTGATTTTTTAGCCACTTGCATCGTGATCCAGAGAGGCTTCTGTCCTTCCTTCAGCTGATAAGAAAATTTTAGCTTTTGTTTGTGGCTCAGGGTTACAATGCCGTTGAGAGGATGAAAAGATTGTATCGGATTGTCCTCTCCATGTATTCTCACCACTGGTGAGCGGACAAATTGGGTATAGGTTTTAGGCTCTGGGAGCAATTGCCATTTAGCCTCTCGAGGAAAGTGATTGATTACTAGTGAAGCTGGGTTCGCGATGAAATAATGCGCATTAAAAGCTCTGGTATATACCTTTACCCGATCGTCAGTATAGCCGCTGGCCCAAGTTGGGTCGCTAAGGTACCATTGCTCATTTAGCTTAACTCGATTCCAAGCATGAGATTGGCCAGTTCTATTAGCCAAAGTATGCCAGCTCCCCCTTACTTTTCCAATGACGACTTCGCATTCGATATTCATGCGATCACAAATTGCCTTCAATAGATTGGCATACCCGCCACAAATACCCGCTGTATCCGCAATCGTTCTTCGCCAACTTTGGTCCTTTTTGTACTTGTCAGGCTTGTGATAATCTACGCAATCATACTTGATATTGTAAGCCACCCAAAAAAAGGCCGCTCTAAAATTGAGGTGCTTCTCATCAAAAACGGCCAGTTTGTCCACTAAGGCATAAATATCAGATTCATAGGTTTGCGATAGCTTAATAACATGTTGATCGACCTTACTGTAATCAATGCTCCCTAGGTCTTGTTGGCCCCAAAGACAGGCCGCTGCCAATTGAAAAATAATAAAAGTGAAAGCTACTTTGTGATTCATATTGTGTTGCATTTTTACTCTAGATACAAGCAAGTATTTTATTCCACAAATTATTCTGTGCCTCCACCTTTCTGTGTCCCATTCCTCTCTGATACCCACTGCTTCGCAGAACGCTCAGTTCCTCTGTGCCTCTTTTTCTCTGTGTTCCATTTCTTTACAATACCCACTGCTTCGCAGAACGCTTATGCTTCAAGCCAATAGCTCCTCAAACAAAGAAAATCCCCCATCCATATTGCAACCTTTGCCTCCCAAACGTCATCTTTAAAACAAAGCTCAAATACTATGGATAATCCCTCCCTTAAAGAACTGGTTCGCATTGCAGATCCAATCAAAGCAGAGATGTTACGTTCTGTCTTAGCCAACGAAGGCATAGAGAGTGTCCTATTTGAAGGTATGATTTCCCAAATTACCCCTCATCATACAGTAGGGCAGGGAGGCGCTCGCCTGATGGTATCCAATATGCATCACGCCCAAGCCAAGGCTATCGTCGAACAGGCCCTCGGGCTTGAAGCTTGGATGAATGATGACACTGCCCCACAAAGCGCTAGAAGCATGAACCTCGCTTTTGGTATTTTACTCGGCACTTTGGTGCTGGCCGCGCTCGGAGCTTTACTCTTTGGCGGTATCGCCTGAGCAATAGGCTTTAGCCCCTAATCCGAACTGGTGCCCTAGATTCAATACTTCAAAACTTAATCATAAGCCCCAATGCCCCTCACTAGTAAAAGTGGCGGTCGTTGGGGATTTCTTTTTTGCGCTCTGAAAAGTAGAAAGTATTCGAAGGACTTAACTTTTCTTTCCTTTCCGCAGGAGTAATGGTTTTACAAAGCGAGCGCTTTGTTCCCCTCTGGAGGGGGATTCAGAAGGAAAAAAGAAGGCTGCAAAACGAGAATTAGCGTTCTCCGAAGGGAAAAATCCACTCAAAACTGCTCGGCTTGACGCCTAAAAGAAAGCTTGCGGGAGCGCGGACCGAAAATAAGCGTTCTGCAAAGCAGAAAATCCCCCAATAAGCCCTCATATGATGCCTCTAGATAGCTATCGCCCAATAATTGACCCCCAAGAAAATGACTCCTATGACTCATAAAGTCTGATTTTTAAACCTCTTTGTCCTGAATACTTTTGTCTTAACCCCCCAAATTGTGTTAAGCGCAGAATAAAGAATTTATTTTATGTAAGATATATTATTATTTTTGGTATATTTGTGTAAATGAACCAATCCTCCTGCGCTAAGAAAGCATTAGGTTTTGGGTAATTTTAGTTAAATTAGTGTCCGCATTAAGGCCAATTGCTACTTACCCACACTCTTTGAATCAAAACCAAGTTCTTAGATTTTTGCTTTTCCTGCTTTAAAAACACTCGTAAGTTATGTTGGGTCGTCTAGCTATTTTTTCCCTCTTCTGTATTTTTACATTTACTCAAATTAAGGCACAAAATTGTGCTAGTGCTGTCCCTATCCCCTTTCCCGCGACAGACGCCTCTCCTTTTGCTAGTTCACTTCCTGCTGCCTTGACGGCTACTTGCAACCCTATCCCTAATCCGGGCCCAGCGGTAGATGTTGATGGAGGATCGCCTTGTACTATAGGTGTCTGCGCAGAAGAAGCTTGGTTTTTTTTCGTACCTAATGAAACCACTCAACAAAATCTACACTTCCAATTGAGTACAGATTTTAATGGTCGCATCAAATGGGTTTTGCTTTATTCTGAGTCAGTTGATGCCAGTACCTCGGCTTTTCCGCACTGTTTTTGGACCAATCCCAATTCGACCAATCTTACCCAAAGGGGTTCGGGTTGTGCCGATGCCCTCACAGGTGTTCCTATTGACTTCTTACCCGAAGGGCTAGACGGAACCGGTTATTTTTTCCTATTAGTACAAAGTGAGACGCCAACTGGTGGGGGTTCTATCACCGTAGCTTTACGTAAACAAGTCGGTAATCCTACTGTAGCGGCCCCTGCAAATGATCGTTGCGCCACGCCAACCCTCATGCAAACCCCCACTGCTGGTGGCCTAGGAGTAGATGACCTCTACGCTACCGGTGGTTCTAGTAGCTGGTTAGATGCCTTGAGTGGTACAACTAAAGGGGCTACCAAACAGCGCCAAATTGTGCAAGAGGGCCTTGGTGGCCGCAATGAGGACACCTACGAATTTTCTACTCTCTTTGGGGATGTTTACAGCAATAATACCATTGATGACACTGACGATCTGTTTTTTGGGGTAACTGAAGGCTGTATCTCCAATATTGACAATAGTATTTACTATACCGTAACCCCTCCTGCGACCGATAATTGGTATCTACATATCGGCAATCTGGCCTGTAGCTGGGGACCAGATACGATCCAATTGATGATCACGACCGCTGGTGGCTTGGACTGCACAGATGCGAGTCTGACCACTCTATTAGCTGCCCCCGACGGTTGTCATAAGATTGGTGCTACGGGGACTTATCCCTCTGCAGATCTAAGTATCGGGCCGCTGAGCCTTAGTGGAGGTCTCACTTATGGGATCATTATCGATGGTAAACAGTCTGCTCAGTGCGATTTTGAGATGATTCTCACCACCTCGCCTACTATCAATGCGGTCTTACCTTTTCACTTTAATGATCTTTCGGCCCAGCTCAACAATGGCTTACCAGAGCTAAGTTGGACCATCAACAGTCTGCAGGAGCTCGACCACTTTGAGATTGAGCGTAGTTTGGATGGATTAGGGTTTCACTCCTTCGGAGAACGCTCAGTCCTCGCTAACCAACGCAGCTACAGCTGGCTGGATCTAAGCCCTTTGCCTGGAACTAGTTATTATCGCATAGTGGCCATCGACCAAAATGGCGTTAAAACCTACTCTGACCGCCTGCAAATAGGCGTCGAAATCCCTGCTTTTACCCTCCAATCCCTTTGGTATGACGCCAATCAACTCCGACTCTCTTACAATTATGGAGCAGATCAGGCCTTCCGATGGGAGCTCCTCGACATTACGGGGCGTACGCTAGAACAGGGGCGTTGGGAGAGCCTAAGGGGGACAACTAGCCAAGTCATCAAGACACGGGACTTAGCTGCTGGCGTTTATTTCTTTCGCCTGCAAGGTGAAAAGGGGATACTAAGTCGAAAGTTTTTGGTAGAGTAGGGGTGAGTTTGGTAAATTCGTTTAATAAGGATTACTAATTACTCCCCCTATGAAAAGATCTACCATCGCCGGCATCGGCTATTATGTACCCGAAAATGTAGTTACCAACGATGACCTTGCCGAGCGATTTACCACCTCAGATCAGTGGATACAAGAGCGTTCTGGTATTAAGCAAAGACGTTATTTCACTCCTGGCAAGGATACCGTAGCTGGCATGGGTGTGCAAGCCGCTCATATGGCCATGGAGCGAGCGGGCATTACTGCCGATGATATTGACTTTATCATTTTTGCTACCCTTAATCCCGATTATATGTTCCCAGGATCAGGTGTTCTGGTGCAGAGAGAACTCGGGTTAAGCGACAAAGGTGTACCTGCCCTAGATATTCGTAACCAGTGTTCCGGCTTCATTTATGGTCTTTCGATCGCCGATCAGTTTATCAAAACTGGCATGTACAAAAACATCCTTTTGATCGGTTCTGAGATTCACTCTTCCGGCTTAGATTTTTCTGACGATGGGCGTCATGTGACAGTATTGTTCGGCGATGGAGCCGGCGCTGCTATCCTACAACCCACCGAAGACGAAAATAGTGGGGTCTTGACTACTCATCTCCACGCCGCGGGGGAGCATGCCGAAAAGTTGGCAGTACTCACGCCTACTGGTCATAAAGAGCGTCATATCACCCACGAGATGATTGATGATAAAAGTGTTTATCCAGTCATGGATGGGCAGTTTGTATTCAAACTCGCGGTACGCAAGTTTCCCGAAGTAATCATGGAAGCCTTGCAAACTACAGGACATCAAGTGGAGGATATTGATATGTTTATTCCACATCAAGCCAATCTTCGTATTGCTGAGATGGTACGCCGGACCCTCAAAATGCCGGAAGAAAAGGTCCACAACAATATTCAGAAATACGGTAATACTACCGCAGCTTCTATCCCTATTGCGCTCAACGAAGCTTGGGAGTTAGGCAAAATCAAAAAGGGGGACCTCGTTTGTCTGGCAGCTTTTGGGAGTGGGTTTACATGGGCTTCTGCGCTGATTCGCTGGTAAACTAAGTACTGAGTAGAAAGTATCCCGAAAGCTTTTGGGAGTATTTAGTAGCAAGAGAAATGGTTTCGAGGACTCCAAAGATCGATTTTCTAGCGTCTTAATACTTGATACTTTTGTCTAAGTACTTAACTAATAGGCTATCTATCTTCTGTCTTTCAGAAGACAGCCTTTATCTGCTTCCCTCCGTTTTTTACCAGAAACCGACTGCTTATGCCGCAACTCAAATGGTTTAAAGTCCTCGAAGACGCTTCGTTTTTGCAGGAAAACAGAGTAATGACCGTTACCGCAGGGACGCATGATATTTGCCTTACACGCTTTGAGGGCAAGATCTGCGCATTGGACAACAAATGTCCGCATCAAGGGGGGCCTTTAGGAGAGGGCTCTATCGAAAACGGTATGCTCCGTTGCCCGTGGCATGGTTGGGATTTTCATCCTTGTACTGGCAAAGCTCCTGGAGGCTATGAAGATGGCGTACCTACTTATGCCGTCAAAGTAGAGGAGGAGGCAGTTTTTGTAGGGTTAGCGCTTGTAGAAGGGCACACCAAAACCATTTCTGATGTGATGGTCTCGACCATGGTGGCTTGGGGTGTTGATACGGTTTTTGGGATGGTAGGCCATTCTAATTTGGGCTTAGCAGATGCCTTTCGTCTTAAAGAGGAGAAAGGCCTTTTACATTTTTATGGCATTCGACATGAAGGGGCGGCTTCTTTCGCCGCCTCCGCTTATGGCAAATTGACGGGAAGGCCAGCGGCCTGCTTTGCCATCGCTGGACCGGGTTCTACCAATATGTACACAGGTATGTGGGACGCCAAAGTGGATCGCGCCCCATTACTTGCATTGACTGGCCAAGTGGATTCCCAGGTTTTAGGCACGGGTAACTTTCAAGAATTGGATTTGGTACGAGCGTTCGACACGGTCGCGGCTTTTAACCATAGGGTGCAAAAAGATAGTCGCCATGCTGAACTAATGAACCTCGCCCTCAAACATGCGATCATCAGGCGGGATGTGAGTCATTTGACTTTTCCTGATGAGGTGCAAGTCCATCCTGTTCCCGAAGCTAAAGCCGGTACACCGCGCAAGCGTATGGGTCGGCAGCAGATTCATCCTCCCCAAGAGAGCTTAGACGAAGCTATCGCTTTGCTTCTAAATGCCAAGCGGCCTGTCATCATTGTAGGCCATGGGGCCCGTTTTGATATGGAGGAGATAATCAGCCTTGCTGAACGCTTAGGATGTCCCGTGCTTACGACCTTTAAAGGCAAAGGACAAATCTCGGACACTCATCCGCTGGCAGGTGGCGTGCTAGGACGTAGTGGTACACCTGTGGCTTCTTGGTTTATGAATGAGTCAGATGTACTGCTAGTATTAGGCGCTTCTTTTTCGAAACATACAGGCATCACTGACAAAAAGAAAACGATCCAAGTGGACTTTGATCAACTGGCCTTGGCTAAGTTTCATAAGGTTGATGTGCCGATTTGGGGAGAGCTATCCGTAACGGTGAGACTTTTGCGTTCTGCGATGGAGCAGAAAAGCACCCCACAAGACCATCGCTCTGAAATAGCCCATCGCTGGCAAATTTGGCGTGAAGAAAAAAAACGTCGTCTGCGAGAGTATAAAGGAAGGGGTTTGGGGGCGATCCACGTATTTGATGCCCTCAACCGCCACGCTCCAGTCGATGCGGTCATGACTGTCGATGTAGGCAATAATGCATATTCCTTTGGACGTTATTACGAAAGCAAGCAGAACTCTTTTTTGATGTCGGGTTATCTTGGTTCGATTGGTTTTGCCTTGCCGGCTGCTATGGGCGCTTGGGCGGCAGTCAAAGGCCAACGTCCTGTAGTAGCAGTGGCAGGTGATGGCGGATTGATGCAGTATCTGGGCGAGTTGACCACCATTGTCAAATACCAAATGCCCATCAAATTGATCGTCCTCAATAATTCTGAGCTAGGCAAAATCTCTAAAGAACAGCGGGCGGGGGATTGGCCTGTTTATCAAACCAGTTTGATCAATCCTAGCTTTGCGGCTTACGCCGAATCTTGTGGGGCCAAAGGGATCAAAGTAACAAAACCTAAGGCATTAGAAGCGGCCATGATCGCATTTTTTGCGCATGAAGGGCCTGCGGTGTTGGAGATCATTACAGATGCAAGTTTGCTGTAGGAGCTAGCGCTTGAGTAGTTTAAAGCCTATAGCTCTGCCCATGCCTTGCATGATAGCTAAGTTGATCCAAGAAAGTGCAAATTGCTCTAGTAATACGACCTTGTCGCTACTGCCAAAGTCATAGCAGTTGGCAAAACCAGCCTCGGATGAGAGCTGAGTGGCAATTTTTTTGCTTTGGTACTATCTCCGGCCATAAACATATCTAGGCTCATGCCTTCGTATTGGGGTTGTTGCATGTTTTCAAAGCCAGTAGAATTAAAGCATTTGACGAGCTCGGCTTTGGTTAGATCCGCCAAGGCATGATAAGCAGTGGGATAGTTTGCGGGCTTTGTCCTTATGGCATTGGTGGCATCGATGATGATTTTATGCTCGGCATGGCCAAAAGTGGCGGCAAGGCTCTCTGCGAATTGGGGGGGCGTCGCTACCAAAATTACTTCGGCTTGCTTAGTGGCCTCTTTGATAGAGTGAATAGAGGTACTGGGATTAGAGAGTAATGCAGTGCCCTTAAAATTGTTTAAATCTCTTAGCCCTAAATAAATTTGATGTCCAGCTTGGGCCCATTGGGTGGCTAGCGCTCCGCCTACATTCCCGCTTCCGATAATGGCTATTTTCATGCGTAATTTTTGTTTAGTCCGATGTAGTATTAAGTATAGGGTAGAAAGTATCCCGAAAGCTTTCGGAAGTATGTAGTACAGAAAAAAAGTTCTAGATGAACCGTACGGCTCTATTTTCCTTGGTCTTGATACTGACAATTATTGTCTGAGTACTTAAAAGGATTTTCGGATGAAGGCACCTAGATTGGAACTAGTTGTCCAATCAGCACCGACTTCGCTGAGGTTTAGTGCTGCACCGAATTGGATTTGATGATTATCCAATCCTAGCCGTAGCCTTTGTACACTGATGAGATGTTTACCTTGGTTGAACAAATTGAAGAGCTCTAAACTACTGTAAAGCTTCCATTTTTCATTGAGGGGGGGCGTTATCCGCAGGATAGAAAACCAACTATACTCCCACTCATCTTTGAGACCCACGGAAGCGAGAGCAAATAGCATCCAATGGGGCTTTGCTTTGAAAATATGGACCCCTAGGTCTGCTCCGCCTCCATTAGCCCCTATCTTGCCGATCAGACTAACGCCCAATCCGTTGGAAAAAGTACGATTGAGGTAGGCCCCAGAAAATAGATCGGTTTGGTTTGTCTCATTGAGCGTTGCGCGGGTACGACTAAATAATGACCATTGAGCATCGGCATCGATAAACTTAAGCCATTGCACATCGGCAAAGAGACGCTCATTTCCTAGCATTAGTTCTAGGCTCTGCCCCCAAGAAGAGAAGGCTAGCGATAAGAGGAACAGCGATAGGAAGTAGGTTTTCATCCTTTTTTATGGCAGACGCATGGCAATCCAATGGAGGTATTGCCATGCGTCTTGGGGTTAATTTAGTTGGGCGACAAGCATTCTGGCCGCTGCGGCACCAGAGTTTTGCTGTTGTCCGGTGATCAGATTGCCATCGGTGATGGCGTAGGAAGAGAACGGAGCTTGCACCTTAAAGGTAGTATCTGGCAACTGCTTTGCCTCGTCTTCTATACGATAAGGTTGAATCTTCATGCCAACGGCTTGGTCGGCATATTCTTCTTCGGCACTCGCAAAACCTGTCCAAGTCTTGTTTTTGACGATTAGCTCTCCATTTGACTTTTTGGCCTCGAGCAGAAGACTAGTGGAGTGGCAGACTGCTGCGCTGGGCTTACCGGCTTCATAAAAGTTGGCAAATAGCTTCTCTAATTTAGGGTTGCCTCGAAAGGTGTACATAGGGCCTTGGCCACCCACCAGAAAAATTGCATCATATTCGTCGGCATTTACTTCTGCCAATTTCTGAGTATTGGCTAGCATTTCATTGAACCAATCTAACTGCATATAGCCAAGCGAGATAACGTCATGGTTAGAATACCCACTTTCGTCTGTAGGATCAGAGTAAGCATCCATTTCGATTCTTCCTCCTTCGGTAGAGGCTAAGTCAACCTCAAACCCCGCTTCTTGAAATACCTGCAAGGGGTGAGTCAACTCTGCAGCCCAGAAGCCAATGGGCCACCCTGTTTGTTGAGAAATAGAGGGGCTGCTAGCCACCATTAAAATTTTGCCTTTTTGAGGCATACCATGTGCGTGGACATAGTGATAGTCCTCTTGTATTGTTGTCATTACTTTTACTTTTGGTTAAAATCAAGCTTGCTCAAATGTACTTATCCTAGCTACCTTTGTTTCCATACTTACCAAATTCTCTGCTACTAACTTTTTGGAAAGTATACTGATTATCAAACGTTTATAGGTATGCCCGATTTTTTCTACAAAGGAAAAGCCTACTACAATCCAGTTGAGTTTGCCATGGATAGATTGGGAGGAACTTGGAAGATGCCCATCTTGTGGAGGCTCAAGGACAAGGTTTACCGCTTTAGTGAGTTGAAGCGAGCGATTGAGCATATCTCCGACAAAATGTTGACGAGTCAGCTACGGGAATTAGAGGAAGATGGATTTGTCCATCGGGAAGTATATCCAGAAGTACCTCCTAAAGTCGAGTATAGTATCACTGAAAAAGGTAAGTCCGCTATTCCCATTGTTAATGCGATTCGTGAATATGGGATAGAGCTGATGACCAAGGAAGGCATTGATATTGATCATTATAAAGATGCTTAGTTAATAAGCTTATCTAATAAAGGTCAGCCCCGCCCCGCCACCCTTAGCACCCTTAAAACCTTCGTTTTCGGGAAACCCCTCACTAGCAAGCTTAGCCCAACCCATACTGCACTCTCAGATTTATTGGTTAAGTTATCTTTTGTGTGCCAGAGATGGAATCATAAGCATACAAGTATGAAACACTATTACTTATTGTTGTGGGTATTGTTGATCCCTGCTCTTCTTTTGGGGCAGGAAAATAGTAGCAAATCCAAATCAGAGAGTTATCGCAAAGCCCGCAAGAGACATGCGACTATGCAAATCAATGGGCTATATGATGGAGGAGTATTACTGGTTCGCCTCAAGACCAAGCAAACCACTATCGACGCTCTCAGAGAGCGAGGAAAGTCTGAAA
>JBCCQN010000058.1:0-40780 GCA_039024315.1 Bacteroidota bacterium
CCCCCCCCCCTGAGCATTTTTGGGTTATTACCCGCGGCGCGCAACCTTTATTCGATAATGGGTACCGCGCAGCGGTAAAGCTAAACTTGACCCCTAATATATGCGCGATGCCTATCACGCAAAGCTCTACTTAAGCGATTTGTCGCAGGCTTGACAACCCAAACAGCACTAAATTAGCGTTATTGAGGTACACTCAATCGACATGAAGTACTCTACCCTCACTATCATCCTACTATTTTTGCTAGGTTTCATCGCCTGCGAACCCGAAAATGTCGTTCGACAAGGTCGTAATAACAAAGATATTGAGCCAGACACCGCTTGGCTGATCAACCGTGGTCGGGTTCTCGATGGGGGACCAGGTAAAGACGGCATTCCCTCTATCGAAAATCCTGAATTTGTCCCCATTAGCGAGGTAGGAAACTACATTCTTGAAGAGGATCTCATCGTAGGGGTCAATATCAATGGAGAAATTCACGCCTATCCGCATCCCATCCTCAATTGGCACGAAATCGTCAATGACTCATTTGGTGGAGAGCTTGTTACGCTAAATTATTGCCCTTTGACCGGTTCGGCCTTTTGTTGGGATCGCAGCCTTAAGTTTATGCCTACCACCTTTGGCGTCTCCGGTTTACTTTACAACAACAATTTGATCATGTATGACCGCGATACGGACAGTTATTGGTCTCAGTTATATTATAAAGGAGTATATGGCGATTATAGAGGGGAAAAAGCCGAGTTGATCCCGCTGATAGAAACCTCTTGGGCGAATTGGAAAGCGATGTATCCCAATGCTAAAATATTGAGTACAAATACCGGCTTTGATCGTAAATATGAGGAGTATCCCTACAATGATTATCGCACCCAAGAGAACTTTTTCATTTTTTCTTTTATTCCTGTGGATGATCGGATCAATTTAAAGGAAAGAGTTCATGCCGTCCTGATAGATGAGGAAGCAAAGGCTTATCGCTTTGAGAGTTTTGTCAATCGGCGGGTCATTCAAGATGAATTTAAAGGTAGAAAGCATGTGATTTATGGCGATCCAGATCGCAATCTTTTGTTTTCTTGGCAGCGAGAGTTAGCCGACGGCACCTTATTAGAATTTGAAGCCCTTGAGGGACAATTACCAGCCCTTATGAAGGATCAAGAAGGTAATCACTGGGATGGCTTTGGCTATGCACTTTCTGGGCCCCGTACTGGGGAACGCTTAGTCCCAACCGAGTCGGTTACGGCTTATTGGTTTTCGATTGGCTCCTTTTATCCTAAAGCCGAAATCTATGACTTTTAAGTACAGAGTAGAAAGTATCTAGTACGAAGAATAATCGCTTCTTTACCTCGTTGAGGTCGCTTTTTCAAAGTCTTAATACTGAATACTATTGTCCCAGTACTTAATACTAATGTCTTACTACTAAATAGCTTAGTTTAGATCATAGATACGTCCGAGTTTGATGGCTTTTTGCCCCTGATCCCCGCAAGCTTTTACGACATGGCCTAGCATGGCGAAGCGAGGGTCTTTGGTCAATCCCTTGACGTAGCGAGCGTATATCTGCTGGATAATCACCCCTAATTTGTAGCAAGCAAACACAAAGTAATAATCAATATTATCGACTGCTCTGCTTGTCTGCTCCGCATAACGCTCAAGCACTTCCTGACGGTTTAGATTTCCAGGCAAGTTAGTGAGATTGAACATCTGTAAGGCCGGAGCGTCATCTGCGCCAATCCAATAGGATAGGGTAGTGCCCAGATCCATCAAAGGGTTGCCAACGGTCGCCATTTCCCAGTCCAAGACAGCTAAGATATGATCTAAGCGTTCGGGGTCCAGCACGATATTGTCGTACTTATAGTCATTGTGAATAAAGGTCGTTTCAGTCTTAGCCGGAATCTCGGATTGCAGGTATTCGGCAATTTGGTCCATGGCAGGTACTTCATCAGTTTTTGATTTTTGATACCTACGGATCCAACCCTCTACCTGACGTTGGGTGTAGCCCTCAGGCTTACCTAAATTGATCAAGCCGCTCTCATGGATCTCTAATTGATGTAGCTTCGCTAAATTGTCAATAGTCGCCATAGAAATCTGACGCATCATATCCGGACTAGGCTTAGGTTTGGGCGGATTAGAGGGGCGCAAAATGATGCCTTCAACTCTTTCCATCAGATAAAAAGGCGCCCCCATCACCTCCTCCTCCTTACAATAGAGCACTGCCTTAGGAATCGCCTCGTAGAGTCCCTCAAGAGCACTTAAGACACGAAATTCTCGGCCCATGTCATGTGCAGATTTAATATTAGCGCCAAAGGGAGGACGGCGGAGGACAAATTGCTTACTACCAGATACGATGAGATAAGTCAGATTGGAGTAGCCCCCAGGAAATTGTTTGATATGATCTATCCCTTGAAACTGCTTTAAGGAGCTGCTCAAATAAGCAGCGAGCTTTTGCTCATCTAACTGTTCTCCTTGGCGTATTTCCTTTGCTTGATCTAATTGCATAGCAGGAAAATACTATTCTCATGCCTGTATGACTAGAAATTTTTGCAAATATTCGGAACAGTGGCTGTCTATAAGAAGTTGTGTTTGAGTAGTATCCCAAGAATATTACCAAAAACTTTCAGCATTGGCGCGTTCGTATTATCTTAGCGCAGATTTTTAGAGAGCCATATGAGTACCGTTGAATATACTTTTACTCCAGAGGAGGTCGCGGAAATCCAAAAGCATGTAGCCAAATATCCAGAGCGGCGTTCAGCAGTAATGCCGGCCCTGTGGATTGCTCAAGAAAAATTTGGCTGGCTATCCGAAGAAGCTATGCGCTTGGTTGCCACTACGATTGATATCCCTTACGCCCACGTGTATGGAGTGGCGACTTTTTATACCATGTACTTCAAGAAAAAAGTACCTAAGCACCTCATCGAAGTTTGTACCTGCTTCTCTTGCTTAGAAACAGGTGGCCCAGAGATGCTTTCCTACGTCAAGGAAAAAATCGGTGCTGACGAAAACGGTTATGGCAAAGACGGTAAAATTTGGGCCCGAGCTGCGGAATGCCTCGGTGCTTGTGATACCGCGCCTATGTGTCAGATTACCAATAGGCGTTATGCCCACAATTTGACCAAAGAGAAAGTAGATGCTCTCATCGCTAAACTAGAAAAAGACGAAGAAATTCCATACGAAAGAATCCCTCTTAACGACCAGACCATAATCGACTGATTACAAAATGAAATATATTCAAAAACAACCTGCCTATCTTTTATTGGAAGATGGGCTTTTTTTTGAAGGTTCGGCCATCGGCAAGCGAGGAACCACCACTGGAGAATTATGTTTCAATACTTCCATGACTGGATATCAGGAAGTATTTACGGACCCTTCTTACTATGGACAAGTTCTCATCGAGACTCACGTTCATATTGGTAACTATGGCGTCCATGAAACCGAATATGAAAGCAATTCCGCTAAGATCGCGGGCTTGGTAGTACGTAATTTTTCCAATTTGTTTTCGCGTTCCGACGCAGTCGAATCCCTTGACTCATTTCTTCGCCACAACAATATTGTAGGTATCGCAGATGTTGATACACGCATGCTTGTTACCCATATTCGCGATAAGGGGGCGATGAACGTGATCATTAGCTCAGACATTGCTGACAAAAAGCAGCTGCAAAAACTGCTCAAGAAGTGTCCTCCCATGGATGGTCTCGAACTATCATCCAAAGTAAGTACCGTCCAGCCTTATTTTCATGGTAGTCCATCAGCAAAGTATCGTGTGGCTGTATTGGATTTAGGGGTAAAGAAAAATATCCTTGATCACCTTGCTAACAGAGGTTGTTATTTGAAAGTTTTTCCCGCCGATGCGCCATTCGAGGATCTTGTGAGCTTCGAGCCGCATGGGTATTTTATTTCCAATGGACCTGGTGATCCGGCGGCAATGCCTTATGCCGTCAAGACCGTCAAAAGGATCTTGGAAGAAGATGTGCCTCTCTTTGGCATTTGCTTGGGCCACCAAGTCCTAGCTTTGGCCAATGGCGTAAATACTTATAAAATGCACAATGGGCATAGAGGTGCCAATCATCCCGTGAAAAACCTCCTTACTGGTAAATGCCAAATTACTTCTCAAAACCACGGTTTTTGCGTCAACCGTAAGGAGTTAGAAGATAATCCTCAAGTAGTTATTACCCATATCAACTTGAACGATGATACTGTAGAAGGAATTCGTATTCGCAATAAGAAAGCTTTCTCCGTACAGTTTCACCCTGAGGCTTCGCCGGGGCCACATGATAGCCACTATCTCTTTGATGATTTCCTGCAAATGATAGAAGGTGATCCCGTCAGCGTAGGCGTTTAAGAAAGCTGCTTCGCAGAACCAGTAGTCGTTGCAATCCGCTTGCCGGCTGCTGGTTTTTTAATTTATTGCCCTTATCTTTAATGAATTGTTATTAAATCGACAGATCTATTATGAGAATTCTCAAATTTGGCGGCTCCTCTGTAGCCAACCCTGAACGTATTCAAAACGTCGCCAATATCATCAAATCCTATCATGAGAAAGGAGAAAATTTTGCGGTTGTCGTCTCTGCGATGGGGGGCATGACGGATCTGTTGATCGAGATGAGTAAAGTAGCGGCTAGTGGCAGTACCGCTTATGAAAAGACCCTTGATTTCTTCTCCAACAAGCATCGCGAGGTGGTAATGACCCTCGCCAGAGACTATGGACGCTACCAAGCAGTCTTAGACGAGATCATCGAAGGGCAAGTAGAGCTGGGTAATCTGCTCAAAGGCCTTTATCTCACTCGAGATTTGACACCCCGAACCATGGATTATATCCAAAGTTTTGGCGAGCGTAGTTCCGCTTTCATGCTGTCAGAGGTACTGAATTACTTATCGGTTCCGGCGATTTATGTCAACGCTCGCAATCTGGTGATCACAGACGATCATTTTGGTTCCGCCAAGGTTTACGAAGGCAAAACAGAAGCCAATATCAAACGCTTTCTAGCGGAAAATCCCAATACCATTCCTATCATTACGGGCTTCATTGCTTCTACGGAAGAGGGCATTGCCACTACTTTAGGTCGCGGGGGATCTGATTATACGGCTTCTATTTTCGCCGCCGCGACCCAAGCAAGTGAGATCGAAATTTGGACAGATGTCGATGGGGTTCTGACTGCTGATCCGCGGAAAGTAAAGCAAGCTTTTCCCGTGGCAGAAATGACCTATGAGGAGGCGATGGAAATGTCTCACTTTGGTGCTAAAGTGATTTATCCGCCTACCATCATGCCCGCCTTACAAAAAAACATTCCCATCCGGATCAAAAACTCCTTTAATCCGGATGCGGCAGGGACATTGATTAGCCGCAACGCCAAGCTGGATGGACATACCGTCAAAGGCATTGCTTCCGTTAGTGATGTTTCTTTGCTTTCTCTTGATGGTTCTGGCATATTTAGCGCTTCGGTGATGGCTGCTCGTCTATTTGGGGTGCTGAGCCGTAAGGAAATCAATCCCTTCTTGATCACTCAGGGTTCTTCTCAGCATTCGATATCTTTAGCGATGCGGCCCGAAGAAGCCAAAACCGCTAAGGTGGCTTTAGAAGAGGAGTTCGAGCTTGAGATGAAGGCTAAACTAGTCAAACCCGTCGTACTTGATGAAAAGCTCGCCATCATTGCTGTGGTCGGGGATAATATGAAGTCTAAGCCTGGTATCTCAGGTCGCTTCTTTGACTCCTTGGGCAAAAACGGTATTAACATTGTCGTTACTGCTCAAGGGTCCTCAGAAAGAAATATCTCGGTGGTGATCCGGAAAGAAGATGAGGGCAAAGCCCTTAATTCGGTTCATGATGTATTCTTTCTTTCCGATTATTACGTGCTCAACCTCTTTATCGTGGGGGTTGGTTTGATTGGTTCAGAACTTCTCCGGCAAATCAAGCAACAAGCTGAGTATTTGCTTGATACTCAATATGTTGATTTCAACATTGTCGCTTTAGCCAATAGTAAGAAAATGCTGTTTCGCGAAAACGGAATCTCACTACTCAATTGGGCAGAAGAATTGAACAAGGCGGACGAAAGTACAGATCTGAGGCTTTTTGTCGATAGGATGAAAGCCTTAAATATGGCCAATAGTGTTTTTGTGGATAATACCGCAGATGACAATATCCAGATGTTTTATCCGGAAATTTTAAATGCGAGTATCTCTATTTCTACGCCCAACAAAGTAGCCGTCTCAAGCAGCTACGAGGAGTATTTAGAATTAAAGCGATTGGCTGATCTACGTAATGTCAAATTCTTTTACGAAACTAATGTAGGAGCAGGCCTGCCCGTTTTGACCACTCTCAATGATTTGATCAATAGTGGGGACCGTATCCTAAGAATTGAAGGGGTGTTAAGTGGCTCTTTGTCATTTATCTTCAACTCTTTTAATGGAGGCAAGCGTTTTTCTGAGATCGTGACCGAAGCGCAGCAAAGAGGCTATACCGAGCCTGATCCGAGGGTAGATCTAAGTGGTAAGGATGTGAGTCGGAAGCTGTTGATTTTGGCAAGAGAGTCTGGTTTGGCTATGGAGGCAGAGGAAATCAACATCCAAAACATTTTGCCGAAGCCCTGTGTAGAGGCGGAGACGGTTGAGCAGTTTATGCAGGCATTAGCTAATTCAGATGACTATTTTGAAGAACTAAGAGCCAAGGCCGCCGCAAATGGTAAGGTTTTACGCTTCATTGCTACTTTGGAGGGCGAGAATGCCTTTATTAGCCTGCAAGAGGTAGATGAGAGTAACCCTTTCTTCAACCTTTCTGGGAGTGATAATATGATCGTATTTACCTCAGAACGCTATAAAGAACGCCCTTTGGTGATCAAAGGGCCTGGTGCGGGTGCGGAAGTTACTGCAGCTGGCGTATTTGCCGAGATATTGCGGATTGGGTATTATCTGTCCTAGGGTTTTTACCGCTGCGCGGAACGCTCAGTCAATTGTTGAATTATTGAAGTTTTGAATTTTTCATTCAACAACTCAACAACTCAACAACTCAACAACTCAACAACTCAACAACTCAACAACTCAACAACTCAAGGATTCAACAAATAATACAAGCGTTCTGCGCAGCAGTAAACCTAAAATAAACCGTGTAGCTCTGCTTCAACCCTTGAGAGCACCAAGCCTAAATCCTCTGGATTATTGACGTAATCCAACTTATTGACATCGATAATGAGCAACTTACCCTCCTGATAATTACCAATCCACTCCTCATAATTACGATTGAGATCCTCGAGGTATTTGATGCTAATACTGCTCTCATAATCTCTTCCCCTGCGAGAAATCTGCTCGATCAATTTGGGGATGCCTGCTCTGAGATAAATCAACAAATCCGGCGGCTCAATCATCTTACTCATCGACTGAAATAAGTCAAAATAAGTATTGTAATCACGCTCATCGAGATAACGAGAATCCTTCAGGTTTTTAGCAAAAATGTAAGCATCTTCATAGATCGTCCGATCCTGAATGATAGTTTGCTCACTCTTCCTGATTTCCAAGACTTGGTTAAATCTACTGTTGAGAAAATATATCTGCAGGGGGAAGGCCCATTTCGACATATCATAGTAGAAATCCGATAAGTAGGGATTGTCATCTACCGCTTCTAGATGCGGCTTCCATTGGTAAGTATTGGCAAGTTTTTTTACTAGAGTCGTTTTGCCAGCTCCAATATTGCCTGCTATGGCAATATGCTTAGGTTCGTTTGTATTCACGCCTCAATCGTCCTTTGCCCGCAATTTATAAAAAAACCAATGTATATTGCATTACTCCTAATAATGCACATGGCAAGCCTACTCATCAAAAATGCCCATACCGTAAATGAAGGGCAAATTCTCGAACAAGATCTATTTATCAAAGACGGCAAAATCGCCCAAATAGGCAGGGACTTGAGCCCTCAGGCAGAGGAAGTCGTCGATGCTGCGGGACTCTACCTTTTACCTGGCGTGATTGATGACCAGGTACATTTTCGAGAACCTGGCCTTACTCACAAAGGAGACCTAGCTACCGAATCAAGAGCGGCAGCGGCTGGGGGGATCACCTCTTTTATGGAGATGCCCAATACCAAGCCTCAGACCTTAACTCAAGAACTACTTCAAGCCAAATATGATCGCGCTGCTGAGGTCGCTTTTACCAACTACTCCTTTTTTATGGGAGCCTCCAATGACAATATCGAAGAGGTACTGAAAACGGATCCTAGCACTGTCTGCGGAATCAAAGTGTTTATGGGGTCTTCCACTGGTAATATGCTGGTCGATGACCAAGCTGTCTTGGATAATATATTTCGCAATGCGCCTATGTTGGTGGCTACACATTGCGAAAAGGAGGAGATCGTAAGGGCAAATCTCGCTCGCCATATTGAAAAGTATGGAGAGGATATTCCCGTTGAGCTTCATCCGGTAATTCGCAGTGTGGACGCTTGCTATGCTTCCTCTTCACTGGCTGTTGAGCTAGCCAAAAAACATAATACACGCTTGCATATCTTGCATATTTCGACGGCAAAGGAGTTGGCCTTATTTCGCAATGATATCCCTTTGGCCCAAAAACGCATCACCGCCGAAGCCTGTATTCACCATCTTTGGTTTACGGATGAAGATTATGCCCATAAAGGCAAATTCATCAAGTGGAATCCGGCGGTAAAGTCTGCCAGCGATAGAGCCGCGATTCGGGCCGCGGTAGTGGATGGGCGCATCGATATTATGGCAACTGATCACGCTCCTCACACCCTCGAAGAAAAGGATAATCCTTATACCAAGGCTCCCTCTGGGGCTCCTCTGGTACAGCATGCCTTAGTAGCCGGCTTGGAAATGGTCCATCAGGGCGTATTTAGCCTTGAGCATCTGGTGCAAAAGATGGCCCATGACCCTGCTATTTGCTTTGATATTGTCGAACGCGGATATTTACGCGAGGGCTATTTTGCCGACTTGGTGTTGGTAGATTTGGCTCGACCTTGGACAGTAGATCGATCAAATGTGCTATACAAATGTGGCTGGTCTCCACTAGAGGGGCAGACATTCCAGTCTCAAGTCCTTAGAACTTGGGTCAACGGCTATTCGGTGTATAATGAGGGAGAATTTGGGGCTGCGGGGCAAGGTAAACGTCTTTCATTCAATCGTTCATGAAAAAACATATTTATTTTATAACTGGCACCTCTAGGGGTATAGGGGCTGCCTTAGCAGAAGCTTTACTCAAGGGAGATAATGAGATTCATTGTTTTTCCCGTTCCGGAAACGACCAGTTGCAGCGTATGGCGGCTGATAAGGGCGTTCGACTAGTCGATCATAAGCTTGACCTCAGCAAAGCTCAAGCCTCCGTAAACTATCTACAAGGTCTATTTCAGAAGATCAAGCAAGAAAAGATTCGTTCGCTGACCCTCGTACACAATGCCGGCTTACTGGAACCTATTGGTCAAATCGGGTCTGGTAATGATCTCAAAACCCTCGAAAAAGGACTCGTGGTCAATCTGGTTACCCCAATTTTGATCACTGAACAATTTGTCCAACGCTTTCAGGATTGGCCTTTACCCAAAAAGGTATTAAATATCTCTACTGGAGCGGCACGCAATCCCTACGTCTCTTGGAATATGTATTGTTCTTCAAAGGCGGGTTTTGATATGCATGCTCAAGTACTAGCTGAGGAGCAAAAGACGCAAAATCATCCTATCAAAATTCTGGCCTTAGCCCCAGGAGTGGTAGATACCAAGATGCAAGACCTCATCCGGACCAAAACTGAGGATCAGTTTCCGATGCTACAGCGATTTGTCGAGCTCAAGGAAAATGGTGATTTGGTTGATCCGCAGACGGTAGCAAGTAACATCATCCAATTACTAGAGAGTGAAGATTATGGCCAAGAAGTGCTGATGGATCTGCGCAACAATTAAGTAGAGAGTAGAAAGTAGAGAGTAAAAAGTATTCGGTATAGAGAAATAAGGCTTTACTGAATCATATTAACCTATTTTCCTTGGTCTGAATACTGAATACTGAATACTGAATACTTGTCTACTAACCTAAGTGCCTCTGCGGCTTTTGTCTTGGTGAGGCCTACCACTGCGTGGAACGATCATATCTGCATGATGTCTATCAGAAAACACATATCATTGGTAGCGGGATAAGCTCAGTCCCCTTGGGAATAGCGTTCTGCGAAGCAGAAAATACCTGCTAGCAGCCCTAGATAACTATCTGGGTTCTTGATACTTTTTCCTCCAAACTTTAATCTTCAAAAAGCCCCTCTTCGGACTCAAACTCCAGGTCCACTTCGGGCAGATCTTCGAGCCTGAGACTTTTGTCTTTCCAGCTTTCGGAAAGGCTAAGGAGTAGAGAATGATTATCTGGATGAGAGGATGCCCAAATTTCCACTACTTTGCGCTGTGCAGGGGTAGCTTGGCCTGCGAGATAAGCAGCTAAGGGATTGGAGTAAGACATATTTGGCCTAATTGCGTGTAGAGCTTAATATAAAAAAGTGGAAGCGCTTTCACTAGCACTTCCACTTCATTTTTGCGGTTGGCAAAGCTTATCGCATCAAACTGATATCACCGCGATAGACTTTTTCGCCGATCTTTAGGCTGTAAAAATAGACGCCTGCTACGGCATTGCCGCCTTGCGGATCGGTACCTTCCCAGCCATCTTGAGGCGAATCACTACTGAAGAAACTCCGACCCCAACGGTCAAATATTTCCAGATTAAAGCTGGCATTGCCTGCATATTGTACCCTAAACACATCATTGACCCCATCATCATTGGGCGTCAAGATATTGGGGACCATCAGATCGGGACTGGTCACAATATACGGTCCGTATTGGATAGTGCTGACGCAACCATTTTGATCCGTAACGCTAAGGCTAACGGCATATTCACCTATCTCCTTGAAGCGATGGCTAGGGTTTTGCTCTTTGGAAATAGTGCCATCTCCAAAGTCCCAATACCAGCTTACTCCATTGGCTGATAAGTCGGTAAACTGGACATCCGCGTTTGGCAGGGCCAAATTCTCACTAAAGTCAGGGGAAGAACTGAAATCAGCATTCCCACTTTCGGAGACTTCCACGATTGTCTTGCTGAGACTAGCTTCGCATCCGCCTGCTCCCACCACGGTGAGACTTACAGAGTATTGACCCGGATTGGGAAACAAATGAGTAGGATTTGCTTCATTATTGATCGGACTGCCATCCCCAAAATCCCATAGATAATTGACTCCATTGGTGCTGTTTTCCATGAAACTTACCTCAAGACCCTCGCAACCAGTGGCTTGAGAAGCGAAATAATCTACTACAGGTGCTGGGTTGATCGTGATATCTAAACTTGCCGTATCTACACATACGCCCTCACTTACCACCACTTGATAGGTGGTACTCATGCTAGGACTCGCGATAGGATCTGTGCTAGTTGGATCATCCAATCCGGTAGCCGGTATCCACTGGAAGTTGGCATTGCCTAAGCCACCGCTTACGTGTAATTGAGTTGAGGTGCCCTCACAAAAACGACTTGTATCTGCTGATGCAGTGGCGATTACCTCAGGATTGACCGTAACCAATATTTCTGTACTGGTAGCACATCCACTAGGTGCACTAGCCGTAACTGTGTAAAGGGTAGTGCTAGTTGGCTTAACGTTGACCGAAGGTAAAAAGGGACTGGTTTGGATAGAGGCATCATTTGGGGTCCAAGCATAACTTACGGGATTGCTTGGAGGGGTCTTGAAGCCATGATCGGCGGAAAGCTTGATTTCTGAGCCTTCGCATATAATCGTATCAGGACTCAGCGCAAAAACCACTGGGGTTGACTCCACCGTAACGGTAATTTGCTCAGGATCCGAATCACAGGCTCCATTTTCTGATGTGGCTATCAAGGTATAGGTCGTAGTCTGCTTAGGGGCAGCTAATGGTTTGGCTAGGCTAGGATCATTTAAGGCTACGGCTGGACTCCACTCATAAGTATATAGATTTCCTGCGGGGTCACCGGTGGCATTACCATCCAATCTCACCGAATCTCCCTGACAAACAGACTCGTCAATACCGGGCGAAAGCGTGGGTTTGTTGTCTACGCTTACAGTAATAGAATCAGCCTTACTATCACAACCTCTTGAACTAACCACTAGATAGTAGGTAGTGGTAAAATTGGGTTTGACGGTGGGACTAGGGATGTTCGGGTCGTCTATCGTACCAGCAATAGCGGGTGTCCAAGTATAGGTATAGTTGGGGCCGCTTGCACTCGCCGAACCTTGTAATTGTACAGAATCTAAAAGGCAGATAGCAGTATCTCGACCTGCTTCAGCGATAGGCAATTCGTCCACGGTAACGGTAACCGTACTGAGGGTATCCAAAGTGGTGACTTCACTGCTACAGCCATTGACCGAAATCCCTTGTAGGGTATAGATAGTCGTGGTATCAGGTCTGGCAAAAGGATTGGCGACATCGGCATCATTGAGTCCTGCTGAAGGAGACCACTGGTAGCTAATAGGGAGGGGGGCTTGATTGTCAGGAGCTAAACCACCATTGAGAAAAGCACCCGGCCCCTCAGCACAAATATTGACATCTGGGCCTGCATCCATTTTGGGCTTAGGTTTGACAATAACCAAGACCGAATCAATATTGCTTACACAGCCATTGACATCTGTCACTTGGAAGTAGTATTTCATACTATCTGGTGCAAATGGAGTAACCAATGGATTGGCAATAGGATCTTCAATCACACTGCTGGAAAGTCCGCATGCTGCTCCTGTTGGGTCTTCACACCACCAACTATAATATAAAGGCGCGGTACCTCCTGTAACAGTGGCGTCGATTTGAGCTCCACCTTCGCCATCACAAAAATCGACATCTCCACCGGCATTGACGGTCGGTCCAGGATTGATGGTGATATTTTGCACCATTACATCTTGACAGCCTCGATAATTGACAATCAGGCTGACTGTCTTTGTGCCACCGCTGGTGTATTCAACACAAGGCGGGCTAAGCTGGGATGAAGTTGCTGGTACTGCACCATTGCCAAAATCCCAGGTATAGGTGGTTTGCGGCCCTGGGGCAAAACCAGTGTAGGAGTAAGTGATGCATTCACTAATACAGCTGGTAGTAGTAGAGGCGGTAAAGTCAGCCGTTGGGTCAGGAATAACCTCAAAACTAATCTGGGCAGTATCGCTGATACAACCGTTGCGACTAACCACCACACTTACCGTTTTGATGCCGGGATTGAGGTAGCTTACGGCAGAAGGCGTAGAACTACTACTCGTTGCGGGAACCGCATCTGCACCAAAACTCCATGCATAAGTAGCCACATTGGTTTCACCATTGTAAAGAAAGTTAAAACTGTTACCGTCAAAACATTGATCGGCCACTTGATCGATACTAGCCGTAGGTGTAGCCAATATGTTGATCGTCTGGCAATTGAGGTTGGATATACAGCCATTTTCTTCAACTTGTAGGCAGACAGTTTTGACTCCAGAGGTGAGCCATTGGACTACATAAGGTCCCCCGCCAGCGCCACTTATGATCTGAGCTCCGTCAAAGTTCCAAGTGTAGGCGGCATTGAGGGTAGCGTTGCCGGTGTAGGCTATCTGACTGAGATCTCCTTCACAGACGCTTTGCGGAACGCTAAAATCAGCCGTAGGCACCTGATTGACCGTTACGCTCTGCGTGAATACAGGACTGACACAACCCAGTTCCTCTACCGTCAAAGTGATGTCTTTGTTGCCGGGCACGTTCCAGCTAACCCCAAAAGGACCTGGCCCAGTTCCGCCCATACCTCCGTCAAAATCCCAATTAAAGGTGGCACCTGAACCCGCACTACCGGTATAAAGAATTTGCGCAGGCTGATCCGCACAAATAGGATTGGTTACAGTGAAGTTGGCGGTGGGAATAGGATTGACTTCGATCGTCTTAGTGATCAGGGTAGAGGTACAATTTTGGTTGGTAACAGAGAGAGTAACCGTTTTGGTCCCAGGGGTGCCCCAACTTACCACATAAGGCCCTGGACCTGCGCCAGTGATCGAAGAGGGGCTATCAAAGTTCCAGTTATAGGTCATACCAGGCACCTGAATTTGCGTGAAAATAATGGTCGTACTACCATCCACACAGGTATTGGCATCTAAGTTGAAATTAGCCACTGGAATCGGCACATAATCCACTGTGACCGTATCCGTCGCAGCACAGCCATTGATCGAATCAATTGCGGTCAAAACATAATCATAGCTTAGGGCAGCCAAGGTATTGAGACCAACTGTGGGTTCTGCTATATTGAGTGGTGGCTGCAGACCAAATTGGGGATCCCAATCATAAATAACGCCGGGCAAAGCGGGCAGTCCGACAGTACTTACATCACCTGAACAGAGGACTTTGTCTGGACCAGCTGCCGCCTCAAACGGATCTTGAATGGTCAATTCTGCCGGAGTACAACCAATCGAATCCACCTCAATAATAATGGTATCTATGCCTTCGATAATACCATCATTGATGATTGGCATCGGTACAGTGAGCGTACTTTGGTTAGCGGGGATTGTGATAGTGGTTGGAAAAGTATAGTCTGTCCCAAAAATGGCGTTACCAGAAAAATTGATATCAAAAGTAACGGCTTGAGTAGTATCCCCATTATTGGTGAAGGTGACCAAGCCGTCAGTACAATTTTCTACCGTAGCGGTACTGTTGATGTTGTTGTCATTGCTTACATCCATTGTAATCTGGCCGGTACCAAAGCAATCACACTGCATCGCTTCGATAAATACACTGGTATCATAGCCATCATCAAAGCCACCGTTAGAACCATCGCCCACCGCTAAAACAACACTGTAAGTTTGACCAGGAATCACTGGAATTTCAGCCTCAAGTACCACGGTGCGTCCAAAATAATCAAAGCCTGGGATGATGGTGGTTTGATAAAGGGCAGTATTGATGGTGTTGTTGACATTATTGATAGATGGAGGGATGGTCAAGCCAGTCAACAAAGCGAAATTCGTATTAGGCGCAATACCCGGACCTGAAACAAAGCAACCAAACATATCGTTGAATTGCGTATTGACAAAGTTGGGGTATTCATTGGAGGCAAAGATGTAATCAAAACGGACGGTGTCGCAATTAGGGACAAAGTCAAAAGTGACTACGCATACGTCGGTAAAGCTTGTTGCTCCTCCCAAGGTATTGAGCAGGGGACTGGTACCGCCATTGGCTGAGTTGCCAAAGCCACCCGGATTGAGAATACTGCCCGAGCTGATTACTAGGCCAGAATCTAAGCCTAAGGCAGAGGCAGTAGCATCAAAGCCACCTGTCTGAGGTAAAATGAGCGTATCACAATCGATATCAATATTACTGATTGTAACACCTTGTCCCTGCAGATTGGAAACATAAGTTTCAAATGGGGACACACCATTGATCGTCACCTGTGCACGAAGCGCAGGAAATAAAAAGATCAATAGTAAAAATGTAAGTAAGGGGGTAAACCTTTGGAATTTCATAGGCAGAAGTATCGGGTTCTTACATGCTTAACCGCCGACCATCTTGGTTTTATAACCGAGTGATTGAAGCTTAATTGCTACCTTATCCCGAAACGATCCTTGCAGTAAAATTTGTCCATTTTTTGTGGACCCGCCACAGCCGCAGAGCTGTTTGAGTTGTTTGCCAAGGTCTTTGAGGTCTTCATCAGAGCCTTTAAAGTTGTCGACTCGGGTTAGTAGTTTATTGCCTTTTAGGCGATCTAAATGGATTTTTAGTGTCTGTTTGCTCGGGGGGAGCGTCTCCACTGTATCCTCTGCCTCATATCCGCCCTCAAAATCGGGATCTGTTGAATACACGATGCCTTCCCAACGCTTTTTCTTCTTTGCCATAGCTTATTTCCGATTTTCGTAAAAGTATGCCTTTTTTAGCAATAATCAATGGGTTTATATCCAACTTGTGGATGATTTGATGTCTGTAAATTAGGGCTTGTCGAGTCTTTAGTCCAGCATGTAATTATCCTTTTTGAGTAAAAAATTACCCTTTCAAATGGCAGATTTAGGACCTGAATTTCTCCCTAACAAACTGTAGTAAGCATTGTCTTAGAAACTGGGTCAAAGGCGCTTCTCCAGCCCAAGCGGTGTCCTCAAATCTTGAGACGGGTATAATCCCCCTAACGCTGTTTGTTAAAAAAATTTCGTCTGCCTGATGCAGATCCTTTAGCCTTAGCTTTTTCTCTTCTAGGGAAACTTTCAATTCTTTGCAAAGCAAGAAGAGGTGGCGACGCATCACGCCGTCCAAGCAACCTGAACTAATGGGGGGAGTAAATATCTTTTGTTGTCGGACCACAAAAATGTTAGCCCCAGCCGTATCGGCTACTTCTTTTTGATTGAAGAGAACTGCATCGTCTGCTCCTTGCTCTTTGGCATAAATACCCGCTAATACATAGGGGAGAGCATTGCCTGTTTTGAAAGGGGAGAGTGCGTCAAAATGGAGGGAGAGCGCTTGATAGGCGACTAGTTGCTGGCTGGACGTTCCCTGAAAGGGGTCATCCTTAAAAGACTGGGCCTCCATAAGATAATAGGGCTTATTTTGTACCGGTGTGTAAGCCCCCGCACCGGCACGATAGACCTGAAGACGGACATAGCCATGCTTATCTACTTGATTGAGAAGTAGTAAGCGTTCTAGTTCCTGTGAGATAAGCACCCGAAAAGCCTCAGGTTCAAAATCATACTGCAATACCTTCATTCCCGCTAGTAGGCGCTCCAAATGATAAAGCAAAAAGGGAAGCTGCCCATTATATACTCTGATAGTTTCAAAAAGGCTGTCGCCGTATTTAAAACTACGGTTCAAAAGAGTGATTTCGGGCGCACCAGGCTCGAGCTGTTGTCCATTCAGGATAAGCATAGCCCGAAAATAAGATTATTCCTTCACAAATTTGAAAGTAGAGACCCCTTGTTCGTCGCTGAGGCGTAAAAAATAATAACCGGCAGAAAGCTGATTTACCAAGATTTCTCCCTTACTCAATTTGCCGATACTAGGCGCAAGCGATTGTTGATGCAAGACCTTGCCTAGGGTAGTGGACATTTGTAACTCTAAGGGATTATTACTGCTATTTTGGTATTGGTAGTAAACAATATCTTGTACGGGATTGGGAGTCACCATGACCATGAGATAACGTCTCGCTTGAGGAATCTTTACGGTCATGATTTTGCTAAAACTACTCTGTCCATCATGATCTATTTGGCGTATCCGGTAATACAACTGTCCTAAACCTAATGATCTGGCTTCTGCATCTCTAAACTGATAGCTATTGGCCTCGGCTCCATTTTGCAGCGCATTTAGCTGTCCAATATCCCCAAATAATCGTCCATCAATCGAACGCTGAATGAAGTATTGAGAAACGTTTTCTTCCTGAGCGATCCAATCAATTTGACTGGCCTCTTCTTCCCATTTTGCCGCTAGCCAAAGCCATTCGACAGGGAGAGAAATCGTATTGGGAAAGAGCGTCCAACGGTAGGAGGTCGCAGCGTATTTGACGGGTATAAGAGTATTGTTGTCGTGTATTTCTTCCACCAGTTCCCAGCTATTACCGCTATTCGCGGAACGCATAAGTACCCACTCCTGATCAGGAGTAGGATGAAGTTCAGCGGTAGAAAAATATAGTTGTAGCTGCTCTAATGAATCGGTAGCTGGGCTGATAAATTCAAAGTAACGGGGGATGCTATTTTCGCCCTGCCAAGTCTGTGGAGTATGCCCCCTGCGGAGAACGCTAAACCCGATATTACTGGACTGGCTGACATATAGGCCTGTACCAGCCAGATTACTGTCTTGGACTGCGGGCAGATCTCTTATCGATTCAAAATAGCCTCCCGAGGAGCGGATACGACTGTTTTCATCCTCCTTTAACCATGATGTGGGTTCTAGATTCACCACGTGATTCTGGAGATTCAAAATCCCCATTTCTAGAAACAGGCTATCCCGGATGCTAAGATCCGAAACCATAATTACTTCAGAAGGATTACTGAGCCTGAGTCTTGAGATCAAATTTGCGTTCCCATCTAAATGTTGAATCTGGGTCGCAGACAATACCAACTCTCCTGCTCCTGCTACTGAGCCTTGCAAGATTACATCTGATTGTACACTGATTTGGGTAGAGTCCTCGATATAAATGCCACTGCTGCCTACATAAACCTGGGATCTGCATAGGTTGATAAATAAAAACAGAAACAGTAAGGAGAATAGATATTGTTTCATGAATGACAAATTACTATTTATGGTAATTTGTCGGTAATCATAAAATTCTCAAATCCTACAAGCCTAGGCGATTCCCAAAATACTATTTTTGGCCTTCTTCTAAGGCTCTTAAGCGATTGGCTAAGTCTTGATATTGGTTTTGCAATTGTTCAAGTTCTGCTGCGAGGGATACTTTTTCTTGATGTAATTCTTTGACAGATTCTATGAGTAAGGCGCTCAGTGCAAGGTAGTTGACGGCTTTATAACCTTCTTCGTCAGTGGATACTAAATTGGGATATACTTGCTCTACTTCTTGGGCGATCACGCCCATTTGTCTTTGGGTAGGCCAATCCATGTCTGATTGTTCCGCGAAGCGGAAATAATAAGAAACACCCCTCAACTGTAACAAGTGCGCCAGTGGATCTGCAATGGTGCTGATCTCTTTTTTGAAGCGAAGGTCAGAGCTGAAATAAGCACCGTTGCGCCTATAAACATAGCCATTATTGGAAATGGTAAGCACCGTATTGTAATAGCTGGTTCGAGTCAAGTTTTCGATGCGGAGGGGTAAATCCGAACCTGATCGGCGGATATGGAGGCTTGTAGCGGGAGAACTAGTATTGATCCCGATCCGCCTTTGATCATTGTCAAAAACTGCATATTGGGAGCTGCCATCATAAAATTTGACTTGATCTCCATAGATCATTAGGTCATCGGAGGGCCGAATCTCTATATCATCCGCTGCGTAAAGCTCTAGGTCATTGCTTTGGGCCCTAATGAAGGTGGAAGTACTATTAAATTGAATCTGGTCATTATTGCCTAGGCGTAAGTTGCCTTCAAGGTGTAACTTTTGTTGGGGATTAGAGGTGCCAATACCTACATTTCCACTGAGACTATGGTATTGATTGTTGCCACTTTGAGTCCAGTTGCCAGAGCCGCCGCCAGAGGGAATACTTTGGGTGCTGAGATCGCCATTATTGTCAACGATTACCATCTGATCCCCACTTCCTCCTAAACGGCTAATGCGTAAAGTACCATCTCCAAATAGTCGCATCCATTCGCGCTCTCCGTTGATATAATGATAATGGACAAAGCGTAGGTCGTCATCGGCATCATCAGCCCACATCAATATTGCATCGTTTTGATTGCTACCGTCGGAGTGCATCCCTAGATACATATAATCGGTATCTAAGCCAATCTGGATTCCGGTAGTACCATAAGAGGGGGTCCCTACCCAGTTATCTCCTATTCGGAGAACGCCAAGTCCAAGCCCAGTGCGAATACGAGCTTCCCCCATCAGATCAAATTTGTAGGTCGGATCGGTATTGCCAATACCTACATTGCCGCTATTGCTGGCATAGATATGATTGCTATTACTCGTCCATAAAGTACTCGCAGAAGCTACTGCTTTCCAACCTTCACCATGATCATAAAACTCAAACTGATCGAGATCAGTATTGTAAATCAGCATACCATCAATGGCATTGGCGGTGGTGATATTGTTGCGTTGAGTCGTCGTCAAGCGTGGAATCAAAATACCACTTTCAGTACTCAATATCTCTAGTGCTGCTTGGGGATCTGTGGTACCGATTCCCAGATTTTGAGCTTTGAGATTTGTCCCCAAGGAAATGGAAAGCCAGATAAATACAACTAGGATAAACCGCATAATTGACTGATTTAATGGCTGATAGGGACAGGAATCTGTCCATAGATCCCTGCCCTTATCGTGCCTAAGGTGAATTAGTCTTCGACTTGCTGTGATTGAGCGGCTTCAAGTAGCTCAACTCTTTTTAGGAGGGCCTGATAGGCAGCATTTTGGGTCTTAAGGGCCTGATTTTCTGCCTCTAACTTTTCAATTCTTTGGTTCATTTCGATCATCGATTGTGCTAATATCGGGGTCATTTTGGCGTAATCCACCCACTTATAGCCATCGGGACGAGTATGTACCAAATGCGGGAATACGGTTTCTAAATCTTGGGCGACGAAACCGATCTGGGCATCTGCTGGGAAACCTTCCTGTGGGAATTCAGAAACTCGGTAGTTGTAACGAACGGCTTTGAGTTGATTGACCATATCCGTAGCGTTCTCCAAAGGAGAAATCCCCTGCTTGAAACGGAAATCTGAAGGACTACCTGAGCTAGTAGAAACAATCAAGCCTGTAACATGTAGTTTGGCCTGCGGATCATTTGTACCAATACCTACACTACCACCGTTTTCTACATAAATCCCTTCAGCATCTCCATCTCCTGAAATCCAGTTAGAAGCGAGACTGAGGTTTTGAGAGGCGGTATGGCTCCCCAAATTATCTCCCGTAACGCTCAAAGTGGCCGCATCTACCCAAGAAGCATTACCATTGGCGTCGGACTGGAGGACATATCCATCTGTAGCACCATCGCTTAGCTTTAAAAAAGCTGCTGACGCTGTGTCCGTAACATTGAGTACGTTGCCGACGCTAATATTTTGGCTTATGGTGGCATTGCCACTGATATCCGCATTGTTTGAAACGGTCAAATCATTGGTGATGTTGGCGTCATTGGAAACCGTAAGATCGTTTGTGATCGTTGCATCATTGCTAAAGCTGGCGTTGCCATCATTGTCTATTTGCAGCCCTTCATTAGCGCCATCAGCGGAAAGCCAGTAACTGCCCATTTCGATATTTTGCCCAGCGGTATGGCTACCGAGATTATCACCCGTGACGCTAAGACTTGTCGCTGCCACCCAGGAGGCGTTGCCATTGGCATCAGATTGGAGAACGTAGCCATCGCTGGCTCCATTACTCAACTTCAAGAAAGCTGCGGAAGCTGTATCCGTAACATTGAGGACGTTGCCAACGCTGATATTTTGACTCACCTCAGCACTAGCACTAAAGCTTACATCCCCGCTATTATCTACTTGTAGGCCCGCATTGGTGCCGTCCGGAGATAACCAGTAATTTCCTAGGGCTAAGTTTTGTCCTGCAGTATGACTACCCAAATTATCGCCACCACTATCTAAGGGCTGCCAATTGCTCCCGTCAAAAAATTCATATCTATTGGTACTAGTGTTGTAAATCAAAAGGGAAGTAGCTGGGGACGAAATATTATCTCTTTGGGAGGTACTGAGTCTCGAAATCAAGACCCCCTTTGCGTTGGAAACAACCTCAAACATAGAAGATGCATCTGGCAAAATCGTACCGACTCCTAGCTGGCCGTAGGCGGCAAATCCACAAATTGAAAAAAGGCAAGTTATGATCCAGGTTTTTGAGATCAGGTGCATGGATATTTTTTTTAATAAAATTTGTGTGCAAAAATTATTATGTGCTCAAATAATAGTCGCCCCATGGCCTTTTCAAAGCATTTGAGATTGATATGTTACAGGCGTAATTTTTAGGATTTATTTGTTAATTCTTTCGGACATTTATCCTAATTAGCTGTCCTTTGAACAGTTCAAAAACTGCCAAAATGAAATACCCGACTCATGTTTGCTTGATTGCTGCTATGCTATGCCTCGCTGCCTGCGATCTCAAATTTCACGATGTCCGCATAGAGTTAGTAATCAGTGATACCACCGCATCGGCTTTGCCTGTTTATATCAGTGGCAATGATATTGCTTTGGGCTCGTGGGAAGCTGACAAAATCAAAATGGAAGGCGGCCCCTCCCTTTATTATGTCGAGCTCGAAGCCCCTACCTCTATCGATTTAGAATATAAGTTTACCCGTGGGAGTTGGGATACTGAAGCCTTGGGAGAGGATGGTAAAGTGCCTCCCAACTATATGCTGACAGTGTTGAGCGACACGAGCGTTCGGCATGCCGTAAACCAATGGAAAACCAGCGAATATACCATAGAAGGGCAGGTAGTAGGTGAGCGAATCGCCTTAGATGTGCCTGGAATTGAAGGACTTAAAGCGCGTGATGTCTGGATTTGGTTACCTCCTGATTATGAAATAAGCGCTGATATTGATTATCCCGTTTTGTTGATGCATGATGGGCAAAATGTTTTTGAGCCTACCGCTTCTCTCTCTGGTCAGGAGTGGCGAGTGGATGAGACGGCAGATAGTATGATCCGTGCCGGAACGCTTAATCCCTTTATCATCTTGGCCGTGAGTAATACCGAGGATAGAAGTGCTGAATATAGTTATGGGAGCAAAGCTGAACTTTATGCCCAGTTTCTCATCGAGCAGCTACTCCCTTATGTAAACGAGCGGTATCACCTCGCCCAAGGGCCTGAAAACATCGCTATCATGGGTTCCTCCATGGGCGGCCTGAGTTCCTTTGTCCTCGCTTGGGAGCATCCGGAAGTATTTGGCAAAGCAGCTTGCCTCTCTCCTGCCTTCAAAGTCGGCGAATATGATTATGTAAGCAAGGCGGCAAAAATGAAGCGGCCTTCACCTTTACCTGCTATTTATATCGATAATGGTACCGAAGATCTCGAAGCTCGCTTACAGGCTGGAATCGATGATATGAAAGTTTACCTTAAACAAGAAAATATCCCATTTGAATGGTATTTGGATCAAGGTGCCAAACATACTGAAGGTGCCTGGGCCAATCGCTTGCATATTCCTCTCAAGTGGCTTTTTGGGACTGAGAATTAAGCTGACTTCAATGTTGTAACGCTAAAGCTATTCTTCCGTAAATGTTGTAAATTTGCAATCGCAATTGAATTAAGTATGGCAAGAGTAGTAGTAGGCCTTTCAGGCGGAGTTGATTCTAGTGTAGCGGCGCACTTGCTTCTGGAGCAAGGGCATGAGGTGATTGCTCTGTTTATGCGTAATTGGGTAGATGATAGCGTGATCATCTCTGACGAATGTCCTTGGATAGAGGATAGCAATGACGCCCTCAATGTCGCCCAGGCTTTAGGCATTCCTTTTCAAGTAGTGGATCTGAGCAAAGAATACAAGGCACGGATCGTGGACTATATGTTTGCCGAGTATGAAGCCGGTCGCACCCCTAATCCAGACGTTCTTTGCAATCGCGAAATTAAATTTGACATCTTCTTGGATAAGGCCCTTAAGCTTGGGGCGGATTACGTAGCCACAGGACATTATTGCCAGCGTGGCAGCGTGGAGATGGATGGACAAACCCATTATCAACTATTAGCTGGGGCGGATCCCAATAAGGATCAGAGCTACTTTCTCTGCCAATTGACGCAGGATCAACTTGCTAAAGCCCTCTTTCCAATTGGACATTTGCAAAAGGCCGAAGTGCGAGAAATTGCGCGTTCAGCAGGGCTGATCACTGCCGAAAAAAAGGATTCCCAAGGGCTTTGTTTTATTGGCAAAGTCCGTCTCCCTGACTTTTTACAGCAACAGCTCAAGCCCAAGACAGGACAAATTGTGGAGATTCCCGCAGATTCTCCCATCTATGCCCAACGTCAAACTGCGGTCGCTGCTATTGGAGATGCGCAGGAAAAACGGCACCTATTGGCTGAACCCTTTATGTATCAAGGTCGAGACGGCACCGTGGTAGGTCAACATCAAGGCGCCCACTTCTTTACCATTGGTCAGCGGCGAGGTTTAGGGGTAGGGGGCAAGGTCGAACCTTTATTTGTCATTGCGACCGACGTGGAGGAAAACATCATTTATACGGGTATGAGTGAGGAGCATCCGGGTCTAAACCGGACCACCCTTTTCATCACTCATGAGGACATCCATTGGATTCGTCCCGATCTAGCCTTAGCCAATGGCGAAAGTCGTGAGTTACAGGTGCGGATTCGTTATCGCCAACCCCTCCAAAAGGCTACCCTCTATCGAGAAAAGGCGGGTCTATACATTGACTTCGAAAATCCCCAAAGAGGGATCACTCCTGGGCAGTTTGCCGCTTGGTACGATGGGACCGAACTTCTGGGTTCAGGGGTGATTTCTCACTAGACTTCATGTTAAGTACTTAGACAATAGTATTTAGTATTAAGACAATTAGAGTTCGTCAAGACCATTTTCTTGATACTGAATACTTTCTACTTTGTACTTTAAAAAAATAGCCGAATGAAGTCTATTCATTCGGCTATCTTTTTATTTTGGTTTATGTTTTGATTTACCGCTGCGCGGAACGCTTATCTCCCTTTATTGTACAACCAGCTTCCCTCTTTGGCTAGCTTGTGCAGTGAGTATTTGATAGAGGTACACCCCACTTGCTAGTTCGCCAATGTCTAGCTCCTTTTGTATTAAGCCTTGGTCCGATACATTCTGTTGCCACACTACTTGCCCATTGAGATTGAGGAGCTTGATTTTGGCGATGGTAGCTTCTGGATTATACCATTCAAACCAAATTGATTGCGAGGCTGGGTTGGGGTAGAGACGTGCCAGTTGATCGCTATGGTGCTGTAGGTCAACGGTTTCCGACCATTGTAAGCTTCCATTTTGAGCCAATTGTCGTACTCGATAGCGGTTCAAGCCCGGTAGAGGGTTGGCTAAAGTAGTGCGGTAGCTTCTTTGACCGGCTTCAAAACTTTTTAGTTCGATGAAATCCCCATTGCCCAGTGCCCGTTCGAGGGTAAAAGATTTTAGGCTTTGAGCGGGTGTTTGGCTCGACCAAGTCAATTCGTGTTGCTTATCTACTTGACGACCACTTAATGATAGGTCAGAGTTGGCGTTTAAGACACTGCCACTAATCTCAAAATTATCGACCTGAAAGCCATCCAAAAAATTACTGCTACCACTACCAAACTTTAATCTGAAACGAACATCCGCGAAACCTTTTACGGCATTGATTCTAAAATTAGGGGTGAAGATATTGAAGGCTTGGGTAGTAGGAGGCGCCCAACCTGGTTCTCCGTTAAGGCTTACGATATTGGTTTGATCATACCAATCATTGATAGCGTCTGGATCGGCGGCTCCCAATGGTCCTAATATCTGCCAACTGAGTCCTCCATCAGTGGAGTATTCCATATTCATTCCCGCATCTGGGGAAAGTGCAGCTCGAAATTCAAAATCCAAGAAATAATCACCCACTGCGCCAACAAAGTTAAAGGGCATTGTTTCCAGATAGTAAAGTCCATCAGCCCCGTGATTACCATTGGCCTTAGTAAACCAGCTATGGCTACCAAACTGCGGCACCGGAAAATTAGATGGTTTATAAGAATTTTTATTGGTACCGTCAGACCATTCCCATTGGTCGCAACTAGCCCCACTAGGATAGAAACCGCTTTCGCTCAGGTCAAAATCCAAGACAAAAGGGATTAGTGGGACTTCATAGACTTCAATATTTTGGGTGTAGGTCAGGGCAGGATTGCCATTGATGGTAAGAGAAGCAGTGTAAACACCAGGTGCTGCATAGGTGTGCGTCGGATTTTTGCCCGTTGCATCTATAAAACCATCATTGTCAAAGTCCCATTCCCAACTGACAGCTTGGGCCGAGGCGTCTGTAAACTCATGAACCAGCCCAGAGTAGCCTACGGTACGTACTTCAAACCTTGTCTGCGGGATGTTGGCCAAGGTCCAGCCCATATCTTGAAACATGCCACGGCATACGTCTCCAATATCATGTATAGCCTCACCAGCACCCAGGGCGGGAGTCATTAGAGAATGCGGATTGCCAGCCGGATAAGTGTTTTCATCAAGATGTGAATAGCTAGAGCCCAATTGAAAAGTAATCGGGACATGGAGTTTTGGATCCATCCCACCATTAGCTACTATACCATTTGCGCCTTGCCAGAAGAGATCATCTCCGGTAAGTTGAAGTCCCATATTTCCGGAAGGATTGGTAAAGCTATTGATATCATTGCCGGCGCTGTTGGCCACAAACTCATCAAAAACCATATAATTTCCAGAGTAATTGATCGCTCCTACAGGCAGGCCAATACAACCATTGTTGGCAATGCCATCGCACTCTGCTGCGCCTATGCCATCATCAAATTTACCAGTGCCAAAAAAGCCGAGGCCATGCCCTAATTCATGCAAGGCTACGGATACAAAATCATATTGGATAACAGGGGTCGCGAGATCCGTACCAAAGTACCAGTTGATATTACTATTGAATACGATGGCAATATCATTGGTGGCAGGTGCCAAATCGCAACCTTGATACTGATTGATCAAGGCCGAAGGATAGTAAGCGCCGGGTACGGGTAAACTTCCACTACCTGAGTAGATCAAATTGGCACTTGCCGTAGCTAAAGTAGCCCCGGGAAGATTTGCAAAACTCACCTCGACATTGATGGGTACCATGCCAAACAGCTCATTGGACCAAATGCCGATGGCGTAGTCAAAAGCGGTTTGGGCCGCTACCCCAAAGCCGTTATAGTCAACCACAAAAGCCTGACTACCACTGGCAGCCCTTGTCTGGCTCAAGCTACGGTTGCGAGGATATACCCGAGTTTGGTAAGAATTGGGATCGATCTGCATACTATCGACCGTTACCCAACGAGAGTGTTGGGCTGATATTTCATAGAAAGAAAGCGTAATGAAAAGCAAGCAGCTTAGTAAACCTCTGGTGTAAGTATGGGGGGCTTTGAGTAGCATCAAGGGAAAATATTTAGCCTGAATCGTTTGTATAAAATTATGCTAATATGTATTTGCAAAGCAAACAGCAGGTAGTATAATCATGCAAATGAACGCAAATAATCGAATATTCCAGTACCTGAATTTCTTGGGCTGCTAAAATGAGCGAGCCAACCTATAGTGTGTTTGATTGAATAGTAATTTAAATTACTAAAATCGAAGTATTTTTATGTAAGAATTGAGCACACTTTGTGAAATTTTTCCAAGATAACTATCTCCATATCAACCGAGGAGTTTTCTTTTTGTTATTGACAACTATGCGCTTCCTTTCCCTGCTAGTCCTAAGCATATTATGCTCCCAAGGCTTTGCCCAAGATTTGTTGCAAAGCCCACAGGCCAGCCATTATACCTATATCTATAAACTGAGCGAACAACAAGCCAAGCAGCTCTATCTCGAAGGGCCTTTAGTGTTGCCTGAAGAAGCCTTTTCGCACTTAGTGGATTCTTTTCGGACTACTTATGGTCGGCCTGCTTCCTTGGCTGCTGGCCATTACGTCCAAGCCAAGGTAGTCAACACCCAATTGCAGCTGCAATATCTCCCCGTCCAAGCAATCCAATTGCAAGTCCTCAATGACCAAACTTCCTTGCATTTGATGGCTTTTGATGTGCAGGGCAATAGATTACCTGATGCCCAAATCACCCTAAATGGTAAAGCTATTCCTTTCGATGAGCAAAGCGCCACCTTTCATGCGCCTCGCCGTGCTAGAGGGGGCTTAGTCGAGATCTCCTATCAAGGTCAAACCAATTGGTACACCTTAGATAATACGCGTTCAAAATGGAACTTTCGTCGCATGTACAGTTGGGTCTTTAACCTACCGACGCTTAGGCTAATTAGCTGGCGCTTATTTCGGCTTGGCTATGCTATCGCCCATCCCTACCGCTTTTTAGAAATGCCCCGTTATTGGTTGAATTATTTCGTTCGGCAAAGCCAGACCCTCTTCAACCCCTACAATAAATACCGGAGCTACGTATCGCATAATAAACCTATCTATCGGCCCGGAGATACTCTTAAGGCTAAGTTTGTCGTCCTCAAAGCTCGCAATGGACAAGCCGTCGATGGTGAATTTGGGGCCTATACTTTCAATCGAAATCGGGAAAAAATTGATATTCCAGTTCAGCATCCCCGCCCCGGAGTGTATCTAATTGACTGGGTGCTAGCCGATAGTCTGGATCTGCAATTGGATGCATATAGCTACGTCTATCTCGATGTCGAAAAAAGAAGGCCAGATATCTATACCTCCTTTCGCTATGAAGATTACGAATTGAATCGAGTAAGATTTGAGACACGTATCGATAGCAATAAGGTATATAAGGGCTTAGCATTCTTGCTCTACGCCTCTGCTAAAGATGAAAATAATTTAGCGGTGCCAGATGCGCGAATTAAGCTTTCCCTTTTCATGCGGCCAGGCGCTAACATTATTTGGAAAACTAATCGTGGCTTTATGCCAGATACCCTCTGGCAATGGGAACAAAAACTCGATCCGCTGGGGGAAACCATCATCAATATTCCAGACTCTATTTGGCCAGAGGCTCTTTTTTCTGCCCAGTTGGCCACTAGCATTTTTACGAGTGATAATGAAGTGCGGTCCCAGCAGTATTTGCTAGAATACAAGCATCAAGAGGCTAATATCAGTTTTAGAGAAGGCTTAGATTCTTTGGAGATCCATTACCATCAAAATGCACAAAGTATCCCTCAGACGGCATGGGTTGAGTATTTGGATCGGGCATATCGACCTATTTGGCAGGATTCGCTATCTCTACCTTTGGTCTTACCCCTGCGGGGAACATTCAGTCATATCAGAGTAAACTGTCAAGGCCAAAGTCGAACCTTTGCCGCTGGGAAATCTCTGATTCAGGTCGGAGGTAAACGGACTACTGACTCCCTATTTATTGAGTCCTTCAATCCGAGAGGGTTACCCATCTGGTACAGCCTTTTTAAAGGTAATAAGCTGATCGAACAGGGAGAGAGCTCCGAACTAGAATTGCGTAGGTCAGTTGGGACGAGGGAGTATTACTTTCTTTCTACCCGATATGTCTGGGATGGACAAGTGGTGGAGCAGGATTTTCGTTTCAACTATTATCCCAACAAGGTCAATCTTCAGCTCGATCATCCACAGCAAGTAGCCCCTGGAACCTTGGTGCCGATAAAAATCAGCGCTGAGGATATTGATCAACAAGCCATCGCTGACTTTGATTTGACTCTTTATGGCTATACCGCAAAGTTTCAGGAAACTAGCGCCCCTAAGATTCCGATTTGGGCCCCGCAATGGGAAAACCGTTATCCCAAAAATAGTTTTAAGGCAGATTCGGACTTTGATAGGAGTAGGCGCAATCGCTTGGTGGATTATCCCTTTTGGGCTAAGAAAATAGGGCTAGACTCACTGGCTTGGTATCAGTTTCGTTACCCCGCTGGGGAACGCTACCAATATACTTTTTCGATCGAGGATAGTAGCTCCGCTCAGTTTGCACCATATGTGTTTGAGCGAGGGCTGCAATGTAATCCCGTTATCATTTATTTGGACGATAAGCCAGTCTTTTACCAAGCCCAGGCCAATCAAGCTTTTGCTTTCCGTACCACTGAGGGCTATCACAATATCAAAGTTAGACTAGATGATCGACTCATTGAAATGGATAGTGTTTGGCTAGCTGCCGGCCAAAAAAAGATCGTCAGTGTTGATAAAACTAAACTTGGACCCAAAACGACTTGGCGTTCGGCAAAGCCGGAACTAAGCTCCTTAGAACGCCGAATCATAGAGACCTATTTCGTTTGGTTTCGCTTTTCTAATGCGAGTAAACTCAGTATTTCTCAAGGAGAATCGATTCATTTCTTCCCTCGTACTGCGTTGTATGGTAATCATCTTCTCGGTCCCTTTCGAAATAATCTTCCCTTGAAGATTCAAGGATCTGGTTGGAGTTATGAAGTCCCTAAACAAATAGGCTATCGCTATACCATCTACCCTCGTTACGCTCAGCTAGTGTCCGAAGACTTCTGGAAGAACAAAAAAACCTCACTCTCAGCTCAAAAAGGGGAACCATACGAGATATCTACGGTCCGAAGCACTCCTCCCATAAAATCCTTCGGGCAAAATATTATTGGCCTAAATCAATCTCAGTTGTTATGGTTACTCCTCCCAAAGGAGGTAGCGCAAAAAGACTGTAGATTGGAAACTCATATTCCAGATATTGAACAAAAGAAAGTCTTATTCACAGAAATCGTAAGAGTTAATTCCTCAGAAAGCTGGATTTATCCTTCTTATATATCTTCGTTTAATTCTCTGCCTCCTGGACAATATAAAATCCATTATTGGCAGGGGGAGAAAGAACTGATTAATCGACGCCTCATTAGCCCCTCTTTTGACTTAAAACCTAAAGGGATTAACTATTGTGCTTGGAAAGAAGACTTAGACGATTCGGCTCAAGATAGTAGCCTTTATGAGTTCTTACAAAGGTTAAAGAAAACTGAAGCTAGAGCTCGAGATAGCATTAGAAGTCAAATGAATGGTGAAGGATTTGCCTTTTGGATAAATGGCCGAATCCTTGAAAAGAAAGACCGTTATCCTCTTTCTTTCGCCACAGTGTTACATTTTGATGAGGATGGAAAATTTAGGTCTGGTGGTAATACGGATATAAACGGTTTTTTTTCAATACCTGTTTTTTCTGAGACTTTTAAAATCCAAGTTAGATACCTAGGTAATTCCTTTGAGCGAACCATTGATGTAAACTATTGGGATGGGGAAATATTATTAGATAATATCTCAGACGTAAATATGGATAAGGTCAGGATTATGAGTGAAGTAGTCTTAACGGGTTACGGCACCACTGCTAAGATGTCGGAGGCCTCGTCTGTCGTATTTATCGATGGGGTCAAGATCAGAGGAGAAGCTACTTTGCCGCAGTCCTCAGTTCGCCAGATCAGGATCAGAGAGGACATTACTCGGGATGTAAGTACCGTAGCTGCTTTGACTCCAGGGGGGTATCAGTCTGGTACAATGCCGATGGATTCGCTGGCGGCAGAGGCAGAAATTAAGGGAGGGCCATTCAGTTTTGAAAAGCCAGAATTTCAAGGCGAGGCCTCAGGCTCCTCCCTCCGTACCAACTTTCGTGACTATGCCTTTTGGTATCCCAATCTCAAGACAGGGCCTGATGGAACGGTTGAAATCAAGGCCCGTATCCCTGATGATATCACCCAGTGGCACTTATTTGCCCTCGGCCACAACGAGCAACGCCAAATAGGCAAGACTACTAGTCAAATGCAGGCTTATCGCATGCTCTCTGGCCAAATCGTACTACCTCGTTTTTTGCTGCCTGGTGATTCGGTACGTTTGATTGGCAAGAGCATCAATTATGCGGGGGATACAGTAGGGATTGAAACCGAATTTGCCCTGAACGATACCAGCGTTCTGCGCAGCAGGCACCAACTCACCAGGGTGGCTCTTGATACGGCTTATTTTAGCGTTCCGCGCAGCGGTAATGATAGTCTCACTTTTCGCTATCAACTTACTCGTACAGAGGATGGTTATTGGGACGGAGAAGAACGAAAAGTGCCCCTTTACCGAGCTGGCGTGGAGGAAACGGAAGGCAAGTTTTGGGCGTTTTGGCAGGATAGCAGTTTGAGCTATCAGGGAGATAGCAGTATGGGTCCTCTCTATGTGAACTTAGAAGCTGATTTGCTTCCTAGTTTGAGGACGGAGATCCGGCGCTTAAGGAGCTATCCCTATGAATGTAATGAGCAATCTGCCTCTAAACTAATGGCATTTCTGCACGAGCGAAAGATCAGTGAGCAGTTGGGAGAAAGCTTCCGCGGCAATAATGAAATCAAGCGTTTGATCCGCCGTCTTTTGCGCCATCAAAATGAGGATGCTAGCTGGGGTTGGTGGCCCAATATGCCAGGTCAAATGTGGGTGAGTCTGCATGTAGTGGAGGCATTGATGATGGCCCAAGAAGCCGGATTTACGGTCTCGCTCAATACTGCGGATATCAAAGCGCGGCTTTTGTTTGAATGGGAAAGCTATAGTTTGCTTGATCAATACCGAGCCCTAGATTTGCTCTCTCAACTGGAAGCAAAGCTCAACTATCAAGGTATTTTGGATAGTTTATTGCCGTCCAGTTATGGGCACAGCCGCTATTTGGTAGAGAACTATTTGCTGCGCCAACGATATGAATTGCCGATGGAGATGGATTCTTTGCTCAAACTCAGAAAGCAAAGCCAGTTTGGCAGTTACTTTTGGGGAAATGAGTCCTATCAGGTAACGGATAATGCCTTCTTGACCAGTTTGCGAGTTTATGAACTGCTAAAAGCCCAAGCAGACAGAGCCGAAGAAGCGGCACTTACTCTCAACTATATCCTCGCAGGTCGCAAGCCCTATTATTGGCGCAATACCTATGAATCTGCTCAGGTATTAGCGGTGATCCTCGCAGACATTGTCGCTGAGCAAGGTCAGGAACTAAAGCCACAAATCTGGGTCAATGGCGCCAAAGTTGATACCTTTCCTTTTCGGGATACGCTGGCCGCGAACGCTCAATTGGAGCTACGATTTGAGGGTAGGTTGCCCGTCTATGCGACAGCCTATCAGCATTATTGGAATACTCAACCCCAAGCTGCGCAAAAGCCATTTGCTGTCAAAACCTATTTTGTAAACTCACAAAATGATACGATCGAGCACTTAAAAAGCGGGCAAAAAGTACTGATGATCGCCGAGGTCAAGCTGGAATCTTCCGCAGATTATGTTGCGCTGCGATTGCCGATTCCGGCTGGCTGTAGTTACCTAGATAAACGATCTTGGTGGCGGGGAGAAAGTTACCGAGAATACAAGCGAGAGCAGACGGAGATTTATTGTTTACGACTCCCTGCGGGAACGCATCGTTTTGAAGTCAGCTTGATGCCGCGCTTTGCGGGTAATTTTGGCCTTCGGACAACGAGGGCCGAGATGATGTATTTCCCCCTCTTTTTTGGACAAAACGCCCAAAAGCGGGTGGAGATTCGCTAGACATTTTCTATTTTCCAATATGCAAAACATACCCTCCGAGATTAGTCGTGTAACGGTTTATCCTAATCAGGCCGAAGTAGAACGTCAGGCTGAAATTGAACTTGCCGCTGGCAGCCATGAACTTGTATTTGCTCACCTTACTGATAAGCTTAATCCCCAAAGTGTTCAGGTACTTGCCTCTGATAATCTTTGGCTTTTTGACATCCGTACTGAGCATCAACAACTAGCTGAAAAAGGTCATCCCAAGCTCAAAGTATTTCAAGAAGAAGAGGAACGCTTGCAGCAAGTTCTCAAAAATCAACAAAGCCGCCAAGCTCGGCTGCAGCAGCAAAAAAACTTTGTCATAGGACTTGGCAATAGGGTGACCACCGCGACTGAACAAAGCCACGAAGCTGAGTGGTCGCCCGAAAACTGGCAAAAACTACTGCAGTTTTATGGTTCTCAACTTGACCGTCTCGATACAGACTTATTGACGCTAGAAAAAGAATTGCTCGATACCCAAAAGAAACTAGATCAAGTAAGGCGACAAATCCAAGATTTGGGTCGCATACAAGCGAGAGAGTATAATGTGCGACTGAGGGTCGAAATCGAAAAGGACAGTAAAATCCAATTAGGCCTCAAGTATCTGGTCAATAATGCAAGCTGGAACCCACTTTATGATCTTAGGGTGGACTCTAGCGTGGAACGCCTAACTTGTGTTTACAAAGCACAGGTCAGACAAAATACGGGAGAGGATTGGCCAGCGGTAAAGCTTTTGCTTTCGACTTCTCAGCCTAGCATAAGTGGTAATCCACCTAAGCTAAGGCCTCAGTTCGTGCGACCCTATATGCCCCCCAAACCTACTTTAGATAGAAGTTTTGGCGGTGAAACTCAAGCGATGGTACGTTCGGCAGCGCCGAAAAAAATGGCAAAACGCCCTATGGCTATGGCTGAAGAGGCTGATATGGCGCCACCTCCTCCCGCGGCCAAACGTAGAGAATCTGTTGTGGAGAGTGGGGTTTTATCTACCTCTTTTGGGCTAGAAGGCGATTTTGATGTACCGACTGACAATCAAGCGCATGAAGTTCATATCCGCTCGCTCGAACTGCCTAGTAAGTTTTTCTATCTCTGTATCCCGCGTTTACAGGACAAGGTGTATTTGCAAACCGAGCTGACCAATGAGTCTGACTATCCCCTTTTAGCAGGCAAAGCCAGCGTGTTTCTTGATGGACAATATGTCAACCAGACGGCTATACCTATGGTAGCCCAAGGCGAAACCTATCGGCAAGGTTTGGGTATCGACAATCGGATCAAGATCGAGCATAAATTGTTGCAAAAGCACCGCAAATCTCAAGGCTTGATGTCTAAACGAGATAGAGTCATGTTCCGCTATCAGACGGTGCTACATAATCATAAGAATGTGCCAGTAGTCGTCGAGTTAAAGGAACGCTTTCCGCTGTCTCAAGATGAGCGTATCAAAATTGAGATGATAGAACCTAGCTTAAAATCGGGAGATGAAAACCTAAAGTTGGATGAGCAAAATCTTTTGGAATGGAAAGTGGCTTTGGCCGCGGATGAGGAAAAAAAGCTCACGCTAGCATACGCGATTAGTTTCCCAGAGGGAATGAAGGTTGAAGGCTTGGGTTAAATAAGTAAGAAAAAAGGATAAGATACCAAACCGTTTGTGAAGCAAGTTTTTAAGTACGTGGAAAGGAAAAAGTATGCAGCACAGAGAAAAAAGGTCTTGATGGACTGCATAGCCCTCTTCTCCTCGGTCTTAATGTACCATCAATATCCCGATCTCTAAGATCAGGATCTTGGACTCACCCATAATTAGATTCGAGTGAAGAAGCTCTTGAAGGCATAAATTAAACGTTCTGCGAAGCAGAAGACCAGCCCAAGCCCCCTAGCATTTAGGCCTTTCTAATAGAATTAGGCTCCTTTCTATTTCTTATTTGAAAATAATTCGGGCAAATTAAATATATCAAATACAGTATATTTTTGAACAATCATATATGGAAATCCTGCTATGAAACGTCGTTTCTGGTGGGATTTTTGCCTTTTTGGCTATTTGTTTTTTGAACAAAGGCGAGCTTTTATGCTCAGAGATGGCTAGTTGATGGTGTAACATTGTAAGCGTAAGGCACAAACATATCTTCAAAATCTTCACAAGTGCCTTGCAAAATCTTTCACAACCAAAAACTTTTCTAGCTATGTCTTTTTCCATTAAAACCATCCTCAAACTAATCTGTCTTCTCGGTCTTTTCGCTTGCACAAGCAAGTCCGCATCAGCTCAAAACATGGAAGTTGATTTTGTCGATGTCGTTGACCGTAGAGCAAATAATGAACAAAGAAAAATCACCCAAGATGAAAGAGTGCGAAGCTTCGCTCGTCCAAACATTAATTTTTCTTACGATGGCGTAAACTATGATCTAACCATTAGCGGTATCATCGCTAGTCAAATCATCAACATGCATCTGGCAAGTCCTTCTGGACAGATCTATCCACTCGATGCATTGGCGATTGCTACTAACCTCTACACATTGTCTAGTTTACCCAATGGTTACTATACGATCGTCATCCAATATACCGGAGGTGTAATCACTGAAAATATCCATCTGCAGCATTAATCATGGACGTCAGTCCCAAAGGCTGACATAGCAACACCTGCTGAAGATCAGGTGGCCGTCTCCTCGCAAGGGGGGGCGGTTTTTGTTTTTTGTAGGGAGAATGAGCGTTCTGCGCAGCAGTCTACTAAGGATGCTGGAACTTTATCATTTAAAGATCAGTTGAGAATCGAGTTCTTTAATCTTTTTTTCCAGCCAACTCCGATTGGAGATGTTTTGTTCTTTTGCCAAACTCGCCACTAAGTTTTTATGATCCTTTTGAGACTGAAATTGTATCAGGCGATTAAATACTTTCAAAAAATTGAGATTGCTCTGTTTGACAGTATGTGAAAATACGCTTTGCCTTTCCAACCAGACGATTAAGGCTCTGATTTCATTTTCAATCTCTACTCTATCCCCATATTCATAGCGACACATCAACAATAAGATTCTACCCGCTCGCTCTAGTGGTGGTCTCGAAAAACGTTGATTAAGGATGCGAATGGCGTTGCGGAATTCTTTTTTGCGATAATAATAATTGCCGAGCTGATAAAAATAGACTTCTTCTTGGTCCTTAGGGCTTAGTTTTTCTTTATAAGTCTCAATGATTTCTCGACTCTTTTCTAGGGGTTCAATCAAAAAAGTAAGGGTGCAGAGTAAGTTGTAAGAAGACCAGGGGAGATAGCCATCGAGAAAAGGGATTTCCTGATCGATGCCCCATTTCAATAGTAGATAAAGCTGCTCTCTAAAGTAAGGATCCCTCTGTTCGTTATAAGCTTTGGTGTAAAAATTGGTCAGGTTGACCAAAATGTCTCTTTGTTCCTTGGGATTGAGCCAAGAGCCATAGCTCCAGAGCCATTCGGGGATGATGTGAGTCTCTTGGTTCTCAGCGTGAAGTTTATACTGATGCCAATAAATTTGTAGCATGGGCATCTCCATATACTCTTCAGACTCCTCGATATGATCTAAAGCAAAAGCTAAGCTGGGAACAATATCGGCCTTGGCCGAACGAGAAATCATGATATTGGCCAAGCGCATCTTTTCATGCAGCCACCAGGTATCTAGTAATTTATCGTACTCGGGAGCGAGCTTATAATTCTTATTATTATGTTTGACCCGATAATATTGATACTCCCTTTCTAAAAGGTAGCGCACCTGATAGTACTCCCCGTTTTTTACTTTGGTGCCTTCTATCCGCTTCTTGATTTTATTGAATTCTGGTACAAAAACCTCCTCCTGTGGGCGCTCATTTAAAGCCTTTATTAGGTATAAATCTCGCATCGACTCATCTTTGCGAAACTTTTCAATGGCCATAAAGGTGCTCACTCGTTCAGTAAGATGGTTTTCCAATCTGCGCAATTGCAGATCTTGTAGCGGCTGCTCAGGTAGATTACGATCTGGAAAAAGGGCCTGCCAAATGATCGGTACTTTGGCATTTTTTAAGAGCAGCTTATAAAGATGATGTACCGCTTTTTGTTTTTCCCCTAATTCATACTCTAGCCATCGATCTAACTTCCGTTTTTCTTTGGGCTGTAAGCTATTAATAAGCTTAAAAACTTTACGGTTTTTCATGATTATTGAGGCTCAGGGGAGTTTGCTTTTTTGAACAAAATCATCAAAATGCTTTGCCAGAATCTTATTGTGCTAAAATTCTTAACTCCTTTTTTCTGCAAATAGTTTTGGGGATTTTGAACAATCCTGCTTTTTGCTGCTTTCATCCAAGCCGCTATGGGACCAATTTTAGACTGTTTTAAAAACACTCTTAGTACAAACCCATACTGCGTCAATCATGAAAACCAAGGCTATTTCCCTTACTCAAATTTTCTCTTTAAAATTTGTCTGTAGGGAGATCTGTCAAAACTTCGGCTGGGTACTCTTCAAGCAAGACTAAGAGATAAGCACAATCATATTTCACGCTGGGGTCGCTGTTATTTGCAGCGGCCCCATTTGCTTGTACTTAGTTTGGGGTTTTGGGATTTGGAGGACTGCTGCGCAGAACGCTCAGTCGAATGAGTATCAATAAGCCCTTTTCACTAATCTTCAATCAGCCTGACAGGCTTTCCTTAAATAAGCACTCTGGCCTTCCTCAAAGAAAGTTTCCCTCTAAAGAGGTAAAAACTGGTTTTCTGTATTGCTCAAAATAGGACGTTTTTTGAACAAATAAGCTTTTAAAATCGCTGCTGGCGTAATCAGAGTCAGATATTGGGTTTAGTTCAAGGGGTGTTTTTTGAACAACGCTACTTAAATGTGATTCAGCTTGGAAGCCCAAAGTGCGATGTTTGAAATGTAAGGAAATACAACAGTCTAGCTTACAAAGAAAGTCCTAAGCAAAGGGCAATTCTTAAAATTACAACCATAAAACAGTTAACGAAAATGTTTAGCAACAGTCGCACTCTAAGTCTTCAGAAACAAAGTGTCTGGCAAAAAGGAGCCAACCTTTATTGGTTTCTGGCGCTCGTTCTTTGCTATGTCTGCGCCTCCATTATCGGTGAATACTATTTGCTTTCGGATACGGTTTACTACAACACCTTCGCGGATCGCCTCGCCTACGATGAAATTTACCGAATGCTAGAATCGCAGCGGAGCATGCGCTGGGCTGGATACATTTTGCAACCGGTGCTATTGACGATAAAGCTCTCCTTGGTGGCCTTTTGTATAATGTGTGCCGTAGTATGGGGGAATCTAAAAATTAGTTTTCGACAGATATGGTCCCTTATCATCCGAGCAGAGCTCGTGCTTGCCATTGGCGCTTTGTTTGCCTCGTCTTACATAGCGATTTTTTGGGAGGTTCATTCTTTTGACGACTTAGGTGGCTTTCACAACTTTTCTCTCCTTGCATTCCTGCCCGAGGGTGTGGACACCAGTCAGTGGTATGTTTATCCACTGCAGCTAATAAACATCTTTGAGCTTTTTTACTGGCTAGCACTAGTTAGCGGGATCCAAAAAATATTAAAGTTTTCTTGGAAGGATAGCCTAAAGTTTGTGGCTAAATCCTACGGGCTAGGACTGATCATCTGGGTGCTACTTATCACCTTCATCAAATTGAACTTTGGGTCCTAAGCCGCAGGGGATGTCCGTTCTAAAAAATTATTGCTCCCCTTTCGCAGATCAAAAATATAATGAATAAGTCATTAGCAGGCGGAAACTGAAAAGCCTGTCCCGAAAAAAATAAAGGGAAAATAGAGTAAGTATCAACTTTTTTATATCAACTAATTATGAAAACATTAAATGAAAATCAGCTTCAGATGCTAAACGGTGGTGATATCTACGAGCCAGGAAGTGCCGGCTGTGGAGCAGCTTCAGCTTTCTTAATCGGAATGGGTACTCTAGCAGGCGGTCTCGTCGGTGGGCCGATCGGTGCGGTACTTGGTGGTGCCATCATGGGAGGATTGGCTTCTTCAGGACCTTGCTAAGATCCTAAATGATCAATCAATAGACTGCCTCCGCCGGAGGCAGTCTAAATTTCTAACAGCACTAGTGCTTGCGCCTCATTTTTTAGGTAGGCTGTAAAAAGCATTAAGGAATAACCATATTACCCATTTGCTCTTGAAGACTTGCGACATTAAATCTACTTCATTGCTCGAAATAAAACTGTTGCTCCTGCACGCTTTAAGCCTCCTCAAAACTTTCTCTTAAACTAGCTTTATGATATCCTCATGCGTCTGATAATTGATTTATATATCGCAAATTTAAAGTATCAGTTTAAGCTTAACTCGACCCGCTTTGCCTTAGAAAATCTGGGACGAATCATGGTTTGGGCCCTGATCTTTGTAATCTACTGGGCTGCTGCTAATGCGTTTCCTATTCTTGAGCAGGCAACAGGGATAAGCGCAGCAAGGGCTTTGTGGTGGCTTTGTGGTATGGAGATCTTGCAGAGAATGTTTTTGCAAAATATTTTCTTTCCCACTCGCATATTTAATATCAGTCTTTCCAAAGGGAGCCTTGCGCTCTATTATATCTTGGCAAGCATTTGTAGTCCCTTCAGTTTGCTCATCCCCATTTTTGCGGCCAGCACTTACGGGCAGGTGGCCGAACCCACGTTTATGATCATTTGGATGGTGATTGCGGTTTTGTTCAACAGCCTAGTGTTCTTATTTGGGAGCCTGAATTTTCGCGGTACTAAAAAGATACTTTTCTTCTTAAGCGTGCTTTTAGTGATGGCCTTATTTGCCTATGGGACCCAGAATGTTATGCTAAATCAGCGCATTGAAACTGCCTCTCTACTTACCGCTGGTGTGATTTTGATTTTGCTGTATGTTGCTTTATTTCAGCGACTTAAAAAGATTATTACTTATCGGACTATTGATAGAAGGTCCGCCACCTCAAGGCGATTTTCGGGTGAAGGCTGGCTTTGGCAAGAGTGGAAATTATTTATCCGCAACAAACGCTTTAACACTTTAATTTACCTGCCGATCTTGGCCGCGATCTGCTTGCCGGTCATGTATCTATTTACGGATTACCAAGCTGCAGAAGGGTCGCTCATGCTGCTAAGTTTTGCTGTAGCCGGTGGTTTTATTCTCACCTATTGGTTATCGTTCCCAGGATGGGATAGTACCTACTACAAGCTTTTGATGATCGCTCCCAAGGTCTTTGCGGAGCAAATTCAAAAAAAATATCTATTCAGCTTATTGATCTCTAGTATTCCTGTGAGTTTACAGATGATTCTTTTTGCCTTTATAGATTTCAATATTGTACTACAAATTGCTACTGCTTTTCTCCTCTCGGCTAGCCTCTTGTTTTACGTCCTTTTGCTCAATGCGGCTCATAATGATCAAAGAATAGAATTAGATGAAAGCGGCTTTTTCAATCAGAGAGGCTTGAAACTGCGATATTATGGGTTTGTCCTCCTGATTGTCTTCGGCCTGCAGTTTTGGGGGAGCTATAAGGTAAACTTCGCGGAGGTAAGCCTGCGGTATATCTGGTGGGGGACCATTTTGTTTTCCAGCATGAGCTTATTTTTTATAAAACCGATGATTCATTATGGGGCCAAGCGTATCATCAACCAAAAGTATCACCTGATACGATCTTATCATGATAAAAATCAATAACATCCTCCGGAGGTATAACCAATTTGCGCTAGAGATTGCAGACTTGGAGCTGCACCCAGGCAGCTGCGTCGGTTTGGTAGGGGTAAACGGTGCTGGCAAAACTACCTTGTTGAAAGCGTTGCTTGACCTCATCCCCTTGGAAGAAGGATACATTTCTTCTTTTGGGCAGGTGGTAGCTCAGGCTGAGACTTGGAAAGAATATACCAGAGCCTATATCGGTGAAGATTTTTTGGTGGGTTACCTCAGTCCGAAAGAATACTTTCGCTTTTACGCTGAGCTATACAATCGAGATCCCAATGATGCCATATTGGCGGTAGAAAATCTCGCTCCCTTTATCAATGATTCCCTGCTACATGGACAAAAATATATTCGGGAGCTTTCCTTAGGCAATAAGCAGCGGGTAGGAGTGGCGAGTACTTTGATCCTAGATTCTAAGGTGATTGTCTTGGATGAACCGTTTGCCAACTTAGATCCGATTTCGCAAATCAATCTTAAAAGATTAATCGCTGAGTTGAGAGAGGATAAAATCATATTGGTGAGCAGCCATAACCTCTTTCA
>JBCCQN010000059.1:0-39671 GCA_039024315.1 Bacteroidota bacterium
ATAGGTCTTTTGATAATTGGCAAAGCGAGGGAAATCAGCCGCGTTTTTGAGTTTGACGCCAAAGGGCTTGCCCGGTTTGAAGGGGGCCGCACTGGCTTTGGTTACGCCATTGAGATCTTCCTGCTCAATTTGGGCCAAGAGGATCGGCTTTTCTGGTTTTGGGACGCTGGGGGCAATCATGGGTTTGAGCGTCAGACCTTCACGCTGCGCCCAGTTCTTGGCGGTGGTATCGAGATAGTATAAATCTAAATCATCCGCATTGAGGCGTACTACCATATCGGCTTCTATGGCCACTCCTTCTTTGAGATAGACGCGTTCGCCATGGCGAAAGGCCTGCACATCTACTCCTGCCGCAGCCACTAATTGATGAGCAGAGTCATACTGCATAGGTATGCCTAAGAGGGCATAATCCATCGGCTCGTAGAGCTCACGAAAACGGATTTCGACGCTATCGTTTACGGCTTGGCCATTAGCATCGACAAAAGCATGAGCTGGGATTTGTAGGTTGCGGATCCCTTCTGTTTCTATGGTGATGGGCTCCCCTGCGGGGAACGCCAAAGTCTGATAGTCGATTTGCTCGACGGGAGGATTGACAAATGCCAAATCCATGATGCGCTCCTCTTCCACCGCCTGATAGACGAGGAAGATCACCGCCAGTACTGCCGCCAAACCCGCAAAATAGCGCGGATTTTGGTACAGTTGCCGCCAAAACTGGAAGCGGGTGTTTACCTGATATTGATCGTAGAGAGAATCAAAATCCTTATGTCGCTTGATGCGCTTACTATCAGGTAAAGGTTTATCTATATGTACTTTGTATTGGGTCATAACTAATTAGTCTTAGGTCAAAACCGGAAGCACCAGTCTAAACACCGGATTGAGTCCTCCTAACTCCTGACTTTTGACTATCTCCTGCCATCATTTTTTTCATCTTGCCGAGGAGGCGATACATGCGCACCTTGGCGTTGTTTTCGGTGATATTGTATATCTCCGCGATCTCTTTGAACGCTAACTTTTCAAAAAAGCGTAGTTCAATCATCTGTAACTCATCGGGTCTCAGTAACTGAAGGCTGGCCAGCATTTGTTGGATGTTGTCGTCCTTTGGTAGCTCTTCGACCTCATCCATGATATCAGCGATATCACTAGACTTCATACTAATGGCCCGCTTGGACTTGGCCTCTCTGAAGTATTGGTTGACTTCATTGATGGCAATCCGGTACAACCATGCCGAAAAAGGTACCCCTCTAAATTGGTACTTCTTCAAATTGCTCATGGCCTTGAGGAAAACTTGAGAAGTGACATCGGCGGCACTTTCTTCTTGATCCACACGCTTAAATACAAACAGGAATATCTGTTCGTAGTAGCGTTCATACAGCACACCGAATCGGCGCGGCTGTTTTTTAGCTGCTTCGACGAGAAGGTGCTCTTGTTGCAACTCCTCCTTGGTCAACGTACGTTTGCCTGGCGTCAAGTGATATATGTGGTTTTCAGTAGTATCGTTTCCCTCATAATGGCAAGTTGCCGAAAAGATACACTTAAATTTTGAGTACTGGGTTGAAAGTAGTTGGTATTAAGTACAGAGTATTTAGACATAATTGGCTGGCTTTATTTTTGGCTTACTGCTGCGCAGAACGCTTATCTCTGTCTGGTACTAACTGTAGGTGCGCGCATGCATGCCGCACCCAATGATAAGCGTTCCGAGCAGCGGAAACTTGCCTCCACTTCCCCCATCTTTTCCGGGCCTTTGTATATTGGGTTTATACACGCTACGATTATGATTAAGATACTTCCCCTCCTGAGCTTGGGTTTATTATACCTAAGTCTCGCCTTCGCCCAACCGCCCAATACTCAAAACGCCCTCCACTTTGATGGGGTCAATGATTTTATCCAAACCACTTTTCCGGGTATCACAGGGACCGCTCCGCGAACGATAGAGGCTTGGATCAAAACCACCGCCAATGCCAATCCCAATAATGGTGGGGTGCAGCAAATCATTACTGATTGGGGTGTTTTTGCGACAGGTAGCCGCTTTACCTTCAATGTCCTTTGGAACAATGCTATTCGCCTTGAAGTAAGTGGCAGCGGTCTGAGCGGCAGTATTGCTGTAAATGATGGGCTCTGGCATTATGTAGTGGGTGTCTATGATCCGACCGCTTCCAATCAGCTTTCCCTTTATGTCGATGGGGTTTTAGATGTCTCTGGTAATATTCCCACTCCCATTAATACCGCTCTCGGCAATATGCGTATCGGCCAGCGGGTGGATGGGGCAAGGCATTTTGATGGGACAATAGATGAAATCAGGGTTTGGGATATTGCGCTGAGTCCTTCTCAGGTGGCAGCAAACTTTAACCAAGCGCTTTGCTCGCTAACGGGCGTAGTGGCTTATTATAAATTTGATGAAGGCATTGCCGGGGGGACAAATACGGGGATTACCAACTTGCCGGACTTAGTAGCCAACAATAATGGGACTCTCCAAAATTTTGCACTCAACGGGAGCACTTCCAATTGGGTGCAAGGCGTGGCCTTGACGCTTGGAACTGGGACGACGAGTACGATTAATGCTACCTCCTGTGGACCTTATACAAGTCCGAGTGGCAATTTTATTTTCACCACCAGTGGCACCTATGCCGATACTATAGTCAATGCGGCAGGTTGTGATAGTATATTGAGCATCAACCTCAATATCGCAGGAACTTCTTTCGATACGATCACAGAAACGGCTTGTGATTTCTACACCACTCCAAGCGGTCAGACGCTCTTAGGATCAGGTACTTTTCAAGACACCATCGCCAATGCGGCGGGTTGTGATAGCGTCATTACGATCAACCTTACTGTCAACAGCAATACAGGTTCCGTGATTTCAGAAATTGCTTGCGGGAGCTATACCAGCCCCAGTGGCATGAACACTTGGAGCGTCTCGGGCACCTATCAAGACGTCATTCCTAATAGCGCTGGCTGCGACAGTACGATTACCATCAATTTGGTCATCGGCATGAGCAGTACAGAGACTATCTTCGAGACCGCTTGTGATTCCTTTATTAGCCCTAGTGGCAATTATGTTTGGACGAGTTCAGGTTCTTATTTGGATACAGTAAGCAATGCTGCTGGCTGTGATAGTATCCTGATTGTAGGCTTGCAAATCAACAATTCGACGGCTTCTACGATACCGATAGTGTCTTGTGGGCCTTACACCAGTCCAAGTGGCAATTTCACCTACACCAGCTCAGGCACCTATCAGGACACCGTTCCTAACCAAGAAGGCTGTTTTGAATACTTAACTCTTAATGTAAGCATAGTCGAAATCGACACTGCTGTAGTTCAAGTCAATCGCGATCTCACCGCTCAAGCCACAGGTGTCAGCTATCAATGGCTAGACTGCAACAATAATTTTGCGCCCATACTAGCCGCCAATCAGCAAACTTTTGTCCCAGATGATCCTGGCTCTTATGCGGTGGAAATTAGCGACAATGGCTGCGTGGATACCTCTGCCTGCTTTACGGTTAGCTCAGGCTTGAGTATCGCCAATCATAGTTTCGAAAGTGAATTATCAGCTTATCCCAACCCTTCCAGTGATCGCTTTGTCATTGAGCTGGGTGATCGCTATGAAGAGATTACATATCAACTCTTCAACTTAAATGGCCAAATGGTACTGGATAAGCGTTCCACGCTCCCGATAGCTATCGGGAGGCATAAAATAAACTTAGACCTAGCCAACTATCCAAGCGGCATCTACCTTTTACAACTCAAAGCTGATGGGCGATCCGCTAGTATTAAACTCCGCCTACAATAGAAAATAGCAGGCCCGATTGTCACTTTTAGTCGCCCCAATGGGTTGATCAGGTACTAAGACATACATGAACTATGAGCAAACCCTCTACTCCTAAAAAAGAATCTCGCACCACCCTCAAAGCGGTACTGCGCACCTACGTTTGGCCGCGGCGGAAACTGCTGGGATTTGGCCTCTTTTTGGTCTTTATCAGTCGATTGGCAGGCTTTGTATTGCCTTATTCACCTAAGTATCTACTCGATGAAGTAGTCGGCAAAGGCGAATTTGAGATGCTGTATCCCCTGTTGGGATTAGTAGTCTTGGCGGTAGCGATACAATCTTTGACCTCCTTCTTTTTGGTCAAGTTATTGAGCGTTGAGGCCCAATACATGATCGCTGAACTTCGTTCGCAGGTACAACAACAAATCCTTCGCTTGCCGATTCGTTTTTTCGACAATACCAAGAGTGGGAACCTTGTTTCACGCGTTATGACGGACGTAGAAGGAGTCCGGAACCTAGTGGGTACAGGATTTACGCAACTGATTGGTGGGATCATCACGGCTATCGGAGCCTTGGGAGTAATGATTTACTATAGCTGGGAATTGACGGCGATCTCCTTGATACCCCTGATTGTGTTTGGGGTGGTCTCCTTCCGGGCCTTTGCTAAGATTAGACCGATCTTTAGAGAGCGTGGTCAGATCCAAGCAGAAGTTACGGGACGTTTGACCGAATCGCTGGGCGGTATCCGTGTAATCAAAGGTTTCCATGCGGAGGACCAAGAGGTGAGCATCTTCAAGAAAGGAGTGATTAAACTCTTTGAAAATATCAAAAGCTCCCTCACCACCACTGCCTTTGTGAGTAGTCTAGGTACCTTTTTGGCTGGCGTTACGACCATCGCAATTATGGCGGTAGCCGGTCCCATGATCCAAAATGGTTCGCTGACAGTAGGAACATTACTATCCTTTGTGCTCTTTTTGGCGGTATTGGTTTTCCCCATTATCCAGATGAGCAATATTGGGAGTCAGCTGACCGAGGCCTTGGCCGGTTTGGATCGTACGCAGGAGCTTTTGGATATGGAGCGAGAAAACGAAGATCCTAATCGCACGATCGAAGTGGGACGTGTCAAAGGGGATATTAAGTTTGAGAACGTACGTTTTGGTTATGAAGAGGATAAAGAGGTCTTACACGGCATTAGCTTTGATGCTCCGGCGGGTTCAGTTACCGCTTTGGTTGGAACTTCAGGTTCAGGAAAAACTACTCTGGCAGGGCTAGCTGCTTCCTTTTTGAATCCAGACGAAGGACTCATCACGGTCGATGGGCAGGACATGACCAAGATAACCTTGGATAGCTACCGCGCCCAGTTGGGGGTGGTATTGCAGGATGACTTTTTATTTGAAGGGACGATTCGAGACAATATTTTATTCTCCCGCCCCGAGGCCACCGAAGAGGAGTTACGTTCGGCCGTAGAAGCAGCTTATGTAAATGAGTTTGCAGACCGCTTTGAAGAAGGCTTAGAGACCCTAATCGGGGAACGGGGCGTCAAACTATCTGGCGGACAAAGACAGCGTATCGCCATTGCAAGGGCGATTTTGGCTGATCCCCAGATATTGGTGCTAGACGAGGCCACTTCCAATCTTGATAACGAAAGTGAGAAGTATATTCAGCAGAGTCTCAATGATTTGCTTGAGGGTCGTACCACTTTTGTCATCGCCCACCGCTTGAGTACCATCCGCAAGGCCGATCAGATATTGGTGATTGAGGAGGGCCGCATCGCGGAACGCGGGACTCACGATGAGCTCATCGAAAAGAAAGGACGATACTTTGAGCTTTATACTTATCAGTCGCGGATTTAGCAGCGACCAAGCAATGCCTTGTCGCGTACTGGGGATAATCGTTCCGCGCAGCGGCAATCTAAAATCAAAATCACCAAATCCTACAAAAAAACGCCAATAGGAGTAAGCAGCCTATTAGCGTTGCGGAACACAAAGAACGAATAACGACCCAAGTCCTAATTTGCTTAGGCTTGGGTCGTTACGATTGCATTTCTAGTTAGGGTTTAGCGTGCAATCATTATTTTTTTGCTGAGTGTGCCAGCTTTGGTGCGGATACGTAGGATATACAATCCATTGGCATAAGGACTCAAGTCGAGCGACTCTTGGGTCCCCCGCAAGCTACTTACAGCACTGATCTGTTGACCAGAGAGGGTGTAGAGCGTGGCCTCCCAAACTTGTGGCTCATCTAGTTCGATATAGACTAAGTCTTGCGCTGGCTGAGGATAGATGCGGATTCGCTTGGCGAGATCGTCCAAGATGGAGTTGACTCCACCAGAGCTTACTACTACTTCAGTCCCTTCGGTATTGACTGGGATTTCTTCCCCATCCAAACCGATCACTCGCACGTCGATCAAATCAAGCTTGAGGATTTCGGAGGCAGCCATTTTGCCAGCAATATCATCAATCATGACGATGCTCAAGTTGGCGATCATACCATAGCCGCTGACGATTTGCTGATCTTTACGTACTAAGGCTACATCTACTTCACCATCTTGGTAGAAATCTTTTTGAATACCTAGCATATTGCTGCTGTAGGTGCCTAACCAACCATTGTAACTGACGTGAGCGGAGAAAGAATCTACCACCGCATTGTTATATTGGATGGTGAAGGCAAGGCCATAGATGCTATCTGCGGGTAAGGTATCCACCCCAAAATTGATCGAAACATTGACGGTTTCGCCAGCGGATACACTATCATTGACGGCAGCCAAGAAGAGCAAGGGATCACCAGCTCCTGCCATTTCGGTATTGGTTTTTTGATGGGTTTGCCCATAGTTGAGATTAATTGCGAGGGTATCATCATCATTGACTATGCCATTGCCATCCGTATCGGTAAATACTGCATTGGTGCCACTTGGGAGAGAAGTCGCCCAAGCCGAGCCTTGTTGTGCTTCCCAATTTAGCGTAGCGCCAGGTCTTACGGGACCCGTATCACCATAGGTAAGGCCGATCGCCAGTAGGTCATTGTTGTCGGCGATGAGATCGTTGTCAGCATCGCCTGGCCAGACACAATAAGGCGAAATTGCAATGTAAGCACTATCGGTCGCAGTACAGCCATTTATATCTGTGGCGACGACATACACTGGTCCCGGTCCTCCAAACATATCGATGGTTTGGCTAGTGTCGCCTGTGCTCCACAGCAAAGTAGGAGAAGTCCCTGTAGTATTTGCGGTAAAGTAAGTGGTATCACCAGGACAAATCCATACTGTATCAGGGCCGATATCCACACCGATGTTACTGACTCCTACGTAGGCTGAGTCAAGCGCAGTACAGTTATTTTGGTCAGTTACCCAAAGCTTGTAAATACCATCTACAGTCGCCAAAATATTGGCGGTGGTTTCACCGGTGCTCCAAGCATATTGTAAAGGACCGGTACCTCCAGTTGTACTTGGGCTAAGAATGACCCCAGGGCCTCCTGCACAAAGTACGGTTGAGTCAGGGCTAATATCTACGGTCAAATTGCAAGGAGGCGCACCACTTACCGTAATCACGTAGGAGACGTCAGACATATTCCATACGGGTTGGTTTTCATCGCGCAGCTTAATGTTGAAAGCATATCTTCCGGGTGCTGTAGGGGTCCAACGTAGTTCGCCTTGAGGATTAACACTCACTATGGTATCAAGTGGAGTATTACTAGGCATCTCAAAAAGTTGAGCACCTGGTAGATTTTGACTCCATGTCATGGAGGTATTGTTGGTTGTACTGGCTGAAGCTAAGGTCAATGGGATACTCAGATTAGCCCCAACAGTAGTTGCCACGGTAATTGAGTCTAAGTAGGAACCGTTGGTAGGAGAATTGGTCCAGTAATCGATAATGGGTAAAGCGTAGCCCGAGGGGAAACTAGTTGAAATCATCGTAAGATCACGGCGGCTTCTACTCAATAGGACACCATTACGATATTCCTCCATTACAATACCTACTACGTATTCACCGATATTGATCCCCGTAAAATTATATAGGGTAAGGTTTCCAGCGTGGGTGATAAAGGCCATTACGTTTGATCCAAAAGGGGCATTTACGCTATAGCCGGCCTGATAATTTAACGGCTGCCACGGAGCCGAAAAGACAGTATCTAGGGAGTAAACCAGCGAATCCCCTTCAGCATCATAGGCAGCTAAACTCTTTTGAGTAGCATAAAAATTCGATGCGCTAGGGACAATGGTGAAAGAAGGCTCTAACCAAACAGGGCTATTGTTAGCAATTGTTGTATTGACGATATCTGTACTATACTGATACGATTGGATAGAGGGATTGGCCAGATTAGTTATTGTTCCCGTCCGGCAACAAGCGTTCAAGCTAATTTTTATAGGGGCCGAGATACCACAAAGATCATAGTCTCTCTGATAGGAAATTTGACGAACGCCCAAGATTGAACCCCCATTACAGTTAGTAGGAGTAGATCCCGACAAATTGATTACTTCCGTATCATTTACTAGCGTCCAGCCATTGAGAGCCGTCCCTGAATGAGAAATGGCAAAAGCATCATAAAACTCAATACCACCAGTCGGCTGGGTGGGCGTAACGATGAGGCCACTACAATCATAATATTCAGTGACAGTTATGCGATAGTTGCAACCGCCCAAAGATTCGTAAGTAACTTCACCTCCTTTGTAGTGTGAGGCTTGAAGACTCAACGATAGCAAAAGGAAGAAGCTTAAAAGGCTGATAAAACGGGTAAAACTTTTCATGTTATTCTAAGCTGGTTGATTCACACTACCAAATAGCAGTAAAGAATGCCGAGAATAAAGTACTTTTTGCTTCATTTTTGAATTTTTTGTTAAAAAAATATTTTATAATATGCTGATAAAGAATGAATAAAAAATAATTTCCTGAAAAATTACTTTCGCATATCTCAGCTACTTTCACAGTTAAGTGAAGCCGAGGAGCGGGCTTTTCTGCACTTTTTGGCTTCCCCCTATTTCAATCGCCAGGCACGTTTGTTACAGCTTGCCGAGTATCTACTCCAACAGCCCGTGGATAAATGGCAGCACCAAAAGCTCCACTCAGTACTCTACCGTTCGGCGGAGCCGTACCGCAAACAGGCCGTCTATGATGCCCTCTCTCAACTGCAAAAACTCCTAGAGCGATTTCTAAGCTTGCAGCGCTTCGAAGCAGACCAGCACCTACAGCAGAGTATGCTTTTAAAAGCCCTCGCTGATATTCAAGCAGAAGAAGCCTTTCAGCGGCAATGGCAAAAAGCGCAAAAGCAATGGCAAGAATATACCTTTCAGGATCTCTCTTATTTTGAAGGCCAATACGAGCTTCACCGCCAAGCCTCGATATTTGAGGCTACTCGCCAGCGACGAGACCAAGACGGCCACCTGCACAAGACGGTAGATTTTCTTGATCGTGCGTATTGGAGTGCGCGTCTAAAGTTTGCCTGTGAGATCCTCAATAGACGCCACATTCTGAAACAGTCTCCCGGTGAGACAAGCGTTACTACAGACATCATTGCTTATCTCCCTCCACATTTGCAGGAGGAAAAAAGTATCAAGGCATATCACTTGATTTATCGCGCCCTCGCCGATCTGCAAAACACGCAGCATTATCAGGACTGGATAAAATGGCTGAGCGAGCATAGTCAATTTTTTAGTTCAGAGGAAGCGGCCGATATGTACAATTACGCCCAAAACTATTGTGTGCGTAAGATCAACCAAGGGGAAGCTAGCTATTTACAACACCTCTTTGACTTGTTTACTCAGCTCACCGAAAAGGAACTCTTGCTAGACCCCAATGGCTTTATCGACCACCGAAAGCTTAAAAATATGGTGACGGTTGGTCTTCGCCTGCAAGCTTATGATTGGGTAGATCGTTTTTTGCATGACCATCAAGACAAAATGCTGCCTGCCTACCGCGAGGATGCTTTTCGCTTCAATCTTGCCAGTTTACGCTATGCGCAAGCTCGGCATTCGGAGGCCTTGCGACTCCTGCAGCAAGTGGATTTTAAAGATGTCTTTTACCTTCTCAGTGCCAAGTCCTTATTGCTTAAAATTTATTTTGAAACGGATGAGGATATGGCCCTAGAGTTTCAATTAGAGAACTTCCGTCTGTTTTTACACCGCAATCGTCTAGTGAGCAGCTTTCAGCGGAACGTTCATCTCAACTTGCTACGCTTTACGAGAAAGTTGTATCGCCTGCGAGAGCAAAAGGGTATTATCAGCAGGGACGCCTTCGCCGAACGCTTACACAAATTAGATAAGCAATTGCAAGCCGCGGCGGATGTGGCCAATGCCTCGTGGTTGCAGGCCCAAGTCAAGGTTTTACAAGCTTTGGATTAGGAGGGCTGCTGCGCAGAACGCTTGTCGCGAGCTAGGGATAAGCGTTCTGCGAAGCAGTAAGCCTAAGAAAAGCGCTAAAAGCAAGCTCACTGCTTAGGAATGATCCAAACATCATTTTCCTGATCAACTCTTCCTCCCATCTCGGCTTCTACTACTCTATCGATGACCGCCAAGCCTTTTTGGGCCATGGCCTCAAAAGTATCGATGCCCTCATCGGGGAAATTTTGGCGCGTGCGATGGATATGAAAGCGATTGGAAAATGTACGGCCGAAGGCTTCCTCAACTCCTTGCTTACCTAGCATAAAACCGATTAGTCCTCCCCAGGTCGCCGTAGGATTATCAGAATCCCAACCCGCCAAAGCGCCGATTTTGATGGTCTCTTTGATATCCCCTTCTCCATAAAATAGACTCACCAAGCTAGCAGCGAAATTGATGCCCGCCGCAAAGCAGCCATTGCAGTATAAGTTTTGAGAAGTAACGGTATAGCCGTCGGCTTGCTCAACTTGGTACCTTTGATAAACAGAATCCCGAGCCTCCTCCCAACTCAAGTCAGATTTATGTAATCCAAGGGTAAAATCGTACATCTTGGCAGAAAAACTGCTATCAGGCAGACTGGCTCTTGCTTGCTCCGCGCTCCAAAATAAATGCTCTTTCGTTGAAGTCTCCGCATCTTTGTTGGCCGCTAATGAATGCATGATCACATAAAATTTTGAGATGAGCTCAGCCTCATGCCGAGCGGTAGTTTGAATCGGTAGATGAGAGATTTTTACGGCAATATCGGGTCTTGCAGGGGCAAAAAGCCCAAAGATCTCCGTAGTCAACTGCGCGTCGATCATTTCATAATGCTCATTCTGCTCAGGACTGCCAGTCTCGGGTGGCAAGACCCCTTCTTTCATGAGGTCAAAGGCTTTTTGATTAGAGACCCATAGGTAATTTTCTTCCTCATGCTTGATATGCTTGAGCCAACCTTCCCGAATCTGCTCCCCCGTCAAAATGCTGGTTTGGTTGACGTATAGCAGATGCTGATACATATACTCGATGTCGGTATCATCATCAGCCCCCCACATTTCGTCTTCGTCTCTAAATACAAAGTCAATCAGCACTGAGTCATCCTTGGGCTTATCTGCAGACCAAATATTGGGGAGATCGACTTGGCCCCAATCTTCTCTGGTATAAAATGCTCCCGTCTTGACTTCTCCGATATTGCCCACCTTATCCATTTCGGTGATAAGACCCGTCCAATTGGCGATGCATTGCCCTAGCCAGAACCCGTATAATTGTTCTTGATATTGGGCTCTTGAAATGCTGAGGGTTTCTTCTTGAGGCGATGAAGTCTGGCAAGCAGCAAAGGCCAGCAGACAAATGAGGAGGGTAGTAAGCTTCATAACAGCAGATGATTTGCAGAGGTCGTTTCTCTACACAGAGTAGGGAGAATCTTAGACGAAAGCAAATGAGCCGAGCGTTCTGCGCAGCAGTAAAAAACTAAATGGGCACTACTTATAAACAGAAATAGCCCCAACAAAAAGGCAAAAGGGTGGCTTTTTTTCATGTTATGCGCAGTTAAGGTTGTGGGTTGAGTGGCATCAATGGAATGTAAAATAAAGATAAGCGTATCGATGCCGATGATAAAATCGGGTATGGCTAATTAACTGAGCTTGTGTACCTTTGCGGCATGAGTCAGTCAAGAGGATTTAAGCGGTACGAATTACATGAGCGGGTGTTGGAAGCGATCCCGGCATTGGGCTATCGTCGTCCAACGCAGGTGCAGGAAAAAGTAATCCCGCTTTTTATCCAGAAAAGAAATCTAATCGTCGAAGCGCCTACAGGTACCGGTAAAACTGCTGCTTATGGCCTGCCCCTAATTTCGCGGCTAGACTTACTCAAACGCAGTACCCAAGCCTTGGTCATGGTTCCCTCTCGGGAGCTTGCTATCCAGGTTTCTAATGCTTTGCGCTCCTTCTTTTCGGGCGATCAATTGGCGGTTGGAGCGGTGTATGGAGGCGTTCCGATGGAGGAGAGTTTTCAAGCTATTAAGTCTCATCCGCATATCTTAGTAGTAGTGCCCGGACGCCTGCGCGATGTGATGTCTCACAATCAGTATGACTTCCTTTGGCGCGATATCAAATTTTTGATCATCGATGAGGGAGACAAACTCTTGGAGATGGGTTTCCAGCGTGATTTCGACGAATTGCGTAGCCATGTGCGGACACGGGTGCAAGTAGGCTTCTTTTCTGCGACTATCTCCGAAGATGCCGAAACGATGATTCGTGAGCGTTTTCACCCGATTCAAAGTTTGCGTATTCCCCCTCGGGAAACGCTTAAAAATATCCGCTTTTACCTTAGTCGCGCCCATCAAGGTCAGCGAGAAGCTTATCTGATGACCTTGCTCAAGGAGCAAAATATCAAACAATCTCTCATCTTTGCGGGCAAGCGGGCAGACATATTGGCTATTACTAATTTCCTCCGCAATCAGGGTATCAAGGCCGAAGCTTATTACGGCAACCAAGAGCAGCACGAGCGCAAAAATATCCTGAAGCGATTCAAGGAGGGACATATCCAGTTTTTGGTAGCTTCTGACTTAGCCGCTCGCGGCTTGGACGTACCCGATTTACCCGCGGTGATCAATCTCAATGTGCCCGAGGAGTACGATTATTACCTCCACCGAGTGGGGCGTACTGGGCGAGCGGGTAACAAAGGTAAGGTGTTCAATCTCGTAGCCTCCGATATGGAAGCTATTTTCCTCAAAAACCACCATCGCCAGATCGAGATCAAGTTGCAAGACTTAAGTATGGAGATCGTAGATCTCAAAAGTGAGAAGGTCAAAGAGGAGCAAAAATGGATCAAATATCATCTCTCACGCGGCAAGCGGGATAAGATCCGTAAAGGCGATATCGTTGGTTTTTTGGTCAATAAAGCCGGTCTTGAGGGAGGGGAAATCGGTACGATCACCCTTTATGAGGCCTATAGCATCGTTGACATGCCGCAGTTTGGCTTCGAAAACCTCAAGGTTCAAGCCGAGCTAGAGCCGCTCAAGATCAAAGGTAAATCGGTCAAGGTTCGCCGCTTCCAGATGGATGAGATCGAACGCAAAGCAGAGTCGGTCAGACGTCTTAAGCGGGATCGCCGTAAGGATCTTTAGTTTTTTTACCGCTTCGCGGAACGCTTGTCTCTGCTGGTGCGGCATGCATGCGCGCACCTACCAAGCTTTGTATTGTGGCATGCATACCGCACCGAATAAGCGTTCTGCGAAGCAGTCTCAATAATCATCTCCTCTCTGGCTTTTGGCCACTGAATCTAACCAAGTCATCATTTCGCCCTGCATGCGATGGGCAATCTCTGGGTACTGCTCAACGATATTTTGCGATTCGGAGGGATCATTGATGAGATCGTAGAGTTCAAAACTGGAGGTTTTATCAGTAGTGATCAGTTTGTACTGCTCATCTACCCAAGATATTTGCTTCCCATAGATAAAACCGATGGGTTTGTTTCGCTTTGTTTCTTTGCCTTTCAGCATACCCCAAATGCTCTTTCCATCAATGGGTCGATCGCTTAGGGGAGGCAGTTCCAATATCTCTAGCAGGGTGGGCAGATAATCACTCGTTACCGCAGGGAAATCCATTCGCTGTCCTGCAGCAAGTTTTTCGGGCCATAGTACAAAAGCAGGCACGCGCAGCCCTCCTTCATATAGGCTTCGCTTTCTCGCCCGGAATTGTCCGGCACTGCCTGGAGTTTGCCGCTCTGGACCATTGTCACTGCAAAAAAATATGAGGGTCTCCTTCTCCATACCCTTCTCTTCAAGCGCTTGCCATAAGCGTCCTATTTGCTCGTCTAGCGCCGATATCGTCCCATAATACAGTTGTTTTTGCAGGTCCATCTCACTATATATGGTGCGATGCATACTATCACTCACCACTGGCAGATGAGGGGTGTGAAACCAAATGGTGCTAAATAAGGGTTGTTTATTTTTCTGGGCATCTTCGATGAACGCTAGGACTCGGTCTATAATGATGCGAGCGTCATCTCCCTCCAGATTAGCAGTTTCTTTTTTGCCTGATGTAGTCCAGTAAGCGGTGCCGTAGTAAGAGCTTGAGTCTGCCTCTGTTCTAACTTCCCAGCCGTACCTTTTGCTTTCCCCCTCCCTAAAGCTGTCCGGCAAAATCATAGGATCATAGGTGGGTACTTTGGACTCGGTACAAAAAAAAAGATCATAGCCGTGCGCTGTTGGGATGCTGTAATGCTCCTCTAATTCTGCTCGGCCGCCTCTATTGGCGTCTAGTTCTGTAGTGCTAAAGGTGCCAAGGTGCCATTTCCCAAAATGCCCCGTAGCGTAGTTTTGGGCTTGGAGAAGTTCAGCGATGGTAATCTCTGCTGGCAGCATATGCCCAGAATTCGCAGTGGGGATATTCATCCTTAGCGGATTACGTCCTGTGATCAGCGAAGCTCGTGTAGGCGAACAAACGGCCGATGCGGAGTAAAAGCGATCAAAAATAATCCCTTTGGCCGCTAGAGAATCCAGCCAAGGAGTTTGAATCGCTGAGTTACCATTAAAGCCGACATCAAACCAGCCTTGATCATCGGTCATGATCAGAATGATATTGGGTTTTGGGCGCTCATTTTGACAAGCCACAAGAGCCAATAGGCTAACAATCACTAGCTTAGACCAAAGCCACATAGGAGGGACTATTGCTTGAAGATTTGCTGGCTGATTTGATGCTCTGGATGATTGAGTTGGAGGATATACATACCTGCCTTCAAATCACGGATATCTAGGGTCAGGCGCCCTTGTCTTCCGGTATTGGGATAAGTCTTGATGACGCTACCTCGGGTATCGATCAAGCGGATGCTAACTTGAGGTTCAACGAGCAATTCGGATTCGATCATGATCACATGATTACTAGGATTAGGATTGACTTGTAGCGAAAAATTATCTGCGATAGTAGTACAATCTGCCGCTTTGAGATAGCCATATTCTATTTTGCCAGTAGGCTGAGGTGCTAAGCCAGAAGAACCTTCCCTCCTAAAGCGAGTTTTGACCTCACCATCACAATACTCATCAAACTGATAGGTGATTTGTCCATCTCTAAAGTCAAAAGAGGTGCCATTCCAAAGCGTATCCTTATAGTTTTGGGCCAGTAATCTACCATTCTCTCCAAAATCCTGCTCCCACCTACTACTCAGACGGTATTGCTGTCTGGTAGTGTCCCAATCGTTACGTCTTAGATTGACGTGGCGGGTAGCTGAATTTTCAAAGGTGAAGGATTCAACCCAATACATCCATTGACTCGTCTGCAGTTCACGATAGCCTTCTCGATAATAGCTTCGATTACCTTCATCATCATAGCGGTAAACGCTTTCTCCAGCAGCGCCATTGGGATAAGTAGTAATGCGATGAAGCAAATTATCTTGAAGGTCGTAGACTTGACGCTCAAGATTATCAAGTGTCCATTGATTGAGATCTGCTCGCCACGATTCTGACTGCGACTTGACGACTAAACTGTCGGTGGTTTCCTCATAAGTGTAGAGCACCCTTCTGAATGCCACCCAAGGGCTAAAACCATTGCGGTTTTCATCATAGGTGGCGGTCAATCGGCAATCCTCATCATATTCGTTGCGGGTGCGGAAAGTGGGATCAGAGCGGCTATTTCCCGTAGCAAGTTCTGTCAGGCAGCCATTAGCATTGTAAGTGTAGAGTCTATAGGTATTGATCGTCCAAGCAGGGGCTTCATAATTGTTTCCTTCTATCTGTTCTTCTTTCAGGCGGCCCTGAGCATCATAGGTATAGGTAAAGCGCGTTCCGTAATATTCCGTTTCTCCCTCATCATTGAGATAGAAGCTAGAATCTTGGGTGATTTTCCCTTGCAGATCATACTGCGACCAATAGCCATTTCTCAGGGTATCTATGCGGTAGCTACGAGCATCTCGTATAGCTACAGAACCGTTTTCATGATAGGTGTAGGCCGTTTGATAAGTGATATTGGGAAAGCTTCTATCTTCCTGCCAGGTGGCATAGCGTTGAAAGATCAATTGCTCGGCCTCGTTGTATTCGTAGCTCTGCTCGTTGCTGAGGACGTAGGAATCAGTCCCAAAATCATAAAAATACTGCGTTTGGTGGGTGATCGGATTTTGACCCCAAAGGCTATATAGGCCTAGACTGAAAATGAGTAGTAGTAGATAAGATTTCATGGTTGATGCAAAATTAAATTTTTACAAAACTTTTGCTGATGCTTTGAGAAGGACTGACAAGGCGAATAAAGTAGGTTCCTTTTTGCAGAGATTGGACGGGAACATAGTAGCGATTCTGGCGTTCGCCAGGGGCGTCTGAAAAAACAGTACGCCCCATATGATCAATGATCTGTACTTTCACTTCTGCCCTCTGAAGCAAATCACTTTCTATAATCATAAAGTCTGAGGTCGGATTAGGCGCTAGCATCAAACTAAATTCCTCCCCGAAGCTTTCACAATCCGCTTTGTAAAGATAGCTGTAATCGGTTCTACTGACGGGTTGCGGGCTAAGCCCCTCCTCTCCACGCTTGGTAATCTGACGATGAGTGAGCCCATCACAATAGTTTTCATAGGCGTTTCTCCAATCAGAGAACTTTCTGATGTACTCTGTCCCATTCCAAGTAGAATCTATACGCGTATCCAAAGTGGGACGGCCTTGCTCATCCACCTCCTCAGTATTCACGGCGTAATAGCGATAGGCGTTACGGAGAGTATCCCAACCAAATTTATTGGAGTACTTAATTCTTAAGTTGCTTGATTCAAGTAATTCGTATTCATAATTATTGGCCCAAGTAGCTGTGGGGAAAGGTCGAGTACTGGAGACAGAGTAGATGTTTTCACCAGCGGAGTTGTAAACGTCCGACGATTTGGTTTGGCGACCACTTTTATCTTGAGAAAAAGACCTGATTCTACGCCCTTTAGCATCGAGTACTAGTTCTGATTCGGATTCAGTAACCCAAATGCCCTGGGCCACATCCCAATTTTGGGATAAGCGTTCTTGCCGCGAGCTGTCTGGTCCCGTAGTATATTCCCAAATAAATTGAGAGGAGTTGACCCACTGCATAGCGTTGAAGTCCCAGCGTTCACTGAAAGTGCTCAGAGGACTACAATCATCGGTATAAGTATTGGTAGTGCGATTGTAGATTTCGGCGGCATTGTTGCCTGACCAAGTTTTTATCAAACAGCCATTACTATTGTACTCATATTTGCGGTAGGAGGAGTTAAACCATTCAGGTTGATCATTGGACCAAATTTGTTCTTGGCTCTCTAGGTAACGCCCCGCCTCATCATAGACCAATAAGGATCGAGAAACATTGATATAGACAAGCTCTTCAGACTGCCGATAGTAAGTAGAGTCCTTGATTTGATTCCCATAGATATCATATTCCGTATAATTAGCGCTGCGCAGTGTATCCCCATCGTAATCCCGCTTAAGCATGCTAGCAATACTCCCATCAGGGTGATAGGTATTGCTTTGATCAAATAGCTTTTCCACTATCAAGCTATCCTGCCAAGTAAACCAGCGGGTGAAGGTGTTGTACACTGGCTGCTCTAATTCGTTATACTCAATCAGAAATTCGCTAGAGAGGATATAGCTATCTGTTCCGAAATCATAGGTATAATTGGTACGCTTCGTCTGGAAATTTTGCGCTTGTAGGGAAACGCAAAGAAGACCAAACAGCAAAAAAGTAGCTGAGTTTTTCATAGTCAGTGATTGGGATAATGAATATAATAAATTCACTATGTCAGTTCAACTTATCCAGTAGAAAGCCTCTGAAAACCAATACTATAAAAACAAAAAACCATCCCAGATATCCGGGATGGCTCAAAATGCCGATTTTCAATAAGTACGGATCACTGCTTGATCAATACGACTCCTTCGAGGGTCATCTGGGTGATTTCACCTAGTACGGGGTCGTATTGGAGGGCGGGAGAACGATCGATGCTCAATGCGATCCGACCTCCATCCTCATCCAAGCCTACAAAGACGATTTTGTCTTCCTTAAATCTTACGGTGCCTTCAATGCGAGAATTATTCCATCGTCTGTTGACATCAATGGTGGCACCACCATTGGGTAAAATATCGATGACATAAACTTCGCTATCCCAGCGACCAATATAAGCCTCGTAAAGGGGCTCTATCGGAGTTTTGAGATCACAGGCACTCAACAAAAGGACTAAGCCAATAAGGGTAAAATGCTTGATAGACATAGACAAATGGATTAAAGGTTTCTGTTAAATTAAGATACGTCTCAATCCACATTTGGTCTATCAATTTTTTTGATTCGTGTCGCTTCGCTGAACGTTCGTGTCGGCACGAGACAATAAAAAAGGCCGCCCGCCTTGCAGACGGCCCACTTCAATCTATCGCGTCACAACGCGCTTTGCGCTAATAAGACCATAGGTGGTGCTCAAACTCGACCATCTCATCGCGACGGCGTTTGGCTTCTTGCAGGGTGCGGATTGGCTCCCCGCCTACATTGATCAGGATACTGCGGAAGATGCGCAGCTCAAAAACTTCGGCAATGGAAAGTGCTTTGGCATCGTTGAAGCGATTCTTCCATTGCGTAGCGTAAAGCTGATCTTTGACTTCTTTCCATTTGAAACGAGCAAGGACCTTCTCAGGCAATAAGCCACTAGGATCGGTCCAAATCACTTCAAAAAAGTCTATTTGATATACCATAGAGGAAGTGTTGCGATCAAAGATCCAGTCTTCGACCATGTGAATCACTTCTTCATATGGGGCCAAATCTATTTCCGTTTGCGCCTCATCAACTACCGTAAAGGGATCTTCACTCGTCTTAGCATCATCATCAAAGGGAGTGGCCCAATCGTCTTCGGCGGTCGTAATTTCCCAATCACTGTCAGTGCCCCATTCAGAGTCCTCTTCTTCGGTTGGTGTATCCCAGTCGCTGGAGCTAAGATCATCTCCCCAATCGTCTTCTTCTGGCATTTCAAGCGATTGCTCATGCTCGCGAATACGCTTGATCACATCTTCATAAGAAAGGATTTGGTCCCACTCATCCTCATCATATGCCATATATTTGCCCTGCTTGAGACCATCGATCAAGGATACGACAATCCCATCATGCTCCGTAAAAGCAGGATTTCCTTGATAAAAACCGGATTCGTGATAAACTAAGGGTCGATTGACCTTTTCGACTAAGCTAATGCGGTTAACCACACGCTTACGCCAAAAGTGATCTTCAGGGCGAACTGGAGGCTGAGCCTGGAGAGTTACGACGAGCAAGAGCGCCGTTAATAGGGTCAGATAGATACGTTTCATCATTGCTTAATCTGGCTAATTGAGCTATTCGCGTAGAGCTGTGTATAAGGTCAGAGTAAGCGTGTATCATAGGCGGGTACTACCGAAAAAAGGGGTGTCTTGGTGTGATAGACGATTTATAAACGTACGCAATCCGCGCTTTATTGACCGCAATTCTAAGAAAGTTGGGTTTACAATAATTTTTTTTCTGAGGCGTTTAGTCAAGTTTTACTCCCGATAGCTATGCGGGAGCGCAAAACGCTCAACCCTAGCCTTGAAAAAGAAAAAAGCCGAGTGGATTCTCCTTAAATCCTACTCGGCTGCCTGATAAGAGAGAGTTTTATGAAGGGATGAGTGAATGATTTTAGAATGTTACTTAATGTCTGAGGCCATTCACGCATTCAACTCTGCTCCCCTTCAATTATTCAATCAATAGTTCCACAAATGGTGCTCATACTCTACGAGTTGTTGACGACGGCGCTCCGCCTCCGGCAAACTCGTAACACCGCTGCCAGATACATTGATGATGAAACTATTGAATAAACGCAGGTCAAAAATCTCCTTAATCGATCTGCGCTCTGCGTCATTATGACGATTGATCCACACTACTTCGTCCAAGGTCTCGGAGACATCCGCGTAGCGAAACACACAAAGTTCTTTTTCCGGTAATGTCTCCCCAGGGTCAGTCCAGATCAATTGAAAATAGTCATATCGATAGACCATCTCAGACCGATTCTTGTCAAAGATGCGATCCTCCACAAACTGGATTACAGATTCAAAGGCGGCATAATCAATGGAAGCAGTCTCACTGGTAGCGGGTCCAAACGGATCATCAAAGGTGGGAAAATCGTCTTCCACTATGAACTCACTTTCTTCGCTCAAATCGTCCGTTTCCCAAACTTCCTCCTCTTCTCCCGAAAAATCTAGCTCTTGGATTCTGGCCAAAACTTCTTCATAAGTCATCGGACGACTCAGATCATCGGGATGATAAGCCACGAAGCGACCTTGCTCTAAGCCCATCAATAAGGAACCTACTAGGCCTTGTTTTTGGATGTTGCCTTGATCGCCATAGATCGCAGCTTCACGCTGGATTAGAGGTTGGTTGACCTTTTCGTTGAGATCGATACGGTTGATCACCTTACGACGATAGAAGTGATCCTCGGGACGGATCTGTAAATCCTGGGCGACTAGGCTGCTACCCAATAGCCCAATCATGGGCCAAACTATAAGAAGAAACAATCGTGTTTGCATGACAAGAGTGGTTTGAAACTTTACCCCCTTAATACTGCAAGCACAAAAGGTTACAAAAAAAGATTTATTGGTTTTTGGGGGCTGCTTCGCAGAACGCTTCCCTCTGTCTGGTACTAACTGTAGGTGCGTGCATGTATGCCGGACCCAATAAGTACCCAAATTCCCTGAGCTTGAAGCCAATGCGATAAAAATCGGGATGCATTCGACCTTATCAAATGAAGAACAAAACCCACTTAGACTGATTATTCTAAAAAGATCCGAATGCGAGGTAACATTTCAGGGCCTGGAGGGATGGGGAGGACCGTTGCGCGAGTAGCGATCCGTCTAATTTGTCGTTTTTCCCCTGCGGATTGATAAAGTTCTAATAACTTGATCCGAGCTTCTAGATGATAAGAATTGGCGTCCAAACTTTGGCTAAAGGATTCACGAGCCGTAAGCTTGTCTCCCTTTTGCTCCGCCAGTATGCCTTTAACATAAAAATAATTTGATTGCTCATAAAGCGTCTTGGGGAAGCGTGTCTCCAAAAACTTCTTATTGGCACGCTCAAATTGCTCCAATTGCAAATAAAGTTTTACCCATAAATAAGGATCGCCTTGTTCGGCTAGGGTGCCTTCGGCTATGGGTTCCAACAAAGTGATTGCTTTTTCGCGTTCTCCTAAAGAGAGATGGGCACTTGCCATCATCGCGATAAAATCACTTCGTGGGGTACCAGCTGCTTCCAAGATCCGTTGCGCTTCTTCTAAAAGAGCAATGAGTTCTTTATAGCGCTTATTGGCCAGTAAAACTTCCGCGTATTGGGTACGATGTTGGTATTGCTGAGGCTTTTGCGCGATCAAGTCCTTAAAAAATATTTGCGCTCCTTCCAAATAACCAAGCTGCCCTTTAAGCTCCCAAGCAAAGGCTTTGGCCGCATCTTTACGGTCTCGTAGATAGGTGGAAATAGTAGGGGCCGCCGCAGCATATGAATTTGCAATCTCAACTGCTTCTTGAATGTAGCCTAAGTCTCGCATTGTTTCTCGATACTGACCATTAAAACGGGCCTGCTCTGAATAGTCCTTTTCCAGTTGCAAGGCTCGCTCATACCACATACTAATTTGTTCTACGGCTAATTCAGGCTCTATTTGGTACGCTTGCAGGAGCTTATATACTCGATTGGCCTTGGCAACATAAATCGGCGCGTAGCGAGGATTTATGGCTTCGGCCCGACTAATGTACTCCGCAGCGGTAGTAAACTGTCTTGCTTCTGCCGCGACTTTGGCATAGGCCAAAATCGCAGGTAAATAAGTACTATCCCAAGCGAGCGCGCTATCAAGCAACTCTCGCTTTTTAGCGGGACTCTCTGCCTTATCTGCAAGATTGAGGTGTACCTGCGCCCAATTGTCAGCCATCGCACTGCTGTCCCCATTCAGATAGGCTTGTTGCTTCCTTACCAGGCTATCCAAAAAGGCAAATAGTTGTGGATCTTTACGCTTGAGCTCTGCCCGAGTATTGATCGACTTGTGATTGAGTGGGTGGACCTTGACGGGTATAAAGTAGGCCGTGTAGGTCTGGGCGAGATATTCAAATTCATTATTTGCAGAGTAGTAGTCGAGTGTCAAATCGTTTTCCACCGCATGATAATAAAGCGCTCTGACACGCCTAAACTCTTGGTCGGTAAAGACATTGCCGTGAAAAAGGTGTACATACTCATGCAGAGTGACATTGCGCTCTTGGTGGGCTCCTCTTTCGACATACTCGATGGCTGTAGCCCCGCTGCCCACTCCTCGGATATCCATCCACTGCCGATTGTCAAAAGTAGTCGCTCTTCTGAAAAAAGGACTCTTCATGGCTGTAGCGAGGTCTTCATGCAAGGACGGAATCACAAATTCTCGCTTTTGGGCCGCGAGAAAAGGAAAATAAACCACACTGGTATGCAGCTGATTCCAGATCATTTTTTTTACCCGATCACCCGGGAAATAATTCAAATCCGGAAATACCTCACTAAAGTTTTTGGGGTCTGCGATTTCGGTCTGATTGATGACCTGCTGCAGCGAATCATAACTCGCCAAATAAGGGAAACGTTTTTGCTTGATGACAGCAGCAATGCCATTGTGTGCAGGCCCATAATGGGGCTTCTTACGCAATACAGTCTGAAAGACCGCTTGGGCTGAATCCATACGAGCCATCAAGGGTTTATCGTAGGCCATATAAAAGGCTGAACCGATCATCATCGACGGTATCACCGAACTAAAGTAAGTTCCTTCGATAGCTCGACAAATGCTGATGGCAGAGTCGATTTGGTTGCGGCTAATAAGGCTGTCCGCTGGCGCTAATGCGGCTCTAATTTCTGCTTCGTCAGAATCAACGTAATCGGCAAAAGTCAAATGGGTATGCCCATTACCCCAATGCCAATGCGTGAGATAATGCAAGGGATTTACCGCCAAAGCCAATTCCCATTGAGCGGCCATATCAGGTAGTTGAGTCGCATCTACTCTGCGCCAGATGGCATAGCCATAATAAAAGCGAGCGTCAGCATTAAAGGGATCGATTTTGAGGCACTCTTCGAGAAACGCCTCTGCTTCTTCGCTATTGCGGAGCCAAAATTGGACCTCGGCTGCTAGTAAATAAGCAGCCGCATTTTGATCGTTCCAGTCTATTAGCTGCTCTGCTAGAGCGAGTGCTTTGGGATAATTTCTTTGCAACATATAGATCCGCCCCAGTTGGAGGACCACCGCTTCGTCTTGACTGTTATTTTTGAGCAGATCTAGGCAGCTTCTTTCCGCTTTTTTAAGTTCCCAAGCTTCGATCTCTAGCTGACTACGATAGAGACGGCCGAGCCGATCTTCTGGCTTTTGGGCTAGTCGGTTTGTGATGAGGGCTTCGGCTTCGCCGAACGCATTGTTTAACAAATAGTATCGTACGTTTGCTTCCCAAAAAGTCTCTTTTGCCTGATTGGCCTTTATCAAAGAATCTGCTAATTCCCAAAGGCCAAGATCTAGCGCTTTCTCGGCTTTCTGGGCTAGAGCAATTGTTTGGTTGCTACGGACTGCGGCTCGATTTTGCTCCAAGAGGACCATCGCACTCTGGGGGTTATCAGGCGCAAGGCGCTGAGACCAAGCGTTCGCCGCTAGGCCGAAAAAAAGAAATATGAGAAGGTAAGTACGAGTCTGATAAATCATAAAAAACGATAACGATCCTCTTTTCAGATGGTTTATACGAAAATCTGCCCTTCCAGATATGTAATAGCCTGACCTCCCATCCAAACTCTTTCGCCTACTAATTCGCAGTCCAATACTCCTTTTCTAGGCGAAATCTGCCAAGCACGTAACTTTTGTTTGCCCAATTGCTCTGCCCAATAAGGGATCAAGGCACAATGTGCCGAACCCGTAACCGGATCTTCATCAATACCCGCTTTGGGGGCAAAAAATCGCGATACAAAATCTACTTCATCCCCAGGAGCACTGACAATTACTCCGATCTTTTCCAGTTTGGCTAAGGCGCGCATATCAGGGCTGATCTGCTCTACCGCCGCCTGATCCGCTAAGGCCACAAAATAATAATTTACCGATTGACCGACATATTGTGCTTCCCCAATCTCCAGCGCTGGCACCAGGGCCGCTGGCACACCCTCTGCAATCGGTGGTTGCGAAGGGAAATTCATCCGATAAGTATCACCTATTCGTTCTACCGTCAACTCTCCACTACGAGTAAAAAAGGAAATGCGATCGGATTTATAGCCTAGATGATGAAAGAGTACATGCGCTGTGGCCAAAGTCGCATGTCCGCAAAGATCTACTTCTAAAGCGGGGGTAAACCAGCGAAGGTCAAAGCCAGATTCATTGGCCACAAAAAAGGCAGTTTCTGCGAGATTGTTTTCTGCGGCAATTGACTGCATAGTGGCCGTCTCAAGCCATTGCTCAAGCCGGCAAACTGCGGCGGGATTACCACCAAACAGATGATCTGTAAAGGCATCTACCTGATAAATGGGAAGGGTCATATTTACGTCCTATGTGAGCCGCTAAATTACGTAAAAATTGGGCTGAAGAAAGGCTGTTAAAGGATAAGAAACGATAGGAGAGTTTTTTGATAATTTTAAGAAAGCATTTGCTCTCTTAAGTAAAATGCTTAATTTATAAAGAAATGGTTCTGTGGTTGAGTGATATACCTGCGGTGAACGCTCATTCGCAACTCAAGTTTGATAATCGCATTTTTGGCTACGATCTTTAGGCAAAAGCAATCCTTATGAAGCTTAGATGTACCAGAGATAGTGTGCGGATCAGAATCCGTAAGTCGGAGCTAGCACAGCTCGGACAAGTCCGTGAAATTGGCGAAAGAGTCAGCTTTGGACCAAGCAACGAGTTGCAATTTGCCCTGAAAATTGAGGATGATATTGAGACCGTAAAGGCAGCGTTTGCGCACGGTCGGATCCTGATTTCGATCCCAAGTAAGAAAGCAGAACGCTGGTTTCAACCCCAAGAAGTGGGGATCGAAGCGCAGATCGCCCTAAGTGCAGATCGCCATTTGCATGTGTTAATTGAAAAAGACTTTCCCTGTAATGATCGTGAGGGAGAGGATAAATCAGATACTTTTTGGGAACTCGCGCCAGAGTCTCCTGATGCTTGTTGATCACTCAAACTACTACTCATGTCTGTTTCGGCTCAAGCTAGCGCTTGCATCCTTTGTTCGCAAAATTGCGGTATCCTGATCGAGCAGGATGAACACGCTCAGTTCACCAAAATCCTCGGTGATAAGGCTCACCCTGTCTCTGAAGGCTATATGTGTCAAAAGGCCACGCGGCTTAACTACTATCAGACACAAGAAAGACTTAATTCTCCCTTGCGCAAGAAAGCTGACGGCAGTTTTGAGGAAATCTCATGGGATACTGCCTTCCAAGAGATCGCAGATAAGCTTGTCCAGATACGAGACACGCATGGCGGCCATAGTATCGCCTATGCCGGTGGAGGCGGCCAAGGAAACCATATGGGCGGTGTGTTTGCTACCGTCTTTCGTGCGGCTTGTGGTACTCCCTACATTTATTCTGCTCTCGCTCAGGAAAAGACTGGCAACTTCTGGGTCAACGGGAAGCTATTTGGTCGCCAAAATACCAACTATTGCGAGCCGGTGGGAGAAGCCGAATACGTAATGATCATGGGGGCCAATCCGATGCAGGCCCATGGCATCCCCAAGGCAAGGCCCACCATCAACGAAGTCTCTCGCAATCCCAACAAGACTTTGGTCGTAGTCGATCCTCGGATAAGCGAAACGGCCAAAAAAGCTGATATCTACCTTCCTGTGAGGCCCGGTAAAGATGCCTATCTTTTATCAGCCCTATTAGGAGTGATCATACAAGAAGATTGGGTCGATAAAAAATTTCTCGCCGAACATACGGTAGGTTATGAAGCGATTAAACCTCATTTTACCCAAATTCCAGTGGCTGAATATGCGGCCATTGCCGGCATAGAAGAAAGGCTGATTCGCCAGATCGCCCGTGATATCACCCAAGCCAAGACCTTTGCTTTTCGCTCAGACTTAGGTATAGAGCAAAGCCATAATAGTACCTTAAATGCCTACCTAGCGCGCTTACTATTTTTAATTAGCGGACACTTTGGTCGGGAAGGTACCAATTGCTTACATACGTCCTTTTTGCCTGCTATTGGGCATTCAAAGGAGCCAGCGGTTAGAACCCAAGTAAGCAAAACCAAAGGGATCGCCAAGCTCTTTCCGCCTAATGTTTTGCCACTAGAGATTGATACAGACCACCCCAAGCGGATAAGGGCCTTGGTCGTAGATAGTGCCAATCCGCTCACCAATTATGCCAACGTAAAGGCCCAAACCCAAGCTTTCCGTAAGCTCGAATTGTTGGTTTCGATTGAGGTCTCCATGACTGAGACAGCCAGAGAGGCGCATTATGTCTTGCCGGCAAGTAGTCAGTTTGAAAAAATGGAGGCTACCTTTTTTAACTTGGAGTTTCCGCATAACTTTTTTCATCTCAGGCATCCGGTAGTTGCGCCTCTGGCGAACACTAAGTCTGAGCCAGAAATCTATCATAAGCTGGTTACAGCGATGGGGGAAATACCTTACTCTTTCCCGATTTTGCGTCAAGTGGCTAAGCTTGACCGTCGCTTCCCTAAAGCCAAAATCCTGCCCCTGGCCTTGGGGATAACGACATTTTTACGACCCAAGTGGAAAAAGTATAGTCTCCTAATCCTCAAAGAGACCTTAGGGCGGGCGCTGCCTTATCCCAAGGCTGGAGTAGCTAGTGCGGTCTGGTTTGGGGCTCACCGCTACGCTGCTAAGTATCAGAAAGCAGTCCAAAGAGCTGGTTTCAAGGGACAGGCTTATGCGTTAGGGGAGGAGCTATTCGCTGGTATATTGCAGGCTAAATCAGGAACGATCATCAGCAAACATACCCATGAGGAGCATTGGGAATTGATCCGACATAAAGACCGTAAGGTGCATCTCGAGATTCCTGAAATGCTAGAGTGGCTAGATGAGTTACCCGAAAAGGCAAAGGCCGATCAGGCGCTCCACCAAGCCTATCCCTTCAATCTCTTGGCCGGTGAGCGGCGTTCCTATAATGCTAATGGGATTATGCGTAATCCCGCTTGGCGCAAAAAGGATAAATACAGCAGTCTGAAGATCAACCCGCTGGATGCAGCCCAATATGGCATTGAAAATAACGATTGGGTGTATTGTAGCTCCCCAGTGGGTCAGATCAAAATACAGGCCTTGCTCACCGAGGAGATGCCGCAGGGGATGCTATCGATGCCGCATGGTTATGGCTTTCAATATCCGGGGGCTACGGAGGCAGAGATTGGTCACTCTCCCAACCAGTTGACCTCTTTGACAGACTGTGATCCACTGGCCAAGACCCCCTATCATAAAAATGTAAGGGTGAAGATTGAAAAAATAGCCGGTCCGGTTTCGGTTTAGTTTTCGGTTTTTGACTGCTGCGCAGAACGCTTATCTCGCGTTGAGTAATAGCCCAAAATGGAGTTGCTAGCAATAGTGCTTCGATGATCAAATTGGGTGCTGGTAGATTGACTGCACCCAGAGTTGAGCGTTCTGCGCAGCAGTAAAAAAACCGAAAGGCGGAATGAAAAAAGGGCCTGCGAAATCTCACTTATAAGAGGGAGCCGCAGGCCTATGGGTGTTGGTTTGGATGGGCAAATTAGAGGGCAAAGGCTTGTTGCAATTGGATAAACTGCTCGGGAGTGGACAGATACATTGCTATGCCGACGGCTAAAAAGCCTAGTATAAGTGCCGCTACGGCAAATTTGGTGTATTGCATCATTTTGCTAATACCCGAATTTTTGCCGTGTTGTTGAAAGGATATAGCAAAACGCTTAAGTTCGGCTGGCTGCTCTAACTTCTTGGCATTGTCGTCCAAAAAGTATAGTCCCCATGCCAGTTCGCCTTGGGGGCTATGGCTCCAGTCCAAAGCATCTTTTTCGACATCGTAGCGGATTCGATGCGTTTTGAAACGAAAGAAATCTTTTTGCAATTGACGGCAAGCTTCCTGTACCGACAATCCTTTGGCTAGATGTTGGTAAAATGAGCGGGCAATCGCATTACTTTCTTGGGTATCAAGCTCGGTTTGTGTTACCAAAACCGCCGGTATATCTCGGCGAATCAACATTTCGACGAGGTCTTGGGTGGCACAACCACTCAAAAATACCGCTTGTAAGTTGGGCATACGACCAATGAGCTTGGAGAGCTCGTCAATATGCATGCCTACCTCAAATTTGTCAGATTCAACTTTGAGGTGGTTGTTACCTTTTGGGCCAGAAAAGTGCATGATGGCTACCCGATTTTGGTAGTCATTTTGCTGTAAGAGGTCAAAAAAGTATTGATTGGAGATGTTTCCTTTCTGAACGGCCTGAAAGGGGGATTTTCGGAGCAATGAGTTCCGAAAGAGTTTGGAAATGTGTTTGCGTTCGTTGACAAATTGACGAAGACGCTTACCATTTCGATAACTATTCACACACGCAAGGAAGATGACAGGTTTGTGCGTCGCTGAAGTTAACATGGGATAATTTAGGATTACTGCAAGAACAAAAGCTTAGATCATAAGTTTGACGATTGGGATTTATAATTTCCATTAAAAAAACGCCGATTTCTTACTTTTTGTTGTTTAGGTAGTCTGATAATTGTCTGCTTAACTAGACTTCAATGGAGAAGTTAGCTTCAATCTTTTTAAGATGGGAGATTTAGTACGTGAACGGTCTAAATTTAATATTGAGCTACTAATTCCTTGAATCGATCTTCGGATCGATAAACCCCAAAAGCTTGGGGATACTTCTGGATATTGAAGCCTTTTTTGAGGGCTTGCTCAAGTTGTTGGTAAAACTCGGCTCTTTGTTCGAGCTCGGCATAGGCGGCGGCGAGGGCGCCGTGATACTCCGCCTGTTCGGGCCTGATGCTGGTGGCTTGGGAGAGCATTTCTTCTGCCTCCTGATACTTTTTGAGCATCAAATATAGGCTGCCTAAATTGTAATAAGCTTCCGCATAGTCGGGATTGCGGGTGAGCGCCGCTTTAAAATCCTCAATGGCGTTATTATAATCTTCTAATTGGAAATTTACATTGCCCCTACGATTGTAGGCGGCTGCATTAGAGGCATCAACTAAGAGGGCATGATCCAAGCGCTTGATGGCGTTTTGGTAATATTCGTTGGCTTTACTATGATCGTCTCTTTCGGCGGCTTCTTTGCCTAACTGCTCATAGCACTGAGCTAACCTCATATCTACGATGGCATATCCCTTGTCTTGACGCTCACGCATCTGGAGCAGATACTCGATGGCTTTATGGTGGCTCTTACGCTTAAAGTAGCTCATCCCTCGAGCCCAGTAAACCATGTCATCTACGGCAGAGACAAACTTATCGCCTCCGATATCCAGCATAGTGGGGGAAAACTGCGCTTTGAGCCGATCAAGGGTCGCTTGCTGGGGAAGGCCTTCATACATGAATTGAAAATCCATGTCTATGGCATCATTAGCCGTTACTTGGTAGGTACCACTGATGATCAAATCAGCATCACAATCAGTGATCATATTGGCTAAGTACTTTTTTGAGCTTTCGCCTTGATCTTCAGATACCATACAGATCGGGATGTCGGGCATCCGCATTTTGAGCTCGGTATCTTCTTCGGCCATCCTTCTCAGACGGCGGGAAATCGCTAATGTATAGTAGGGATCTACTTGTTGGCAATTGCCTTTTTCTGAAAAAGGTAGCAAAAGCACATTGTAGCTCAATGAGTCATTAAATTGGCAGTCTTGGGCCCATACAGGCGTTCCCGCAGGAAAAAAACGAGACTTGATCCCTCCTAGCCACGAACTGCCCTTATTATTGTCGCCAGCTCCTTGCAAAAGTAAAACCAACATAGTCAGGAACGCAGCCACTAAAATTCCTGAGCCTATGAGGCGGATTCTTTTTGAGCGCTGTGGTAAATCCGGTTCCTTGAGGCTAGACTGGTTGGGTACAGTGGCCGGCAAATCAGTCCGTACTGGTAGGTGAAAGTCTAAGCTTTGCTTATTGGCTTCTAGCATGTAGATGCCCCATTGCAGTAAGTTTTTGCGCTTGCCTTCCCAACGCAGGGCGTCTTGCTCGAAATCATAAATAACAGGGTAGAAGCCAAACTTCTTGCCGTATTTGCTGCGCATTTTTTCGATCGCGTCTCGCACACTGTAACCATCGGCGATCATGTGATAAAATTCTTGCGCAATCTGGGAGGCAGAACGGTCTCGCTGTGGCGTCTGGGTTACCATGACTGCCGGAATATTGGCGAGTAGTAATGCTTCCAAAAATTCAGGCGTCGCACAGCCATTGACAAAGACGACCTCTAAGCCAGGCAGCTTTTCAATCTGTCTGATAAAGGAGCGGACATCATAAGCCTCTTCTCCTAAGCCACCCTCAAAGTGTAGATACTCGCCACGAGCATAGCCGATGATATGCAAAACCTTGACTGATTCGTCGAAGGCATACTTGCGAAATAAATCAAACAGGAATATTCCTTGGGCGGGATCTTCGGATACAATTTCTGCCTCGGCTTGTCCTTTTTCCGTAAAAATTCGGGCAATACGTTCCTTCTCCTGAACCACAAATTGTTTGCGTACGCGGTCCTGGTAGGTGTTGGCTCCTGCGAGTAAAACCACAGGTGTTTGGGACGGAACTGGCAAATTTTGCTCCATTATCGGAGCAAACTAGGAAATTCTTCGCAAATTAACACGCAAATATAGTCCAGACTGCGATATTTTAGGCCAGAATGAACACTATCTGGGGATTAATTTCAGGGAATGGATAATTATCACACTAACTTTAGCCCAAAAAGCATGAAATTTTGGATTTCATTCCAGTTTATCAGCCCTTTGATCTTGCTTATTTTGCTGGGGATTCAACCTTCGGTGAACGCTCAACTAATCCTACCAATAGAGGAGCCTTTTTTGCAAGCAGTCCAAAAGGGCACTCGAAGTATGGATGGGAAGCCAGGACCCAAATATTTTCAAAACCGCGCGGATTATATTATCGCCGCAGAAATTGATCCTGAGACGCGTGATGTCAAGGGCACCGAATCCATCCGCTATCTCAACAATAGCCCAGATACCCTGCCCGAAATTGTCATTAGGCTTTATCAAGACCTCTATAAATTAGATCCTGGCTTTAAGCGAGACGACCAACTCGGTGAAGACGAAATAACCGAAGGTGTCACTATCTCACGCATGGTCTGGAACGGCCGAGCTCTTTCTGTCAAAGGACCCGAAAAAGCGTTCCGCAGAGCGGGAACTAACCTCTATCTGAACCTACCAGAACCACTGCTACCTGGGGAGAAGATGGAGCTGGAAATTGATTGGCAATTTCAAATCCCCAACGGACATACGGTAAGGATGGGAACCTATGGAGAGCACTCTTTTTTTGTCGCCTACTGGTATCCCCAAATTGCGGTTTATGATGATGTCTTTGGCTGGGATGATTTTAACTATACTGGATTACATGAATTTTATAATGAGTTTGGGGATTTTGATGTCAAGCTCACGGTACCAGATGACTTTTTGGTTTGGGGCACGGGCCGCTTGCGCAATCCTGAGGCGGTGCTAGCAGAGACAACCTTTGCTCGCTACCTTGAGGCCTCTCGCTCCGACTCTGTCATCAAGATTGTCGAAAAAGGGGATTATAAAAAAGGGCCGGTAGCGATGAAGAGCGTAAAAGGTAAAAATACTTGGCATTTTCAAGCGGACAATGTGCCTGATTTTGCCTTTGCTACGAGCGACTACTACTACTGGGATGCAACCAGCGTCGCAATTAAGGGCAAAAGGGTTTTGGTAGATGCCTGTTATAAGCCCCAAGCCAAAGACTTTAGGGATGTTGCGGGTTATGCCGCCGAAATTATAGAAGGGCTCTCCACCGGCTTGCCTGGTGCCCCTTATCCATATCCTACCATGACGATATTTAACGGTGAGATTGGTGGCGGGGGCATGGAGTATCCGATGATGGTCAATGATGCTTCTACTTTTTTCAAAGGCTTTACTTATGGACTGACGGCTCATGAAATCGCTCACACTTATTTTCCCTTTTATATGGGGATCAATGAGCATCGCTTTGCTTGGATGGATGAGGGCTGGGCCTCCATGTTGCCTTATGATTTGATAGAGAAGCGCGGCTTTAAGATGATGGGGCCTGGCATGGATGTTACTTCTTATGCGAGCTTTGCCTTGCAAAAAACAGAAAAGCCTTTGATGACCTATTCAGTTGAACTCAAGGGCTCTGCCTTTGGCGTTCATGCCTACAGTAAACCTGCTACTGCTTATAATATGTTGAGGAATCTGCTTGGGGAGGAAAAATTTCAGGCTGGTATGGATCTCTATATAGAAAACTGGAATGGTAAGCATCCTCAACCCTATGATTTCTTCTTTAGTTTCAATGAGGCGGTTGGGGAAGATTTGAACTGGTTTTGGGGGCCTTGGTTTTTTGAGGCCTTAGTGCCAGACCTACAAATCGATGCTGTTACGACCAAGGGAAAAAAGGTCAAGGTGAGAATCAATAATCCCTCTGGCTTACCTCTTCCTATCATGCTTAACTTCAAACTCAAGTCTGGTAAGGTAAAGAAATATGAGACTACCGCAGCCGTTTGGAAGGACGGTAAATCAAGTGTTGAAATCGAGCTTCGTTTATCGGATAAACTTAAGGAAGTAAACCTTGGAGCCTCTTGGATTCCAGATAGCGATCGTAGCAACAATCGACAAAAGATGTAAAGATCAGTCAGGATTAAAAAGTGTCGAGTAAAAAGAAAAATCGCTTTATTTGACTTGCCGCTTCATACTGTTGACTCAGCACTTCATAAAAAAAGTGGGCCCTGCAAAAGGAGCAGGGCCCACTTTTTGATGCCATGTAAATAAGTACTGAGTAGTAAGTATCCCGAAAGCTTTCGGGAGTATTCAGTACGAGAGAAAAGCGGTCTTACTGAACCGAGTAGACCCATTTTCCTAAGTCTTAATACTGAGTACGATTGTCTAGGTACTTAGATGTTTTCTGGGGCGGTTTTATTCGAGCGTTAAACGGGTTTTATCCACTGCTTTTTGCTCTTCGGGTGTAAGAGCCGCATATACTTTATCAAAGTAGGGCTTGTCGATAAAATAGATCAAGATATCGGGATCAGCGATGGATATGTTTTCTTCTCTCAGGATGGCCATCATCATACCGATCCAGTTGTACTTATGGTACAAAGGAGTCACTTTGCTGCTGTTGGGCTTCGCAATTTTTCGACTGGCGATAGGACTCGCCTTGGTACGTTCGATCTCTGGAATGAAAGATTGGTGCGAGAAAGCAATTTCCCCTCCTTTGGGGGGGACAAACATGGCAAGCCGAGGCTTGCTCTCTAGTCGTTTGCTCTCCGTATTGGCAATGAAATGAGCCGACTGTACAAATAGCTTCTGGACAAACACTTTAAAGGCGGAAACGTTGGGGTCATACTCTTCCCCAGTTGCATATTTTACTGTCCGGTTGACATCCTCGACATAGACGGTACCACCAGAATGGATATAATAACCTCGCAAAAAGTGATCGTCCAACTGTATCCGTAAGGGGGTGAGATGCTGTTTTACCAAGCGTTCCTCTCCTTTGCTGAGGATTGCCGCGCTAGATTCAGCGGGCAGCCAATCGGTATGAAACTCCACACGCTTTTCAGTGGCCGAATACTTACCATAGTTGATTAAAATATGCCGGACAAAAATTTTGTTGAATGGTTCAATATTTTTGCGGGCGAGGCTTTCATCTACAAAGGAGACGAGATTAGGATCTGCATTGTGATTGGCCAATAAGGCAATGTTTTCAAACAGATTGTGCAAAGCATCATTGACAGCAGCGATTTCAGGCATACCATTGCTGCCATCTCGCATCAAATGAAAAACTTTGTTACTACTGGTTTTGAGAAGGCAGTTTTTACTGAAAAAACTGATGGTTCCCAAATTACCAAAGTCCACATGGATTGACTTGCTATGAGGGTCAAAATTACCTTTTAGCTCTGTATAAACGGCCAATTTGAATAAGTTGTCCGCCGAAAAGGGGTAACTCGTCAAATAGCTATTGATCAGAGGCTCAATCTGCGAACTGGGCCTAGCTAGGGTGAGATGATGGGAAAGTACAAGTAAGGTAAACAGGGTAACGGTAAAGAAGAACTTGTGCATTTTTTTTTCTTACATAGAGTGATGGCGTTTAGGTGGGTCTGCAGGTACTCAAACGAAATTTATGCCAGATACATTTCCCTTCATAATCAATATTAGAGAAACCTAACTTGCTAAAATACACCGCCAAAAGGATTCGCAATAAAAGAATTCGTTGGTGGTGAATATTTTACAATAATAAAATAGCGGCCAAAAATTTTTTATCCAATCGAACGCATACTTTTTTTTCAATAAGCGTTCAAAACCTTACGAATTGCCCCCACAAATTACGCTCAACATGGCTTCAGGTTTAAGCCATTTTTGCGCCAATTCTTGGATTTTTGCGGCTTCTATCGCCTTGACTTGCTCAAACCGATCATCCATTTCTGTAAAGCTAATGCCCGTTGCGATATGATATCGTAAGATACTACCCAATTGGAATGCCGTTTCTCTTTGGTTAACTGATTGTCCCAACATATAGTTTTTGACCAGTTCTAATTCCGATTGGGTGGGCGCTTCATTTTGCAAGCGCTTCATGGCCTCCGCGATGAGTTTGACCGTATCTTTAACATACTGATTACCCACATCCGTTTGGATTACAAGCTGCCCCACTTTACTTCTTCCTGCCAGGGCCGCATAAACGCCGTAGGTGTAACCCTTGTCCTCACGGATACTTTTCATGAGCCGTGAACCATAAAAACCGCCTAACAAGGTCACCAAGATGCGCATCCCGACATAATCTTCGTGTTCTTTGCCAAGACTGAGATAGCCCGTACGGACAGTAGACTGTGGGCCGGGTCTTTTGATATAGTAAGTGTCGATTAGGTTTTTCGGCTCCATCGCCGAACGGTCAGTCAAGTGAGGAGCGTTCCCCAAAGGGAGAGACCCTATACCCTGATTGAGCTGATTGATGACCTGATCTCTGTCAAATCGCCCGCAGAGCGCGAGCACACTATTGGCTGGCTGTAAGCATTCTTTATGAAAGTCAATTAAATTTTCTAGTTGGAGAGCCGCTAGTTCTTCAAGGCCTAAATGTTTGCCGTGTGGATGCTCCGGCCCATAAAGCATATGCCCAAACTTACGCCTTGCTTGGAAGCTCGTTTTTTGTGCTGCTGTGATCAGGTTTTGATGACTTTGAGCCTTCATCTGCTCAAAACCCGCTTCGGGAAAGAGGGGCTGACAAACTACCTCCTGAAATAAGTCTAATACCTGAGAAAATTGTTGCGTAACGGTCGAAAGTTGGATACTAACCTGCTCATTGCCGACATCATGACCGATCCATGCTCCGTACTGGTCTAACTGCTGCGCGATCTCGATGGCAGTACGTTCTTGGGTGCCCTCCTGTAGATTACGAAGGGTATAAGAGGCAAGCCCTGCTTGGGCCAGAAAGTTGCTGCCCGCTTTAAAGATCCATTGTAGCTGCAATACCTCTGCCTTGCCATAAGGCAATAGATAAAGCGGTATGCCATTATTGAGCTCAATTAGCTCGAAATTTGGCAGATGCAAGGCTTTGAGAGGGCTGGCGATGGGGGCTTGACTGCGGTTAAGGGGCATAGTCTCGGCTCGATTATTCCACTTCGTAGTATAGGGTGGAGCAATTAGTTGGGGCTAAAATTTTCTTGGCGACCTTTTTTACTTCTTCTAAACTGAGGGACTGGTAAATATCCACCATTTTATTGACCAGTTCGATATCTCCGACAGCGTCCGACATGGCAAGTCCAATCGCTCGGTTGAGGATGGTAGTTTGCTGCATGATGTAAGAGGCTTCTAGCTTTGCTTTGATGCGATCTAAGTCTTCTTCTGTCAGCGCAAATAATTTGTCGATGGTCTCATCGAGACCACTTTCAAATTCAGCCACGCTTTTCCCTTCTGCGATCTGTCCGACGATGGCAAGGCTACCCGGATCGTGCATCGGAATGACATAAGCGTTCACCGAAGGGCTAAGCTCCTTACCTCTCACCAAATTTTGATAAAAGAGGCTGCTCTTACCACTAGATAGTAAATCAGTGATCAAATCAGTGACAAAAAACTCCCGACTACCGTAAGCAGGAGTATGGTAAAGGCGATAAACTGCTGGAAAAGGCACCTTGCCACTGATTGTTTTGGTCCTGGCGCTGATTTGGGCGGGCTCCTGCGGGAGAAGGCTTTTCCCTAGCTTACGACTGGGGATTTCGCCAAACCACTTTTGACTGAGTTGTTTTACTTGTTCTAAACTGACATCGCCAGCGATCACCAGCGTCGCGTTATTCGGAGCATAAAAACTATAAAAGAAGTCTTGCACGTCCTGCATGCTCGCCTCTTCTATATGCGAGATGTCTTTACCAATGGGCATCCATTGATAAGGGTGGACTTGGTAATGCAATGGGCGCAGCTCGAGGAAAGCGTTACCATAGGGTTGATTGAGATAACGTTGCTTATACTCTTCGATAACCACGCTTTTTTCGGCTTCAAGATTTTCCTCGCTAAAATCCAAACCGAGCATACGGTCAGATTCTAACCAAAAAGCGGTCTCCAGCTGATTGGAAGGTAAGCTGATATAGTAGTTGGTGATGTCGGCCGAAGTAAAAGCGTTGTTAGCGCCACCTACGCGCTGTAGGGCACTATCATACTCTGGAACATTAAGGCTTCCTCTGAACATTAAATGTTCAAAAAGATGAGCAAAACCGGTACGCTCAGGAGCCTCATCTTTTGAGCCTACGCGGTAGATGAGGTTGACAACGGCCTTAGGGAGGTCATGGTCTTCATGCACCACTACTTTGAGGCCATTGTCCAGCGTAAATTGCTGGTATTCGGTCATACTTTTGTTTCCTCGTGCAGGATACTCCACAAACTGTCTTTGAGCTTAGTAAGGCCTTTTTGGGCCACACTAGAGATAAAGAGATGAGGAATATCCGGCAGCATAGCAGAAATCTCTGCCTCTAGTTCATCGTCTATCATATCACTTTTGGTTAGCGCCAAAAGCCGAGGCGTATGAATGAGGTCAGGATTATATAGTTCAAGTTCCCTTAAGAGAATCTCGTATTCGGTTTGAATATCGTCCGCATCTACTGGTACGATAAAAAGCAGCACGCTATTGCGTTCGATATGGCGCAAAAAGTGAGTGCCTAGGCCTTTGCCTTTATGCGCGTTTTCGATGATACCGGGGATGTCCGCCATGACAAAAGAGCGGCTGTCTCGGTAACGCACGATCCCTAGGTTGGGTACCAAAGTAGTAAAGGCATAGTCCCCAATTTTGGGTTTTGCTTCGCTCACTACAGAAAGAAGGGTGGATTTGCCTGCATTGGGAAAACCTACCAAGCCCACATCTGCGAGCATTTTGAGCTCTAGCACCGCGGCAAGCTCTCTAGCAGCTCCGCCTGGGGTCGCATAATCTGGTACCTGATTAGTAGGGGACTTGAAGTTCCAGTTGCCCTTGCCTCCGTGTCCGCCTTTGAGGAGGCAAAATTCCTCCCCGTTTTCAACGACTTCTCCTAAGACTTCACCTGTTTCAGCGTCTTTTACGACGGTACCAAGAGGGACCTCTAAGATTTCATTCTTACCGCTTTTACCCGATTTACGTTGTCCGCTACCATTCGCACCAGATTCGGCTTTGATGTATTTGCGGTACTTTAGGTCTAGTAGGGTCCAAAGCTGGGTGTTGCCCTTAAGGATGATATCACCGCCTTTACCTCCATCGCCTCCGTCTGGACCACCTTTTGGCACAAAGGCTTCCTTACGCCAAGAGACAGCCCCATTGCCGCCTTTGCCGCTCGTAAAGTATATGCGTACGTGATCTACAAACTGAGATTGCATAAATGAAGGTCGTTGCAGTAGAAAGTAGGGAGTATTAAGTAGTTAGTATTTAGTAGCAAGTATTAAGCTGCAAAGCTTTTCTGTCTCTCTACTTTATAATTACGTCTTAATACTTAAAAACTATTGTAAAACGGCAGCGATACGCTCGGCGATATCTTCGATGGAACCGACGCCTTCTACCTCACTAAGCTTGTCTTGGCCTTGGTAGTAAGAGGCTACCGGAAGGGTCTTTTCGTTGTATTCTAGGATGCGTTTGCGGATGGTTTCTTCATTGTCATCGGCACGCCCACTGTCTTGTCCTCTTTTTACCAATCTGGTAACGAGCTCTTCATCAGGAACTTTGAGACTTACCATATGGCTGATGCCAGTATTCATTTCCGTAAGAAGCGTATCCAAGGCTTCTGCCTGAGCGACGGTACGGGGGAAACCATCGAAGATAAAACCAGCGGCTTCCGGATTTGTCTCAAGACGCTTGCGAATCAATTCGATTACGATTTCATCACTTACCAATTTACCGGCATCCATAATGGCAGTTACCCGCTGGCCTAGTTCAGAGCCAGAAGCTTTTTCTGCGCGGAGCATATCTCCGGTAGAGAGGTGGATAAGACCATGTTTTTCAATGATGATGGCAGACTGAGTGCCTTTTCCGGCACCGGGAGGGCCAAATAGAACGAGATTTAGCATAAGGATAGTTTTCAATCAGGTGGCAAAGGTACGCAATTTCAGAGCTTCGAAAAAGTAGAGAACAAGATGTATATTGATAGCCTAACAGCCATGAACCATGATCCGATATACTCTCTTATTAGCATTTATTTGCCTGCCATATCCAGTTTGCTGGGCGCAAACTTGGGCCTTTATTCCTAATCAAGGACAATGGCATCCTAAAATCCAATTCCAAATTGGCCAGTCTGAAGAGAGGGTGATCCTAGGCCAGAATGAAATTTGGTATGACTGGCGGGAGGCAGAAGACCATGGGCATAAGGAAAAGTTGGCGGCCCCTAGAAAAGGTCATCGTCTGAGACTACGGTTTTTAAATGCAAAAATGAGCGTTCCCCAAGGGGACCAGCTAAAGCAGACTCGATATCATTATTTTCGAGGTAATGATCCTAATCAATGGGCTACTGATGTGCCTGCTTATGGTGCCTGTTGGTACCGAAATCTTTACAAGGGGATTGATCTGAAGGTCTCCACTCGCTCCTCTCACCTTAAAATGGATTGGTATGTAAGTGCAGGGGCCGATCCTGCTCAAATTCGTATGAGTTGGGAGGGGCAAGATCAGATTTCCCTCTCCGAGGAACGCCTCCTATTAGAAACTAGTTTAGGGACATTGACAGAGCTGGCGCCCTTTGCTTATCAAGTTTTGGATGGTAAGGAGCAAGTGGTCAAATGCCAATTTATATTAAAGGGCAAAGAGGTGAGTTTCGCGTTCCCCGAAGGCTATAATCCTCAACTCCCCTTAGTCATAGATCCGGAATTAGTCTTTTCTACTTATTCAGGTTCAACAGGTGATAATTGGGGTCTATGTGCTACCTACGATGAACAGGCTAATGCTTATCTAGCAGGAAATATGTGGGTTTTTGCTACGGGATACCCTGTGACCCCTGGTGCCTTTCAGAGTACTAGCTTCGGAGGCG
>JBCCQN010000060.1:0-39288 GCA_039024315.1 Bacteroidota bacterium
CGATTCGAGAGTAAAAACTTAGTATCTGCTAGGCCATAAGACCAAACAGTAGTGGCCATCAGGGATTCGCTTGGCTCTGGTTTATCAACCAAAATCGAACTCAAGCTAAAGATCCCTAGACCTGTTTCTGCGATTAATTCATTCTTTTTGTATGCGTCCACGAGTGTACTCACTCGAGTCTGCATATCTAGATTTACACCACTAGGGAGGATATTCTGTATTCCGTCTAGTAGTTCGACCTCTAGTTTATTTGAGCCTGTATTTTCTAGCCAAGAGCGTTTGACCCAACCATAGTGCTCACTGCTTTCCCAGAGGTAGCAGAAGCGAAGCTGTAGATCGAGATTATGTTCCTCAAATACGAGCTTATGTCCGCATACGTGCTTATAGAGGTGGCGTTCTACGGAGTAGGCACCCTCATAACGATCTGAAAATGGCTCCCATAAAAACCGCTTGGCTTCCTTTCTAACCAAGAAGATGCTTTTTGAACCCGTTAAATCTACCGAGTCTTGAATCTTGTCATCGGTGTAGTAGGGAAAATAGGAATGCTGCGGGTTTTTGCGACCAGCCGTCAAACTACCGTTACTGGAAATAAACATCCAAAGATCACAAGCGCTAACTATGCTCATGAAAAATGGTCGCATCTGATCAAAGTGCTTAATCTGATAATAATCCTCCCCTTCTAATTGGACAAAATTTCCTGAAACTGATTTTTCTGGAGCGATAAAAGGGGTATTGCCAATGAAAAGCGCCTCTTGCATATGGGTGTAAAACTATTGACGACTAGGAAGTCAGGCCGAACAAAATTGATGGTGTAAAAATAGGAAATGAGCAGCTTATTTTCGAGCGTAAACCCTCACATAATCAATGATAAATTTCTGGCGCTCGATAGTTGGATCAATGCCTTTAAGACCTCCCCAACCACCACCCATGGCAAGGTTGAGAATGATGTTTTGCGCTTTGCCAAAAGGCCAGGCTAGATCACCTTCAGTGTCATTGTAAGAGAAGTATTTCTCACCATCTACAAAGCCATCAATCCCTGCTGGAGTCCATTCTACTGCGTAGGTGTGAAATTCCTTTTCCATATTCTTGACGGGAAGAATTGCAGTTGGCTGATTGCCTAGTTTGAAGTAATACTTACCGCAGTGGACTGATGCGTGAGCCACACCGTCTCCAGTAGTATCATTCATTTCATAACCAACACTTTCAAGGATATCGATCTCGCCACAATAAGGCCAAGAAAGCTCGTCGCGATAGTCATCTCCTAAGGTCCAACCTGCTGCCCAATTGCCACGCTCGGCAGGAACTTTGGCTCTAAATTCGATCTTACCATAGACAAAACTAACTTTACCACGAGTCGTAATTCGGGCTGATGTCCATTCATGGCCCATATCATTTCGGATGGCTTCAATGATTAGGTTACCGTCTTCGAGTCGTGCATTCTCAGATCTACCCACAGTATAATATTGAGGTTCATTGTTACCCCAACCCCAGTTACCGATATCGTAGGTCCATTTGGTACTATCAGGTAAGCCAGTGCCTTCAAACTCATCCGCCCAAACTACTTCCCAGTTTTGGCCGCTAGTTTCTTGGGTCATGATTTTAGGCGTAAGCTGATGAGCCTTAAGTAAGGTGAAGCTGAGCTCCTTTAGCTTGGCAATACCTTTGCCTACATGCAGTTTTATTTGATGTACTCCTGCATTTAAAGGGGTTCCATCCTTACTAAGCGTCTGAAAATCTGCACTAGATTGGGCAAATTTCATGCTGCTGGTAATATTGTAAGTACGACCATCTTTATTATCGACGTGATCTTCTACCCATAATTCGGGAAGGCTATCCCCTTCTGCTTGGACGATGACCTCAGTGCGATAGCGGCCGGCTTCCGGAACGTTTATTTCGAAGCTTATCCAACCGGCTTCTTCTGGGGCTACCACTACAGCATCTGCGCCTTCGCCCATTTTCTCAAAGTTCCCAGACTGATCGGTAAAGGAAGTTGCCACAAGCTTTACCATAGGGGTGGGAGCGGTTTCTACTACCTCTTTGGGGGTGCTCTCTTTGCAGGCAACTAGCACTAAGGAAAGTGCTAGAAGACTGAAGAGGGTTCTAATATTAAGAGTGTGCATGATTTTTTATTGTTTTGACTTAACCAACAGTTCTTCCAACTCTTCAAGAGAACGACCTTTGGTTTCGGGTACCGTACGGATAATAAATACCAGACCTGCCAAGGCAAAAAGACCGAAAATGAGGAAGGTTGCCGTGCTTCCGATCAATTCGAGTTCTAGCGGGAAAATAAACTGGATTAAGAAACTTACTCCCGAATTTATCATGCCAACAAATGAAATGGCCGCGGCTCTAACCGCATTGGGGAATAATTCCGAAAATAGTACCCACATTACTGGACCCAGGGAGAATGCGAAACAAGCGATAAAGCTCAAAATAGCGATCAGGATCAAGGTTGAATTAGCATTGATCGAGGCCGTAATGATGTCATCTCGTTTTTCTTTGAATACTTCTTCCCCTAAGGTGGATATTACAGATGTCTCAAACTCAGATGCGCTACTAAACTTTTTGTCTTGCAGACTGCTTAAGGGTTGCTGAATCATCGTTGGAAGTGAATTCAAACCTTCTTCAGTCAATTCATAACTTGTATTAGAAGACTCCGGATTCGTCGATGCCTTAATGATGTCATCTCCCATTTCTTTAAACAAGCCTTCTCCTAAAGCCGATTTAACAGTCGCTTTAAAGTCTAGCTCGCTGTCAAAAACTTGATCTTGCAGACTACTTAATGGTTTCTGAATCTCGGTCGGAAATGAATTCAAATCTTCTGCCGTCAATTCATAGGACGCATTATAGAAACCGTAACTGATCATTCCCATGGAGATGACAATCCCCAAAACCCCATAGGTTAGGAGGGGCTTGCGACCTAGTCTTTCGATAAAAAGGATGGCTAGGATCGTAAAAACTATATTAATGAAGCCTACAATGATAGATTGCCAAAAAGCTGCATCTTGGCCCGCACCAGTTTGTTTAAATATCATTGGTGCGTAAAAGAAGACCGAGTTGATCCCCGTGATTTGCTGCAAGATGGCGATTACAATTCCTATAGTAAGGACCAGACGAAGAGCTGGTTTAAAGATCTCGGCCATCGAGACCTTCTCTTTATTTTTATCTTCAGAAACATTCTCACGAATAGATTGCAACTGGGCTTCCGCTTTATCGTTTGCGGTTGCTTTCTTCATCACGTTTAAGGCTTCTTCAAACTTACCTTTCATGATGAGCCATCTTGGGCTACGAGGAACAAATAATAATCCAAAGAAATAAAGGATGGCAGGGACTGCTTCTAATCCCAGCATCCATCGCCAATTGAACTCCTTAAATTTCAACGCTATGGCCCATTCCGCATCGGATTTGCCTAATTGAAGAATCATATAGTTTGTCACAAATGCGATGAAAAGTCCAAGTACAATGTTGAGCTGATTAAATGAAACCATCTGGCCCCTTACCTTTGGAGGCGATATCTCTGCGATGTACATAGGGGCAATAATCAGGGATGCGCCCACACCAATGCCTCCGATCATTCTTGCGATGATCAAGGAGAGGTAGTCAGGGGCTAATGCTGAGCCAATAGCAGAAATGGCATACAAGATGGCGGCGACACTCAGTACTCTGCGTCTCCCGTATCTATCACTGAGAGGGCCTGCTATTAGCATCGCCAGTGTAGCGACTAGGGTCAAGGAAGCAACTGCCCAACCGAGCTCGATAGAAGTTAGATTGAATTCCGGTACTATAAACTCATTTACACCAGAGATTACGGATGCGTCAAAGCCCATCAAAAAGCCACCCAAGGCGACTATCAAGGCCGTCATGACGATGAATCCTCGTTTTTCCATATCAAATAGAGTAGTAGTTTAAAAAAATGGCCAGGCCCTCATCAAATGGCCCAGCCCAGAGAGAATTAATTTTCCTGATAAACCCTAATGTAATCCACCTCCATTTCCTGAGGAAATACGGTGCTGCCATCTGGATTACCCGGTAGGTTTCCACCGACAGCTACATTGAGTATCATATGAAATTTTTCGTTGAAAGGATACCCAGTTGGTAGGGTAGTGGAAGGCGTAATCGGCTCTCCATATTGGTTGCCATCTACCATGAAGCGTAGACAATCATCCCTCCATAGTAGGGTGAAGGTATGATAGTCCATCGAAAAGTCTCCTTCTTCTAGTTCATAATAGGCTGACTTAAATCGCCAAAAGTCATGGCCATAGTGAACTGTGCCTAGTACTTCGGCCGGCTTGTTACCGATTAGCTCCATAATATCGATTTCACCACTACGTGGCCATCCCCCGAAAGTGTTGTCTGTAGGCAGCATCCAGATGGCAGGCCAAATACCTTGACCTTTAGGCAGCTTAGCTCGGATATCGATACGTCCAAAACGGAAGTCTGCTTTGTTTTTGGTTACCATGCGAGCAGAGGTATAGTTGTAGCCTTGGAAGCTTTCTTCTTTCGCTTGAATGACCAATGAGCCGTTTCTGATAAAGGCATTATCGTCTCGGTCCGTATAGTATTCCAATTCGTTGTTACCCCAGCCACAAATGTCTCTGTCACAGCCATCTCCTAGGTCAAAGGACCAAGTGTTACGGTCGATCTCAGCGGCATCAAATTCCTCCTGCCAAACTAGGGTATAGGCTTCCACTTCTAGGGGGAATTCACAGGGTCCTGGGTCTAATACTTTGTCAGGCTGGCAGGAGAGTGCAAACCCAAGCAGTAAGATGAAAAATATTGATTTTAAGTTTTTCATGATGAAAGGCTTAAATAAACTAAGAAAACAGGCTGACTTATTCCCAGCGAAGTTGGTCGATAAACATCTCTCCTTTGCCCTCTAATCTGAAGGCCACGGTTTTGATAATGCTAGGTTCAAGATTGCGAGGACCACTAGCAGAACCTGATCCGTCAGAGGCATTAGAACCTTTGATTTCGCTGATAGAGTTGACCCCAAAAAACTTCAGCATGGGGATTTCAACTTTAGACCAACCATCCTTCGCTGGCTTGGCCCAATTGGGATCCCATACAACAGCGCTAGTACTGCGATTGAAATCCTCAAGTTGGATTTGAAAGGAGAGGTCTTTGATATTGTCCGCTTTAATGTAAAAACTCAAGGTAGCGGTCTCTACGATAGGCCGCACATCGACTGGTAGCCATTTGGCCCAGCTTACCCCAAAAAAAGGTAGGCTGCATTGATCTCCAGTGTAATCCCAGCGGGCATGGATAGATTTGCTGCCAGCAAATGCTTGCTGGTTTGATACTTTTACAGTTTGGCAATCTGAATCTACCAGTCCCCAGCCATCCTGATTGATGAAGTCTTCTTCAAACATCTCAATCGGAAGTTTCTTGGGGTCTGGCGCAACATACTCGGCTAACCATGGCTCTTCTTCCACTTCTTCATAAAAGACTAGCTTGATATCATCTAGATACACCTCTCCGCTTTGCTGCATTTCGATTTGCAACTGCTTAATGTTGCCATAGTCGATCCCTTCTCCTTCGTCGTCAAAATCTTTTAGGGGTACCACGACCTTTTGCCATTCCTCATCGATCGCGATGCGTTCAAAATATTTGTTGGCCGTGTAGCAAAAAGCCATCGTACTGCTATAATCCTCCAAGGTCAATACGAAGGGTAATCCGTAAGATTTACCTTTAGGGGTACGGACATACATTTGGAAGGCAGCATATTCCAGTAAAGGTTGTAAGTCTTTACCCGCATAATCGTCCCATCCCATTCCAAAGCCGACCCATTCGCAACCTTGGCGTTCCCATTTCAATTTCAGACCAGCATCACCGCTGTATTTTACATCTCGGACTAGCTGAAAGTTTTTGCAGCTGTCCGCGACAATTCCCCATACATTAAGGGTGTCATCCTGATATAGGTCAGAGGCTACGATTTTATCAATACTCTCTGGCTTCATTTGAGGGGGAGCGCTTTGAGCTCCGTCGTAGAGAGCGATGGGACGTAGTTGGATACAGCCGGCCAAGCCGATAAGTATGAGTATTATAGCCAGCTTCGCTGAACGAGTAGTATTAGCACTAGACATGACTATAGAGATAGAGGTTGATCTTGAGTGAAGGTCATATAGTCGATGCCAAACCTTACTGGATTTGGCGGATTTGGCTGAGCACTCATATTGGAAATTAGGAGTACCTGGACGGCTGTTAATTGACTCAACTCAGCTTCTGAGATTCCTATATCAGCCATAGTGTGGCTAAAGACTTTCCAGCCTGTGTGAGTGACTGGGAAGTCTCCTTCTAATTGGAAGCTCTTATCTACGCCATCCGTAAAGGTGCCGTCCCCATTCGTATCAGTAAAAAACTGAATCACCGCAATGGTATGAGGAGTGCCATCACCGTATAAGAAGAAGTTAAAATGCGACTCTTCTGGAATGGTGGTGGGCATACTAAAGTAAGTCTCACCGTTCACCGAAGGGAAAATCTGAATCAGACCTACGAAAAAGTTTCCTACTACATTATCAGTACCTTCAAAAAAGTAGCAATATTCGCCTTGGCCAGCAGGGATAGCATTGGTACGACCGGTAGCACCAGTAAGCTCAAACTCAAAGTTGCCAAAAAACAAGCCATCACCCAGATCTTCCTCAAAATTTGTGATTAGGCTCCCCTCATAAATACGTTCCCCAGTAACGGTGATATCTACGCTCGTAGTAAGAGAGTCTTCTTCAGGTATGATAAGCTCTACGAGACATTCTTCATCACGGAAGAGGGGCAAATCAGAGGTGGTGCCATTCCAAGTAGCGTTTTCCTGGTTTAATTCACGGTCAAAACCCTCGATGATTTTTACCGCGCCACTCTCTTTACCGGTAATGCGCAGGACCCAATTGATATTTTTACTAAATCCAGCTGTAAAAAACACCTGCTCGTCAGCGCTAAAATCTACTGAATTTCTACTAGCAGCAATGTCGGTAGTTAACTGAAATTCGCCAAAACGGTCGATTAAGTTTGGACCGTCGAAAGGATCTGTTTGATGTTGACAAGCAGTGATAACTACACTGATGAACAATAATAGGGAAAGATATTTTTTCATCGCTTTGCCCTTTGGGGCTTTAGAGTGATTTGGCATTAGAAATACAAAGAGTAAAGAATAAAAATCTGATCAATTTGATAGGCTCTTTCAGCATCGGTTGCCCGGCTACTATTGAACCTTTCCCATTGGATATTGAGAGTGGACATAGAGCTAAAGCGGTATCTAAAACCAGCAGCGATCATAGTCTCATTATCATCAACGATATAACGGCCTGGAAAGTCGCGCACTTCGTTAAAACGAATCACTTCGGGGATATAATCGTCTCCTACTGAAGTTAGCTGTTTTATACCGGCTAGTAAATCAAAATTGTCAAATAATTCGGCTTGGATACCTGCATCCAGAAGACTACTATTCAAGGAAACGGTCTCAATTTCAACCCCCCCTCTTTGGGTTTGTTCAAATTGGTAACCGAGGTTTACCTTCAGGATATTGTCTATTCCTAACCAGCGATTGATATTGATATCTCCTGTTACTCTTGCAAGGGTAAAGGATTTGAGCTCAGTAGTACCCTGACCTCTGATTTCTTGCATCTGCATGGCTTCTGCGCCTAATTCTATGGCACTATCTGCTAGCGCATAATCGACGTTCAAGAAAACTCCTCTACGGTTTGCGGTAGCTCGGCCATAAGGTTGAGTGTTACCAAAGCGAGGATCATAGGGTCTTAGTACATCCGATAGAGCATAAGTGTAAAGTGCTCGATCACGGTTAAGGTCAAAGATACTAGCTTGGCGAGTAGTACGATCGTTACCAATGCGACTGTAGAAGGTTCTTGAACGATCTAGGTCAACACGGTTACTTTGCGCTCCGATACTAAAGAAATCAGGACCAACATCTCTAAAACCAAGGGTTATTTGAAGGTTTCGAGGCTTAAGATCTAGTTTGAAGGCGCCTTCGGCGAACGTATCGTCTTTGTCGAAAGGCTCAGTCTCTTGAGTTTCGAAAATGGAAGACATCCCCATTTCCCCTTCAAAATCAAGTGCCATATTATCATTGTCGAGAATATGGATATTGGCACTGACCGTTTGAACAGGGTTACGAATACCATTATCAAATCCACCGATAGAAACTGCATCAAAGGTGTTTACATAATTACCGGTGATGCTGCCCCAGCGGTCGTTTTTTAGCTCGATACTACCACCAGAAACAAAGCGGGTCGGTAGAGAAAAGAAATCCGTTCCGCGCACGCGGGTGAAAAAACCACTAATGTTGATCTCAGAGAAGATTGCACCGGCACTCAAGCCAAAGTCGATCTTACCACCTTGCATCCGACGAGTACCATCACCATTATAAAATTGCTCATAATCGATTAACTCTTGTCTAGCGCGGAAGATTTCGGCTTCGTTGACATTAAGACCGGCGTCATGTTGAAAGAGCGTATAAGGGGTCATTTTTAAGTCCATGTCTCCGACGTGATAACGGAAGCTATTGCCCACGATACCACGAGCAAAAAGCTCACGTACTTCGACTGACATACCAGAACCAAAGAAACCGCCAAACTCATTTCGGAGACGCAGAATACTCTGTACCTCTGTTTTCTCATTGGGAGTAGCATTTATCTTAAGATCTAGCAAGAATTCGCCATCCATCAAGTCGCTTGCGGTAGTAGTATCGGTTTCGCTGATCGTACCGCCTAGTTGCGTGCGTTGAATGAGCGTACGGCCTAGGCCGTTGATATGAAGATTTTTAGGAATCTCGGTTTGCGCGCTTAGCTCGCTTGTGCCCAAAACAATCAGAATGAGCCCACAGCAAATGGCGCGTAGTAGTAATTTTGTCCGTAACATAATCGGTGCGGATATTTAGAAGAATACTTTTAGTTCGATAGTAGTTTCGTTGCCCTGATAGCGGTCAAGGGGGAAGCTTGCATCTTCAAACTTCATGAAGCGTTGGCGGATATAAAATGCCGCATTTTCGGAGACAGTCCAGTCAAAGCCAAGGGCTAAACCTCTGCCAAACTGGTTACGAGGCTGCTGAGTCGTAAGATCCCATTCGGTATCGCGTCCTCCTTTGATATATTCTACCCCCCAATAACCTGTCAGGATAAAGTTGGGAAAGAGCTCATAATAGAGATCGATCTCGTGATACTGTGCTTGGAGATATACATCTTCGCCAAAGCCCGGCAGCGGCTTGAGAGTGGAGCTAGCACCCATCCACGATCCTAAGTAAAATAGGTAGAGCGGACGGTTGAATAAGTTTGTCTTAAACTTTGCCTGTAAATCCAAAGCTTGAAAATGCTTGCGCGTGAGAGGGGCAATCGTACCAGGATCAACATCGGTGAGCCTCACGAGTTCATAGGCCCCTCTAAAAAATGTAAAGACGCGATTGTAAGGACCGACAACTGTTGGGCCAGTTGCCCCTGCGGGGAACGGATTGTAGACCCGCGATAGCGCCAGACCATTTACTCGGTGCACATAAGAAAGCTCGGAGCTGAGCGTATCAATTTCTTGTGAGATTCCCCAACCGAGGTTCAATTTCAATGGCCCAAAACTCTTCTCTGTATTGAGGTTGATACCGCGTCGGTTGTGTACAAACTGTCCCACTTGGACAAGAGCACCAGCTACTGAAGCCTGCCCCACTTGGTTCGGTCCCGTACTGGCGTTTTGGATCTCTGGATTGGAAAAGGTTTGCACCTCACCATTATCATTGTAGAAGTTCTTACTTATCTGATAGAATTGGAATTCGAACGGCAGGTAGGTGTATTTCTGCGGGATTTGGATTTTGAGTAAGGCGGTCTCACCCCATCTGGTATCCTGCCCAGGGATGGTAAAATTACCGGCTCCTGCTTCCCCCGAAATATTAATCCCCGCAGCGTTAAAGTTGTACTCTAAAGTGTGAACCGCATAGGTCTGAAATACGTCTTTAATGCTATCTAATCGATTTCGGTTATAGACAGTATTATAAGAAATAAAGTTTTTACCAAAGTTCTTTTTCAAGCGGAAGCCAGTAAAGCTACTGGGCAGTGAACGGTTGATGCCACTAAATCCATTGTAGGTAGGGATGTTACCTGCGATACCAGGCTGAATAATGGTGGCTAAAGGATCTGTCTGAGCCTGTTGCAAGCCGCCATTATTTTGGGCCTTACCGTAAAGGAAAGCAAAAGACATATTCCCTGGAAGACTCCCTCCTTCTACAATAAGGCCTTGGAAGGCTCGATTGTTCCAACGTAAGTCCTGATTAATGGCGCCAGTGTTGTAATAGTTCTCATACTTATCTGTGCCATCAACTCCTTCCCAAGGGGTCCTATCAAAAATACTGTAGCGATCGGCAATTTGCAGGATTCCCATTGTCATAGGACTCATTGCATACCAATGAATACCTCCTGCACGGACACCAAACTTTCCTAAACGAGTACGGAAGTTGCCGTAAAAGTTAAGGCCCAAGTTCATGGTAAATACATTGTCCTCGAAGTTTCCTGCGTAAGGAGTGAAGAAAAACAATTCGGTAGCAAAACTCGATTTGGAGTTAGGCCGACCGCTTACAAAAAGTGAGAGCATCGGCTCCCGATAACCATCACCAACGCCAGCCGTTTTTTCAAAAGGACTGAGATTGGGATAAGGAGTCGTCATATTTCGACCATAACCGAAAAATCGATAATAGCCATTGACGCTAAGTTTGCGTAATGGCACTGGGCGTAAAACAGAGTCTCCTTGTGGACTAAGGTAACCATTGGGTAGGGCGAATCCTTGAAGTGAACTCGTCGACAATTGCGCTTGCAACTGCGAGGCTATAGCTAGACAAGCGCCTAACAAAACTAGCCTGCCCAATGAGCGTAGTAGACTAAGCATGTGTACAGCAGATTTGCGAGTAATAGATATTTACAAATTAGGACCTCTATATATGATATAAAAAAAACTATATACATCACAATTGCATCACTCAAAAAAAAGTAATACATCATGAATACATCACTAGTGAAAAAACTTGTGTTTTGAGGCCTTCAGGGCTATTTTATATATCAATTATTGAATGAGTCACTTTCTCATGAGTATTATTCGATTCATCAAACTAAAAATTAGCGCATAATATTATGACTACTTTTCGCACTATTTTATTAGTTCTGACTGCTGCATTTTTTTCGGGTCTTCCAGCTATTGCACAAGAAATGAGTGGCCCCATCAAAGTAGAAATACGACAGGACGAAAATGGCTATCAACTTTACCGAGGGGGAAAGCCTTACTATGTTAATGGCGTTGGGGGCCAAGTGTTTTTAGACGAGGCTGTGGAGTGTGGTGCAAACTCAATTCGTACCTGGGGCTATGCTGACGCTGCCATCGTACTAGACGAGGCACATGAAAAAGGATTATCCGTACTCTTTGGCCTATGGGTTGGGCAAGAGCGCCAAGGCTTTGACTACTCTGACAGTAAAGCCGTAAGGGCACAGTTTGAACAGTTCCGCGCAGTGGTAAGAAAATACAAAGATCACCCTGCAGTCTTGATGTGGGGGATCGGTAATGAAAATGATTTGATGTATAGTGATTATCGCGTGTGGGACGCCATCAATGATATCGCTAAAATGATTCATGAAGAGGATCCTAACCACCCAACCATGACTGTTACTGCTGGCATTGACGTAGCAGAGGTTCAACTGATAAAGGACAGGGCACCCCATATCGACATCTATGGTATCAATACCTATGGGGGACTGATTGGCATCGATAAGGAAATTCGTAGCTATGGTTGGGAGGGTCCTTATATGATCACTGAGTGGGGGCCGAACGGACACTGGGAAGTCCCAACCACCGAATGGGGAGCGCCCATCGAGCAAAGTAGTAGTGTCAAGGCGGATTATTATCGCAAACGTTATGAATTGGGGATTGCTGCTGATCGTGAACGTTGTATTGGTTCCTATGTTTTCCTTTGGGGCAATAAGCAGGAGACAACGCCGACCTGGTATGGTGTGTTCTTGCCCGGTGGAGAGGAAACCGAAGTAATCGACAATCTACAACAGATGTGGAGTGGCAATTATCCTGAAAATCGCGCACCACATATCAGTTCACTAAAGATTGATGGCAAAGAAGCCATTGAAAATGTTTACCTAAGGCCCGGCAAAACGTACTCTATCGTTGCCGACATTACTGATCCCGAAAAAGATCCTCTCTTATACAACTGGCAAATCTTAGAATCTGAATTTGGGCTAACCGGTTCTGGTGGTGATGCCGAAAAAACGCCAGATCCAGTCAAAATCAGGCTTGACAAAGACACGCCCCATCAACTAGATGCCGCAACTTTGACAGTTACGGTTGAAGATAATGGTACCTTAACTTTTAAAGCGCCCAGTAAAGTAGGTGCTTACCGGTTTTTTATTTATGCCTATGATGGAAATGGTAATGCTGCTGCCGCCAATATTCCATTCTATGTGAAGTAAGCTGCCTTTTTATGTCTACTCGCCTCTTCTTTTTGCTACCACTGCTGCTGGTTGCCCACCTTTCTATTGCTCAGGTGCAGGAATTAGGTATTCCTACAATTCAAAATTATTCGAAGCAAGACTACCAAGCAGAAACCCAAAACTGGGCGATAGAGGAGGACCAGCGTGGACTCATGTACTTTGGCAATAATCTCGGTCTATTAGAATTTGATGGATCTGAATGGCGTATTTATCCGCTTCCCAACCGATCGATTGTTAGGTCCTTGGCAACGGATGGTAATGGCCGCATATATGTAGGAGGACAAGATGAATTAGGATACTTTGAACCTAACGCGCTTGGTGCCTTAACGTTTCACTCCCTGATTTCCCTCCTACCTGAAAATAACCGCAACTTCACCGATATCTGGGATGTCCTTATCCGTGGAGATGCGGTTTACTTTTGCTCTTATCGCTATATTTTTCGCTTGTATGAGGGGAAAATGGACCTAATCACCACTGAAACCCAGTTTGATGGTCTTTTTGATGCCCCTTCTGGGCCATACGTAATGGAGGCCGGAAAAGGCTTACAAAAATTGGACAAGCTAACTCTGAGTTTAGTCGAGGGGGGAGATAGCTATCGAGATTGGATTGTGAAGGGACTCATCCCTTTGGGGAACGATGAACTCCTGATTGCTACTGAGCAAAATGGTTTGTATCACTTGATTGATGGGAAAAGCGTTCCGCAAGTGGAAGAAACCCAAAACTATCTGGCAGAGCAGAGAATTTACTGTGTCGGTAAACTCAGTAATGGTAATATCGCCATCGGGACTTCTCACAATGGCCTACTGATTTTAAATCCAGAAGGCAAACCGATTCAAATCATCAATCGGGGGGTTGGTTTACAAAATAACGCTATCCTATGTCTCTTTGAAGGGAGAGATGCCAACCTTTGGTTGGGGCTAGAAAATGGGATTTCATACGTTGAATTGAGCTCGCCATTTTCCTACATCAACGCCATGTTAGGGGTGGAAGGCACCGCTCATGCAGCTCAAATATTTGATGGAAAACTGTACTTAGGGACCAATCAAGGGATTTATTACCGCGATTGGCCGCAAGCAGCTGATCCTCTCAATCGCCTTCCCTTTGAGGTGTTAGCTGGTACCCAAGGAGCCAATTGGGATTTGAGAACTCTAGATGGTAATCTGTTGGTAAGTCAGCATTATGGTGCTGCTGAAATCCGAGACGGTAAGGCCCAAAAAATTTCCAATACCGGTGGAGCATGGACCCACCTGCAACTTCACACGCATCCCCAATATGCAGTTGAAGGAAACTACGATGGCTTGTTACTTTACCAAAAGCAAGCAAACAACAATCGCTGGCAATTTGTCAAGAAGCTAGAAGGCTTCAATGAGTCTTCTCGTATTTTAGAGCAAGATCTTGCCGGTAACATCTGGATATCCCATCCTTATCGAGGGGTCTTTAAAGTGAGAATTGACCCGATTCAAGCTAAGATCATTTCCCTAAAATCATATGGTAAAGAAGATGGCTTTCCTTCCCAGCTTTTTATCAACGTTTGTCGGATAGATGATCAAATTTTGTTCACGACCGAAAAGGGGATTTATAAATATAATCCTTCGACTGACCGCTTTGTCCCTCATGATGATTTTAATCAAGTATTTGGTGATTCAACTACTATTCACCGTTTGATTGAAGATGGCCAGGGGCGGATTTGGTTTTCGATAGACGGCGAATTTGGGATCCTAAAGATCGAAGATGAGACCGTCGCCAAAAGCGTACAAAAACTTTCGTTTAATCGTCTGCAAAACCGTTTAGTCAAGGGTTTCGAATCGATTTATGCTTCTGATGATGCTCATGTCTTTATTGGTACAGATGAAGGTTTTATTCTTTACGATGCCCTGCGCCAAATCAGAGAAGATCCCCCAGTTTTGCCTTTTATTCGCAAGGTTATCGCCAACAATGGTAGCGACTCTTTGATCTTCGGTGGTGCATTTGCTCAAAATGGACAACTGCTTGATAGCCAGCCAGAAAGCCAAACCTTTTCTTTGGCGCCTGTTTTTGAGGCCTTTCGCTTTACGTTCTCTGCTCCATTTTTTGAAAATGTCAACGAGGTGCAATTTCAATATCTATTGGAGGGAGAGGATAAAGATTGGGCTGAGTGGACCAATAAAACAGAAAAAGAATATACCAATCTTAGCCCCGGAGATTACACCTTCAAAGTCAAGGCGCGGAATATCTATGGTTTAGAAAGTAAAGTTGTCTCCTACCGCTTTGTTATCTCGCCCCATTGGTATGAAAGCCGACTGGCTCTAGGCTTCTATTTTGTCTTGATAATGGGCTTGCTTTTTGGCTTTGCTCGCTATCAATCCTTCAAAGCCCAAAGGCAGTTGGATGCCCTCAAGCTTGACCAAGCGCAAGCATTAGAAAAACAGGAAGCAGAATACAAACTAGAAGCTCAAAGGTCTGAGGCAGAAATTATTCGTTTACGCAACGAAAAACTGCAAGACGAAGTCGCCCATAAAAACAAAGAATTGGCTTCTACTACCATGCACTTGGTCCAAAAAGGCGAAATCATGCTCAGGCTTAAGTCTAACCTGCAAAAATTAGCCAAAACGGCTAGTACTAATAATCGCAAGGCGATTCGGGACTTGATCCGTACCATAGATGATGATATCCGATTGGATAATAATTGGGAACAATTTGAAGTGCACTTTGACCAAGTTCACGGTCAGTTTTTGCATCACCTCCGAGAAAAATTTCCGGTACTAACGGCTAAAGATCAGCGATTGGCGGCCTATCTAAGAATGAATCTTTCTACCAAAGAGATTGCCCAATTGATGAACATTTCGGTTCGGGGAGTTGAAATCAGCCGCTACCGGCTGAGAAAAAAATTAAATCTTGAACGTGAAGTTAACCTTAATGATTTTATGATGGGACTTTGAGTAACAAATTCATAAATGCAAAAAGCCGGGTGTTTAGCCCGGCTTTTTTATCTCTTATTAATTTAATTTTCAGGAGTAACGATGTCCAATAACTCTACCTCAAAAATCAAAGTAGAACTAGGCGGAATCGTGGGAGGGCTTCCTTGCGGGCCGTAGGCCAAATCGCTAGGGATGAAAAATTTGTACTTGGCCCCGACTTGCATCAACTGTACACCTTCGGTCCAACCTGGAATGACACGATTGAGGGGAAATTCAATCGGCTCTCCACGATCAACAGAACTATCAAAAACGGTTCCATCTAACAAAGTACCGTGATAGTGAACTTTGACCACATCTTCTGCAGTAGGAGAAGCTCCATTGCCTTCTTGCATCACCAAGTATTGAAGACCACTCTCGGTTACTTTGACGCCTTCTTTCTTTTCATTCTCTTCGAGGAACGCTATGCCTTCTTCGATGTTTTTGGCTCCTTTTTCCGCAAGATCCGCTTCGGCTTTTGCGTTTAGCTCAGCTTGAAAAGCTGTAAATAAGGCTTGGATTTCCTCTTCGGTCAACGCTTCTCCTTTGTCTTCTTTGACGTCAAGGATTCCCCGAAAAACCATATATGTGTTTAAATCCTCAGACTCAGGAGTGTTAAGACTTTTGCCGATGTTCAATCCGACAGCATAAGAGATACTATCCATCATGGTTTTCATACCAGAGGTGTCTGGAATATTACCTGATGTGTTACAAGCGGTACCCACCAAGGCTAGACCTAGTGCTAGCATCCAAATGGAACCTTTGATTTGAAAATTCATTGATTGAAAATAATTATGTAAGATAATTGTTGGTTGACCAGCAAGTTACACCAAAGAATCGAACTAAAGAAAAGCTTTTTAGGATTCCCCATCTTTATCAGTTTGTTGGCTTGGCATTGACTCGCTGGGCTAGTAATTTTGCAGTTGTCTTGAGTACATAAATCTGATACAGTGAAACTAAGTGATTTAAATAGCCAAAAAGTAAGTTCCTACATTTTTGGGGTGATTGGAGTGATCTTTTTGATCATTATCATCAGCGATCAGCTTGCCAATCGGCCCACTGCTTATTCACAAGCTTTGGCAAAGCAAAGAGAACAGAAGGACTTGCAGTTCAAAAATGATCCCAATGGGCCCATTCCGCTAGAAAAGAAGAGTGAATTTGAGGGCTTGGCTTATTTCCCTGTAAATGATGAGTATAAACTAGACGCTGCCTTTGTGCCCAATACTCAACCAGATACGCTCAAACTAATGACCACTACGGGCGAGATCCGAGAGATGGTAGATGCTGGTAAACTACGCTTTCAATTACATGGCCTAAGCCACGAATTGATTGCCTACAGATACTTAGATCCTACTCAATCTGACTTTTTTGTTCCCTTCAAAGATTTGACTAGTGGGGTGGCTACCTATGGTGGTGGCCGCTATTTGGACATTCCTTCTACTGAGCCTATCACTATAGATTTTAATCAGGCCTATAATCCCTATTGCGTTTACAATGAAAGCTTCAGTTGTCCCCTACCTCCCCGAGAAAATACCCTTACGGTAGAAGTTCGGGCTGGCGAGGTGAAATTTGATTGGCCGATTCAATTGCCGCGAGATACGGTCAGCCTGCGTTCTTCGTACCATACATTATAGGCGCGCACTACTGCCGCTGTTTCTCCTAGTTTGTATTCGTCCTGTTTTATCTTCTGTGCCAGAACGCTACATTCTTTAAAAGTAATGGCTAGTTTTTTCCAGCGAAAATTAGGACTTATTTCATGCCATGTTTCATCTGGCTTGCGGATAAACTCTACAAATCCTGGTCCTTGACTTAAGGTGAAGGCAGATCGTTTGGTGTAATATCGGTAGAGTTGGGCGTGTCCGCTGACGATTCGCTGCAAAAAAGCAATCGTATCACTACCAATGCCCGCATACAAATAGGGGATGGGTAAGCTCTCAAAATGCATCTTACCGTATCCATAGGCCGCGATTCGTTCGGGATGATAGACTACCCTGGCACCATTTAGATCTACAAAGTGGATTTTTCGCTGACCAGCAAAAGTCTTCGGGACTTTGATAATCCCAAAAATACTGTCCCCGCGGTTTGAGACAATATAGCCGTCCTCATAGAGTTGAGCGTTCAGCGAATAGCTGGAAAAAAACAGAAATAGGCAGGCAACGAAAGGGTAATATGCTCGGAGCATGTTGCGATAATTTTGCAGCTCCGAAGGGCAAGTACGGAGCTAGTGGTGCTAATCCACCTTAAAAGACGGTAAATTCTGCACGCAACTGACAAAATGAGGCCATTCGGATAAAGCAGCTACCTAGACGGGTAATTACTTGGTTCGAATGGCCTTTAAATTTTCCAAAAAAAGGGGGATTGGGCTTAGTGCACTACCCAACGACTAAGATATTCTTTGTTACCTAACTGTAGACGAATGAGATAGGTTCCCTCGCTCAGCGTTTCGTTCTCTAATCGCAAGGCCTGTTGACCTAATGTAAGGGGCTTCCTCCTGATGAGGCGGCCATGCAAATCATAGAGCCAAAATGTACCCTGCGCTTTTTCATCCCATTCCAGAATGGAAAAACTAGTACTAGGATTGGGGTACAAGCGGACGCCTAGACTTTGGCTGATTTCCAGTCCAGTGTTCAGTATTTGCACCGTATCATAGACCACACTTGAACCACAATCATTGGTTGCCGTAAGACTCACCGGAAAAGTCCCAGTTTGGGCGTAGGTGTAGATGGGGTTCATCAGTTGACTGGTATTGCCATCTCCAAAGTCCCACAAATAGCTCACTTGGCCGGCCTGATTGGTCGGATTGACTTGAAATTGATACCTAAAGATTAGGCTAGAATCTCCTGATATGAGAATGTTTTGTGAAGGCAGATATTCACGGCTGATATTGATTGTATCATTAGCTTCACAGCCTTCGGCACTGCTTACTTTGACGGCATAAGTTCCACTTTCGCTGACTACGATACTTCCAGTGGTAGCACCCGTGTTCCAAACCCAACTTTGGCCTGCTTGGCTAGCGTCAAGCAAGATACTGTCGCAGATACTTTGATCTACTCCCAAGTCTATTTGTGGGATTTCCCCAATATTGCTGAGGCTAACAGTATCCGTGTACGTACAATTAAGAGAATCGCTGACTGTAAATGCATATTGTCCTGCTGAGAGCCCTTGCACTGTAGGACCTTGAGCGTTCGGCAAAGCCGGCCAAAAATATTGTAAGCTCCCCGTACCACCACTTGCCTGTACGCTAATACTGCCATTGGCCTCTTCACAACTACTGGCTTGCAGATTGACCTGAGCGTTGACCGCAGGGCTAGTACCGATACTGAATTGGATCTGATCTGAGCAACCCGCAGAATCGGTGATTTGGACTACGTAATTGCCTGCTGGGAGGTCTGTCGCGCTTTGGCCAAATTGATTGGGCTGTGTATTCCAGACAAAATTAAAGGGAGCACTACCACCACTTACGTTTGCCATGGCGGAACCATTGGCCTCTCCACATGTTGCGGAAAGCAGGTCTAGACTCGCACTAAATACGGGCGTTGTATTGATGCTAAAAGTATCTAGGCTGCTGCAACCCATCTGATCACTAAGCGTGAGAACATAGATTCCTTCGCTGAGCCCATTAGCGCTGGGCCCCGTCTGAAGCGGTTGGGTGTTCCAAGAATAAGTGAGAGCCCCTGTGCCACCGCTGGTATTGACGGTAATACTACCGTTGGCTAGCTCACAAGTGGAGGCGTTTATCTGGGCCGATTGGACCATAGGAGTACTGCCAACTTGCACAGAATCAATAAATTGTGAAGTGGAGAAGCACTCGCCTGTAGTACTCAAAATGATAGCATAAACCCCTGCTTGATCATAAGTAAGGCTTGGGTTTTCGAGACTGCTTTGGCTGCTATCTCCTCCGGAGAACGCCCAGTTGTAGCTAAGGGCATTTTGAGATAGATTTTGCAAATCTAGGGTACTACCTTCACAAAGGGTACTATCAAAGCTAAAGTTGGCTACAGCAGGCACATCGGTAGTGTAGGCTTGCATTTGGTGCGAGAGGTTGAGACCCCAGCCTGCGCCATTATTAAAGGGATACCAAGTGCCATTGGACCATTGCTCCCAAGCGGTTGGATTTTGGCTTTCACCATCGAGATTACTCAGCAAAGCAAGGGTGTCTTGGTTGCTATAGTTTAAAGCTACCCCCGCATAGAATGCCCCATTTAACCCGATAGGTGTTTCAAAAATTAGCTGGGTGGGACGAGCTCCTGATATATCAGACTGGATCTGAGCATAGCTGACGGTCGAAGTACCTAGGATACTTCCAGGACTGCCGTTGGTACCATCGCTATCCCAAACTGTGATCGTGGCGATTGCATTGTTGGGGTTGTTGCTGACGGCTTTGCCGAACGCTAAGTCAAGGGCTGTGAGATAGGTCTTATTGCTATTGTTGGCAAAGAAGTCGGCCTTAGCTTGGTCAAAGAAGTCGTTATGTCCACTGATATAGCCCACTACCCCATTGGCAGTATATAGCGTTGGAGTGCCAGCACCAAAATTGTCAATGCTGTCGCATACTATTTGAGCACAACTATCAACTTGGATGTATTGACTGATATGGAGGGTATCGGTTCCATTGGCATTTTGGACGATCAAGGAAACCGCATAAGCACCGGGCGTTTGGTACTCTACCGCCGGAGATTGTAGAGTGCTGCTACTGGGATTGCCTCCTGGAAAGGACCAAGCCCAACTACTAGGAATCCCACTAGATTGGTCGCTAAACTGGACATTTAAAGGACTACAACCTTGAGTTTTATCGCTACTAAAGTTGGCGATAGGAGCGGCATTATTGGTGGTACCGTTGACAAAGATATTGTCCAGATATAGATTGTTTTGATAGTTATTGTAGGCTTCAAAGCGAATCACCACATTGGCTTGGCCGGCATAGGCACTCAAATCAATTTGGGGACAAGTAGGGCCGTAGCTGCCGTTGCACCAATCGTTCGCCGATGCAGGCGTAAAAGGACCACTACTCTGACTACCCGTAGCAAAGGAGGCATTGCCGTTTTCACCTCCTGCAAAAATTTTGTGAGGAAAAGTCTCGCCACAGTCAGTCGAAACATAAATCAAGAGTGAGTCTGTGCCCGAACTATTGTAGGTCCGATATGCGTATTCAAAGCTCAAACTGAGATTGCTGTAAGTACTAAAGTCAAGGGAAGGGGTCTCGATTGCGTCTCTTTGACCCGCCGCGGTATAATTGTAAAAATTGATCCAAGCAGCCTGAGATCCGGGCGTGCTCCCAGAAACGGTCTTGATTTCCCAAGTATTGCTATTATCGGGGTTGGAACTTGTCCATCCATTGGTGGTGAAGGTTCCAGATTCAAAGTCCTCGCTAAAAGGGAGGCTTTGCCCAGAACTATTGACCTGAATATAGGCCTGCCTAAGGAGGGTATCGCTCCCAAAACTATTGCTCACAATCAAGCTCACATCATAGGTGCCAGCAGCGGGAAAACTAAAACTTGGATTGGCAGATGTGGCTACACTAGGGGATGCTCCCGGAATAGACCATGACCAGCTGGTAGGGCCGTTGGTGGAAGCATCGCTAAAGAGTACGGTCGCTCCTACACAAATTTGAGTTTGAGCTAAACTGAAGTTGGCGATAGGGGGAGCCGATGGAGCAATACAATTGAGCGATTGTAGAGCATTGATACGTCCAGCCCCTAACTGTCCTACATAATTAGGGTTTTCGTTGTCTATATTATCCGCCGAATTGATGATACAGGTTTCGATATCAGCGGGCGTAGCGCTATTATTAAAAGACTTAAGTAAGCCACACAGACCGGCCACTAAAGGGGTGGCCATCGAGGTGCCGCTTTGATAAGCATAGGTATTATCAGCACCAGCTACCGTACTGAGGATGCTCACGCCGGGTGCTGAAACCGTAATCCAATTGCCATAATTAGAAAAACTGGCTTTTTCATCAGTCGAACCTGTCGCAGCGACTGAGATTACATGATTATATCCTGCAGGATAGAAGGTGTTGTTGGTATCGTCATTACCGGCTGCAGCAACGAGCACAATCCCTTGAGCGTAGGCTTGGTCAAACAGATTTTGGATAGTGTTGCTAGATCCATAGCCTCCCCAAGACATACTGATGACATCTGCACCTGCGGCCATCGCATAGGCCACCCCTGAGTATCCAGTATAAATCAGTCTCGTATTGCTAGCAGTATCATAAGTACATTTTACGGACATGATTTGAATAGAGTGGCCTATAGAGGCGACTCCCAAGTTATTGTCTGTCGCTGCGCTAACGATTCCCGCACAATGAGTGCCATGGGTGAAATTGGAATTAGTGGCAGTGTTGGGTGGATTGGGGTCATTGTCGTTGTCAGCGGGATCCCAACCGTGAATATCATCTACATAGCCATTGCCGTCATTGTCAATATTGTCATTGGGGATTTCACCCGGATTGGTCCAGAGATTGGGGGCAAGATCTTCATGGGTGATCCTGACCGCATCATCGACGATGGCAACCACGCTATTGGAACCCGTGTGAATATCATGGGCTTGGAGAGCCTGAATGCTGTTTAGAAACCATTGATTGGAAAGATAGGGGTCATTTGGGGTAAGAGTCTTACGTGCTAGAGGCACCCTTTCGGCGTATTCCAAATAGGGAATGGAGGCGAGCTCTCGCAGCAAGGCTTGCGTCTTATCCGTTTTGTCGAAGACGATCTCATAAGTACGATCTAGCTTGGGGCTACTCAAAGCTGCAAAAGCAGGTTTAATCTCTTGGATTTGATATCGTTGGACAAGATCTACCCATTCCAGCGGCTTCTGATATTGATTGAGTTCGCTGACGGAATATAAACGGCGATTTTCTTTGTCAAGCACTTTGACATAGAGCCTTCCGTCGAGGTAATGAGGATGCTGATTTTGACCTAGGATAAGTTGGCTAAAGATAAAGAGCAGGCTAAGAAGCGAGAAAAGTCGTCTCATATATTCTGGTGTACGAATAGTTGAAACGAATATCCCTTAAATAGTCCATTGTAAAAAATAAACTTATCCTTAAATATTTCACCAAAATGGCAGCTGGCCAATGTGGGATTTCAAGGGCATGATTTGGCAATTGTTGCGCTATTTTTATTGACTATTGTAGCTGAGCATCCCTACCTCTGATAGAACTCTGATCTAGTATCCGCCAAGGCTGAATATGATTTTTGTAAAACCATCACATATTCCCTTGGAACGATTAAGTCCTACGGGGGCCGTTTCCTCCTCTAATCAACTAGGAGCTCAATCCCCAGAATGGGGAAAAGAGATGCTAATCTTGAGGCTTCAACCAATAAGCACGCGTAATCAACCAGGACTTTTACTGGACCAAAACATCGATTTCTTCAGTAAGAACTACACCATTGTCTAGCTCATCAAAGCTGAGGATGTTTTGGGTACCATCATTGGTAACATATATCGTATCCCCGCCGTCGATGAGCGTTGCTTCTACCCGATAGTAGATGGGATCCGGACGATGCACCCAAGTATTACCACTGGCAAACTCATTGCCCTGCAACTCATAATTGGTGAATATGTATTGACCAATACTATCGGTAGAACCAATATTACGAGCGTTTAAGTTGGGTACAATACTTTCTTTACCTGCTGGGTTTTCCAAGACATAGGCATCATAGTTTCCCTTAAAAGGGAATAGATAAATGCGGGCCTTCTCCAATGGTTGAAAGCTATTGTCTGCTACGACAAAGTCGAGATTTGCTCTTGGAGGGATGCTGGGTAGGTCGGCCGGATCACAGGACCAAACAAATAGAGTTAGAAACAAAGCGGCCAGGGCCGATATCTTGATGATTCTGCTTTTCATGCTTTGGTATAGGTCAACTTATTATTGAAACAAGCTATCATAGTAACGCAAAATAGCGATAGCGTCTTGCTCTTGTTCCATCTTGAGACCTTCTTTTTTTAAAAAAGTCTTGATCTCGTTTTTTTGGGTTTCTAGGGCTTTGGTCCAACTGCTTCGACTGAGTCGAACGCTGGTAAATACAGGGCTACCTGCTGCTTGGACATAATATCTGCTCCGATCTATGTATTGATCTTTACGTTGATCAGAGGAATAGGCTCCTTGATAAGTTGCAGCACGAAACTCTTTGTAGTATTGCTTGTACAAGATGCTTTTGCCCCGATATATTTTTTCTAGGGCTAGAATTTCACTTTCTCCCTTTTCCGTTACAATACTTCGGACCTCAAACTGGCGATTTATTCCCATAGAGTCCAGCAGCTCGAAGTGGTCTATCAGTTTGAAAGGGATCGTATTGATTACCCCATTCATAGATACTTCAATTTGACTTTCACTTAGGTTGAGTACGGCAGCTACATCTTTTTTGATACCACCATTTTTCATCCAGATGGTACCTTTGGAAAATAAATTTGAAAAATAGGGACTCCCTTCAACCCCTTGATACCTGCGGTCAAAAGTTCTAACAGAACCATACATATTTTCTCCTGAAGTGAGAGATTCGGTATTGGTTCTCCCTGCTTGGGTCTTTTCGATGGGATCGTTCTGCGAATAGCAGTAAGAAAAAAATACGACTGTGAGTAAAAGTAATGAAAGCTGTTTCATAGCATCGAAGAGATTATTTAAGTTTGAAGAAAGGCCTGTCCCTTTTGCAAGCAAAACGAGAGCTGTTATGCAAATGTTGCTTCACCCATTGAAATTAGAAATTGCACGGCCCTTCAGAATTTCACGGGGCCTGAAGACTTATCAAGAATGTCTAATCGTAGAGTTGCGTGATGAAGGCTTGTCTGCTTGGGGCGAAGCCGCTGCTCACCCTTATTTTGGGGCTGATCTCTCTCAGATGATGGCCCTACTCGAAAAGCAGCGAACTTTCATTGAAAAAAGCCCTCTCCTGCATCCTGTAGACTTTTGGAGGGAGATGCAGCCACGATTAGCCACCCAAAGTTTTGCCCTTGCGGCTCTAGATATAGCGGCAAACGATCTTTGGGCCCAAAAGCAAAAAAAGACCTTGAGAGAGGCACTAAACATCCCGCCGCTAAACGGACCTCATAGCAATATGACGCTTGGCCTTGATACTATTCCAGAACTGCTGGCTAGTATCGATCGCTATCAATGGCCGATTTACAAAGTCAAATTGGGCGGGGCACATGATCTTGAGAGTATGCGTGCCATCAGGACCCATACAAAAGCGGTATTGCGGGTCGATGCCAATGGTGGCTGGACCTTACAACAAGCTTTGGAAATTGCGCCATTACTTCAAGAAATTGGCGTTGAGTTTATTGAACAGCCATTGCCTAAGGATGATTGGGAGGGGATGAAAGCGCTTTATGCCCAATCTACTTTACCGCTAATTGCGGACGAAAGCTGCCAAAGCGAAGCCGATATCGAGTCTTGCGCCACTTGTTTTCATGGTATCAATATCAAGCTCGCTAAATGTGGAGGCATTACTCCTGCTTTACGGATGATCAAAAAAGCGCGGGCCCTAGGCTTAAAGGTGATGATGGGCTGCATGATCGAAAGTCGGATCGGCATTTCGGCCATTGCCCAATTGCTCCCTTTGCTAGACGCGGTGGACATGGATGGTGCCTTTAACCTTAAATACCAATATGCCGATGGAGTCGAAATCAATCGGTCAGGTCTCACTTTGCCTGCAAAATATGGCATCGGTGCCAGTCTCAATCCAAAATATCGTTCCGCATGATACTTGCTCAAATTCGTCGCTTAATGCGACAAGAAGCACTGGATGCTTATGTAATTCCTATGGGTGATCCCCATCATAATGAATATTTGGCGCCTCATTGGCAACTCATCAAGGCAGTTAGTGGCTTTAGTGGTTCGGCTGGTGTTTTGCTGATTACCCAAGACTTCGCCGGCCTTTGGACAGACGCTCGCTATTTTGGTCAAGCCGAATACGAGATCGAGGCCTACGGCTTAGAATTGGTACGTTTGCAAGTGCCTCACCAACCAGAATACATTGATTGGCTGGAGCAACACTTGACCAGGGCGGCTAGGATCGGAGGAGATTTGGCTTTGTTTTCGATTCAGGCTTGGCAATCCCTACACGCTCGTCTAGAAGCGGCTTCTTTGGAACTCGTCCCTTTAGATGAGTTTTGGACACACTACTGGTTGGACCGTCCTGCCAAGAGCTCAGCTGAAATTTTTGTTCATCCTGATAAATATGTAGGAGAGAAGCGTTCTGCGAAGCTGCACAAACTCAAAACTGCTCTCCAAAAGTCTCCCGCCAATGCCTGTTTACTGACCGCTTTGGACGAAATAGCTTGGTTACTCAACCTAAGAGGTGCCGACATCCCTTACAATCCTATCTTTTTTAGTTTTTTCTGGCTATCCGCCGAACGCTCAGTCTTGTTTGTAGAACTCGCAAAAATAGGGGAGGAGCTAAAAGAGACTTTGCGGATAGCAGGGGTTGAATGTTTGCCTTACACGGCTATCCATGAATATGTAGCAGAGCAAAGGGAGCCTTTGATATGGAGCGACCCACGGAGTCTAAACGCTGCCTTATACGGCACATTAGCGCCACAAAATTGGTTGCTGAACCCCTCTTATATTCGCACTGCCAAGGCTAATAAGCATCCTGAAGAGTGCGCGCTTATTCGGGCTCGACATGATAAAGAAGGTTTAGTCTGGCTTTATGCTTGGCAATGGTGGGAGCAACAATTGCAGGAAAACGCAGTAGGGGAGCTTGATCTAGTCAACTATATGGAATCCTTAAGGGCCGAGGAGGAAGTGTACTTAGGACCCAGTTTTTCGCCCATTGTCGCCTATGGTCCCAATGGAGCCATGAATCATTATAGCCCGTCAAAAGAGAATCAGGCGATGATTGAGCAGGGTAGCTTACTTTTAGTAGATACCGGGGGACAGTATTTAGACGGAACGACTGATATGACGCGGACTTTTGCCACTGGTACACCAACAGAGAGCCAGCGAAAGGCCTACACTGCTGTCTTGCAGGGCTTGATTGCGCTTAGTCGGCTTAGGTTCCCTGCGGGAACGGCGGGACAGCAATTGGATAGCTTGGCCCGAGCGGCTTTATGGCAGGAGGGGCTCAACTATGGTCATGGCACTGGTCATGGGGTTGGCTATTGCCTCAATGTGCATGAAGGACCTCAAGCCATTGGCACCGGAGCTAGTGGGGATAAAGCTGCTCGACTCGAGCAAGGGATGTTAACTTCGGTAGAACCCGGTTACTATTTGGAAGGGCAGTGGGGGATAAGGGTAGAAAATTTATTGCTCTGTGTGGAAGACGAAAAAGCTGGCTGGCTCAAGTTTGAGAGCCTTGGCTATTGTCCTTTGGAAGTCAAATTGATCGTTTGGGAGCAACTCAAGGATGCGGAATGGGAGTGGGTCCGTGATTTTCAAAAAAGCGTTTACCGAGGGTATGAAAAGCGAATATTGCCACATCTTAAGCCTTGGTTGCAAGAAAAAACGTTTGCAAAGTGAGGATAGGATGTAAGAAAAAATGTATTTCAGTCATGGAGGTATATCCAAATTATTGAAATTGTTGTATAGGGCGAGAAATCGGCAATAGTTGTTGTGTTAGGATTATGAGAGTTTTGAATACTTTTTGGGTGAAAAAAATGTTGGATCGAATATGATCCTTAACAAAAATTACTACTTTTGGAATGTAAACACGAAACTACTTCCTTCCTTCTTGCTTCATAAGAAGTCCCTGCATTCTTGATCCTTTGGGTTAGTATCCAACTTTATTGGTGCTCTGGTATTTACAAAACATGGACAAACCCATCGTCTATGATTTTGTGGGTAGGTAATTATTTATTCATTCTTCTTTAACCTAACAAGCTATGGCTTCTCTGTTGCCGCTTGTAGGGACTTTGGGTTTGCAACGTGCCAAACACCTGTTGAATCGCGCAACCTTTGGTCCCACAAAAGCAGAAATCGAATCGTTCTCACAACTTACTGTTGATCAGGCTCTAAGCGCGCTGATGGTCATTCCGACTACGCCGCCACCGCCTTTAGATCCAGAGACAAACGCGACTTGGGTAATAAACGGCCGAGTCGATAATGTCAACTCTCCCGAATGGCGTCTAAACGGCTACGTAATCGCGTGGTGGTTGCAGGAAGCCTTCGATCTCCCTAACCCTTCTATTGTGCAGAAGATGACCTTCTTTTTGCACACTTGTTTTACCACAAATATGATTGACCTCGATTCAGAGGACAATTATTACACCCTCTTACTATTGCGGCATTATGCGCTAGGTAGTTATCGAGATCTCGCTCGCAAGATCAGCGTGGATAATGCAATGATGGAGTATTTGGATACCCGTTTTTCTCATAGATGGGCACCCAATGAAAACTTTGCGCGGGAGTTACTAGAGCTTTTTACTATCGGTAAAGGCCCTCAAATTGGCCCCGGCAATTACACTACTTATACTGAGGATGATATTCGTTCCGCAGCGCGGGTACTCACCGGATTCAAGACCAACGAAGACTATGCAGATCCTACGGGCTTTGATCCCGATACAGGTTTGCCTACCTGTTGGTTTAATACCAATCACCACGATAGCAATGACAAAGTATTTACCGATGCTTTTGCTAGTGCCGCCTTCCCCTCTCCTGTAACCATAGTGGGTAAAAATTCTGAAGCAGGCATGCTAGAAGAATTGGATGATCTGATCGACATGATATTTGCGCAGCCAGCCACGGCGCTCAATATCGTACGGAAGATGTACCGCTATTTTGTCCATTACGAAATCACCGCGGAGGTAGAAACGGATATTATCGCTCCCTTAGCCACGCAATTGCTCAATGATAATTATCAGCTTCAAGCTATTCTAGAGACGCTTCTAAAAAGCGAACACTTTTATGATATGAGCCTTGCTAATCAAGATTTGGCGATTGGGGCGGCTCGGATCAAAAGTCCACTAGAGTTGTTGGTGGGAGCAGTCCGTTTCTTTAAGGTTACTACCCCTGACCCAGCTGTGGATTTAGAGGTATTCTATCGCAGGTGGCACAGAGATGTATTGCAAAATTTCTTCTTAAAAGAAGCGGGATTGCCCTTGATGGATCCTCCCAATGTGGCAGGCTATCCCGCTTATCACCAAGAGCCCAATTTTCATCGCCTATGGATTAGTGCCAATACCCTACCATTTAGATATACGTTCCCACAAATGCTCTTGTCGGGGACGAGAGTGACCACTTGGGGTTCGCTGTACATGCAACTGGATCCGGTGGCCGTAGCTACTGATACGGAATTAGTTCCGGATGTAACCGGCCCCGATCCATTTGATGGCACCGTGGGAACTTATGCTGGTGGACGCTTTGCGTCTCATCTCGTGAGTTCCATAGTCGAATTTGTGTTTCCTAACCCAATCCCACAAGATCGTTTTGACTATTTCTTAAACGATTTATTGTTGGATAATCTTTCGCCAATCAACTGGCGCTTTGAGTGGGTCGGATTTGAGCAATCTGGGGATGATAGCAGTATCCGCCCTCGTATGGAAGCCTTGATCAAAGGCATTATGGAATCACCTGAATATCAACTTGGTTAAACAGCGAATCATGAAAAGGAGAAACTTTCTCAAAAGTACCCTACCCCTAGGGCTCACCCCTCTAATGCTCAATGGGATCCCCGTCAGAAGTATGGCTACCACCCTCATGTCTCAAAACTTTAGTTGTGAGGAGATCGGTGATCGAGCCATGGTGATTGTCCAGCTACACGGAGGAAATGATGGCATCAATACTGTGATCCCAGTAGATCAGTATAGCTTATATGCTAACCTTCGTCCTAATATTCGCATTCAAGACTCTGGCGCTAATGGCTATATCTCCCTCGACAATACCCTTGCCGTAGCTGATCAGATAGGCTTAAATCCCCGCATGACAGACTTGAAAGCGATGTATGACGGTGGCTTTTTAAACGTCATTCAAGGAGTAAATTACTCAAATAACAACAAGTCTCACTTTCAAAGCTCTAACATTTGGGTGACTGGGGGCGATAGTACGCCAACAGGACAGGCCAAAAAAACGGGCTGGATGGGCCGTTATCTTGATGCTACTTTCCCCAACTATCCGGTAAACTATCCCAATTCGGATATGGAAGATCCTATTGGTTTGGAGTTTGGGAGTAAGACCGTATCACTCGGCTTTCACCGCCAATCTGGGGTGCCCATCGGCTTGACCCTTAGCAATGATCCCACGGATTTTTATGATATGGTATCAGGGATTGGAGGCGTTGCACCGAGCACCATTCCTACCAATCGCTATGGAGAGGAAATGCAGTACCTCATTGATGTCCAGCAAAGTAGTAATAGCTACGGACAACGACTCAATGATTGTTACAATGCGGGTTCAAATACGCAAAGCTATCAATACAATGATATCGATGGCACGGGTTGGAATGAGTTATCGCCTCAGTTAGAAACCGTAGCGCGTCTCATCAGCGGTGGTTGCAGAACGAAGATTTTCCTCGTTCGTTTAGGCGGATTTGATACCCATACCAATCAGGTAGTAGGCTCCAATACGGCCCTCGGCCATCATGCGCAGCGATTATATTTCTTGAGCAATGCGCTTAGAACTTTCCAAGATGATTTGGTTGGATTGGGCATCGCCGATAGAGTAATGACAGTTACATTCTCAGAATTTGGTCGCCAAGTCGGCGAAAACAACAATCTCGGTACTGACCACGGGACCCTCGCACCGATGATGGTGATGGGTCGCGGTGTTACCCCGGGGGTTACAGGCACAAATCCTGATTATGCCAACCTAAATGGTAACGATTTCTCCTCCTTCCAATATGACTACCGCCAGATTTTTACCACTTTATTGCAGGATTGGTTGGGAGCGAGTGATAGTTCACTGACTTATACAGAGTTTGATCCTTTTGTCAGCCAAAAACTTGATCTAGTCAATGGCAATTATGTGGACTCCATGGGATCATCCGTCAATTTTATAGCTGATCCCTCTTGTGATGTCGCTTCTTTCCCAGTGGGCTTGACCTATTTTGAGGCAGAGTTGGATGACTTACAGAGAGTGGAACTCCGCTGGGGTACTAGCTCAGAGCTCAACAACGATTACTTTGAGATCGAACGTTCGGCTGATGGGCGAGTTTTTCAGCCAATGGAGCGGATCAAAGGTGCTGGTAATAGCAATAGTGATCTTTCCTACAAAACGATGGATGAAGACCCTTTGCCAGGAGTTTCATACTACAGGCTCAAGCAGGTGGATCTTGATGGTACTTTTAATTATGAAGGTATTGTCAGTGTCAGAATCGAGTTGGAGGATGAAATCACCGCAAAGGCTTTTGCTTATCCCAATCCCGCTTCAGATGAGCTGCATATCCAAATCAGCAGTAATGAAGATTTACCTGGCGTGGTCAGGATGTTCAACTTGAGTGGACAGCTAGTAAAACAAGAAAATGTAAGGATTCGTAAGGGTGTAAATACCCTTGACTGGCAAATTGCTGGTTTGAAACCCGGAATATATTTCTGTGAATTGGTCGCCAATGTCAATAATCGTTACGATTATAAGCGGCTAAGCAGTTGGAAACAACAAATTATTTAGTACCCTAAACCCCGTTCTCATTCTAAATTTTGTACCTGTTTTATTAATCGTTCTTTTCTCTTAAAATTTGTTTGTGTGTCGGTTAGCGGATCCCAAATCCGCACATTCCCGGAGCGCCCGCTCCGGGATTTTTTTGTGCTTTTAGTAAGGCCTTATGTGGGTACTTAAGTACAGAGAAAAAAGGTCTTGATGGACCGCATAGGCATATTCTGCTAGGTCTTAATAATACCTAAGTACTCAATCGCTGATTTGTACTTTTTGAAGCTCGTTTCTTCCAAATTGCGTCGGCACATACATCAGCTCAATCTTGGCTGGCATTAGCTGAAATTCTCCGCTAAATCGACTCTCCAAGGGAATCTCATAGGTATAAAAACCGGGGGCTAAGGATCGCAGATAAATATTAGTTCGGTCTCGGCGATATTCTCTATAGGCCTCTCCATATGATTGGGGCTTGCTACTGTAAGTACATCCAGCAGGAATCGGGACTTCGAGCATTAAGTGATCGGCTTGATATTTTACTTCTACGGTGATTTGTAGACTGACACTTTCGCCTCTCACCAAACTATCTCGTTGTTGGTCTGCTTGAATCAAGTCTGTCCGGATCTTGAAGAGGCTATCAACGCTAGGAGCATTTTGCAAGCGTTCACTTTGGCTAAAAGACAGTAAAAGCGAGCCTGTGCCCTCTTTGCGGATACTTACCCCTGTCGGGGGAACGCTTAACGCTTGCGGAAAGGTATCATAAAGCCAAGACTCTCCTTCATAAGCTATTTGGAGCTTAGGACTGCGGAGGAGATCATGGGCCTGTTTGACTTGAAAAGCTCCCACCAACACTTGCAGCATACGAGCGGTTTCAACGGTTTGATTTTGCCAAGCATGCTCTGCACTCAATAAAAATTGACGTGTCTGTGCCAGTGCCCTATGATCAGGCGCTATTTGCTCGATCAGCTCATAAGCCAAGGCCGTACACTCCATCTGACTCCCGTACCAACGCCAGCCTCTCGCCGACCAATATCGCCCTCCCAATACATCTCGTTTACTAAGCTGTAATATTTCTGCTACTCCAAGTTTTTCCCCTAGTTCTTGGCGGATGGCTAGGCGTAGTAATCGCGTAAAGACATCTGGTGGAGGCTTGAGACTATCGAGGGGAGGAAGCTGGTATTCTGTGGCGCTAATGAGTTCATTTTGGAGAAGATAGAGAGCGAGTTTTAGGGAGACTTCTTTTTCTTTTTTTACCTCCCGATAGCTATCGGGAGCGCGGAACGCTTCCCCTAACCAGGCTTGGCCTTTTGCGATGGCTTTGCTATCGCTTTGCGTGGCCTGTAAGGCTTTGAGGATATACAGACTCATCCATTCTTCGCCTTGGTTGGCGGTCCACCAGCCCCAAGAGCCGTTGGCGTTTTGAGCCTTCTCCAGCTTGCGAATGATTTGCTTTTTGCGACGCTCAAGTAAGCGAATACTATCAGCATCCGATAAGATCAATGCCTTTAGATGAACAGCGATCAAGCGAGAAGCGAGTTGTTCGTTACAGCCATAAGGGTAGCGCAAAAGCCAATCCATGCGGGTCTGTAAAAAGTCTAGCGGTTGATGATAGGCGATGAGTTGCACGTTCTGCGAAGCAGCAAACCGACTCGGCATACTGAGACTGCTGTCTCCTTCCAAAAAGAGAAAACTGCCCTTTTGCTCTGTGATGGCATTATCAATAACTGCCAACTCCCGTAGTTCACCTTCGTTAAAGCCGCTGCTATCTCGTAAGACATAGGCAATCTGATAGGTACCCGTATCGGCAAACTGAACGCTTTGCCTCTCTGTCCAGTAATCATCGAGTACAACTGAGCGTTCCTCGAAGAGGCTATCTCCCAACAAAAAGCGCGTATAAATCTGTTGACTACTATCGGCCAAAGATTGGACTCGACCTTGGACCTCTAGGCGATCACCTACCCTTAGCGTCTGAGGTAAATCCAATCGAGCTATCAAGGGCGCCTGCACTTTGACCGTGTCTTTTAGGTAGCCACTTTGGCGGTTTTGATTCATCGCCAAGACATAGCAATGCCAGGCGGTAATATCGTCTGGATATTGAATGACAAAACTTACTTCCCCATTGGCATCTGTCCGTAAATCGGGCTCCCAAAAAGCGGCATCCCGAAAGTCTTGGCGGAGAGCTTCGCTTAGTTCTTCATTCATGACAAACAATTCTTCCTCTGGTGAAGGTTCAGGCGGGGCAAAGCTTAACGTTTGTACCTTAGGCTTATATTCATCATCAAGCAGGATAAAATCCTTTGCATATTCAACATCTGGTATCCCATCTCTATCACTGTCAAGCGCTCTTCCTGATGGATTTACGGCAAAACCCTGAGGAGTATCTGGCTCCTTATCATAGAGGTCTGGTACTCCATCATTATCACTATCTTCTGTCAAACTATTTATCAGCGTACGAGTGTCAGCCAAATCACTGTAATAGCCTGAAATAGGATTTTCCCACCAAAGAGATTCTGTCGCTTTAGTCAAGAAAATGCTCACCCCCAAGCCAGCTTGCTGGTGCCAACGTCGACGAAGGATGGGGCTTGGTCCTTGGTTGAGAGGAGAGTAGGAACCCAGTTCGGTATCCCAAGTATTTAGGCCGCTCAATTGGAATTGATAGCTAGCGTAGATACTGAGCCTAGGAGCCAAACGATAACTAAGCTGAGCCGAAGCCAAAGCGTAGGGGGCAATCGCTTTTTGCAAAGGATAAATGCTTTCATAAGATTCATCCCTAATGCCTCCTAATATATCCCTGCGATCTTGATTGCTTAAAGGGGTAGTACCCTGATCTCGGGCCAGTATCTCCTGATAATCATAGAGTTGGCCATCACGCCTAGCATCTACAGCGACGCGGCCGCCCATAATACCTGCTCCTAAACCGAGAGAGAGTTCCCATTGATAGTTTTGGATGGGCGCGTATCTGACTTGCAAGGCAGTGCTCCAGCGATCACGTCTAATGGCTGGGTAAAGGCCAACTTCTCCGCCATACCAATCCTCCCAAAGGCTATTGTTTTGACTGTAAGTAGGGCCTCTTTGGGCACTGGCATATTGCCTTTCGAGGCCAGCAGATAGATTGAGTTGGAGCTTTCGATTGAGTTTGTACCAAAGACTAAGCTCCGTAAAAGCTCCCCTTTCATAGTTCAATATGCCCTGCATTTGGGCAAATCCAATCGTTGAGCTGATGCCCCATTGAGCCCCTACAGGAGGCAGGGTAAAGTCAGGAAAGGCTTTATCTATCTCTTTGACTGGAGGCAGTGGGGGAATAATCGGTAGTTTGGCAGAGTCTAGGAATAGTACCTTTTGGATAGGGCTAATGGTGTCTTGATAAAAAAGGGCTGGATCGGGTATGTAGGGCAGCGGAGCGGATAAATAGCTGATTTTATAGCGATCGGCCCCATAATAAATCGGTTTGATTTGGTGAGGAGCGTTCAGCGCAGCTTGCCACAAACTACGATACTGGGCCGGCATAGCTTGGAGGGTGATTTTGTTGGAGCCGGAATGACGAAATTGCATCACGCGGAAATCGGGATGATAGATATTGATCTGAGGATCAGAGTCGCTCATATGCGGAAAATGGACCCAGCCTTTTGCATCACTGATTTGGACCCTTCTCTGAGAGCTGTTGGCATTTACCCAAACCTTGGCTTGGGCTACAGCTTGCCCTAAAGTATCGAGGATACGAAAGCTAAGGTTACTCTTGCCAAGGCGATCCATGCTATAGTTTAGGTCCAAGGGATCAGACCACGCTTGATGACTATCAGAATCCGCCAAGCCCCCTAGCCATTGGTTTTTAGCTAAGGTATCTCCCTGCAATTGGGCCAAATCAAAGATGTAAAACGAATCGGCTTTGACGCTGACGTTAGCGTAATGGAGGCAGAGACTATCTGCAAAGTGAGCGTTCAACTGATAGTTGCCAGGGGGAAGAGTCCAACTAGTGGAGCTGGAGCCTGCGGGTTTAACATATCGATTGAGACTATCCCCAACTGCTTGGATGACAAAGTATTGTGGTAGATTGGATCCCGCATGGAGATAATATATCCCTAGACCAGAGGTTGCCGACATATAGGGCCAGAAGAGCTCACGATCATAGAGGTCCGGTATCGCCGCGGATTCAATATACTGTTTGGTCGTAAAATCGAGAGAGTCAAGCGGTAAAAGCACCTGCCCTAGCGTCTGGCTTTGCCCTCCCGTGCTGAAGACCTCTCCTAGGTAAGCGCCATTCCATTTCTGGACATAAATACTCGTCCTACCGACCTTATATTGACGAAAAGGGTTCCAGGCAATTTTACGGCCATAATGGCCGGGATATAAAATGTAAAGGGAATCTCTGCTAAACGGGCCTGCTAAAAAGCCACTGTGAGCTTCAACCTTAATAGGGTATGACCATCCTTTTTGCCAAAGATAGCTGATCCTCTGGCCATCGGGATTGATAAAGGTAAAATATTGATTGACGATCCTTGCCTCCTCTAAGGTCATTTTGTCAGGCCTAAGTTCCAGACTCGCTCGCTGGGGTAATTGATCGCGATTGATTGAGAGCTCAAGTTTATATCCCTTTTTGAGAATAATGCCAGGTAAATGAAGGAGCTCCCCTCGGAGTCGCAAATCCAAATCAACGGTATCTGCTGTTTTGCTGTATATACAATAGGGATTAAAGGGATTTGCTCCCCAATAATACTTGATCACACTATCCTGCCAGATAAAATGAACCTGCTGCTGCTTGCCCAAAGAGTCAAAAACAAAAGGGGCATACATGGCAACGCTAGTATCCGCAATCGGATAATACTTTAGGACAATCGAATCTGGGTAATAAAGCTGGTAATAATCTCTAGTCAATAAGCCCAAATCTTGGGCTCGCCCCCTGTCAAGTGCCTGGTAGGCTCCACTCCTAAAACGATAAGGATTATCTGTTTTGATGTTTGCTTGAGTGCTTTCTCTCAGTAGTTGTGGTCCCAGATAAGGTAGCTCAGGGACATTACTTTCCTTAAACTGACCGTTGATACCCCAAACCGTTAGGTCTGTATCTGGGACTGGGTTTCCGAGATGATCTGTAACTTTAATAGTGGCCTTAAGCCGTTGGCCTGGCTTAATCGTGTCTGCTTGTTGGAGGCTAATCCTGAGCAGATGCTGGCTTGGACTGAGATTTAGTTTACGCTGATTGCTGCCGTCAGTATCCTCTATCCACATCTGCCAAAAGGCAGTAGCCTCTTGTGCCCATTGCCAATTGAGGCTATCCTTGCTGATGCCTTCTGCCATAAGCTGATGGTCTCGGTAAATGCGGTAAAGAATGGGCGTTTGCTGAGGATTGTTGAGCTCAAAAAAGGCAGAATCCGTTTTTTGATGGCCTTTAAAACTAAGCTTTGACTTAGCTGAAGCAGCCTTTTGATAATTAGAATCCTTTGCCGACAAGCTATCTCGGCGGATGATGTATAGATATTCTGTTGACTGCTCCCCATTAGTGCCTACAAAGCGGGCGGTAAACTGAAACTCGCTGGCCAAGGCCGGAAACCTTTGCGGGGGAAGGCTCAAACGATAAAATCCAGAAGGGGGAAGGTCTATCAGAGTGTCTATGAGGTCTATGGGAGCATAAATGGGGGTTTTACCGGCATTACGGACGCCCCAGAGCTTAGCTTCTAAAAACACCCTCACCCCAGGTACCGGCAGATCGTTTTCGGTACGAGCCTTAAAAATAAAATGACTGCTGTCGGTCAGAAGATCGGAGCTAGGCTCGCGAAAAAAACTAAAAACAAACTCGTTCAAGAGGTAGTCCTCTAATTTAAAATGATTTTGTACCAAGGTCTGACCCGCCTCATTTTGCAGGAATAAGGTGTAGGAGCGATCAAGCCTTAAGCTATCCCCCAATTGGCCCGTAAAAGTATAGATACCGGTACCTTTGGGACTGATGTTTGCCCATAGCTTGGCTTCCGAAGGAGAGTCAGCAGGAGATATTTGCAAGTTTAAGTTTTCGTTTAACTCCGCTCCCGCGCCATCGAGGATGTAGGCCTTTAGCTTAAGACTATCGCCAGGGCGATAAAGCGGTTGATTGAGGGCTAGATAGCCTTGAGACTCCTCACTCAGATACCATTTCTTTAGGCCGAAGCCCAGAAAAGTTTTCCATTCCTTAGGGGCCCTTCTATGCTCGGAATATTGGGTCTTTTTGCTGACGGCATCTATTTCACTCAACAAAATTACCTCTTGCTCACTAGTTTCAAATCGAAGGTAGATGGTTTCTGCGGGGCTGCTGATTCGCAGAACGCCTGATTTTGAGCGTTCGCCTAGGCGGAACAAACCCCAATCAGCGGCATAATCTAAAGATTGCTCTCCTATTTGGACGGCTAGACTATCACTCCTAAATCGCTTATTGGGGATATAGAGGTAACGCTGCCCCTCTAGAGTCTGCAGCCGAATATTGCCAAAATCTGTGTGATGGTAAAAAGAAAACTTCTCCTCGCGATCATTTAGACTAGAAATGAGATAATATCCTTTAGAAAGACTGTCATTAAAATACTGGCGATAGCCACTTTGGGTTTGAGGCTCCACCTTTACCGGCTTGGTGAGCTTATTTTTCTCAAACTCATAATGCTTTTCAGTCAGAAGCATTTCGATCTCCTGAGGAGGGATTTGAAAGAAATAATACTGATTGACTTGGGCGAGCAGTAGGTAAGGAAGCATGAACAAGGCTGCGATCCAGAGTTTTTTCATGTTTATTTGATTGTGTCGCCTCAAATCTACTAGTTTTTGTTTTCGTTTTGACAGATGGACATTAATTTGCTGCACAGTCAAACCATACCCTTTAGATAGCTTCAATGGAACTATTTCATATACTCTCTGGCGTTGTTAGCCTTTCGGCCATATTGGCCTTTCTCAATCAGCGATATTTGAAACTTCCTGCGGGCATCGCCTTGATGCTAGCGGGGCTGTTGATTTCATTGCTAGTCCAAGCCATCGGTGCACTTTCCCCAGCCTTTCAAGCGACCATCACAGAAGGGCTTGAGACGATTAATTTTTCGGAGATCGTGCTCGACTTTATGTTGAGTTTTCTCCTCTTTGCTGGCGCCTTGCATACGGATTATACCCAACTCAAAGAGGCGAGAGGCCCCATTCTTACCTTCGCTTCTTTTGGGGTGATCTTTTGCACCTTTTTGGTGGGCACTGGCGCCTACGGGATTTTATATGCCATTGGGCAGCCCATTGAATATGTGTATTGCTTATTATTTGGGGCCTTAATTACCCCCACTGATCCCGTGGCGGTCATGGGTATTTTGAAAAAGGCAGGCGTCCCCAAAAAGGTGGAAACTACCATCGTCGGGGAATCACTCTTCAATGATGGGGTAGGGGTAGTGGTGTTTTTGTTGCTTTTGGAGGTGGCTACGCTCGGTATGGATCAACTTTCGGGTGTGGAGGTTGCCAAACTCATCGGTTTTGAAATCATTGGCGGCCTTGGATTGGGCTTACTTTTGGGTTGGGCTGGTTTCAAAATCATGAAACGTATAGACCATTATCCGACTGAGGTGATGATCACCCTAGCTATTGTGATGGGGGGCTACAGTGCCGCTTATTATTTACATTTTTCCGGTCCTTTGGCCATGGTCGCAGCCGGTTTATTGATTGGCAACACTGGCCACAAAGGGGCAATGTCAGATATCACAGCTGATTATATCCACAAGTTTTGGGAGATGTTAGACGAGATCCTCAACGCGATTTTGTTTGTACTCATTGGGCTAGAACTCTTGCTCGTCCCTTTTGAGTGGAACTATCTCTGGATTGGTTTTGTGATTATTTTGATCGTGGTAGGGAGTCGTTATATCGCCCTTGCTACGCCTACCCGCCTATTTGGCTTCTTGGATGACTATCCCAAAGGTACCTTGCAAGTGATGACTTGGGGCGGTTTACGAGGTGGTATATCCATCGCTTTGGCCCTTTCGCTCAGTCCTGAAATGGCCCGTGATTTTTGGGTGCCGATTACCTATACGGTGGTGATATTCTCCCTCTTAGTGCAAGGATTGACAGTAGAGCGGGTAGCGCGGACTTTGCGTTAGGGATGCTTGCTTTTTGATCACTCCCGATAACTATGCGGGAGCGCAGAACGCTTATTTTTAGTACTGAGACAATAGTATTTAGTATGAAGACCTAGGCAAACGGTCTTATATGATTCAGCGAGGCCTTTTTTCTGTACTGCATACTTTTTACTCTGTACTTAATACCTCCTACTCTTCAATTAAAAATGCCCTATCGACGAAGTCGACAGGGCTCGGCTAATACTGCTATGTAAAAACCTAATGCAAACCTCTTTGTACCAAAATGGATTTTTGTCGGTTATTTGCGGTCTGCACCG
>JBCCQN010000061.1:0-39042 GCA_039024315.1 Bacteroidota bacterium
AAGCTGGATCCAAAGGATGCTACCGAAGCTCAAAAACTAGCCATGAGTGGGGAAGAAAATCCAGCTATTGCCTATGATATAGAGGGATTGAGTATTTATCGTAAGGGGGAGCAAGCTTATTTGATGGCCAGCAGCCAAGGTAATTTCTCTTACGCGATATTCGATTTAAGCCCTGATAATCAGTACCTCACTAGTATCAAAATCAAAGATAAAGCCATTATCGATGGGGTGGAGGAAACGGATGGTTTGGCCTTATATCCAGACTCGCTAAACGAGAGCTTTCCCGCTGGGATTATGATTGTGCAGGATGGCTTTAATTTTGAGGGAGACAGCACGGTACCCCAAAATTTCAAACTTATCGATTGGCGGCAGGTGCAGGCTGTGCTAGATGAGGTCGATTAGTTTTATTACTGCTTCGCAGAACGCTTAAGTCTGGCGGTTTACACATTTGCTGCTTATTTGTAGCGGTGTATTGCATACACCGCAGAAGGAGCCAAACGTTCTGCGTCCCTAAAGCTTTCGAGCGCAAAACCTAGCGAATCAAAGGCAAAAGCCTATCTTTGCGGGCGATGAACGATTTTCAACATGAGGTGAGCATGCCATGGTGGCGCAATCCATGGGTAGGCGGGGTACTGTTGGGCTGGTTGATACTCAACCTGATACAGGGCACTTTTACGGAGCTATTTCACGATGAGGCCTATTACTGGATGTTTTCCCAGCACCTTTCTTGGGGTTACGCTGAGCATGCGCCCATGGTGGCTTTGGTGATCCGTATTGGTACCTTGCTAGCACCTGAAGAGTTGGGGGTCCGCTTGATTGTGGTCTTGCTCAATGTGGCAACTATCGGCCTAATTTGGGCGATGACAGACCGCAAAAAGCCTTGGCTATTTTGGATGCTCATGTTTGGCATGATCGAAGTGCAAGTAGGAGGATTCTTGGCGGTTCCCGATGCACCCATGATCTTTTTTGTCAGTTTGTTTTTGTATCGCTATCAAGTCTGGCTCAAAAACGAAAATTGGCTCAATACGCTATGGTTGACCCTCGCCATTATTGGGATTGTTTACAGCAAATATCATGGCATTATGGTGCTCTTTTTTACGCTGCTTTCCAATCTTCGGCTATTGCGAAATAAGTATTTCTGGACCATGGCCATTGCAGCGACCTTGGCCTATTTACCCCACCTTTCTTGGTTGGTCGAAACCAATTTCTCGACCTTCAAATATCACCTACTAGATCGCATCCGCGAGCCGCATCCGATTGAGTTTAGCCTCAATTATGTAGTTAATCAAATCCTTGTAGCGGGGCCATTTATGGGCTTTTTGCTCTTTCCGGCAGCCTTTAAGGCCAAACCTCAGGATGAGTTTAATCGCGCCCTCAAATGGATATTGCTGGGTGTTTTAGGCTTTCTGTTTCTGCTGAGTTTCCGGACGCATATTGAGGCCAATTGGTCAGCATCGGCCTTCTTTCCGCTGGTTTTATTGGCTTACGGCTACATCGCCGAACGCGAAAATTGGCAGCTCTGGACCAAGCGCCTATTTGTGCCCAGTGTGATTATTATTTTGTTATTGCGACTCTACCTTATGATAGATTTTATTCCCGCACTCAAGCAAGTGCGGAATGAATTTCACCATTGGCCCGAATGGGCCGAAGTCGTATCCGAAATAGCCGGTGATCGAACGGCGGTTTTTATCAATGGCTATCAGCATCCGTCTAAATATCGCTTTTATGCAGGCAAGGAAGCTTGGGTTGTCAATAATTTTGGCTATCACAAAACCCAATATGATAGATGGGGCTATATGGAGGACTCCATTCAGGGGGAGGAAATCTGTCTCGTTTCGCGCGGACCTTTCAAGGGGTGTGATACCTTGCGATCAGAAGGTGGACTCAAGATGTACTATCGTTATCTACCTGATTTTCATAGCTACAATCGCATCGATATTGAAGTGGGGGCAAAAGAGTTGAGTGTTCCGCGCAGCGATACCCTCTACGTGCCACTCAAACTGAAAAATGGCTATGATGCGCCCAAAAAGTTTGTGGATAATAAAGAGGAGTTTGTGCCGCATATCTCCTATCATCTCTATAAATATGATAAACGGCTGGCTTCAAAATGGACTACGGGCTATTTGGCTAGCAAAACCATTGTAGATAGTCTTGAGCTAGAAGTGCCAATCGTAATTGATGTCAAACCCGGTGAGTATCACGTGATATTTTCCATCAGCCAAGGATGGTTTCACAGCGGATTTAATGGAGTGTACGTACCTATAAAAATCCTAGCTCCAGCTGGGCTTCCTCAGACATCATCTCTTTATCCCAAGGCGGATCAAAAGTAAGGTCAACCTCTGCTGATTCCACTCCTGGTACCGAAAGGGTTTTCTCTTTGACCTCTGCAGGCAGCATTTCTGCTGCGGGGCAAGCAGGTGCCGTCAAAGTCATGAGTACACGAGCGTGTTTGAGATCATCCGTTACATCTATATCGTAAATTAGGCCAAGTTCATAGATGTTGACCGGAATCTCTGGATCATATACAGTCGAGATTTGTTCTTTGATAAGGGCTTTTACTTCTACTTTGGTCATGATGCTATCCTTAGTCTTCAGATACAAACGAAATTTAGCGCACTTTGTTAGCTGGCTTGTTGTCGCAGCGCTAAGGCATAATACTTCATTTGTTTGATCATGGCATTGAGGCCATTGGAGCGGGTAGGCGAGAGGTGTTCTCGCATACCGATTTTGTCAATAAAGCTGAGGTCGGCCTCTAGAATTTCTTGGGGTCTTTGATCAGATAGCACTCTCATCAACATGGCGATCAGCCCTTTGGTGATGATCGCGTCGCTGTCGGCGGTAAAATGAATCTTATCGCTTTTTGGTTCGGCGGCTAGCCAAACTTGAGATTGACAGCCATGTACAATATTGTCTTCTGATTTCTTTGCCTCCGGCAAAGTGTCTAGATCTTGGCCCATTTCGATGAGGTATTGGTATTTATCCAACCAATCATCAAACATGCTAAACTCTTCCACTATTTCTTGGGCTGCTTCAGCAATCGATAATCCCATACCTTTAAATTAGTTAGATCGTGTTAGCCTTCTGTAATACAAACATACATAAAGCTTCGCTAATACGAGAGAAAAATAACTGAGAAAGTGTAAGACTGTTTGCGCATATGACACTAAGTTTTAAAAGCTGATGCATGAAGGAAGCTGAATACCTCAAATTGATGGAAGCCAATCAGGAACGTTTGCAGCGTATCTGTCGCTTTTATTGCCGCGATGTGGAGGCGCAAAAGGATTTAATGCAAGAGATTGCTTTTCAGATTTGGCGTTCGCGCGAGCGCTACCGTGGCGAGGCGCAACTCAATACTTGGCTCTATCGGATTGGAATCAATACTGCTTTAGCTTACCTGCGTAAGCAAAAAAAGCGAGAGACACAGCCATTAGAAGCTAAAGCTCAAGTGGTTGCAGACGCGCGTAATCCCGAAGAAAAACTGGAACAGCAAGAACGCTTAGATCTACTGATGCAGGCTATCCAGCAGCTCAAAAAACTGGACCAAAGCATCATCCTGCTCTATCTAGAAGAGCTGAGCTACCAAGAAATCGCTAAAGTTACGGGCTTAAGCGAGAGTAATGTGGGGGTGAAAATCAACCGCATCAAAAAACGAATCAGTCAAAATTTGAAAAAGAGTACGGGTTATGAACTTAGATGAGTTGAAAAACGACTGGCAGGCTCAAACACTCGAAGCTACTGAGCCGAAACTGGAAATGAGAAGCCTGAAAAGCAAATTCAGAGACCAGCTCAAATCCTTCGAAAGAGACCATAATCCTCAGACCGTTATGGTGATGGGCATCGTGATGAGTGTATTTGCCCTATTGGGTCTGATCGGCTGGGTGATTAAAGGCAATCCGTTTTCTCAGCTAGTGAGCTTTTCCTTCGGAGGAACAGCCCTCTTTCAATTTTTGCGATACTATGCCACCCGTAAGCGCCCAGAACCAGATACAGATATTAGAGCCTATTTGGAACAAAGCCTGCGTCAACTCCGCTGGCATCGTTACAGCGTCTATGTAGTAAGCTTGATTGGGGGATTCCCGATGCTGAGCTTTAGTTTGCTCACCCTTCTACAAGAGTGGGCTAGCATCGACAATGCTACCCTGTTTGCCCTGCTGGTCTATCTTTGTTTAGCGGTAGTGCTAGTCGGTGTGATTTTCTGGTATCAAAAACGATTTATGTACGATACCATTCGCTTAAAAAAGGAAATAAAGACGCTCTTAGCCGAATACAAGCTCAAGGAATCTTAGGCTTCTTGATTTTGATACTCGGTTGGCGACAGTCCAAACTGTTTTTTAAAACTACGGGTAAAGTGATTGGGACTCGAAAAGCCCATCTCATAGGCAATGTCAGAGATACTGACGGCTTTTTGTTTGAGAAGGTCGGCGGCCCTTTGTAGCCGCATCGAACGGATCAACTTACCCGCAGTTTGGTCGATGAGGGCTTTGAGCTTACGATTGAGATTGTTGACACTCATGCCTACTTCCTCACTCAAGACTTCTACGCTAAATTGCTCATTGCTAAGGTTGTTTTCAATGATTTCTAGTACCTTTTTGATGAAAGTCTGCTCGATAGGGACCGCACTCACTTCGTTGGGACGGATCACCGTAGCGGTACTAAAGCGTTCTCGCAGGCGTTTGCGTTGCTCGATTAGATTGGCCATCCGCACCTCTAACTCTCTAGAATTGAAAGGTTTAAGCAAATAATCATCAATCCCTAATTCTAGCCCTTGGATTTTGCTTTCTTCCGAAGCCTTGGAGGTAAGTAAGATCAGTGGGATATGGCTGGTTCGCTCATCCTCCTTCATGCCTTTGGCCACCCCATAGCCATCCAGTTCGGGCATCATGATATCCGAGATGATGAGGTCTGGGATATGTTCTTTGGCTCGTTCTAGCCCAAGGCGGCCATTTTCGGCTTCATGGACTTTGTAACCAAAACTGATGATCTGCTCCTTGACGAAGGCTCGGATGTCGGGATTGTCTTCGATCAAGAGGATTTGCTCGGCTTCGGGCTTCTCCGCAAGCGTGGCTTCAGCATTCGCAATTGTTTTACTCGGCAAGGCCGCTGGATTGAGGGTTGTAGCTGCGGTAGCAGTACTTATGGCCGTCAAGTCATCTGGGATAGGAAGGCTAATAAAAAAGCTGGTACCCTGACCGAGCTCACTTTCGACCTGAATGCTGCCTTGATGGAGCTCTACTAACTCTTTGACGAGGGACAAACCGATGCCCGTACCCGGTTGGGCTTGACTTTCGCTGCTATCTGCTTGGTAAAAACGGTCAAAGATATGAGGTAACTGATTGGCTTTGATACCCACGCCCGAGTCGGTGATATTGATTTTTAGGTTATCAGCTTGCCGCTGAACGCTCATCTTGATGCTGCCCTCAGCTGGGGTAAATTTCATGGCATTGGAAAGGAGATTAAAAATCACCCTTTCTATCTTTTTGTTATCAAAAGCCGTGTCCAATTGCGTGAACTCACTTTCGAAGATGAGATTAATACCCTTTTCTTCGGCCATGGACTCAAAGGAATACAATATATGCTTGAGAAAAGGCATTGCATCAAGTCGCTCTATATTGAGTTCCATGCCCCCAGCCTCGATTTTGGCTACATCCAATACCTGATTTACAAGGTCGAGGAGGCGGTGGCCATTACGACCCACCATTTCGAGCCGATTTTTGAGAACTGGATCTTGAAGGGAGGATTGTACTTGCTCGTTTTGACCGAGAATTAAGGTAAGCGGGGTCCGAAACTCGTGGGAAATATTGGTAAAGAAGCGAGTTTTCATGGCATCTAGCTCGCGTAGCTTTTCGGCTTCTTTACGCCTTTGCTCTTTGCGAAGGCGTTCTTCTTCCAGCTCCATCTCTTGCTCTTTGAGGCGGATACGCTGGCGATAACGATACCACAAAAAGCCTCCCAAGCCGATCAGCAAGACGATAGCGGCAATCCCTAAGATCAGATTGCGCAGGGCTTCTTGCTCGGCCGTATCCAGCTTAGATTGGGTGAGATCATTTTGCAGGATAAGATTTTCTTTTTCCTTTTTTTCGGTTTCGTACTCAATGTTGAGTTGATTGATGGTCTCTATTGATTCGAGATTGACGAGAGAGTCATTAAATTTTTGATATGCCTTAAGATATTTAAAAGCTAGCGCCGAATTTCCTTGCATTTCGTAAATCTCACTTAGGTATTTAGCCCCATATTTTTGGCCTGTGAGATCTTCATACTCTTCAGCTGTCTTTAATTCTTTCTCAAACCATATTCTGGCTTCAGATAGTTGATTTTGTCTGAGTGCCAATTGTCCAAGTCCGTCAAAAGCCGCAGTAACAACATCTGATTCTGCTTCCTCCAAATAGGATACTGATTCCTCAAATATGGTCTTTGCTTTTTCTAGTTCATTCCGATTTTGCCCGTACCAATTTGCTATATCAACTAATGCACTTCCTATCAATAGAGGATCCTCAGTCTTTCTGGAATACTCAAGACTTTTTTCATAATAGGGCAAAGCCTCATCGGGCTTTTTAAGCTCATTCAATGTATAGCCAATATAACTATATGTGGTTGCTAGCCCCACTACATCCCCTATTTCTTCTTGAAGTCTTTCTGCCGCTTTATATTGTATTAATGCATCTTGATATTGTCCTTTCTCAGTGTATAGATCTCCTATCTGATTACGAGTTCCTGCCTGGCCATATAATAAATTCTGGCTTTCTTGAATCCTTAATGCCTTAAAATTGTAGTAGACAGCAGAATCATTTTGCGCTCGACTATAAAAGAGAAAGGCCTTGTTTTTGTAAGATCGGGCAATTCCCGAGCTATCTCCCACCAGTTGGTAAACTTCTAATGCACGATTGAGAAAATTGAATGCAGAATCGAACTTTTGCTCATCTTCTGCAATAATGAATAAATTGTTAAAGGCATTTGCCTTGCCTTTATAATTGTTTATTTCATTAGCATAGCGAAGCGTTTGCTTAAAATAACTTACCGCCTCTTGGTTTTTATTATTAAGCATTAAGCAGAAGCCTAAGTTATTTGTAATATTCATTAGGCCTTCTACATAATTGATTTGCTCGCCGATTTCTAGCGCTTCTTCCAAAACTAAATATGCAGAATCCCAATTGCTTTCAATCCTATAACACCTACTCAGATTGACGTAGCCATCAACTAATTGAGGAAACAAACTTTGTTCTTTTGAAAGCTTGACTGCTTGGTAAGCTAGGGATTTGGCTTCTGAAACATTTTTGCGATATAGTTGATAAGCATTGTTGTTAATGCTATCAATTATTACACCCTGCCCAAAACCAAAATAGGCAAAAAATAGGAGGGTAGAGGATAGTAAAATATGTCTCGAGGAATAATTCAAAAATAGGTAGTTTATACTTTACTGTAAATTCTGATTTTTTTATCTAAAACTCAATTTTCGAATTATATTAGACTGACACTATCGGAATATCTAATTTTTCATTTTTCGAGAGTCCGAATTACTTCCCACTTTTAAATAATATTTCTATGGCAAGCATTGAGGAAATCAAAAACATGTCCCTAGACGAAATAGATCATCTTGCAGTTGAAGAATTTCCCGATAAGGAAGATGTCTCAGATGCAGAACTTGCGGATATCGCCGTTGAGAAGAAAAACAAAATTCGAGAAAAACAAACCCAAAAAGCTGAAGGAGCGGATCCAGGAGTTCATTTTAATCTTGACTTCAAAACCTATTCCGCTCCAGAAAAAGTTCATTGGGTAAACGTGGACATTTTTATCAGTATCCCCGAAAAACAGAACACGCGTAGCCTAAGTGGTACTAAGGTGAGTAAGGAGGAATTCCAACACCACGTTAGCTTTACGATGGATGCTAATAATGGGGATAAGAATAATCCTGTCAGACATAATGAATTGGATCTTTCTGAGCCGTACAAAATCTTGGTTCCGTTTGTTGATGTTAATTGGTTTGAAAAAAAACATCATGAAATGGATATCCATTATCGTTTAGAGTTTAAGTATAATGAGATTGATGTGGTGGCTCACACCGCTGAAGGAGTCCTAAAGGCCTCGGCCGTTCACGAAGGCCCATTTGCCATTGAGACTGACAAGTCAAATCTTCCGTCCTACATGCCATGGAATCAGCAAGTGGGAGACCTACACTTTGATGAAGTTATCTATACAGAGCATGGCGTTTGGTGGAGAATGCATTATGTGGGTGATATGCCCAGACCTACTTATCTGGTAGGAGAATACAATTCTAATACCAACTTTTGCCCCTATCCTTCGGCTCATGGCAATTATAAGGTTGATCACTACGAATCTTGTTTTTTACCTTATCCTAGGCTAAAGAACTCGACTTACCCTAGACAGCGTTGTAGTATCTTTGTTGGAAATGGACACGAAAGAAGGATTCTGACCCCCCCTGTAGACTTTGATGTGCATAAAGGTGATTGGAAAATTGTGGGCACCTTCTTAAGTGGCTCGGGGCACGCGTCCAATCATACCCCTTCTAATAACAAACTGCCGGTTTCTACTACTCCTGCAACTGGTAGCGCCCCCCGTGCGGCTGAGAGTATAGAGGAACAAAGTCCAACTTCTGCTCCCGAACCCGTAGAAAACGGTTTCTTGGCCGGTATCATTGCTTGGTTTAAATCTTTGTTTTCTTAAAAAAACGATAATCTACTTGATAAGGAGAGGAGTCAATTGGCTCCTCTTTTTTTGCGTGTGGGCGAGGGCTTTCGCATCGATGCTAAGTGGATGGCCTTTGCTGTGCAGAACGCTTATCTCCGGAAAAGTATTAAGACAATCGTACTTGGTATTAAGACTTTTTTGATCCTGACTACAAGCGTCATTTTGGCCCTAAATATTATTTGCTATTTCTTGTAAGCTAATATGGACATACTCTATTCGAGTGATATAAGCGTTCCGCGCAGCGGTGAAAACATAAAGACTCTTCCCATATGCATCATTTTGTGCTCTAACGATGACCTTTTTAGGAGAGAGGCCGTTTCACGGAACGCTAATCCATGATAGTTGTGAGGGCTTAGTTAGCTGTTCTCTCTTTGCGTAATACAGCATAAGCGATCCAAAAGCTGAAAGCCACCATTATGGCTGCCAACATGAATGCTGATCCAGGGAAGTAAAGCGGGCTATCCTCTTTGGTGGTATAGAAAAATATCCCTGTCATGATGAGTGGACCAAAGATGGTAGTGAGACTTTGAATTGCCGTGAGTCCTCCTTGTAATTCTCCCTGCTGATCATCCTTGACCTTATTGGCCAAATAGGATTGCAGGTTTGGCGTACAAATTCCTCCGATGGCGAAAGGAAGCATGATAGCAAACATCATCCAGCTTTCGGTCGCGAAGGAAAACAGCAACATGCCAAGCCCATACATCGCAATACTGAGATAGATGCTGCGACCTGCCCCAAAAAAATCATAGGCCTTTTGGGCAAACCCTCCTTGCGCAATGGCGACTAAGACGCCTGCGCAAGCCAAAGAAATACCAACCATAAACTCAGACCAGCCAAACAGGAAAATATTAAAGTAGGCCCAATTGCTATTGACGGCATGAGAAGCAAGATTGAGAATCAAAAAGGCTACGAGCAAAAACCCTATGCCCTGAATATTGAAAAGCTCTCTTAAGGTCCCCACTGGATTGGCTCTGGCCCACGAAAATGCCCTGCGCTTGCTTGGATCAAGGGATTCTGGTAGAATGAAGTAACCATAAAGAAAGTTGGCAAAAGATAAGCCTGCTGCTACGTAAAACGGTACTCGCACCCCCATGCCTCCAAATACTCCTCCTAATCGGGGTCCAATGATAAAGCCAATCCCAAAAGCGGCTCCTATCAATCCAAAGTTTTGGGCTCGGTTTTCCTCCGTACTGATATCTGCAATGTAGGCGGAGGCAGTCGTAAAACTGGCTCCGCCAATGCCGGCAATAATTCTTCCCACTACTAGCCAACTAAAACTGGGGGCCATCGCCATGATTACGTAATCAATCGAAAGTCCAAATAAGGCCAAAAGTAACACGGGTCTGCGGCCGTATTTATCACTGAGGTTGCCAATGATGGGGGAAAAGATAAACTGTGCTACTGCGAAGACAGCTAATAATATCCCTCCATAAGTGCTTGCAACATTGACATCGACTTGGAGTAATTCTTCAAGGAGCTTTGGTAATACTGGGATGATGATCCCAAAGCCAATAACATCGATCAGTACGGTAATTAAAATAAAGTAAACTGCAGCTTTACTAGATCGAGCCATTTGTTTTTACTTTGAACGAAATTTGGCGCAGTAAAGAAAATTTTTCTGACTGATGCAAACCTTGGGAAAAATTACTAGGGTCATCAGGCAAAGAACAAAACTGAGCGTTCCGCGCAGCGGTGAAAAAAATAAAGACACTCCTCGTAAAAGTAATTTTTGCTATAAAGAATGCTTAGCTTATCTCCTGCATTTTACGCTTTTGCAAAAGTAGAATCCAGTCTTTTGCAAGCTGGTAAATTATCTTATTTTGAGTTTTAGCCGAGACTATTTGTTAGAAATGGGCTCCTAGCATGCATTCCTTCTACTCACTACTCAATTTGTTGGCATGAAATCATTGTTGGTCATAGGCAGCTCGAATACGGACATGGTCATCAAAACCGCTCGCTTTCCACAGCCAGGCGAAACCATCATTGGGGGAGACTTTTTTATGTTTGCCGGAGGCAAAGGCGCCAATCAAGCCGTGGCAGCCGCTAGATTAGGCGCAAAAGTGAACTTCATTTGCAGCGTAGGGGATGATGTCTTTGGGCAAAATGCCCTCGAAAACTATCGTAAAGAAGGGATTGGTGTGGACCATGCCCAAGTTTGTGTCGGAGAGGCTTCCGGCATCGCCATGATTACCGTCAATCAAGAGGGTGAAAATGAAATTGTGGTTGCTTCCGGTAGCAATCGATGGTTGGGAGTGGATTTATTAAGGGCCCAGCAGACAGCTTTGGAGGAAGCCCGACTCATTTTAACCCAATTAGAAACCCCAGTAGAAGGCCTGACTTATTTGGCAAAGGCCTATGGCGAGAAACTGATTCTCAATCCTGCCCCCGCACAGGCGCTTAGTGCTTCGATATTAACGGGAATTTGGCTCATCACGCCTAATGAAACCGAAGCCTCCTTGCTAAGTGGGATCACCGTAAAGGATGTCGAAACGGCCGAGCAAGCCGCCTATAAACTATTGGCCCTAGGCGTGCAAAATGTCATCGTGACCTTGGGAGCCAAGGGGGCGCTTTTTGTCAATAAGGAAGAGAGCTGGCTACACCCTACCGTAAAAGTGCAAGCCATCGATACTACTGCGGCCGGCGATGTATTTAATGGGGCCTTATTGGTCGCTTTGGATGAAGGAAAAAGCTGGAAAGAAGCCGTAGCCTTTGCCTGCAAAGCGGCAACATTTTCTGTCCAAACCATGGGCGCGCAAAGCTCGGCTCCCTTCCGTAAAGACTTAGTTAACTAATCATCGCGATATGTTTATCATTGAAACTTACCCGATCGCGGTCGCTTTTTGTGTGATCACGATGCTCGCCTGGGGTTCTTGGGCCAATACGCAAAAACTGGCTTCTGGGAGCTGGCGCTTTGAATTGTTTTATTGGGATTATGTCCTCGGTATCCTGCTATGTGCAGGGATACTGGGCTTGACCATGGGTTCTATGGGGGTAGGGGGGAGGTCCTTTATGACAGATTTAGCGCAGGCTAGCGCTGATAATTTAGCCTCTGCCTTTATCGGGGGGATTATTTTTAATTTGGCCAATATTTTGTTAGTAGCGGCCATTGCTATAGCGGGAATGTCCGTTGCCTTCCCCGTTGGGATTGGTTTGGCACTGGTCATTGGGGTGGTGGTCAATTATTTAGATGCCCCTTTGGGGAACGCTGCGCTCTTATTTGGTGGAGTTGGCTTAGTGGCCGTTGCGATTTTACTCAATGCTTTTGCATACAAGCGCTTGGCCGATACGACCAATTCTGTGCCTACTAAGGGATTGATATTATCGGTAGTAGCGGGATGCTTGATGGGTTTGTTTTATAAATACGTAGCGGGTTCCATGTTTCCGGATTTTAGTACCCCCATTGAGGGTAAATTGAGCCCTTACACGGCGGTCTTTGTTTTTGCATTGGGCATTTTGGCCAGTAACTTTTTGTTTAACACCTTTTTGATGAAGAGACCGGTCAGTGGAGAAGCGTTAAAGTTTGCAGAGTACTTTTCCGGTAATGCTCGTAATCACCTGATCGGCATTTTGGGCGGAATCATCTGGTGTGTAGGTATGTCTTTTAGCATCCTTGCTTCAGACAAAGCTGGGCCAGCGATTTCTTATGGTTTGGGCCAAGGAGCTACTGTAGTGGCGGCAATTTGGGGGATTTACATTTGGAAGGAGTTTCAAGAGGCTCCGGCGGGCACCAATCGACTACTCAATTTAATGCTACTTTGTTATGTAGTGGGATTGGGTTGTATCATTTATGCGCGTTAGGCTGCATAAAGCAGAAAAGCCCTTATACGAGCGTATAAGAGCTTTTCTAAAAAGGTCCAATTAATCAAGTGGAAGCGGAGGGAGTCGAACCCTCGTCCGGAGAAAACGGCAATATGGTCTTCTACATGCTTAGTTGCTCTATTATATTTTCAGCTTCGAGCCCGAACAACAGGGCCGTTGAAACTGAGTTTACCACTTAAGCTTAGACCTTCTCCGTGGCACTAGCCGGTCGCAGGCTTTCTGAGTTGTTTGCCTTCTATATAGGTATCCGAGAGCCAAAAACACCCAGAAGGCATCCAGTTGACTAATCTAATTAGGCAGCTAGAGCAAATTGACGTTCGCCAATTAAAAGTTTATAACAGAGGATTTAAGTGGTTCCGTTATCAACCACCACATGCTTACACCATACACTCATAGTCCCGTCGATGCCATGTCGCCCCCATGAGTATATTGTCGATAATCAGACCTTCAATGAACTAACTATTAGACGTAGGAAGAGGTAAATGGTTACGTATCGTTCAAAATACTGGAGCATTTTTTGCCTTCACCTTGGTGCCCAGTAGCGTATAGAGTACTGGGACAATGGTATTTAGTACCTAGACAATAGTATTTAGTATTAAGACAATAGTATTCAGTATTAAGACCTAGGAATGCGGGCTATGTGGTTCAAAAAGACCTTTTTTCTCTGTCCTTAATACTTTTACACAGTACTTAGGTAGAGGATACCGCTGCGCGGAACGCTTCTATCGGTCGGCCTCATTTCAAGGGTCTTGATACTAAATACTCCCGAAAGCTTTCGGGATACTTTCTACTCTGCATTTAATAATCTTTGAAAACCTGCATAACAGGCAAGGCTTTATATTCAAAGTCAAAAGTCGTCATGTTTTCCCACGGGGAGCCATTGGTTGATTCTGCACCATCAAAAGCGACATAATCTGGGGCCCACCATACAAAACCCGATCCGAAACCCTTGGGTACAGCTTGTAAAATTTCTACTAGTTTTTCTGTGTAGGCAGCTTGGCCTTCGGGAGTAGCAGGATAGCCATTGATAAGCTGATCGTTTGTCCCAACAATATTGTTGGTCCAATCATCCCAACCTAATGTCCACGGATAAGCGGTTTCTACCAGCAATATGGGTTTTTCAAAACGATTGGCGAGCATATTTAGTTCCTGAGCTAGGAGATTTAGATCTTTTGTGTGCCATCGACTATAGTGGGAAAGGCCTATCCAATCAAAGGGTACAGCTTGAGCCTCCAGTTGATCAAAAAAGTTTTCCTTATCCCTAACTCCGGAAAGATGGATCATGCGGTGTATCTGCACCTCATTGGCAAGGGCTATGCCATCAACCGCTGCTATGGCCGACTTTAGCAATTTTGCGTATTGGGGAAAGTTGCCCGACGCACGACCGATTTCCCAGAGGAAGCCATCATTGGTTTCATTACCGATTTGGACGAAGCCTGGTAAGGCATTGACTTCCTCAAAGCGACTCAAAACCCTGAAAGTATATTCATAGATACTGTCTTCCAATAGCTCAAAGCTAAGGCCCTGCCAAGCCGCTGGAATTGTTTGTTGACCTGGGTCAGCCCAAGTATCTGAATAGTGAATATCCAGCAACCAAGGCATCCTGATAGCGGCTAATTCTTGAGCAATCTTTACGACTTCCTCTAAGCTAGAGGCTGCCATTACCCTGTCATTGGGATCTGGACTATGAAAGAGACGAAGGCGCACCAAATTTACCCCAGAAGCTTGCAAATACGCATACATATCGCTGATGTCTTGCCCATCTTCATCCGTAAATACGACTCCCTCCTTATTTAATAGAGGTTGGTAGGACATGTCCATACCTGTAAAAAAACCAGTGTGGAGTACGAGTGTATCTTCCTTAGGCTCTTCTTTTTCGTCGGGTGGTAGTTGGGGTTCTGGCTTACAGCCGAACGCGAGAACCGACAGGAGCAGGATAAGCATTGAGGCCCCCAATTGGGAGGCGCTGATAGAAAGATAGTATTTTGATTTTTGCATATTATTCAATCTCTAAAATCAAAGGCTTTGCGGCAGGTAGCTTTAGTTGACCGTTCAGCGAATAGCTGTCCCCGCTTAATACATCTTTGCCAGTTTCATTACCACTAAGCATATCACTAAATCTACTTAAATCCAAGTTGCGCTCCTTGGGGTTTTTGTTGAGGATCACCATGAGCTTTTGGTCTTGATCATAACGAAAGTAAACATAAATACCGTCATGTAGAGGGCCGTAATGCATCAAGTTACCTGTATGGACAACTGATTGGGTTTTGCGCCAATTGAGCAGTTTGCGCATCATCTCTTGGCATTCTTTAGCTTGGGCAGAGAGTCCTTCACCTGTAAAAGCATCGGCTTTGTCGCCTTTCCAACCGCCGGGAAAATCGGCTCGAATCTCTACGTGTGCGTCAGTGCCAGGATGGCTCATCAATATCTCAGTACCATAAAAAATTTGTGGAGTGCCACGCATGGTCAATAAGAAAGCCATGGCATTTTGGAATTTGCTATAATCTTCATCCAATTGGGTGAAAACTCGACTCATATCGTGATTATCTGCAAAAATTACCAAATCTTGGGGATTGGGGTAGAGATAATCCAGCGAAAGCATTTCATAGAGTTCAATCCAGCCTGTGCCCCAGCTCTCTTCAGTATTTAGGGCTTTAGTCAACTGGACCTGAATTGGAAAATCCATGAGGCTAGTCAGTTCGGAGTAAAATCCGTTGTGGGTTTCTTTGCCTCTTTGCCAGTATGAGACCACCGAGGGCTTGGAAAACCATTCTTCCCCCACGATGCTAAAGTTTGGATATTCGGCCATGATACGCTCCGTCCAGACGCCCATAAAATCACGTTCTGGGTAAGAATAGGTGTCCATTCTGATACCGCCTAAATCGGCGAACTCTACCCACCAGATACTATTTTGGATGAGGTAGGTAGCCATTAAAGGATTATTTTGATTGAGGTCGGGCATAGAAGGTACAAACCAGCCATCTTGAAACCATTTACGGTCACTGGGAGCTGCATAAGGGTCTTGTAAGGTTGTACGGCGGTGATTGGTTGCTTTGAAACCATTTTGTCCTTCGGGCCAGATATTGATCCAATCATCTGTAGGCATATCATCCATCCACCAATGTTCAGAACCACAATGGTTGGCGATCATATCCATGATCAATTTGATGCCTTTTTGGCTAGCTTCCTGACTCAGCTTAAGATAGTCTTCATTGCTGCCAAAACGGGCGTCTACCTGATAATAATCCGTGGTTGAATAACCATGGTAGGAGGAGCGGTTCATGTCATTTTCGAGCACAGGATTGAGCCAAAGAGCCGTAAATCCCATATCATGGATATAATCAAGATTTTGTCGGATGCCTGCGATATCTCCTCCATGGCGTCCACCAGCGTCCTTACGGTTTACTTTTTCTTTGAGACCATCGACCGTATCGTTGCTGGGATCGCCGTTGGCAAAGCGGTCAGGCGTGATGAGATACATTACGTCTGTGCTATTGAAACCTTGGCGTTCGGCGGAGCCGGCCTTGCGCTCCCATAGAGGATAGTCAACGATCTGAATCTTTTTGTCATTTTCCCAAAGCTCAATAGGGAGAGTACCCGCTTGGGCATCAGGGCTGATTTCAAGATTGAGGAAGAGGAAATTTTGATTAGGGACTTGGGTGGTGCTAGTTAGGCGCACTCCCGGATAATCAATTTTGGCAATTGTATGACCAATCCTCTCTGCGTGCAGCATCAGCTGAAGGGATTCACTTTGCATGCCTACCCACCAATTGGGGGGCTCAACATGTTGTATATCGAGTTGAGCGTTCGCCAAGGGCGTGAACCCCAAAACGAAAGCTAGTAGTAGTAATACTCTAGACATAGTATGTGAGAAATGATAAAAGGGCTGAAGTGTCGATTTGCTGAATGCCAAAATTCAACTCCTCAACAGTTCAACCCTTCAAGATTTAAAAGAAGTTATTGATGCTAGTTTTTCGTTACTGTGTAAGTGTAATCAGCAACGTTTAGCATAAGTTCAATGGTATAGTTACCATCTGAATCGATCATGATATTATCTCCGTCTTGCTGTAATACAAGATTACCTCCTGTATCGCCAAGATTAATGGCCCAGTCGTCGTTGGCTCTAAACTTCATTTCGCCAGCAACAAGATCAAGAGTAATAGAGAAAGTCCCCGTAACAGGATCGACCGTCATATCTTGGTCAGAATCCCAACCATTAGGAGTGGCAGTACCGATCACTCCCCACTCTGTTTTGGTACGAGTGTGGGTTAGATTCGCTAAATCCACGGTCATCAGGTACATACCTGCGTCAGGCGCTACGATATCAGCACCACCGGAATCAAGAGAACCGTCGTCTCCATCATCCCCCCAGTTAGTATCCCAGCTACCTTGGGCATATTTGTAGGCAGTACTTGGATCGGGGAAGTAGAGGTAACCTTCGTAGTTGTCATCAGCATTGCGTGAGTAAACTACCGTAGCATCACTAGCTGGATCCCAACCTTGGTAAGCACCTGGTACGTTGAGGATACCATATTCTACTGCAGCAGCAAATGGCGTAATGTCCATCGTGATAACATCAGAGATCACCGGGTCTACATCATCACTTACGGTTGCGATGACGCGCATTTCCATCGTGCTAGCTAAGTCGCCGGGGATACCCTTAGCGATGAGCATGCCATTAAGATCACCGACTGTCAAGTCTTTGATAGAGGTGGTGTTAACGATACCAAGGGTGATAGGATCGGCAAAATCCTCGCCTTGCTTGGCGATTTGAGCGGTATAAGTAACAGCAGCTTGAAAACCAAAGTCAACGGCTGCCCACTCGAAGTCTGCAGCAACTTGATCAATATTGGCTTCTTCGAGGACAATAGCAGCCCCAGCGGCAGGGCTACTGATAGCAGGAGTATTACCTACTACTAATACCGGTGTGAGCTCTGTCTTAGGCGTACAAGCGGCTAAGACAAGGAGGATCAACATTGCGGGTACGATATATTTTCTTAACATTTTTGAATCAGGTTTGGGGATTAGTAACCAGCGTTTTGGGTTAGGTTAGGATTGGCACCAATGTCAGAGGCCGGAATAGGGAATACATCAAAGGTTTCCGCTACAGGAGCGCCTTCAAGTACGCCGCCCTTTAGAGGCCAAACATAAGTACCATTTGAGAATTGGCCGAAGCGTACAAGGTCTGTACGACGATGACACTCCCAATAAAACTCACGCGCACGCTCATCTAAGATGAAGTCTAGATCCAAATCTGCTTCGCTAATATTTCCACTAGGACCTCCGTATGCACGAGCACGAACTTCATTGATGTAAGCAAGCGCTGTTGCCACATCACCGCCGCCACCGCCGCGCAGGACTGCTTCAGCATACATCAAGTGGGCATCTGCAAGACGGAACATGGGGAAATCAGTATCAGGGAAGGTCAAATCAGAACCGATCGTGCCGTCAGAAGTAACGTTGCGGAACTTAGTAATAGCATATCCATCGGTAAACTGAGATACATCCTGAATTTCTAGGTTTTGACCATCAGTGTAGAACATAGAGCGAGCGTCAAAGCTTGCTAGCTCAATAGAGTAAGTATGGTCAGGCGCGTCTAGAAACAGTTTGATGATATAGTTGCCAGTAGCTGGGATAAAGATATTATCACCGCCTTCAGAAAGAAGCGCATCGGCACCAGTATCGCCGTAGTTAAGCGCCCAATCGTCATTAGCGCGGAACTTCACTTCACCTTCGACAAGATCGCTTTGGATTACCCAAGCACCTTCGGTCTCATCATAAGTCATATCGGTGTCATTGTCCCAACCACCAGGAGTAGCAGAACCAATCAAACCCCAGTTGGTCGCTTCAACGCTATAAGTAAGGTTAGCGATATCAGCTCTCACGCGGTAAAAACCAGCATCAGCAACTACGATATTATCACCACCGGCATCTAGGGTTCCATCAGCACCCGTATCACCCCAGTTGGTATCCCAACCATTGCCATCGGTAAACTTGATTTCAGTATTTGCATCAGCAAAGTAGAAGTAAGCTTCGTAAGTGCTATCGTTATTGACCGAGGCCAAAACGGTAGTAGTACTAGCAGGATCCCATCCTTGGAAGCTGCCCGCGAGGGTAAGCAGCGGGTAGGTAGTATTGCCAGGATTAGGTTCAACTACAGAGCTGCCACCAGCGGTAGAAGGAAACTTCTCCACTAAAGCTTTGGTAGTACGAATGCCACCCCAACCACCATCAAGACCAAAAGCAACTGGGTCCATGCTGCCACCAACAGCTGCATGTGTAATAAAGGTCATACCGCCCCAAGTTTTGGTATTGACACCGTCAAAGAGGACTGGGAAGATGATACCAGCTGCGGTATTATTATCTGCTAAGAAAAGATGATCATAGTTAGGATCTAGGGTGTAGCCAGCGTCAATAATTTGCTTTGTGTAAGTTACTACATCCGTATAGCGCGCTTCGCCGATATAAACTTCAGCATTGAGATATAACTTAGCGAGTAACATCCAAGCGGCAGCTCTGTCAGCACGACCGTATTCGTTGCCCATAGGCTCAACGAGCTGATCCTGAACAGCGAGTAGTTCAGATTCTACAAATGCAAATACTTCACTTGCGCTTCCTTGCTCAGGGAAAAATGATCCAACTGCATCCTCTTCGGTTACGAATGGTACGTTGCGGAACATATCCAAAGCGTGGAAGTAACTCAAGGCACGTAGGAAACGAGCCTCGGCGCGGAAGAAGCCAATGTCAGTACGGGTAGCCGCATCTACATCGCGCTCGTCAAGCTTCGCATCAGTAGTTTCGCGTAAAAACTCATTTGTAAGGGAAATTTGATAGAAGATACGGTTGTACATGGCCGTAACAAATTCATTGTTAGCGTCCCAGTCTTGATCTTCATAATCGTGAATGTTACCGTCGTTCCATGCAATAACGGCTTCATCAGTGGTAAGCTCCTGAGCTTTCCAGTACTGGCGAAGGTAAGTAGAGAAACCTTCATCGATACCGCTAATATCAGGTTGACCAGCAGGTCCTTGCTGACCACTCACCGCCAAGCCAGCATAAAGCTTAGCGAGTACCTGCTTGTAAGCAGCAGGATTATCATATACAACTGCAGAGGTTACCTCGTCTTCGTCTAAAGGCGTGACATTGAGGTCATTGAAACAAGCGCTGAAAAAGACGCTTACTATAAGCAGCAGCCAAAACTTATTCATCTTAAGATTCATTGTTAGTCTCTTTTTAATCTTAGAAGTTAGCATTTACACCAATTACAAATGTGCGACTACGCGGGTAGATGTTACCATCGATGCCACTAAATACTTCTGGATCTAGTCCTTCGTATTGAGTGATGACAAATGGATTTTGAGTTACAGCATAGACGCGTAATCCCTGAATCGCATCGCTGATGTTATTAAAGTTATAGCCCACGGTGATGTGATCAAATCTCAAGAAAGAAGCGTTAACCACGAAGTGGTCGCTAAAGTATTGAGGTACAGTGTGGTCAATAGCCGTAATATCGCGATGAGTATTGTTGATGATTCCAGTACTATTATAAAGGTTGTTATAAGCAGTACCTGCGAGCACATTGTTATAAACGTGGTTTCCTACATTTGCGCGGCCTGCAAACATGAAATCGAAGTTTTTGTAAGCAAAGCGAGAAGTGAAACCAAAGAATGCATCAGCAGCCGGATTCTCGAAACGGTAGCGGTCTTCTGGTGTTACAGTACCATCGCCGTTGCGGTCTACAAATAGACCTTCAATCGGTACACCCGCTTCGTCATACACCTGCTCATACACATAGAAAGAGTTTGCCGGGAAGCCGACACTGTGGATCTGAATCGTATTACCCACACCACCAGCGATACCGCCGGTAAATACGCCTTGATAAGTAGGATCTTCGGTTGCCGTCAAGCGCGTGATTTTATTGCGATTGAGTGTTACGTTAAAGCCAAAATCCCACTGAATATCCGCTGTCTTTACCGGGATAGTATTCATCGAGAATTCAATACCACGGTTTTCCAAATCTCCCACATTGGTGGTGATGAAGTTGGTTAGGTTGGTCCCTGCGGGAACGGGGATAAAGTTCAGTAGGTCCGTAGTTTGGCGTAGGTAAACTTCCACTGCACCAGTGATGCGGTTATCTAGGAAACCATAATCAACCGCTACGTTGTAGGTAGTGGTTTCTTCCCACTTGATGTTGGCATCATATCCGTTTGGACGCAGGGTGGTGTAGAAAAGATCTCCAAATTGGTACTGGGCGTTTTCGAAACTAGACTGGTAACGAGCGAGGTAAGGGTAGAAGTCTCCACCGATATCTTGCTGACCGGTAACTCCATAACCGATACGGAACTTTAGATTGGTAATTTTGCCCGTATTACCATTGTCAACGATTTTGTAGGCCAAAGCAGCGGCAGGGAACATACCCCAACGATTTTCCTCAGAAAAACGAGACGTACCATCACGACGTAGGGTGAAGGTCAATAATAGGCGATCGAAAAGAGAAACATTGGCCCGACCAAATAGAGAGAGTAAGTAGTACTCTTTAGGATCGTAGTTCTCCGGAACCAAGATTTTATCACCTGCAGTGTTAGAGGCAAAGTTGAAATCTTGGCGGTAGAAGTGCTGCCAAGAATAGCCACCCATTACGTCAATGCGCGCTTTGCTAAAATCCTTTACATAATTAAGGTAAAATTCAAGCAACTCATTGCGCTGCTGCTGTTCGTAAACCTGGTTAAGGCCTTTATCTACAAAAGTAAAAGCGGCGTTCTCCGGCACGATGATGCTACCTTCGCCATTTGAAGCATCATAACCAAGGTTAAGATTGGCTCTCAATTCCGGTAGGAAAGCAAATCGGTAGTCGATCTGGGCATTGGTGATAATACGGCGGACCGAAGAGGTATTATCTTTTTGTTCTAGCAAAGCCACTGGGTTGGCAGGGGCAAGCGTGTTGGGATCGCCATTGGGCTGAGTCCAGGTAAAGTAACCGCCAAAGGCATTACCCTCATCAAAGACAGGTTTGGTTGGGTCAAAACTAACAGCGCTACCAATCGCTCCCTGATCAGCAAAGGTATTATTGGTCAACATCCCTTTAAAAGAAAGGTTGATCTGGAGACGGTTGTTGAAGAACTTGGGATTAAGATTGATCCCAGCAGTGGTACGGTTGAATCTGTCAGTCTTAAGAATACCTGTACGATCGGTAAAGCCAACAGAGACACGATAAGGGATTGTACCAATGCCACCGGAAGCACTCAAGTTGTGATCGTGGCCAATACCTGTCTGGAAGATTTGCCCTTGCCAGTCCGTATTTTGAGTGCCAATAAGCGCACGCGCTGGGTGCCCTTCTTCAAATTGAGTGTTGATTAGACCCGTAAATTCCTCAGCGTTGAGCACGTTAATTTCATTGGCGCGATTACTGACTGAGAAGTTGCCATTGTACGAGACTCTAACTTTTTTGCCAAGTGAGCCTTTCTTGGTGGTAATTAAGATTACCCCATTGGAGGCCCTAGAACCATAAATAGCAGTAGCAGAAGCGTCTTTCAAAACCGTAAATGTCTCAATATCACTAGGGTTAATGATGTTGAGTGGGTTACGAGCACCGGCAATTCCGTCATTAAAGACCGGAACTCCATCAATCACGATCAATGGATCATTGCTTGCACTCAGAGAAGAGCCACCACGGATACGGATCGCAGCACCATCACCAGGAGCAGCTCCTTGGGTGATCTGAACCCCTGCAACCTTACCCGCGACCAACTCTTGGGGAGAGTTGATGGCACCTTGGTTAAAGGATTCGGCATTGACCGATTGCACCGAGCCAGTAGCATCCTCTTTCTTTACCGTACCATAACCTATAATGACAACCTCGTCGGTATTTAAGACTTCCGCCTCAAGCCCGACATTAATGACATTCTCACTTCCAATGCTTACGACAGATGGGGCATAACCAATATAGCTAAAGCGCAATTGCTCCGCTCCGGCAGGAAGTTCGAGTCTGTAAGTACCATCTGCATTAGTAGCAGCACCTACGGACTGGTTTACGACCAGTACGGTAACGCCTATGAGGGCTTCACCTGTACTGGCATCAGTTACAGTACCTGTGATGGTTCTTTGCGCTAGCATGAAGCTGGGGGCTAATGCAAACACAAGCATCCACAGGAGATAATTAGCAGTTTGTTTCATGAAATAGACCGATTTAATCTAAAAGTGATAGTAGTTAGTGAAATCTGTATAGACATATACAGATTTCCTTATACTTAAAATTACAAACCCACAATTGCAATCCCGCAGAAGCAGCGATCTACTTTGTACCACCCGATAAAATGGAACTTTTGAACCTTTAAATCGGCCTTTTTCTGGACTTAAATACAGAAGCCGCCCTCCAGTACTTGACCAGAGGGCGGCTTCGTTTTTTTGGTTTTTTTAGCGGCGGCTGTTGCTAGGAGCGGCGGCCGGGCCAGCATTATTGATATGAAAGGGGTCTTTTTCGACTTCAACTTTAAGGCGCAATACGATCGCTGGATTGTCAGGATCATTAGAACGGACGGTGATAGATTTGTTCTGGATTCCTTGGCGTCCGCGAGAGTTAAAAGTGGCCACGATCTCAGAGCTTTCACCCGCTTTGATAATCTTATCCTTAGGAGCAGAAGCTGTACAACCACAAGAAGCCTTAACGGAAGTTATCTCCAAATCTGATTGACCTGAGTTGGTAAACTCAAACTTAATTTCTACCAATTCACCTTCCAGCACTTTGCCAGCATCATAAGTAGTGTTGACAAACTCGATATTTGGCATAGCGGCTAGCTCCTCCGCGGTATAGACTTTTTCGAGGGTGCCGCTAAGGTTGATAGGTTTTTCCGCTTGGTTGCTATCATCGGTATTAAGGGTGATTACATGGGTAAAGGAGCCTTCCCGCATGAAACGACCGCCCATTGCTTTCACCGTGAATGTGCTTTTTTGACCTGGGATCAAAGTCTCATCGGCAAAATCAACCTCAAACATCATTTCTGCTTCTGCTTTAGAGAAGGTGATGGGCTGAGGACCAGTGTTTACCACTTTGAATTCTATTTGTTTTTCGCCGTTGGACTCGAGTGTGCCCATATTGTGGTTGACTTTGTCGAACGCTAAGTTGCCCAATTTGTTAGGATAGGCTGCATAGGGATCCTCAACCGTATTTACTTTCCCTTTGATATAGAGTACGACTGGGCGTTCGACGGAGTCGTAAGTAACCGTAACGGTCTTGCTAAATGGTCCTACTCGCTGACTGTTATACTTTACATGAATCGTCCCATTAGCTCCTGGAGCCACCTCTTCTTTGGTATAAGAAGGCGTAGTACAGCCACAAGAAGCCTTGACGCGGCCCAGCTTGATAGGTGCATCCGAAACGTTCGTAAATTGGAAAGTGTACTCACAAGGAGCTCCTTTTTCTAGCTCACCAAAATCATGAGTAGTTTTTTCAAACTTAATCTTAGGACTTTCCTGAGCAAACACTGCTACACTGAGTAACATTGCTAAAGCGAGGGAGAAGAATAAACGCAATTTCATTTCTAAGCAATTTTATGAACTACAAATATAGTTAAAGGCCTTGAAAATCCCTATGCAGTTTCTTAGCGCTTTTTTAAATTTTTAGCTTTGGTTTGAAAACGAAGATTTTTTGGGTTCTGTGGAGTATTTTCGATAAGTAGCGAGTGATTTTTGGCGGATAATACAAACTAAGCTACCAAAAGCTACCCTTTTCAAACCAACGAACAATTTTAAGTACTGAGTAGTGAGTATCCCGAAAGCTTTCGGGAGTATTCAATACATAGAAAAGAGGTCTTATTGAACCGTATAGACGCATTTTCCCACGTCTTAATACTGAATACTATTGTCTTACTACTTAAAACAGGTGCTTATTTCTCTAAAGTAATGGTGGTAAAATTATTAAGGGCCATGGGAATCGTCATCCCCTGCATTGACATTTCCCCGATTGCCTCCAGCTTATATTCTCCCTTTTTGAGCAGGCCAGATTTGACATCGATGATATAAGTAGCCTCCGTCGTACCGCCCATACCGACGTCCAATGGTATGCCGCCCATATCCATGACAGCATCCTCTTCTGTTTCCAACTCACCTTCTGCTAGGATAGTAGCTGTTTTTGAGTTTAGCGCACTAGTTTCATATTCGGTATAAGTGTTCATCACCATCACGCTTTTGACCGTGTTTTCTCCTTTCCATTTATCGCCTACTGCTACGGGCTCTTCAGGCAAAGCAAACAGCAACTGTCGCATCGAAGATTTGAGGTTTTCGGGTCCCAAAGTTTTCCTAAAACCTTTTTCCATATCATCATTAGCTAGTTGAGGACTCAATTTTTCCAAATCGTCCATCATTGCGGCAATCAAATCATCTGTGCCTCTCACTTCCGTAATATTGGCTTTGCGGTCCAAACTTATTTCGAAAGTCTTATTGAGTTGAGCGGCAGCGGCAGCTTCAAGTGGTAGGTATTCACCATTACTACCATCTCTTTTCGAATCATAATCGTTGGCCATTTGAGGCAAGCCGCCTATGTCTTGCTTGAAGAGCATGCGATAGAAGGTGACCTTGAGATCATATTGTTTAGGACTGACCCTTAATACCTCGTAGGCATAACCCGTGCCTAATTTTTGTTCGATCTTTTGTTCTCTACCTTGGATGGTCTGGGTAATAATTTGCTCGTTTAGTACCCACTGTTTGAACTTTTGCCCTTGTTTTAAATTGAGCTCCAGATTCATGGCCTGATTAAGCGGAGCAAAAGCAATACTTGTCATCCCCAAACAGAGTACGCTTAGGATGCTTATGGAACGAAGAAAGTGTTTCATTGAAAATAATTGATTGTAGATTCTTGTTCTAATGAACGGTACGATCCTCAAAACGTTTGTCTAAGGCTAGATTTGCGAGATTGCTTATCGACTTCTTCCCTAGGGTTTGAGTATATTTTTGCTTTTTAGGCAGCAACAACTAGGATCCTAATGTCTAAGTACTAACGACTTTTATCTCCCTACTTAAACGCTTAAACCACATATCGCTTTCGATATCGAGAAGGCGTTTCTGCCTTAAACTTATTAAACTGCTTATGAAAAAAAGGCAAAGATTCGTACCCACAAGCATAGGCAATCTGCGCCACTGACCATTCTGTGTCGATCAACATACGTCCCGCCACGTTGATGCGATACTCATTGAGAAAACTGAAAAAAGGGCGTCCCATCATCTTGCTAAAAAAGCGCGAAAAAGACTGCTCAGACATATTGACCAAGGCAGCTAGCTCATGTAGATAAATTTTTCGTTGGTAATGTAGCTCAATAAAATCATGGATTTTGGCCATGCGACTGCTGTACTCCGGGGGCAAATGGTGCCTAAACTTAGCGTTCGACAAAGTCGCATACTCACAAGCAGATAAGTCCACCAACAGGCTCAAAAGCGTTACATACAATTCCTCGGCTGACAGTATGGGTAATTGGTCCACCCTCGCGAGAAGGTTCTGCTTTGCTCCTAAAGTAAAAATAATCCCTCTCGCTGCCACTCGAAACATCCTAAACAAACCTTCCAACTCAGGTACCTTCGCAAAGATTCCTTCATTCCATTGTACTACCGTCGAACTAGCCAGACCTTCTTGCTGTGCATGATCCTTCCAGCAATGCGGTAAATTTCCGCCTAACAAAACCAGCTCCTCCGGCTCGTAAGGACCCACAAAGTCCCCGATAAACTTAGTGCCATGACTTGCTTTGATATAGGTCAGCTCATATTGTGGATGAAAGTGCCAAGGGGCATCAAAACGCCTTTGCTCATAGTGAAAGGCTAAAATACTTTGCCTTACTCCTAGCTTGATCTCTTCCAGCTCTGGCTTCACAAGTTGTCTATTTTGTGCTTATTTAGCGGATGGTTATGATTTTGGAGACAAAATAGTTTATTTTTTGGTTAAAATAAGAAAGGAATCTCTCCCTGCTTTCACCGATCATTGTACCAGTCATCACATATACTACTGCTCATGCCTCTCTCTTCTCTTAGCGCTATCGCTACTGGTAATGGCCAATTTGTCATCGAAGCTGTAAAACTTGCTGAACCTCAGGCCGATGAAATTATCGTTAAAATCAAAGCGGCTGGCTTGTGCCATACCGATTATGATTCCCTCTCTTGGGGCAAACCCATCGTCATGGGGCATGAAGGGGCTGGGGTAGTGTACCAAGTAGGTGCAGCCATTGATGACTTACAGATTGGTGATCAGGTGATCCTCAATTGGGCGACGCCCTGCATGCATTGTTTTCAATGCCAAGAGGGCAATCAACATATCTGCGAAAACCATTCTCCTGTAGTTGCTGGGGCCAATGGTCATACGCCTGGTCATGCGCATTTAGAAGCCACTGCGTGGAACGATCAGTCGATTGAAAGGTCTTTTAATTTGGGGACCCTCAGTGAATATGCAATTGTCAAGCGCTCTGCCGCCGTAAAAGTCGAGATCGCTGATCTAAATTTTTCTGCCGCTAGTATTGTAAGCTGCGGGGTGATGACGGGTTATGGTTCAGTCGTCAATGCCGCCAAAGTCCAAGCCGGTAGTTCGGTCGTAGTATTGGGTTGTGGGGGAGTAGGCCTCAACGTGATTCAAGGCGCTAAGATAGCCGGTGCGGCCAAAATTATCGCCATAGACATCAATCCCCAAAAGCTAGACTTTGCTAAGCAATTTGGCGCCACAGACTTGATCCTAGCCGATAAAGCGGATGTGGGCTTATTAGCCGCGGCTGAAAAAGTAAAAGCGCTTTGCAATGGACGAGGAGCTGATTATGCCTTCGAAAGTACTGCCATTCCTGCCTTGGGAGCCGCTCCTTTAGCCATGGTCCGCAATGCCGGTACCGCCGTACAAGTTAGTGGTATAGAAGAAGAAATCACCATTGACATGCGCCTCTTTGAGTGGGACAAGACCTACATCAATCCCCTTTACGGCCAATGTCGCCCGCAGATTGATTTTCCCAAATTAATGGCACTTTACCAAAACGGTAGCCTTAAGCTAGACGAAATGATCACGCGCGAATATCGCCTGACAGAACTGCAACAAGCTTTTGACGATATGCTTTCTGGCAAAAACGCTAAAGGTGTCATCGTTTTCGATTAAGTCTTACCTCTAAACCTTAAGCTTATCAGCCATTTTCGCACCATAGAGTTATCTGATCCGACCTTAGTGCAAGATCATCTGCACTTTATCACGGTCAAAACTACTCATCTGCAAGGTCGAGGCGACATCTGTGTGTACGTACCTGAGACTGCTGCGCAGAACGATTTACCCATTTATATCCTTTTACATGGCGTTTATGGTAGTGCTTGGGCTTGGGCCTACAAAGCTGGGGCTCATCTGACGGCCAAGCGTCTGATACAACAGCAAGAGATACAGCCCGCGATTATTGCCATGCCTTCTGATGGCCTTTGGGGAGATGGCTCGGCTTACTTCCAGCATCATCAAAAAGACTTTGCTCAGTGGATCATCAGTGATGTGCCCCAAGCGATCAAGGAGTGTTTTCCTTTTGTCGCTACCCAATCCAAGCTTTGTATTGGTGGTCTGTCGATGGGCGGTTATGGGGCTTTGTCTTTGGGTTCACGCTTCGCGGAACGCTTCTCTGCGATTTCTGCGCATAGCTCCATCACTGAGCTTGCGCAAATGCCCCAATTTGTAGAGGAGCCCTTAGCTGAGTATGCGGCAGAATGCGAATGGCCTAATGTCATCGATAGTATCCTGCAAAATCAAAAAATAATGCCCCCGCTACGCTTTGATTGCGGCTTGGAGGATTCTCTCTTAGACGCCAATCGTCAGCTGCACCAAAACCTAATCGCCGCTGAGATTGCTCATACTTATGAAGAGTTCTCCGGTGGACATGAATGGCCCTATTGGCAAAAACATGTAGAAAGTAGCTTCCGGTTTTTTGATCAAACTCTTTTTCCTTCCTAGACAATATTCCTTTCAGATATGAATAAAAGCGAATTTCCCGATCCCTTTGAGCAAGCACGCCTTGAAAAAGGCATTGCCGAAATGAACGATCAAGACGATCCCGTCAAAATGGTTCTGCGTTTGCGAGACTTACGCAAAACCGCCCACAATTATAAAAACTTCACTTCAGCCGCTGTGCCAGGCCGTATTGTCGTGCCTTCTGAGGTAAATATCCGCAAGACACGACAGATTCCCTTCGAATTGGACCCTCCTGTTCATACTGATTATCGCGCTGCCGTTGAGCCTTGGTTCAAGCGACCACTTGAAGAACCTTATCAAGCCAAACTCAAGCTCATTATTGAGGAATTGCTTGATCAAATGATCAGTTTAGATAGGGTAGAGGTGGTCAATGAATTTGCTCTCCCCCTCCAATCCCGCGCCTTGACGCTATTGCTCAATGTCCCTTATGAGGAAGCAAACCTCTGGATTTCTTGGGGCACGCATGTTTTTCGCAGCGAGGGCGAAGCCTTAGATGGTGCCAAAGCAAATATATTATACGATTATATCGATGCTCAAATCGATAATGCCATCGCCAATCCCGGTGATGATCTCTATTCGGTTTTACTCGCCAAAGAAATAAACGGTCAGAAACTCACCCGTGAGGAAGTAAAAGGTGTTTTAGTCTTAACTTTTGCTGGAGGCCGAGATACTGTCATCAACGCGATTACTAATTCTATCGCCTACTTTGCCGAACATCCTGCCTCTATGGCCCGCCTCCAAGAAGAGCCTGAAATCATCAAACCTGCCATCGAAGAGTTGATCCGTTATTTTGCGCCCCTGACGCATATGGGACGGGTCGTCAAGGCTGGGACTGAAATCTGCGAACATGCCATCAAAGCAGATAGTCGGGTATCCCTTTGTTGGGCTTCGGCTAATCGCGATGCTTCTGTCTTTGAAAATCCCCACGAAGTGGTACTCGACCGCAAGATAAATCCGCACGTGAGTTTTGGCTTTAGCCACCATAATTGTCTTGGTGCAACCCACGCTAGACAGATCATGCGGATTCTTCTAGAACTACTCCCTCAAAAGCTAAAGGCTATTCAGATTCACAACGCTCAGGAAAACATTGAATCACTGGGAGAGTTTAAGCGTAAGGTTGGATTTGATCGGCTCGAAGTCAGCTTTACAGGGCATGATTAGCCCAGCACTTTTTTTCATTTTTACCGCTCCATCGCGGAACGTTTTTCTCTATCAATAGGAACTTATACTATGGCAAAAATTACTTTTATCACCACTGAAAACGAAAGAATTACCTTAGAAAGCACTTCCGGTTCTGTCATGCAATTGGCTGTAGATAATGATGTCAAGGGCATCGATGGAAACTGTGGAGGCGTATGCTCCTGTGCTACCTGTCACGTTCATGTCGCGGAGGATTTTATGCCCAAAGTGGGCCCTGCTGGCGAAATAGAAATGGATATGCTAGAGTTTGAGGATGGCTTCGACGATTTTAGCCGCCTATGCTGCCAGATCGAGATATCAGAAGAGCTGGACGGCCTAGTCTTGAAAGTAGCCCAATAAAACTCGTCTAATCATGAGCCAGCAAACTACGGCTGATAAGGTCTGTGTGGTAATTGGAGCCAGTCATGGCGGCGTCAATTTTGCTTTTGCCTTGCGGAGGGAAGGTTGGGAAGGCTCAATCATTATCTATGATAGCGATCCAGAGCTGCCGTATCATCGGCCTCCGCTTTCTAAGGCTTATCTAGCCAGTGATGATAGCCTCGATCAACACCTATTACGTTCGGCGGCGAGCTATGAAAAGGAAAATATTAAGCTCCGACTCGGCGTAAAAGTTGAAAAGATTGAGCGTTCTGCGAAAGCAGTAATCCTAAATAATACCAAGCAACAACGATACGATAAATTGGTCCTTGCTACTGGCGCTCGTCCTTTATTGCCCCCAATAGAAGGTATTGAGGCTAATGCTAAGGTACTTTATCTACGCAACGCCAGTGATGCGGCAGGGATTCGAGCAGCGCTCGCCGCTAGTAAGCAAAAAAATGTAGCCGTCATTGGCGGTGGTTATATTGGTTTAGAGGCAGCGGCTTCACTCAATAAATTGGGAGCTAGCATTACGCTTTTCGAATGCGAAGATAGGCTCTTGTCTAGAGTTACTGCTCCTGCGGTTTCAGACTTTTTTCACAAACTCCACACCCAAAAAGGAGTTAATATCCTTACCAATAAAAGGGTGGATGCGATCCGCTCAGCAGATGAGACGCAGACGATTGTTTGCAATGATGGTACTCAATATTTGGCAGACTTTGTTGTTATCGGGGTTGGCATTCGCTTAAACCTTGAGTTGGCCTTAGCCGCTAAATTAGAGACTGGGGATGGTATCATCGTCAATCCACAAGCTCAGACAAACGATTCTGACATTTATGCGATTGGGGATTGTACCTACCATTACAACCCTCATTATGATCGTCATATGAGACTCGAATCCGTTCAGAACGCAGTAGATCAAGGCAAAATAGCGGCGCAAAATATCATGGGAAAGGCTGTGGCTTATGATGCGCTCCCTTGGTTTTGGTCCGACCAATACGATATCAAATTACAGATGGTAGGCCTCTCACAAGGCTATGATGAGGTCTTGGTCCGTCGCGAAGCCAATGCCGATAGTAGCTTTTCTGTCTGGTATTTTAAAGGAACTCAACTGCTTGCAGTGGATGCCATTAATTTTGCCAAAGCTTATGTCCTTGGAACACGTTTTATCAAGGCTGGGACTCAGGTAGATAAGGCCAAGCTAGTTGATCCTAGTGAGGCATTTAAGCCTCAGAATTTAGCGTTAAGCGAAGCTTAGCAACGAAAATTTTCAGGCTTGTGAATGAGGAACTAGTAGGCTAAGCGTTCCGCGTCCCCAAAACCTTCGGGAGTAAAATAAATAAAAGCCAAATAAACAGCTGTTTACGTTGGAGATGGTGATTTTTTTGAAATCTAGGTTACAAAAGTGAGCCTTAGGGTTACCAATATGCAAAACCCTAAATCTTCTACAAATGAACAACTTAAAAAAGAATCTCCGTATCCTAGTACTCCCTTTATTGGCACTTTTTTTCATCGCTCTACCTATGTCCCAAGCATCTGCTCACCTCGAATCTTTTGATCTTCGGTCTACTGAGATCATAGAAAGTAATCTCAGTCAGCAGATCATCATCATTATTTTCTTTAAAGCAAAAAAGAAAGGTATAGTAGAAGCGACCTCCCTCAAGTTGGGCACTAAAGACTCCAAACTTCCTAAAAATGCAATACGGGCTGAAGCTACTGCCGAAAATGGTGTTCTTCAACTACGCGTTAAAGGTTTTAATATTGGCATGCCTCCAACAGTTATGCTAGTCCCTGAAGGATTTCTCATGCCTAAGCAAGCTGCCCTCAAAATGGGTTACAAAGCAGGCGCTTTCAAACTAAAAGCTGGCCGTCTAAAGCTTGAACCAAATGCCTTAGGCAACTTCGAGATCCAAGACCTTTAGATTAAAATAATTGCTTTAACTGGCGTGTATGAGCTACACGCCAGTTTTTTATGTTTTATATTTAGTCATTAATGACTAAATTGTGGTTGCTAGTGAAAAATGTTTTGAGTACAAAAGATAAAATACTGCAGGAATCGACCACCTATTTTAATCGCATTGGTTTCGGGGCAGGCAGCCTTTTTGAGCTTGCCAAGGAAATCGGCATGAGTCGTGGCAACTTGGCCTATCACTTCAAAGACAAGGATGTCCTTTTAGAAGCCATCGCCAGGCAGATGTGGGACAAAATGCAGATTGAAAGGAGTAAGTCTCGTCGGCTGCCTTCTTTTGAAAACCTGCACAACGAGATTCAGCTTTATTATCGCTTTCAAAAGCAATACGCCTTTATCTTTTTAGACACTCAGGTACTTAAACATCCGGCAGTGAAAAAACAGTTTCGGGAGATGACAGAACAAACTGTGGCTGCCAATAAAGCGGCGATTGCCTTTGCTATCAAGCTAGGCAATATGTATCCCGAAGCCGTACCAGGGACCTATCACAATATTTCCTTTATCGTTTGGATGCTCACTTTTTACTGGCTTTCCCAACAGATCATCCGCGGAGAAAAAACGGGTGAAGATGGTGAGAAAATGGTCTGGTCCATTCTCTTGCCGCATTTTACTGACAAAGGAGTCGAATCCTTCATCCGCTACTTTGGTCAAAAGTATTACGAAAGTTTGGGGGAGTCTTTTGATATGGACCTAGACGCCTTGATTTCTTTTTAAAACCCATTATGCAAATACTTCATTCTCATATCAATCCCAACAGTCAGGCCTTCAAAGATAACTATGCAGAAATGCTGGCTTTGATCCATAAGCTCGAGGAGAATATGGAAAAAAGCCGTTTCCAAGGCAAAGAAAAGCATATCGCTCGGGCCCGCAAGAGAGGGAAATTACTCGCTCGAGAACGTTTGGAATTAGTCCTTGACCCTGACAGCCCTTTTTTAGAATTGCTACCCTTAGCGGGTCTAGAAACCCGTGGCGGCTTTGGCGCAGGAGGAACGAATGTTTCTGGTGTTGGCTTGGTAAAGGGAAAACTCTGCATGATCAATGCTAATGTCGGTACCCGGAAAGGGGGCTCGGTAGATTATGCTACCACTTTTAAAGCCTTACGGATCGGTGATATCACGCGAGAAAATCGCCTTCCTACCATCAACCTCGTTGAAAGCGGTGGTGCGAACCTGCCAGATCAGGCCAAGATCTTTAACTACGGGGGAGAGACCTTTCGGGAGATCACCCGCCGCAGTAAGATGGGGCTGACCACCATCTCGATTGTATTTGGTAACGCCACTGCTGGAGGAGCTTATGTACCCGGAATGTCTGATTTTGCCATCTTTCAGAAGGGAGCCGCCAAAGTCTTTCTCGCGGGTCCTCCTTTGGTCAAAATGGCCACCAATGAGGTCGCAACAGATGAAGAATTAGGGGGAGCGGAAATGCATAGTCGGGTTTCTGGCGTCTCGGATTTTTTGGCTGAGGATGAGCTGGACGGTATTCGCATCGCTAGAGATTTGATGGAGTTTGTAAAAGTGACCACTCCTCATTTTGTCCCTTCGGGAACGATTCTCCCTCCCAAACATGATCCGGAAGAAATCCTGGGCGTAGTACCTGCTGACGTCAAGAAGCCTTTCGACGCTAGAGAACTGATATTGCGCATTACGGATGGCTCCGAGTTTACTGAGTTCAAGCCTGAATACGGCAATAGCCTAATCACAGGCTGGACCAAAATCCATGGCTATCCGGTGGGGATACTTGCCAACAATGGGGTGATCTTTTCTGAGTCTGCCAATAAAGGCGCTCAGTTCATCCAGCTCTCCAATAAAAACGATATTCCGCTCATCTTTATGCACAATACTACCGGTTATATGGTGGGCAAGGCCTATGAAGAGGGAGGAATAATAAAAAATGGCGCTAAACTGATCAATGCCGTTTCCAATAGCGAAGTGCCTCATATCACCCTTATGATTGGCTCTTCCTACGGGGCGGGCAACTATGGGATGAACGGTCGTTCCTTTGATCCTCGCTTTTTATTTACCTATCCCAACGCCAAGATCGGCGTGATGGGCTCTGAGCAATTAGCTGGAGTCATGGAGATAATCCAAAGAGCCTCTGCCAAATCGACTGGACAAGAATACAATGAAGAGCAAGGCAAGATGATCCAGCAAATGATGATCACTGAGGCCGAAAAGAAATCCAATGCTTGGTACTCCACCACCGAACTTTGGGACGACGGAGTGATTGATCCCCGCGAAACGCGTAACTATCTCGGTTTTAGCCTCGCCATCGTCTATAATCAGCCCATCAAAGGGGCCGACGGATACGGAGTTTTTAGAATGTAAGCCACAAGCCACGAATCCATGCAAAGTATACTGATAGCCAATAGAGGCGAAATTGCCCATCGTATTATCAAGACCTGCCGCAAGCTGGGTATTCGATCGATTGCGATTTATTCTGAGGCCGATCGCAATGCGCCTTATGTAAAGGCTGCTGATGTTGCCTTGCATATAGGGGAAAGTGATCCTACCGCTTCTTATCTGGACCAAGACAAAATCATTGCCGCCGCTAAGCAGAGTGGAGCTACAGGCATTCATCCGGGCTATGGTTTTCTCTCCGAGAACGCTACTTTCGCTCGGCGTTGCCAGGATGAGGGAATTATTTTCATCGGCCCCAATCCAGAGGCCATCGAGGCCATGGGAGACAAAGCCAAAGCCAAGGCCTTGATGCAAGCACATAATGTACCGACAGTTCCCGGTTATCAAGGCGATGATCAAAGTGAGGAACGAATCCAATCAGAATCCATCAAAATTGGTTTTCCTGTCCTCCTCAAAGCCACTGCTGGCGGTGGTGGTAAAGGCATGCGTATCGTCCATGCTGAAAATGAATTAGTCGGAGCGATTGCTGCTGCGAAAAGGGAGGCCATGAATGCTTTTGGTGATGACACTCTGATAGTGGAAAAATACATCCAATCAGGCCGTCATATTGAGTTTCAAATCTTTGGCGATCAAAAAGGCAATGTCGTCCATCTCCTTGAACGGGAATGTAGCATACAGCGGCGGTACCAAAAAGTAATCGAAGAGAGTCCTTCTCCTATTATGGATGAGGCTTTGCGTGAGCGCATGGGACAAGCTGCTGTGCAAGCAGCCAAAGCCCTCCATTATGACAATGCAGGCACGGTAGAGTTTATCTACGATCAGCAAAGCGGAGATTTCTACTTTCTGGAGGTGAACACCCGCTTGCAAGTAGAGCATCCCGTTACGGAGGCCATCACGGGCTTAGACCTTGTCGAACTCCAGATTCAATCTGCTATGGGAGAGCCATTAGGGCTTGAGCAATCAGAAATAAAAACTAATGGCTATGCGGTTGAATGCCGCCTTTATGCCGAAGATCCCGACCAAGATTTTCGACCCGTAACGGGCAAGGTATTGCGTTTTAAATGGCCAGAGGTGGAGGGCCTAAGAGTGGATAGTGCCATCGATAGCGGTAGCGAAATCACCATTTACTACGATCCGATGATTGCGAAGTTGATCGTCTGGGGACCAAATCGACCAGTGGCACATCGTAAAATGGCTTATGTCTTGAGTAAGATGCTTTGCTTGGGAACTACTACTAATCAGGCCTTTTTGCAAGCCTTATTTGCTCATCCAGATTTTCGGGCGGGAAACTATGATACTCACTTTTTGGCCGAGCATCCTGATTTGGCCCGCTCCGCGGAACGCTCCTCTCAAGAACAAGAACTGTTTGGCATCGCTGCGACTCTAAAAGCTTGGCAAGAGCGAGAATCTAAGCGGAGCCTGTTAAGGTCCATTCCTTCTGGTTGGCGGAACAATTACTCCGCACCCCAGCAAAAGGTCCTTGCGTTCGGCGAAGCCGAAGTCTCCTTTCAATACCGCTATCAAAAAGGGCACTTCTACTTTGGAGAAGAGTCAAAAGTGAAATTGTTAGAGGCGGGGGATGAACAAGTAGTCTTTGAATTAAACGCTACTCGCCATGCCTTTGACCTAGCCATCAGTGGCGACCAAGTCTTTCTCCAAAACGAAGCCTTTGGGAGTCAAACACTTAGTATTAAGGATCGGTTCCCCCAGCGCTCTTCCCAAAAAGAAGCTGGCAACTATCAAGCGCCCATGCCTTCAAAAATTGTTAAGGTCTTGGTAGAGGAAGGTCAAACTGTAGCGGTTGGCGAACCGCTTTTGGTGCTTTCCTCTATGAAAATGGAAAACACTCTGACTGCTGCTGAAGCTGGAACAGTCGAAGAAATTTTCGCTGTTGAGGGCAGCAATGTCGAATCCGGATTTGTCCTACTCAAACTTTCAGAAACTGATTAAATGAAACTATACACAAGCGAGCAATGCGCTCAATTTGAGGATCAAAGCTTCGCCTTTATTCAGGTGGAGATCGAAGATCGGGTCATGATCCTAACCCTAGATCGAGAGCGGAAAAAAAATGCCTTGCATCCTCAGATGGTCAATGAGATTGCCTATGCTTTCAATGTGGCCTTTCATCGGGAAGATGTATGGATGCTTTTGATCCAAGCCAAAGGCAAGGTTTTTTGTTCAGGAGCGGACCTCAAAGCTTTTGCGGGTATGGTAGAACCCAACGACTCTAGCGTTCCGCAGCCTGCGGAAGAGATACTCATCGGACAGCTTTTTCGGGACCTCCGCAAACCGATTATCTGTAAGGTTGCCGGCAATGTCTATGCGGGTGGTTTCTTGTTCCTAGCGGGCGCGCATATCGTGCTAGCCCAAGATGATATCAAACTAGGGCTCCCTGAGGTGAAAAGAGGCCTTTTTCCCTTCCAAGTAATGGCTTCCTTATTGCAAGTCATGCCTGCCCGTAAAGTGATGGATTGGTGCATCAGAGGCTATAATTTACCCGTCCGCGACGCGGAACGCTACGGTCTAGTCAGCGAGAGCTACCCTGCCGACCAACTCGAAGCAAGAACTCAAGAAATCATCCACGAGCTACGCCAAAACAGTCCCAAGGCCATCAGTATGGGACTCGAAGCCTACGATCACATTCGACCCAGTGAAGGTGAACATCAATATCTTCTCAATATGTTTCGTCAAACCATTATGAGTGCTGACGGCCAAGAAGGTATCAAAGCTTTTCGAGAGAAACGGAGTCCAGTTTGGACAGGGAAATAAAACGGAAGGGTAGGCGCGGACATGCATGCCGCGCCTATCAAAGAATCATCAAATATGAAAAAACTCATCCTATCAGCGGCATTAACTGGAGCGGCGACCAATCGCTCCCATTGCCCATACATACCTTATACCCCGGTCGAACTAGGCGAAGAAGCCAAGCGTGCCGTCGATGCCGGGGCCAGTATCGTTCACATACACGCACGCGAAGAGGACGGCCGACCCTCTTGGCGACTCGAAGTATTTGAGGAAATCCATGAGGAAGTGAGGAATCGTTGCCCGGAGGTCATCATCAACTACTCAACCGGCGCCATTGGCATCACTGACGAAGAACGCATTCGCCATGTCAGAGCTCTCAAACCCGATATGGCTGCCTTCAATATGGGTTCGATGAACTATGCCATCTACTCCAAAAAGGCAAAGCAGTTTTATTGGAATACCATCTTCGAAAACTCATTTGATAGCATGCAGTATTTCCTAGTCGCTATGGTGGAGGCCGGAACTACGCCCGAAATGGAATGCTTTGATACGGGTCATATCCGTAATGCAGTGCCGCTGCGCGATATGGGTAAACTGCCAGCAAATGCTTGTTACAGCTTGGTGATGGGCGTTATGGGGGGCATACCCGCGAGTACAGAGAACTTGATACACCAAATCAAACAAGTGCCAGAGGGTGCTTTTTGGCAGGTGATCGGTATTAGTCGTAAGCAATGGCAACTAGCTGCTGTCGCCTGCACCATGGGAGGAAACTTCCGAGTAGGCCTAGAGGACAATTTTTATCTCCCCAATGGCGAAATGGCGAAATCCAATGGCGAATGCGTCGAATGGGGCGTGAAACTCGCCAATATGATGGGACGCGAAATCGCTAGCATAGCAGAAACCCGAGCCATGCTCAATATTCCTAAGCGAGATTAGTTTAGATTTGTGCCCCTTTTTTTCATCCGTATTTGATTCAAAACCATATGTTTTCCTCTTCTCTTTTTCAAGACCAAGTCGCATTAGTAACTGGAGGCCGTAGCGGTATTGGTTATGCCATTGCGGAGATGATGCAGTCTTTCGGGGCTAAAGTCATTATTTGTTCCCGCAAAGAAGGGCCACTCGCCAAAGCCGCCGAAACGCTTGGTTGCGCCTATAAAGCCTGTGATATTCGCCAGACTGAGCAAATAGAAGCCCTTGCCTCCTTTATCAAAGAAGAATTTGGTCGCCTTGATATCCTTATCAATAATGCTGGTGGACAATTTCCCGCGCTTGCTGAAATGATCAATGATAAAGGTTGGAATGCCGTCATCAATAATAATCTCAACGGGACCTTCTTTATGATTCGTGAGATGGCTAAGGCCTTCTTCATGCCTCAGAAGTCTGGCACAATTGTCAATATCATCGCAGACATCTTTGCAGGTTTTCCAGGTATGGTTCATACAGGAGCGGCCAGAGCTGGGGTAGAAAACATCACCAAAACCCTGGCCGTCGAATGGAGTGAGTATCAAATACGAATCAATTGTGTGGCTCCGGGGATCATTGAATCTTCTGGTCTAGACAATTATCCGCCGCCCATTCAGGAGATGTTCAACCAAGCACGCGAAGGTATTCCCGCCGGTCGTTTCGGTACGGTGGAGGAAGTGGCCAATGCCGTTTGCTTTCTGGCGAGTCCCTTGGCCAGCTATATTAGCGGTACTACGCTCTATGTCGATGGGGCCAAGCACCTTAATTATGATAGCATGGGCTTACCTAGGGTGATCAAATCCTTTTTGGGCTAGTTGGGGTTTGGGAGCCTCCCGATAGCTATCGCATAGGCGTCAAGCTAATGGTGTTAACCACGTTTTCTTGCATCCCAAGAAGGATCATACGGCTCCAAACCCACCCCTAGCCCCTCCCAGCAGGGGAAGAATCTATCGATTCGCTTGCGAATTTCC
>JBCCQN010000062.1:0-38304 GCA_039024315.1 Bacteroidota bacterium
CCTCGTACTGGATTTGGAGGATGTAGAGACCAAACTGTAGGCCACTGGCATCTACTTCCAAGCCCATGGTCTGTTCGGATTCACTAATCTCAGCGGCTCTAACTGATCGGCCAGTCTCATCCAAGATCACCCAACGAATCGCCAAAGCTGGTGCGCTGTGAAAGCTTATCGTCAGTGGCCCTGCAGAGGGGTTGGGCGCCAACTCTATTATAGGTCGAGACGAGCGTTTTTTACGATCCTCGTAACGCCAGATTTGTTTCTGAAAAGGGAGCTGTCTTTGAGAAGTGTAGTTGTATTCTACGCCTACCATTTTGAGCGGATCCCCTTCATCAGTATACTCCCAATTGTAGGTGTAGTAAAAAGTGGGTTGCCACTCACCATCTTTAAAATTTTCCTGTTCCATGCGTACGATATTGTCGTACTGGTCATAGTCAAAATCCCGCCTGATAATGGTATTTGGTTCCCACTGGTTATGTCCCCATCTATCATGACGCCAGTAAAGATCGTAGCCATAACTCACTTTATTGGGCACCTGCCAGCGACGACTTTGGCCAATTAATTGTTCATTGATTGCGCTCTGATAGATGCTGTTAATAATGGTGTCTCCTCGATATTCGGTCTCCTCCCGTCGGTGCCGATTTTGGAAATGGAGAAATCTGTCTTTCAAGATGATTCTGTCCTGATTATCATACTCAAATATTTCTTCTGAATGTAAAAGCCAATTTGCCGGTTCAGAAAATGAATTCTCTTTTCTGATACTGATGGGTAGGCCTGCATTATTGTAGACATAGGTCCAGCGGTTGCGCGTAATCTCTTGGGTTTGAGCCGAACCGTACTCTGAATACACCAGATCTCCCTGCTCATTATATTGATTGATCCATCGGTAGCTTTCTACCCATTTTGCGCCATCCCAATCAAAGTGTTGTTGCAGCAGGTCCTGGCCTTCTTCATTTTTGTGATTGACATATCGACTCTGATTACCCCACTGACCGGCCTCATCGCCCTGCGTAATGCGATCTGTTTTGATCCCTTCTGCTAATACCTCAGTGCTAATCCTATGCAAAAACATAGGCTCCCATTGGGTTTCGTTCCAATTTTCAACCAGTTGGGTCTCAGTTGTGCCATCATCTTCGATGACATTCATGCGTTGGCTAGGGATCCATTCATCATCTTCAATCATCCAAAAAGTGAGGGATTTTATCACCTTCCCATTTTCGTCTTTGCTTACAATATGACGCGTTGGCCCAAACCAATTACTTTGACTGTCGGTTACCCGCACGCTATCCCGTTCATCATATTGATAGCTTTCAGACATTCGCAAAGACCAGTCAAACAAGGCCGCATTCCACTCATAAGTCTGAACTTGGGTCGGTAGTCTTTGGGCACTGAGGTTAGTGCTAAAAGCAATCAGGAGAATAGGTAGATAGTTTTTCATATCGAAGGTTTGTGCGTTACTTACAATAAACGGAAAGTCGCCATGTCTATACTGTTATCATTCTTATTGGTCTTCCATCCAAATTGGGATGTAGATCCTGATCTTTGGGGAATCGGTCTGCTCAATCTCCGCAAAACGATCGACTCCCCCAATACCAACTTTAATTTGCCTCCAGATATCAAGATCAACTTCTATGATGCTCCCGAGGGTGAAGTGCAAGGGTATTTGGTTCGTCAGGCTGTTGGAGGGCACGCGTCTTGGAAGGACATCGAGGTAGTTCCCCGCTTCGCGGAACGCTTGACCCTACACCAACATGATAGTCGAGAAGTAAACTATCATATTAGCAGCCTCTTAGTTTTTGAGAGACGTAAGGAATGGGTCAAAGTGCTGCATCACACCTTAGCAGGGGAACAATGGATAAAGCTCGACGAGCTAGCGCCACACAACATTTACTATCAAGACTGGATTGACTTTTTGGTAGATATGCCTACCACCTATCACCCACCCTCAGCTTTTGGCTTGAACCTGCGCTCAGGCGCAGGCGTACCTTTTGGGCTCCTATGCACCATGAAAGGCGATGGTTTTCAAATCGAACTCAGCGGTAAAAAGGCACACGGCCAATGGCTCGAAGCCAAAGTTACAGAATACAGCGAGCATCCCTGTGTAGATGGCAAACCCACCGGCAATGTCTGGACCGGATGGTTCAAAGCCATTGATGATAAGGGCTTCCCCAATGTCTGGTTTTACACCCGTGGTTGTTAATTTGCCCCTGCTATGAACAAATCGATGACGAGATTACCTCTCGCAATATTTTTACTGCTGTGTTTTGCCTGCGAAAATCCTTCTGCTCAAGATAATGGACAACTCAAACAAGTGGAGGTAAAGCTAGATTCCCTCTTTCAAGACTTTGACAATCTAGAGACTCCGGGCTATGCCGTGGGGATTTCCAAAGGTCAAAAGACACTTTATCAAAATGGATTTGGAGCGGCAAATCTAGATTATAAGATTCCGATTGAAACGAATAGCGCCTTTAGTATCGCCTCCGTTTCGAAGCAGTTCACGGCGGCTTGTGTCGCCCTCTTGATTTTAGAGGATAAACTATCCCTAGATAGTCCTGCAAGCCAATACGTCCCAGAACTAAGCAAGTATAAGGATACGATTCGGGTCAAGCATCTGGTTTACAACACCAGCGGCATCATAGATTACCCACGCCTGCAACGCCCTAGCGGTAAGTCATGGGTAACCTTCAACTACTTCGATGTCGATGAATGTATCGCCACTTCGCTGGCCCAAGATACCTTGCTTTTTAAGCCCGGAGAGCATTGGGACTACTGCAATGTCAATTTTATGTTGCTCACCAAAATTGTCGAGAAGGTGAGTGGCCAAAGCTTTGCTGAATTTGCTAAGAGTCAACTATTTGATCCCCTTGGGATGAAAAACACCTTCATTCATGACGACATTACCCAAATCGTAGAAAGGCGAGTTACTCCCTACAACCCAAGGAATCCCGAATACCTAAGAGGCTATGCTGAGTATGGTATTAGGTTAAGAGAAGAGGGCAAATTCATTCAGCATCATCGTAATTCCCCGCACTATGGCGGAAGTGGAGTGGTTACGACCATAGAAGATATTCTCCTCTGGAGCAAGAATATGGATAGTCATGCCTTTGGTGGAGAAGAATTTTATGAACTGATGCATCGAACCCCAAAGTTTGATCATGATCGAGATAATCAAGCCTTTGGGCTCTATTTTGGTGATTTCAACGGACGATCTCTCGTCGCTTGGGAGGGGGGAGATTGGGGCATTAGCTCCCAACTGATGCGCTTTCCTGAGCAAGGAGTAGCGATCGTGCTGCTATCCAATCTTGGATCAGGGGAAGCGTCCCGCAAAGCGAACGCCATCGGAGACATCTTGGTCGAGGCCGGAATTATCGAATAATAGATTAGGAATCTGGATTGATCATATAGCGATCTCTGGCCCCATCGCTAATATCTTTACGAAGTTCAAAGGTGAAGTCGGCAATCGTAGCGGTTTCGCTTTCTTGCAGGTCATCCCGATAGGCTTGGCGCTCATCACTAGCAGCCTGCCAGCTCTGATAAGTTTCCCGTGTGATCACATAATTGGGGTGCTTGGCGCTAGTCTCCACTTCGTGCAGGTAGAAGGACTCGGCATATTGATCGATTTCTAAGCCCTTCTGCTTTTTGGCTTCTTCTTTGAAAGCCTTGAGGAGGGCTTTTTTCTTACGCTGGACGCGTTCCTCGAAGAGGGCCTTTTGATCTTTATTACTTTCCCAAAGCTTGCGATTTTTACGTTTTACCGCTCTGGAAGTGTCATAATTACGGTCGATCCACTTTTGGATGCCTTCCTCTACATTCGCACTGAGTAGGTCTTCACTGTTTTGGACGAAGTGTCGCAACCAAGTACTCTGGGCTTCCATATAAGCAAGCAGATTGGCAAAAAGCTCTTCAAAAAAGCTTGCCTGCGGAGATTCCGAAGTATGAAAACCTAGGCTGAAATTGAGGACCATTTGGAGAAATACCAGTCGCTCCCACTGCTCCTCATCGCTAAGATAATCGATACTGCTGGCCCTAAGGTTGACCTGTTCGGTTACGAGGTGGAAAAGGATGGCGCGCTTGAGACTTTCGAGGGCTTTGCCTTCCCCCAGACTCTCCGTTTGTTCGTCTAGAAACTGCTGCAAGATATCCTGAGACTCCCAGATAGTGAGGCCCAAAGCCAAGTAAAATTGGGCGTCTTCGCCAGCAAAGAAGCTGCCTTTTCGGAGCATCTCCTCATCGACACTGATCCCAAGGAGGTTGCCACCATTGACTTTGTGAGGCCCTTGACGGATGGTAATCGTACCAAGTCGGAAGGTCTGCGCAAAACCCTTGCCCCAGCTTTTGACCTCTTCGCCTTCGTATTCATAGATCACATAAAACTGCTCCTGCGGATAGCGCTTGCCCAGTTCGATGGCGATTTCGTCGGCTTTTTCTTTGAGTTGTGTTTCTACAGGACGATTCAAGCCCCAAGCATAGGACTTGGTCTGTACCGTGATCTCATGGGCACGGCTGGAAAAATTATCTACTGGTGCGGCGATACCTCCTAGCGGCGCGTCAAGCATACCATCGCTTTGCGAAATTCGCTCAGTAGTGCGATTATCCAAGGCTTTCCAAAAGGCCTTCATGTCTTCAAACTTGGAGAGACTTTCAGGTTCTATGGTCGGCAGACTCAGGAGATTTTGCAGGCTATCGCCGTGTAAATCAGTTTTGCCCAACAAATAGATATCAATGCCAAAGTCGTTGGTGGCGCGCAAGAACTGCTGCTTATCGATAAAGTCTGAGGAGTAAACGGAGCTTTGCTGATTGGATTCGAAGCTGTGGTTGAGGAGGAGGATGGTCTTGCCTTCAAAGTCTTCGAGTAGACTGCGGCTGTTGGCTTGAAACTTTTCGAGATCTAGATAGCCATAGTGAGAGATGTCCCAAATATCTACGGGCGAACCTAAACCTTGGTAATAATTGACAATGCCTTCGACAGTATGCTTATGGCTGTCTCGATTGATGACGAGTAGAATATCCGAATCGGGCGTCTTGCGGTAAGTACTGGCTACCCGCAACTGAAAGGGTGCATACTGAATGATCCTGCGATCGCGATTGTCGTCAGGACGGGCTAGGCGTAGATCGGTGCGAGCCCAGTTAGTGGTCATGGGTTCGGCATCTGGATGCACGCCTGCGTAGAGGGAAACCGAAATTGCCTGACCGGGCTCAATATCATTGATCTCGGTAACGAAGCCGTCTTCTAGTTCGAGATGATTGCCATTGCGGTCAAAGAAGAGGATATGCTCGAGCGAAAGTTGGGCTTCACGATTGGCCTGCTCAGTATAAAAGAAGGTTTGGGCCATGCGTTCACCGAGGGTGGTGAGACCGATAGCCTTTTGACTATGATTGATGATCGTCCATTGGATGCGACTGGCATAACCCCGAGCGATAGAATGATGACCACGGACAGGTTTGATTTCAAGGGGAAACTGTAGCTGTAATAAGCTCTGCCGCCTTGCTCGATTGAAGCTTTGCAGGATCCCGCCCATGATCCCTTCGGTTTTGAGATTGCCTTGTACCCGCAGGCTATTTTGGGAGATCTCTTGTTCTTGGGGTTCGCGTACGCGAACGACTAACTCTTCAGTAAAGGTATGCGTTGCGCCCGGCGCTAATCCTAAGGGAACGGCCAAAGCAATGGGCTCTGCTTCCCACCAGGCATGATGTAAAAGGTAGACATAAGCGTTCCGCGCAGCGGGCATGGGCATCTTACCAATATTGCGGACGGTAAGATTGCGAATGAATAAGCGCTCGCCAAACTCTAGAATCCCGTCCTCAAAAGCATCGATAATCTCGTAGCTGAGTACTTCTAGCTCAAAGAGTTTTTGCCCCTGACTGCGTAGCCCGGTTTGAGTTTGGATACCATAGGCATATTTGCCAGCAGCCCCATTAGCACCATCGCGACCATCATCACCATTGCTTCCAGAATAACCACTAGGCCCAGTGCTACCGCCCCGATTGGTCCGAGTCCGATAAATGGTCCTGCCATTAGCATCTTTACCGGCTCGCTCTTGCCAACTATAGGAGCTGCCGCCACGGCCACCAGAGCCTCCGCGTCCACCATAACCGCCTGCTCCCCCACTGCCACCCACACCGGGCGTTGTATCGATGGAAGTAAGCATCAAGAGATGCGTCTGTTCGGGATCGGTACTGACCAAAATATTGCCACCAGCTCCTCCATGACCCGCATCACCGCCATCTCCTCCATTGCCGCCATCACCACCACGACCCCCACTGCCGCCGGAAGAATATCGAGTCGCATTGCGTCCGGGACTACCAGTAGCGCCATCCATGCCTCGGCCCCCGGCTCCGCCTCGGCCGCCATTGCCCCCGCGGGCCCAGAGACTGATCAGCTTACCGATGCTGAGATTGATCTTTTCTTTGAAGGATTTGAGTTGGTTGGAACCTGGCGTGAGGACTTTGCCTTGGACGAGTAAATCTGTATCGAGCGGAAAACCAAGGTAGGTCTCGTCAGCGTGCAAATCGGTCTGCAGCTCTAGGTGTATTTCTCCTCCTTTTTGACCGCTGGTACCATTGCTGCCGTCACCGCCATTGGCACCATCGATGCCAAAGCCTCTGCTGTACATATGACCGGCTCCGTCGCGACCCTTGCGGCCGGACTTACCAGAAACATCAATTTTAAATAACCACTCTTTGCTTGAGTTGGTGATGAGTTTGTTTTCGATAGGGCCGTAGGTGGCCTCTCCTTTTTGGGCAGGTCTCAGATTAGGGTTTTCACTACTCATCCAGCAGGTTGTTTTGGATCACATATGCCACCAGTCCGGGCATAGTGTGCAGATCCAAGCTTTCTCGTGCTTTGATGAGCATGTTTTTTCGATGCCTGTTGACGGTAGATTCCTTCATCTGCAAAATACGGGCGATATCGGGGCCTTGCAAGCCCTTGGAAATGAGAAAAAGGATCTGTTGTTCGCGCTTGGTGAGACGAAAACCAAAGTGGTCGGCAGGAGTTTCGATCTGCTGTTGGAGCATTTCTTCGATTTGTTCGTCGCGGTAGATTTCGCCTCGCGCAACGGTCAGTATAGCATGGCTGAGTTTGTTTTTGTCGAAGTCTTTGTAAATGAAGCCTCGCGCTCCATTGGCAAAGGCTAGCTCCACGTTTTGGCGTTCCACGAAGACGGTAAAAATCAAAACACGGGTATCAGGAAAGCGCTCTTGAATCTCCTTGAGGGTATCCAAACCATTTAGGCCGGGCATGGAGATATCGAGTAGGACAACGTCTGCCTGGCGTTTTTCTAGGTATTGGAGGAGGGCTTCCCCGCTATCTAAGCCAGCGAGGAGTTCGATTTGGTCATGATTGAGGAGCAAAGATTTGATGCCTTCTAACACCAGAGGGTGATCGTCAGCGAGTAAAAGAGAAGTCATAGAAGTGTGCGTTTGGTCAAGGCTAAAGGGGGAGGTCTATGATAATGGTGGCCCCGTGATTAGGTTGGGAATCGATCTCGAGGCTGCCTCCTAAATTCGTTAAGTCGGCTTGTATAGTGCGGAGCCCTAAGCCATATTGTTGGTCGTTGAAATCAGCGGGAAAACCTTGGCCGTTGTCGGTGGCCATGATTTCGATTTGGTCCGCTTCGCGAACGATTTGAATCGAAAACTCTGTGGCTTGAGCGTATTTTATCACATTAGTAGTTAGCTCACGGATAATTTGAAAAACGAGTCTTTCGTGCTGGGCCTCTAGGCGTTGTTCGACGCCGATGAGGTCAAGTTCTACTTTGATTTTGCCGGAGGCCTCGACCGTGGATTTGAGTTCTTGCAGCACAGAATGTAGGCCTAATTGGTTGAGTCTGCCTTCGTGCATTTGATGCGCAATTTGTCGGATAGCTTGGAGGGCATTTTCGAGGCTTTGGTCGGCGATTTGAAATTGCTGTTGCGAATTGGGGTTTTGCGCGGGCAGTTGGTCAATCAGACCTTGGATATTGAGTCGAGCAGTGACTAGGAGGTTGCCCAATTGATCGTGTAGGGTACGGGCGACCTTTTGATATTCTTCTTCGAGCTTGATGTTGATGCGTTGGATGGCCTCTGACTCTTGGATATGGAGTTGGGAGATCATCTCGTTTTGGAGATTGGCTTCTCGTTCGAGCAGAAGGGACTTCTCGACCTTGCGCTTGCGTTGGTTGAGATATAGTCCAAAGAGGAGACTCAGGGCGATAGCCCCGGCAAAGATTAGACTGATCATGAGGGCGCGATTATTAGCAGCGAGGATTTGTTTTTGGCGGTTGGTGGCTTCGACTTCGTGGACGGTGCGGAGGAGGTTTAAGTGATTCGCTTTATCGGAGGTAAATACACTATCCTCGATGTTTTTTTGGTATCGAAGGTAATAGTAAGCTGAGTCGTATTGATTAAGACTTTTAAATGTTTGCTGAAGGTTCGTTGCCAACCGAATTGATTGAGTATTTGATAATATTGCAAGCGCTTCTGCTTCTTTGAATATGTTTTTTGCCTTTATGAAAAGCCCTTGCTTGTGATATAATTGACCAATTGGGATTAGGGTACCGATAACAGCTAGAGTATCCTGTTCTTGAGAAAAGATTTCAAGTGCTTTCTGAAAATATATATTTACAGAATCGACAGAGTTGATTTCATTTAGCCAAATAGCATAATTTTTGTAAAACTGCGCAAATTCGTAAGGAGTTCCGTTGTCTATTAAGTAGGCCTTTTGAAGGTCTAAATAATACTTGCTTGAATCAGATTTACCTAGGTCTCCATATTCGTTAGAAATGTTTTTCCAGATCCTAAACAAGGAAGCTCCTGAAGCATTGTTCCGCTTTCTTATTGCGAGCGATTGTAGGTATTTCTTTAGCGCCAAAGTGCTTTCTCCAAGATAAGAATGGACAGTCCCGATGGCATTTAGTGTATTGGCAACTCCTAAACTATCCCCATTAATCTCTCTTATTCTTTTTGCAATTAAAAGGTGAGAGAAGGCACTATCAAGTTCGTAGGAATTGCGTAGTAGGATTCCTATCTGGTAATGGGAACTTGCAATTAGTTCGGGTGATTTTGCTATTGAAACAGCTTCGTGAGCATACCTTAGAGCCTTAGAAGGATCAGAGTATCGAAACTCCTTTGATAAAGAAATAAGGCTATCGGCGGGAGACTTAGAAAATAACATTCCCTTATTAGGTAGTAGACCTAATAAGGGAATTAAAAAAAATAGTCTAAATAATATTTTTCTAAGGCTATTCGTCATCAGCATACTGTTTGTTAACCTCTACCTTCCCCTTGACTCCTCCTCCTTTCTTTACCGTGATCTCTGCACTATCATTTTCATCCATATTGAGGGGGACGCTATACTCTAATGGATCGGTACCGCTACCTACGGCTACATCTATCGTTATTTCAAAAGTGCGTGTATCTTCATTGTAAATCTCATCAGTGTTCGAAATCACATAGCCTTCCAACGGAATGAGGGCGGAAACTTCGGTATTATATTCGTCATCTGAGATATTAACAATATAAGCACTTGGGCCAAAATCGCTCAGCGTTTCTGTATCCGCATCGGCGAAAAATAGGGTCACTTCTCCTACTTGACTCGTACCACGCCCATCATTATCAAAGAGTCTGATCACTACACGATCCTCGCCCGTGGCTTGGGTTACATCGATTTCTTCGGTAATGAAAGTATTGGCGCTGGTACCCGTTTGCGTACCCAAATCGATGTCTACATAATGATTACCAGCTGCGCTACTTTGCGTAATGGTAGGGCTACTACCGTAGGTATGTTCCAACAAAACCATCACTCTGACTTCAAAATCATTGGGTTTGGTCGGATCTGGTAAAGTCAAATAACCATAGGGCTTAGTGGCGAAAATGGCTTCTGTGCTAGAGGTTCTTTTACATTTTTTAGTTTTAGTTAGTAAAGTCATGAAAAGGGTAAGTTTAATTCGTTCCGTTTATTACTATCTTTCGAATTAAAATTACTACGGATTTTCGGTATATAAATGCAGCTAATCCCCATTAGCTTACATAGGTTTTATTTTGCTCACTTTTGGTTGTCTATTACAAATTCCGGAAAAACGGAAAGTTTACCCATATCAACTTCTTCGGGAAATCCTTGGTCTAAAGCTCGTTTTAGCTCTGTTTGGTTCATCTTACATTGGGCGAGGTCCACAGCTGGTACATTTTGCTCCATGCGGGCCAAGCCGTCTAAGCGTAGCTTGAAAAAACAACTTCTGCTCGGCTTGAGGACCACTTTTGCTAAATCTGACTCTATTTCTTTCGTCTTGCCCTGTAGTTCGAGCGATACCCCTCCCTTATGCGTATAGGCCAAGAGGCTGCGTTCCGCGACGTAGCGGTTACATACCAATCGAAAATGCTCTTGCCAGATCCCTGCTTGCTTAAGAAAATGGATATGGGTCAAAAAACGAGTGTCCATATTGAGACTTTCTTGTCTTAGCCCCGAATGTTGCAACAAAAAGGCCCCCGGCCGAGAAAGATAGGCGGTCAGCCGAAGCTGCAGCGAACCTTCCTGGCTTTTCTCATAACAGGGTTCTCCAACGAACGTGCCCGGTCCGGAAACTAAGCGGTGATCTACAGTTGAGCTTCGCGACACCCAACGAGATCGAGGTGTTTTGGTGTAGGCAAGATCCGCCATCAAGTTGCCGTGGCACCTAAATAGACCGTCTTGCCATTCGCCATAATCACCCAAATAAAGTCTGGGTGAAAAGGGAGATAGGATGGCGCTTTGACCAAATAAACCTTGCTGAGCTTCGTGGAACTGAGGTAATTGGGTTGCGATCATTAGAATTTGTTTGGGGACCAAAAGCAAATTGGCCATAGATCAGGATTGTCAATTACCCCTTTTGGGGTAGGAGCTAAGATTTTGACTAAGTGTCATAGATTGACCGCTCAGATGCTTCATTTTGCCCCCTAAAGCATTATCTTTGCCGGAACTTTTTACCTCAACAAGAAATTATGAGCTTGGTAGTAGTAGGATCAATGGCTTTCGACGCGATCGAAACCCCCTTTGGTAAGACCGATAAAATCCTCGGCGGTGCCGCCACATATATCGCTTTAGCATCTTCTTATTTCACACAGCCTGTCAATACGATCTCTATCGTAGGCAATGACTTCTTACAATCCGATATTGAGATGCTAGAAGCGCATGGTGTGGATTTACGGGGGGTGGAGCGTGTAGCTGACCAAAAGTCCTTTTTCTGGGCCGGTCGCTATCACAATGACATGAATAGCCGCGATACTTTGGTCACTGAGCTCAATGTACTCGGCGATTTCGATCCCGAAGTACCAGATTTTTATCAAGATTGCCGCTATTTGATGTTAGGCAATCTCTCACCCGATGTACAACGCAACGTCATCAACCGCCTCGAAAAGCGCCCAGAACTCATCGTTATGGACACCATGAACTTCTGGATGGATACGGCTTTGGATAGCTTGCTCGAAACCATCAAGTTGATCGACGTGCTCGTAATCAATGATGAGGAAGCCCGCCAACTATCGGGTGAATATTCTCTCGTCAAAGCAGCTCGTAGGATTCAGGCGATGGGCCCTCGCTTCCTTGTGATCAAAAAAGGAGAGCATGGCGCCCTATTGTTCAATGGGGAAGAGATTTTCTCTGCTCCTGGGCTTCCCTTGGAAGAAGTATTTGATCCCACGGGGGCTGGCGATACTTTTGCGGGTGGCTTTATTGGGCAAATCGCGGCTACCGATGATACCTCCTTTGAAAACATGAAGCGCGCTGTGATCTACGGAAGTGCCATGGCTAGTTTTTGTGTCGAGAAATTTGGGCCTGAAAAGTTGCAAAAACTCACTCGCAACGAAATCGAAGAGCGTGTTAGCAAATTTGTAGGGCTAGCCAACTTTGATATCGTAACCGAGGAGATTCGCAATATCCTGGACCAAAGCGCCTAGAGATGAAAGCGTTCTACGCAGTAGCAATGGCGTTCCTTTTGCTGCTGATGGCTTCGCGACCACTCTTTCAAGATTCCTACTCTCATAATCCCTATTTCAATGGACCGGTCAAAAAGGTCCAACAGCGTATCTATGGGATTAATGGGCATAATGTCTCTAGTCGCTATGAGCCTAGCGGCATTCCCTTGTGTTATTGTCCTCCTCACATGGATAATGTGGAGCTACCCACCGAAGCTCTCCTTTTGGAAGCCTTCGATATGTATTTTGACGCTAGTGGGAAGCGGGTAGTGAGAAAACGCTACGATGGAGAAGGCGACGATTTAGAACTGCAAGTCAAAACGGTGTGGGATAGTCTCGGGGAGTATGAACAGATCAAACGCAAGATAGGCCGAGACTATAGCGTGAGTTTTGATTCGGTGGTGCGGCAATACAATCCGGAGACGCATATACTCAGGCAATATCATTGGTATCGTGCATTGGACTCAGCATGGCGGCCTTTGTCCCTAGGAACTGATTCTATATTGCAGATTGGGGATTATGCGGTAGTGCACTTTGATCGCTATAAGATCCTGCTTACTAGATCTCCAAATGATCTACCTGATGGGACTAAAAGGAGGGTTTCTGCAATTCAGGCCCTAGATGACTCTTCAAAAGTAGATACGATTCTTTATCAATATAAAGGGGATCAGATCCGGAGGTTTAGCCAATTTAATGCAATAGATGGCTATTTAGTTGACTATGATGAACAGGATCGGAAGGAAGTCATCATCAGAACTAGTTATAAAGCAGACGAAGAGAGCACTATTGTCCGCAATCTTTTTAATTATGATAGCCTTGGGTCGGACTATTTCATAGAACGCATTCACAACATCAAGAAAAACGGAGCTTGGATTGTAGAAGACATCAAGACACATTACTATTTTGATCGATATGGTCAGTTAAGCCGTTCGGACTTGATCAACTATCAGGATTTAGATACTGAGCTTCTGGTTTACAGCAACCGCTTTACTTACAGTGCTGATAGCAGCTCGATCCGCCGTGAGTTCTGGGATGGAGATACTTTATTGCAGCGCTATGACTATTATGGCTTTGATCAATACGGCAATCCTATTGGTTTTGAACAACGATTATTAACACCAGAGGGAGATACGTTCACGCACAAATTTGCGAGACTTGTCGATCTTCAATACGATGCTTATGGCAATTGGACACAGGCGATTTATAGCCTAGGGGGCGAGGCTTACTATAAGCTTGAGCGTCGCTTTGAGTATTATTAAGGGGACCGCTTCGCGGAACGCTTATCTCTAGGTTGCGATAACCCTAAAAGGATTCGAAGTGATATTTGAGATTGGCGCGCATACGCCCTCCTGAGCCAAGCGTTCTGCGAAGCAGCAAAAAAGGAACTCCTACTCCCTAACCCACTTCTCCTTGGCATTGAGGCGGCCACTATCCGTACAGATGTCAAGCAAATACATACCACTGGCCCAATCTTGGGTATTGAGTTTGAGTTGGTGCTCTCCGCTGGCCAAAAATTCCCGTTGTACCCAGACCGTGCGCCCATGCAGGTCTTTCGCTACAATGGTCAAAAATTCGTCCTTTTGTAAGCGCGCGCCCAAGCATAATTGCTCATGCCCCGGATTAGGAAAAAGGAGGAGCTGATTGGAGAGATTCAAATTGAAAGGCAAAACCTCCGATAGCAAAATTCCTTGGTCAAGGGTCTGGACTTTGAGGCGATATTGGTTGAGGCCCATTTTGGGATTTTGGACCGTGTATTGGTATTGCTCCTGTTCGGAGAACGCTGGGATCTCCGCCAAAGCTTCGAAGGCATCACTATCGGCGACCTTATGCTCCAAGCTAATGCTTTTGATTAAGTGAGGATCACCCAGCACCCAAGCTAATTCAACTTTCTCGCCTTTTTGCTCGCCTTCAAAAGCGACAATTTGACTAGCCAGTACCTGAGATTCTATAACGGACAAATGGTCTAAGTTGAAGTACATCTTATTGCTGGCATAGGAACTACAACTGGCACCGACTGATTGATCTGTAGCGAAGGTCCCCCAAAGTACTCTGTCCCAATTGTCGCTGGCAGTAATACTAAAAGTAAAGCGCGTATAGCTGCCTTTTTGCACCTGACTACCCAGCACAAACACTTGTGGTGATACCGATGGGCTACATACACTAGCAAGACTGGGCGCTTGGCTTGATTCGTAAAAGTAGGCACCTACTTGGACACAATCGTTGGGCGAAGCACTCCCAAAACCACTACCGTCTATCTGTACATCATAACTTATTTCATAAGTTTTGCCCGCAATCATAGTTGAGGATAGACTAACATTGAGGTTTTCTACATAGGCAGAATTAGGGCATAAAGGATGTTGGGCCCCTCCCCAAAGGCCTAAGACACCGTTGCCGCTAGAAGGGCTGGCTTGCACACTAAGGCCGTAATAACCACAGTTATAGTAATCTGGAGTAGCTCCATTGCCTGCTTGCCAATTTTGGAGGACTGTCCATTGATTATAAGTACTGGGACAGCTGTTGACTAATTCAAAATCGGCATTAGGAATGAGGTTTTGTCCCATCAGACAAGCCTGATCAATCACTAAGATTGAGAAGCAAAATAGTAAAAGGGAGGCACGTAAGATTAGGCGCATTATTAGGGAAAATTACATTAAACAATTAATGTAAAGTTATGTAAATGGATATTACAATAAAAGTTGAGCTTGTGAGAACTGTAAGAAAAGTAGGCGGAATGGTCAAAAAGCTGTAACCCTATCCCTCAATAATGAGTTAGATTACTTTGTTGTCAGCACGGAGGGCAAGGGATAATCTTTTCCGTGTAAATTGCGCACTGATGAAATCAAGGGAATATTTAAAGGGCCTTAGGGAACTATTAGAAATAGAGAAGGAAGAAGACATCCGCCTTTTTCAAGAAACCGTACTGAGACGCTCATTGCAGGAGCGGGTCAAAAATGGCATTAGCTGGTATCCTGTCCGCGTCAATCGAGTGATGATTGGTATGGGAGAACGGCTCATGATTGAGGTAGAATACAATCGCAAAGATGATCAGCAAACGGGCTTTCAGCCAGGTGGTATCGTTTCAGTATTTGGTATCCTCGAAAGCAAGGAGGAAGGCCGCATGAATGGCGTGATCGCTTCAGTGCGCAAAAATATCATGCGAGTGGCTCTTAGTGGAGAGAATATCCCACAATGGATCAAGCATAGTAAAGTCGGCATTGATCAAGCCTTCGACGATAAGACCTACCAAGAGATGGATAGGGCCTTGATTAAAACCATTGACCCGGGTAAGAATGAGCGTTTAGCGGAGCTAAGAGAAAAAATGCTCGGCCCTTCTAAACCCGAATTCTCCAAATGGGACGTCCGCTATTACAATAACGATCTCAATCCATCGCAAAATGATGCGGTAGAGCGTGCACTGGAAGCTAAGGATGTCGCGATTATTCACGGTCCTCCGGGCACAGGTAAAACGACTACCCTCGTGGCGGCCATTGCAGAAGTTGTCCGAAGAGAAAATCAGGTTTTGGTTTGCGCTTCGAGCAACACCGCGGTCGATCTGCTTACGCTACGTTGTCATGAGCAAGGGATTCATGTGGTGCGCATCGGTAATCCAGTGCGGGTTGAGGAGCAATTGCAGGGATTAACTTTGGATGGAGCGATTACGCAACATCAAGACTATGCAGCCCTGAAAAAAATCCGCCGCGAAGCGGTACAGCTCAAAGAGCAAGCCTTAAAGTTTAAGCGGAACTTCGGGCAAGTAGAGCGTCGCAAGCGCCAAGAGCTACTCAAAGAAGCGCGGGAGCTAAAAGATATGGCGCATCGCTTAGAAGATTATATCCTCTTCCAGACACTCCAAAGAGCACAGGTGGTTACGGCAACCTTGACTGGCGCAGCGAGTAACGTACTCAAAGGCAAGAAATTTCATACTGTATTTGTCGATGAAGCAGGCCAAGCCTTAACCCCAGCGGTTTTGATCGCGATGGAAAAAGGCCAAAGAGTGGTCATGGCGGGCGATCACCATCAGCTTCCCCCTACGGTCAAATCTATGCAGGCTGATAAAGGAGGCTTGAGTAAAACGCTTTTTGAGCAAGTGATCGAGGCCAAACCTGAGACTGCCGTGATGCTCAATCGGCAATATCGGATGCATGAGCAAATCATGACCTTCTCTGGCAATCAATTTTATGGTGGGAAGCTAGAAGCCGATCCGGCGGTGCGTTTTCACGTGCTTGGAGATAATTTTCCGCCTCTTGAGTTTGTAGATACGGCTGGCTGCGGCTTTGTCGAGAAGCAAAATCCTCGCTCACTCAGTACCTACAATCCTGAGGAAGGAGACTTACTGCTCAAGCATCTTGCGATCCTGTTCAATCAGATCGAGGCAGAAGTGCCTGAGCGATTGGAGCAAGGCTTGACGGTCGGATTGATCGCGCCTTACAAAGCGCAGGTACGAGCCCTCGAAAATCAGCTCAATGCCAGCCCAATGCTATCAACCTATGTACAACATATCAAAGTCAAGACAGTGGATGGCTTTCAGGGGCAGGAGCGAGATGTGATTTACATTAGCTTGACTCGTTCCAATAAAAAAGGAGAGATTGGTTTTTTGAAGGACATCCGTCGGATGAACGTTGCCCTCACGCGGGCCCGCCAGAAGTTGGTGGTAGTGGGAGATAGCGCGACTTTGGGCAATCACCCCTTTTATGCGGACTTCTTACAGTATGTAGAGTCAATTGGGGCTTATCGTTCCGCTTGGGAACTGATGGATTAAGCAGATTTGTTGAATCAATGAAGGATTGAATGGTTGAATAAGTGCTAACTGCACTACGATCAAGCATTCAATCCTTCACTCAATCAAAAATTCCTAAAAGATAGAGTCTGAGAAGATGAGATCTTCCTCTTGGATCTCTTGTCCATCGCTAATCAAGACTGAGCGTTCGACAACGGCGCGCAACTCACGGACATTACCGGGCCAGTTATGGTTCATCAAAGCGGTGAGGGTATCACGGCTGAGGGTCTTGATTGGCATCTTATTGCGGTTGCAAAAATCGTTGAGGAAGTGTTTGGCGAGAATCACTACATCATTGCCACGTTCACGCAGGGGTGGGAGGTGAATCAAAAAGCCTTGCAGGCGATAATACAGGTCCTCTCTAAATAGCCCTTGGCGAACGCGCTCCGCTAAGCTCTTATTAGTCGCGGATAAAACGCGTACATCGAGCTTGATTTCTTTGTTACTCCCCAATCGAGTGATGGTACCTTCTTGTAGGACTCGCAGTAGTTTGGCTTGCAGACCGATTTCCATTTCCCCGATCTCGTCCAAGAAGATGGTACCACCATTGGCTTCTTCAAATTTACCGATACGGCGACCACTAGCTCCGGTAAAGGCTCCCTTCTCGTGGCCAAATAGTTCGCTTTCGATCAAGTCTGCTGGGATAGCAGCGACATTGACCGGTACAAATGGCTTGCGGCGACGGGGGGAGTTGTAATGTATCGTATTGGCGATTACTTCTTTACCAGTACCGTTTTCACCGGTGACTAGCACGAGCATATCATTTTTCTCAACCTTTTGGATGAGCTTGAGCACTTTGAGTATTCCATTACTCTCTCCTACTACAGTCGAGTATTTTTTCTGGCGATCCAAGATGTCTTCACGCAAAACTTCCACCTCTTTGCGAAGGCTAACGTTGGAAGATAAGTTTTTGACAGTGTTGGTAAGCTCCACTACTGCCTTTTCATTTTTCATGATATAAGAGTTAGCGCCATTGCGATAAGCCTCAAGCACTACCTCTACTTTATCTTGTCCAGATAGAATAATGGTCCCAATTTCTTCATTGTATTTTTTGACACGTTTGAGAATATCCAAGCCCGTCATATCAGGTAAGTTGAAGTCGATGCTGACGATATCGGGGTTGAGGTGGAGATTATCAAAAAATTCTCTGCCGCTCTTAAATACATGTACATCATAGCTGTCGCCCTGCTGCTCGAGGGCACGCTGGAGAACTTTCCCAAAAACGAGGTCGTCCTCTATGACGAATACTTTGTTGACAAATTTTCTTTGCATGGTGGAACTCTGATTTAGGCTAGCAAATTAGAGTCCGTATTTAGAAAAAGGAAAGCACAAAGGGAGTACTTGTTACATCGGGTAAAAATAATCATATATCGAAATTTTTTACCGAAATATAATTCAGCTTACATCTATGCAGCCGTAGATAAGAGACAAATAAATACCCAAATCAATGTTTGATCCACCCTGAAGCCGCTTTGTAAGGGAGGAGGAAAAGAGGCTTTATTTGTATGAAAAGCGATATACATTATGTCAGAAAATAAATTAGTCCTTGATTTTGATCAGTTAAAGATGTTATCGGGTGACGATGATGAGTTTATGATCGAAATATTAGAAATGATTGCCGACCAATCTCCGGATATCATTGAGAAGATGGATAATCTCTACGAGAACGCGGATTTCCAAAATCTTGGCGCCACGGCGCACTTATACAAGTCTACCGTTACCATCTTAGGTAATGAGCCGATGAATGCGCTATTGAAAGATATCGAAAACACGGCCAGAGACGATCAAGACGCGCAGGCGCTGCTGCCACTAATGGAAAGCTTTCGTAGTAATTGCAACGACATTTTGGCTCAAGTCAAGGAGCAGTTGGCAAAACTGAAATAATTAAACTGTGAGCAAAATTGTAGGTGTAAAAGCCTGCAATTTTGTATTTTTAGGCCATGAATTCCTTATGGCTTCCCTTTTTTATTCTGCTACTATCGACTTTTAGCTACGGCTGTCAACCCAGCGAACAAAGCGAAACTACCACTGCTACGACTCAGACTAGTCGTTCGCTAGAAGCGTCCCTCCCCGCGGTTGACGATACCTTTCCATACGATTTATTGCAACCAAGTCAACGTTTTGACCTGCCACCTGCCTTGGTAGAAGTCTCTTCGATAAGTGTCATCAACGACCATGAGTTGGCGATGGTACAAGACGAGAGGGGACGAGTCTATATATATGATCAGGTCCAAAAGGAAGTAACCCATTTTTGTGATTTTCGCCCCTCTGGTGATTTTGAAGGCATCGAAGTCAAAGGGGATACGGCCTACGTATTGCGTAGTGATGGCCGTATCTACTTAGTGCCAGACTATCGACAAGAGTCCGCAGAGGAGCAAAAAATGAAGACTTTCTTGACCGAAGAAGACGACGCTGAGGGATTTGCCTACGACCCAGAAACCAATAGCTTGTTGATTGCATGTAAGGAACCACCAGTGCTCGGAGTCAAAAGACAGAAAAATCAACGCGCAATCTATCGTTATGATTTGGACCTTCAAAGCCTACAGCAAAGTCCTTTTTTGTTGATAGATATGCATCGAGTACACAAAAGCTTGCAAGATCAAGCCCAATCGCAAGGAGCCAAGAAACTGGCGGCTGAGTTTGATCCCGAGAAAAAAGGGAGTTTTAAACCTTCGGGTATTGCGATCCACCCCAAGAGTAAAAACATCTACATGATTGCCTCCAATGGCAAATTGCTGATTGTCGTCAATCGAGAAGCGGAGGTATTGTTTGCTCGTTATCTCCCCCGTAAGGTCTATAGCCAACCCGAAGGAATCGATTTTTCACCGGATGGAACACTCTACATTTCAAATGAAGGCCGTGATGGAGTAGCGTCTTTATTGCGATTTAAGCCTCGGTTTTAAACCATTTTACCCCTTCTAGTTTACTTTCATCCTCCATATCTTACCGTTGGGGATCAGAAGCCTATTTTAGCTGAGACCGTTTTGTAGATTTGATTGACTGTTTTTCTACCGATACATCTGAAAAACCCATATTAAATCGACATACATATGGATTTCCGTTTAGGTCTTTTTAGCCTCTTTCTATTTTTGGGCATAGGGACTGGACTTAAGGCCGATACACATTCTCCACTTCAATCTGACAAAAAACATATTGCCCTCAATCGATATGTGGCCTTTTCCAACGAATGCATCCATCTGATGACGGATGTGCGCGTCCGCTTGGAAAAGTTCAATGTGGCGGCAATTGAATATCTCGCTTCCGACGGGGCCAACCCCCTCAAGTTTAAAATTCACGACAAGGTAAAACACTTCGAATTCAAAGGCAGCCTGCAAGCTCCTTGTACTTGGATGGAGGGGGCGGCAGAGCCTATCGTCAATTTGCAACACTTATATGAGGAGACGAAAGCACTCGGTAAATACATCCCAGAGTCGCAAAAAGTAAAACTCAACACCACTCGCAATCAAATGCTCTATCTGATGATAGAGTTTTTAGGCGTTTGCGATACCCTCGAAAATTATACTACCAAGGGACGATATCGCACAGAGCATGAATTAAAGACTGCCTTTTGGGCACTCAAAAATTGTGAACGAATCTATTTGGAGTTTCGGGATCTTACACTGGCCCTTCATGATCAAGTCAATGCGATTGCCGATCCTCCGCCAGTGGAGCTCCTTGAAATGCGCGATATCATCGCCCACTCCCGCGAGATATTGAGAGGGGTACGTTACGAAAATCCCTCTATGATCCGTTGGCAGGTGATCCAGTTGCAAGCTATGATCAATATGATTGAGTCCCAACCTGGGCGCACCAAGAAAAAGCTGCAGGCTATCGGCCTTGATTCGCGCAACAGCAAAAGCGGCTATGAAAACATGATCATTCATGCGCGCTCCATCATCAAGATGGCCAATAGCTACCTCAATTCTGAAAGTTATGATGCTGATTATTTGGCTTATGGCAAGGGCTATTACTATTTCAATAATCAGTTACTAGATGTTTATAATCATCACAAATACGGGATGCTGGCTTACTACAACCGTTTTTTGAGCTTTTCAGATATCCCCATGGTCAAGATGATTGAAGAACCACCATTTTTTAGGGTGATTTACAAATTCAACCAAAGCTCTTTGCCACTAGCAACGAATGAACCGGAAATCGAAGAGCCTCAGGCGGTTAGTATTGCACTTTATGCCTACCGTCGTACCTCCAAGCCCGAAAAGCCTGCCCCCACCGGTACCAAAGTGAGCCCCGCTCCAGCAACCGCTTCGACCCCCCACAATGCTAAACCAAGTTCTTCTATCGCCAGTAAGGTAGAATCTTTACCGGCTACTCCCCCAGCGGTAGAAGAAACGATATTGGCTTCGATAGCGGATAAAGAAATTATTGCCGAAACGAGCCCCGTTACTAATTCGAATCCAGAGATAGAAGAGCCAACTCAGCCCCTTGAAACCAATTTGGTCATAATTGAGGATATGAATTCGGCTCCTGCCCCTACTAGTCCCGAACCCTTAGGGTTTGATCTACCTGCTGCGAAATATAAGATCGCTAAATCCGCTACCAATCACTTGGTCTTTTTGGTCGATATCTCATCTTCGATGAATAAGCCCGAAAAGCTCCCCTTATTGCAAGAATCTCTCTATGATTTGGTGCGTATGATGCGGCCAGAAGATCATATTACGCTGATCGTATATTCGGGTAGAGCTTCCATTATCCTAGAAGCTACTTCTTCGGCTAGGGCCGATTATATCCTCCGCAATCTTTCGACCCTCTCTACCGGTGGTAAGACCAATATGGGCAAAGGGCTTAAACTCGCCTATAAACTCGCCCAAGAGCACTATATACCCGGTGGCAATAATCGGGTGATCCTCGCCTCAGACGGTATCGTCAAAATCAATCGTCGCACGAGCCGTATGGTCAAACGGATGGCTTGGGAAGACATTGCTCTTAGTACCCTGCACCTGACCAAAGGTAGTTCACCGAGTGTAAAAGCTAATCTAGAAAGCCTCGCCAAACTTGGGGCGGGAAATTATCATCACGTAAGAGCTGAAAACGCCAAAGAAGTGATGTTGATTGAAGCTACGGCGGTAATGAAAAATTAGAATAAGCGTTCCGCGCAGCGTGAAAATAAAAGGCATCTCCCACTTACGAGCTGCCTTTTTTTTGTTTGATGCTACTGCTTCGCAGAACGCTTGTCTCTTGGTGGAGGCATGCATGCACATATCTAAGCTGAACCATTGGTAGCGGTCTATTGCCGACACTGACCCAAATAAGCGTTCCGCAAAGCGAAAAACGTATAAAGAAACTATTAGCTTGACTCGATCTTACATAGGAGCGAGCAAGGAAAAATAAAAGGGCATCATTAGATAAACCAGCTCTCTCCTAGCCATTGTCACTGCCTTTGGATAGCTTTACAAAAGTTAGAGCACTCAGCATGAAAGCACCACTCCTACTTCTCGGGATCAGCCTGTCTTTTGGGCTTCTCGCCTGCTTGGACCGAGGAGATTATGATCCAGATAAATACGAAAACCTACGTCTTTTTCATCAGCATATAGGGCAAATCTATGACTCATTGCGGCAAGTATATGATTTTCCACGCACCAATTTTGATGCGGAATATGTTTACGGCCCCGAGGATCCCGCTCGCTTAATTGGTTCCCTAATTGCTGATTTGACTGATTTTGATGCGCAGATTATCAGTAGTCAACTATCAAAAGACGGGGCTTGGTATGAAGTAAAGTTAACAGTCAACGATAGGGAGTATCAATTCCGATCCGAAGCCAATACAGATTGGGTCAATGTTGGCAATCTCGAACAGACGCTGGCTGATATCACGGAAGCGCTAGCCCCAACGGATACTTTTGTCATTCCTTTTTGGCCCGGAGATCAAACCGCCGATGTACTCTATGGAAAAAAGGCAGATTTTGGCCAAGCCTATCAAGCGGGTTTTCCCATGCCGGGTCCGGAAGTTTTTTGGCGCTTAAGGCAATCGCCGATAGAAGGGGCAAGTTATTATCACCTAGCGGTGGAACGCCTACCATCAGAGCAAGAAGTAGCTCAATTACTCTTAGAAGGGCTATTGGTTTTGGATAGTCTCGGTTTTCAAGTGCCGCAACTAAACCCAGCCCAAGTTTATGTGAGTGATATCTTTAAAGAAAGCGAGTTGATCTTCTGCATCAATGGCGAAATCGGCAACAGTCATATTAAGTTCAACAGAAAATCCCTAGGCTTTATTTATTACGGCTATGCTCCCATCGTCCTTTGGAGAATGCTCAAAAACCAGCCCGACACACAAGTCCGCGCCGAAATTAGTGGCGGTAGAGATGTCTTTTTGGACAAAGAGGAGTATGAAGCCTTACTTTTTGACTTATTAGACCGACAATAACGGGTTCCAAATCACGATTTGACGCGCAAGAGGGTATTAAAGGAGACATTTTGGAGGAAACAATCCACAAAAACGCAGTGTTTAAAGCTTGATTTTCCTCAAAGTATCATTATGAAAAATTACTTTTTTATTCTCAGTTTGCTGATTACAGCGGTTCTTTCCAGTGCTTTTTTTACTCCTTCGGAGAACGCTGAGGGCGTTCGCGTAGCAGATACGGATGGTGGCTATTTGATCGTCGGTACCAAAACTACCAAAGTCAAAGGCCCTTGCGATGTCTGGCTCATCAAGGCCAACGCCCTAGGCGAAGAGGTCTGGAGCCGTACTTATGGTGGTACCGCCTATGACAAAGGGACTGATGTCGTACCTACGGCTGATGGCGGCTATTTTGTAGTAGGGCATACTAGCTCCTATGGAGCCGGAAACTATGACGTCTTTTTGATCAAGGTTGACCGTCAGGGCAACAAACTGTGGCACAAAGTCTATGGAGACTTCTTTAACGACTATGCATTTAGCATTTCTGAAGCAGGCCGCGGTAATTTCCTCATCAAAGGCAAGAAGCAGTTTTGCAGCGGAAACAATGTAGGTAACTGCCTCGACCGACCTTGGCACATCCTAATTGACAGCGATGGGGATATTCTCAATAGTACAACTGATCCAAAAAGTGCCGACTAGGCAGTTGCTATCAAAGGCTTAAAGATATGAGCGCCGCAAGGACTGCGGCGCTTTTGTTTCATTCATCTTTATAAATACCGACATATTCCTCTTGCCCACTTACCCAAGCAGCTCGGTACATGCCTTCACAATTAAATTCCAGCACATAATTTCCCTCTGCATCCAAGGCGATGAGACCGCCTTCTCCCTCAATCGCCAGGAGCTTTTCTTGTACTAAGTGACGAGCCGCTTCCGCTAGGCTCATGCCCTTATATTCCATCAAACAAGAGAGATCATAAGCCACTACAGAGCGCATAAAGGGTTCGCCATGCCCGGTACAGCACACGCCACAGGTGAGATTATTGGCGTAGCAGCCAGAACCAATAATCGGCGTATCGCCTACTCGCCCAAACTGCTTATTGGTCATGCCGCCCGTAGAAGTCGCCGAAGCAATATTGCCATTTTGGTCGAGGGCTACCGCACCGACGGTGCTCCAATTCTTTTCGCCCTTATGCGCATGGTCTAACTGAGTCAAAGTCGTGTCCTTGATTTCTAACCATTGCTTGTAGCGCAATTCGTCGTGAAAGTATGCTGGCGGTACCATTTCAAGCCCTTGCTGCTTGGCAAAGGCTTCGGCCCCAATGCCTACCATCATCACATAGCGAGAATTTTCCATCACGCTCCTAGCGAGACTGATTGGGTTCTTGACGCCTGTAATCCCAGCTACTGAGCCGGCTTCTCGATTATCGCCTCGCATGATAGAAGCATCCAGATAATGCTTGCCATCGCCAGCGTAAACAGCCCCCTTTCCGGCATTGTAAAGTGGATTGTCTTCTAGGGCTTTGACGGTAGCTTCGGCAGCATCAAGGGCCGAACTACCTTTTTCGAGTAAGGCACGACCCACTTGCAAGGCTGCTTGCAGCCCCGCTCGGTATTTGATTTCTTTTTGGGGGTCCATTTTGGAACGCAGTATGGTACCGGCTCCTCCATGGAGAACGAGGGCAGTTTGGGGAGAAGTCATTTGGCAAAAGTAACACAAGCTTTCAAAAAGATTGTTCTCCTTAAAGAGATAAGCGTTCTGCGCAGCAGGAGAAAAAAAGAAAGCCTCCCCCAAAAAAAGCGCGACACCACTAATAGTATCGCGCTGATTGTTGTCTTTGTACTAAACCCTTACTAGCGTTCCCAAATTTGACGGATGCCAAATAATGTTACAGTGAGCTCCATACGATTGTCATCAATCCGCTTTAGGGTGGCCTCATGGTAATTATGATCAGAACCATATACTTCTAGGCTAAACTGATCTCCTCCTGGTATCGCTTTGATTTTCTGCCAAGCTACAGATCCTATACTAAATAAAGGAGCCCCGTCTGGAAGAAAAGTGACTACTGCTTCTTCATCCACTATTTTGATCCGCATACCGTCAAGAGAAGAATTGCTGCTCTCAATGCGGGTCCAATTGCCATTGATATCAGAGACTTCACACTCAGGTATGACATCAGATGCCCCCACACGTACCCATTCCTGCTCAGTGCTTGAGCCACCCGTATCGATGGCAATATTAATCGTATTGGGATCTGTGAGTTTTAATACCGCATCATAATAGTTTCCATCACTGCCCAATACTTGCATTTCGTATTCCTGCAGCGCTTTGACATGGGTAATGCCTTGCCAGAGGTTATCTCCTTCATCGACCCAGGAGACATTTTTGGGATTAGCAAATAGGACAGCTACTTCGCCGGAGATAACTACTTTCATGCAGTCGCTAGAAGGATCGGAGCTTTTTACCCGTACCCAAGTGCCATTGAGGGGTTCGAAACAGTCTTCGAGATTGATTTGGTCGCAGGCATTGATGCTAAAGGCCAAGGCGGAGACCAAGAGAAGAATGAATGATTTGCGGGCGAGATAATAGGTTGTTTTCATAACTATAAGATTGCTGCCTTGCTGTAGGGAAGTCGCAAAGGATGTTTGTTTTAGAATGGGTACATCCTACTGACAAAAGGTAAACCCGCCGGGGAAAGATTTTTTTTTAGGGGGAAATCCTTAACTTCAAGCCTTCGTACTAGATGCGTAAAAAACGCCACCTTTACCTATCACATAATTGCAAAATGATTCGGATACTTGCTCTTTTTGCCGCCCTTAGCTGTAGCTTTGCCCTCAATGCTCAGGATACTACAGAGGTGGCGGAGCCCACTCAACCCTCTTTTATGAGCACCGAGCTTGAAGCGGGCCCAGTGCTAAATTCCATCCAGCTCAATCGCCAAAAGTGGTTTTACTCTATGGATGAGGCCATGCGCCAGCCTGATAAGGTTTATAAACTTTCCTTGACCAAGGAAAAGCTCAAAGCCTTTCCCTACGACCTTTCGCGTCTCAAAAATCTACAAGTGCTCAACTTGAGCGGTAATAAGATCAAAGAAATTCCCGGTCAGATTGCAGAGCTACCCAATTTGCAAATCGTAATCCTCACCAATAACAAGATCCGGACATTGCCTGACGAAATGAGTGAGCTTGAGAACCTAGAAGCGCTCTACCTCGGCAACAATAATCTTGCTGCCATGCCCGGATGGATTGGCGGCCTGAGTAAGCTGCGCAAACTAGACCTCTCTTACAATCAATTGTCGGAATATGAAATCGGTTTAGTACGCTATCGCTTACCCCGCTGCGATGTGAGCCACTAGGCAATTAAAATCACCTTAAAAACGCCCAATGCAGGAGCAGAATCTAGATTCTTTCTTCTACATTGGGCGTTGAGTATTTTACATTTTAGCGTTTAGGCCTTAGCTTTGCGGCAAGCGTAAAATTATGCAAGATAAGATCCAACAATTAATGGCTGAGGTGGAAGCCTTTGTCGTCGAAACGGAAGAGCAATTAGATGCTTACAGACGACAGTTTACCAACAAAAAAGGCATTATCAATCAGTTATTTACGGACTTTAGAGCGTTACCAGGCGAAATCAAGCGCGACCTTGGCAAACCGCTCAATATCCTCAAGCAACGCGCCAATGAGCGTTTGAACGAATTTCAAAACGATCTCAAGCGCGCGCAGCAAGGAGCCGATCGCCCTCATGACTTGACCCTACCCGCTGATCCATCAGTGCCGGGAGCAAGACATCCACTTTCGATCGTCCTCAACAAAATCGTTTCTACTTTTGAGCGCATCGGGTTTACCGTGGCCGAAGGGCCAGAAATCGAGGACGACTTTCATAACTTTACCGCCCTTAATTTCCCTGAAAATCATCCCGCGAGAGATATGCAGGACACCTTCTTTGTCAATCGTGATCCTGACTACCTTTTGCGCACGCATACCTCCTCTGTGCAGGTGCGCATGATGGAAAATGGCGAACCGCCATTCCGGATGCTGATGCCGGGACGGGTATATCGTAATGAGGCCATTTCAGCACGAGCGCATTGCTTCTTCCATCAGGTGGAAGGTTTGGTCATCGACAAGGCCGTAAGCTTTGCCGACATGCGTCAGACCTTGCAGTACTTCGCCACCCAAATGTTTGGCGAAAAAGCGCGTATCAAACTGCGCCCTTCTTATTTCCCCTTTACGGAAATAAGCGCTGAGATCGACGTTTACTGGGGCCTCGATACGGAGGATGATTACCGCATGACCAAAGGTACTGGTTGGGTAGAAATCATGGGCTGCGGGATGGTAGATCCTAATGTGCTCTCCAATTGTGGGATCGATCCAGAAAAATATTCGGGTTATGCCTTTGGCATGGGGGTTGAGCGAATCGCTCAATTGCTCTACCGAGTGCCGGATCTGCGCCTCTACTCTCAGAACGATATCCGCTTTTTGCGTCAATTCGAACAAATATAAACGCGCCCAAGCATGAACATTTTAGTCATCAACAGTGGCAGCTCTTCCGTCAAGGTAGAACTGATTGATACCCTCACGTCCCAACGTTTGTTTCGGATGCAGCTCAGCGGCCTCACCAATGGACAGGCTTATCTGCAAATGGAAGAGGAAGCGCCGACGCCTATTGAGCAAAGTAGCCATGAGGATGCGCTACGTTATGCTTTTCCGCTTTTACAGGCCCGCCTAGGCGAACGCGCAGTTCAAGGCATCGGCCATCGAGTGGTGCATGGAGGAGAAACCTTTGGCGAACCCACCCTCATCGATGAGATGGTACTTGGCAAACTCGAAGCGCTTACTCCGCTGGCTCCTCTGCACAATCCAGTCAATATCATGGGCATCCAGATGGCTCAAGAAGCTTGGCCAGATTTACCACATATCGCCATCTTTGATACCGCCTTTCACCGTACCTTGCCACGTCGAGCGCAGCTTTATGCGCTACCGCTAGAGCTACAAAAAAAGCATAGCATCCGCCGTTATGGCTTTCATGGTACCAGCCATAGTTATGTAGCCCGTAAAGCCGCAGATTTCTTGGGGTTTCCCTTGTCAGAACTACGCTTGATTACTTGTCACCTCGGCAATGGCGCGAGTATCTGTGCCATAGAATATGGGCGTTCGGTTGAGACTTCGATGGGCTTGACGCCCTTAGAAGGCTTGGTGATGGGCACTCGCTCCGGAGACATTGATCCGGGCGTATTGACGCTCCTACAGGAAAAAGAAAATCTAGACGCCAAGGGTCTAGATAATTTGCTCAATCGAGAAAGTGGCCTCATGGGCTTGACTGGTACCAACGATATGCGTGATCTGGAGAAGCGTTCCGCCGAAGGCGATGAAAAATCTCGAACCGCCATCCAAATCTTTACCCACCGCCTCCGCAAATACATTGGGGCTTATGCGGCGATCTTGGGGGGAGTTGACGCCATTGTCTTTACGGGTGGGATTGGAGAAAATAGTGCCGTGATCAGAGAGCGCGTCGCGCAACGCTTAGACTTTTTGGGCGCTAGCCTTGATCAAGACCGCAATCGCGATGCGGACATGGACGATCGCACTGCCTTGGCTGATATTTCGACCCCACAAAGCCGTTGTAAGTTGTTGGTTATCCCCACCGACGAGCAGTTTGAGATTGCCCGCCAATCTGCGGTCAAAGTGCGTCAAGAATATCAAGTAAAAGATCAGACGCCTTCTATCCCGATTGCCATTTCAGCTCGCCATGTCCACTTGACTAGAGAGACGCTAGACCAGCTATTTGGTGAGGGCCACGAACTGACCTTCCACAAATGGCTTTCTCAACCAGGGCAGTTTGCCGCCAAGGAACGTATCACTTTGATCGGCCCTAAAAATAAAATTGAACGTGTACGTATCCTCGGCCCTTTACGCTCCAAAGATCAGGTGGAGATTTCTCGTACCGATGAATTTTTATTAGGGATTGATGCCCCGATTAGAGCCTCTGGCCACGTAGAAAATACGCCTGGTATCGTGCTAGAAGGCCCTAACGGCAAGGTTTCTATCCCCAATGGAGTGATTTGCGCTTGGCGGCACATCCACATGACCCCAGCTGATGCCGATCGCTTTGGCGTCGAGGACAAGGACCTCGTGGAGGTGAGGGTGGCCTCTGAAGAGCGGAGCCTTACTTTTGGTAACGTACTAGTGCGGGTTTCGGATAAGTATAAGCTTGAGATGCACATTGACACCGATGAAGGCAATGCCGCTGAACTACGCTCTGGTGATGAAGGTGTACTTTGGGAAACCAGTGAGAGCGGTGCCTTAGTGAAGCGCGAAAGGGTGGAATCCCGCATCCGGAAATAAGGGGGTGAGGGAAAATTTAGGAGAGATGTCGGATGTAGGTTACAGACCTATCCGGGATCTTTGGTTTTCTACCTGCTGCGCAGAACGCTTATCTCTGGCGGCATCTTTTAAGTACAGAGTGGCAAGTATCCCGAAAGCTTTCGGGAGTATTTAATACAGAGAAAAAGGTCTTAATACTGAATACTATTGTCTAATTACTAAAGCACTATTACGTCCTTGCTACTCACAACGGTCTTCTTCTAGATCCTCGTCTAGCAGCATGATAAACTGGAAGGTCTGGCTCAAGCGCGGAAAAGGAGTCTCTTGACCCATGAGGTTGAGCAGAACGATTTCCTCATTTTTGAATTTCTTTTCGATTTGGTCCATCATGCCATGGAGGCGATCACTTTCTCCAAGGCGATCATAATTGGGTTTCATATCGCGGAAATAGCGAGAGATAGTCAGTACTTGACCATCTACAGGGGAAGAATCAAAATAATTGAGGCGGTGGGCCAAAGAGGGAAACTCCCAGCGGAATGATTCCTTGATATCGGTATGCAAAGCGCCAAACTGAGCGTAATAGGTGCCTTTTTTCATGTAGGGCTGGAGGACCAAAAAGTTTTTATACATCCGCTCTTCGCGCTCTTGCCACTTCTGGGGAAAGAGCATCAGGCGCAAAAAGTCGAAGCCAAAGCCTTGTAAAGTATTTTCTACTATCATTTGAAAACGCGGAAAATCCTCGCCCCAATAATTGCGATAGAGCTGTTCACGCTTAGCGATGTCCTTATTAAGACTGCGGAAATAGCTCTTGACTTCGCGTTCTACGAAGTAGTCCGAACGATGAAGATCTCTCAGTTTATCAATCTTACGCGCGATCTTACGGTGCGGCGTCTTTTTGGGTAAAAGGGTATGCAAGCACTGGACGGCTAACTCGGCAGAATGCTCCAAATCAATACCCGTAACCTGAATATGATCCTCTTCAGGTAAAGTTTGGTTATAGGCATAAATCTCTTTGAAGAGTGCCAGTTGATTTTCCGGACAGACGGGGATATCGTTGACTACTTTGTCGAGTAGGCGTTCATTGCCAGTTTGAAGATAGCGATTGAGCAGGAATCCGTAACTGTAGCCTCCTTCGACGATAAAATTACGTACACCTGCTTTTTGGTGGAGGTAAGACAAAAAAGCGAACTGAATCTGCGTATTGATAGATTGCCAATGCTCTTCGGCGGTAAAGAAGAAGCGATAATTGGGCAAAACGGTGTCTATAGCCGCGAATCCTTCATAGGTGCCCGCTACTTCAAGCGGGGTCGCATAACGCTGTAAATAGGTGGAATCTTGAGCTGGTAAGATGGACGTCCAAAGAGCCCATACAATCATCAAAGAGGTTAGCAGGATTTTCATTCAACGAAGCGTTTTAGGCAGCGAGGCATGGGAAGGAAGGCTCCCCGAAAACAGTAAATAAACAATAGAGTGTGGTGCGTCAGTCCGTGCGATTAATCAATTTACGAAAAAGATTGCTTTTGGATTTACTTTAGGGCAAGATGTTGCTTTTGTGAGAGTGCTTTGCTCCGATTTGCTCCGCGCGTCAATCCATTTCTAAATGCTGGGAAAATGATATCTTTATCCTAAAGCACAGCAATGAAGTATGTTTATCTTTTGTTTTTGACCTTATCGGTGAACGCTTGTTTGCCGCCACTGCCTGGAGGCGTGCAAACCGTAGGCTTTGAGTTTGCCAATCCTGCAAACACCAGCTCTCCTGAGCAGGAAAAGCGATTGTTTGCTGTCCTAGAAGCTCGTTTGACCGCATTTTATGATCATCCTATTCAGTTGCAGAAAGTAGCAGACAATGATTACGAAATGCGAATCCCCGGACAAATAAATGAAAACCTTTTAAGTCTGCTCATTGGTAGCCCAGGCCGATTGTTTTTTGCAGAAACTCTGCCAGGAGAGGCCGCGGCCCAAGCGTTCCGCGCAGCGGGTCTTGATGAAAAATTTGCCCATAAACTACAATATGCCGAGCAAAATCCCTTCCCTCAAGATCCCGTGATCGGTTACGCTTTGCCAAGAGATAGCGCGGCTATTTCGGCTGAGATCAAAAGAGCAGCCCTACTCGGTATTATTCCCGGAGAGCTTAGCCATGCTTGGGGGCAAGTACCGATCGCCAAGACTTATGAAAAGGCTGCTTATGTACCGCTTTATGCGATCCGCAAAGTAGAAGGGCGCTATCAGGGGGTAAAAGGCAAAAGCATAATAAGAGCGAAGGCCGAAGCGGATCAAATTGGTAAATGGTCCATCATGATGTCCTTTGATGAATCGGGTACTCAGGAGTGGGCAGCGATGACAGCAGATAGGGTCAATGATTTTATCGCGATGCTAATTGATGGCAAAGCTTGGTCAGTGCCTAGGGTCAATAGCCCCATACCAGGCGGCCAAGCCATGCTCAGTGCTGATTTTGAGCAGATGTATGCCGAAACTTGGGCGGCGATATTGCAAGGCGGGCAGCTGCCAGCAGCAATTAGAATGACCAAACTAAATTTTGATCCGGCAGTAAATTTTAAGGATGGATCTCCATAAAGCGGAATAGCGCATTTTGGAGTGTGAGTATGCTCCCCTCAATTGCTTTCTCAACTTGCCAAGTGCTTACTCATCTTTGCGCCTTAGTCGCGGGACTAGCAACCATCTTAGCTGGCAAGTAGTAACAAACTGCTGCCAGCCGGCATAGCTTTCAAAGCAGGCCATGCCGCCTGTGGGCATATCATAACGCTTTTGAGATTGGAGTAGGTATTGTACCACGTTTTCCATCGTGGGATTGTGCCCAAAAAACATCACGCTATCCCAAGCATCATCTAAATCTTGCACGAGCGAAAGTAAGTTGCCGGCTCCATCATGATAAACAGACGGAACGATAGAAATCTCATGCTGGTAGCCAATTTTTTCTGATACGATATTAGCCGTAGTTAAGGCTCTTTTGGCTGGCGAACTAATGATGCGATCTGGTACAAACTGATGTCCCGCCAATAATTGTCCTAAGTCTTTGGCATTCTCAACGCCGCGTTTTTTCAGGGGGCGCTCAATATCAGGGGTACGATCTGGCCAATCTGATTTGGCATGGCGACAAAAAACGACCGTTTTCATTAGCGAGATAAATTAGTGATAGTATCAGTACCTCGTTGGCGCTCCACGGCCTGACCCAACAAGAATTCTTGGATATTAAAATGGTTTTCGGACTCGGGACGTTTGTAATCACCATCTTTGTTGAGATAACGAGATTTGAGATCATCGTCAATCATGTGTTGCAATACGCCCCTTACCTGTCGTTTACAGCTATTATCTTCAAGAGGAAAGACTAACTCCACCCGCCGATTGAGGTTGCGCTGCATCAAATCAGCACTGCCGAGATAAATGCGAGAGCTGCCTTTGGATTTGAAATAATAGATGCGAGTATGCTCCAAAAAGCGGCCTACGATGCTCTTGACGGTGATATTTTCACTTACGCCTTTGATGCCAGGGCGTAGGCAGCAAATCCCTCTCACGATCAAATGGATCTTGACTCCCTTGCTCGAAGCCTTATACATCTCTTGTATCATCTCCGGATCAACCAAGGAGTTCATCGCCATGATAATACGCGAAGGCTGCTTTTCGCTATGGTTTTCAACGCACTCATGAATAAGGGCAGTGATACTTTTACGTAGGGTGGTGGGAGCAATGAGAAACTTATTCCACTTTTTTTGTTGTGAGTAACCCGTGAGTAGATTGAAAAAGCCAGAAGCATCTTCGCCCATCTCTTCTGAGCAAGTCATCAAGGAAAAGTCAGTGTAAATTTTTGCCGTATTCTCATTGTAATTTCCGGTGCCTAGATGTAGATAACGACGAATTTTGTCGGACTCACGCCTCACTACCATACAGATTTTGCAGTGGGTTTTTAAACCTAGTACACCATAAACCACATTGACACCATAACGATCTAACTCTTTGGCCCAGTCGATATTGTTTTGCTCGTCAAAGCGAGCTTTGAGCTCGATCAGAGCGGTGACTTGCTTACCATTGTTGACCGCAGTCTTGAGGGCTTTAACAATGCGGGAATCCCCACTAGTGCGATACAAAGTCTGTTTGATGGCCAAAACCTTTGGATCATTAGCGGCTTCTTCGACAAAATCGACTACATGATTAAAGCTGTCATAAGGGTGATGCAAGATCACATCGCCTTGGCGTAGAGTACGAAAAACCTGTCCATTTTTGATAAAACGCCGATCTAAAGCGGGGGTAAATGGCTTGTCCTTAAGCTCTGGATAAGGCAGTTTGAGAAACTTCATAAAGGCCGATAAATCCAGATAAGTAGGAATATCATAAACGTCTAGTTCCGTAAGGCCTGTAAGTTCCATCAACAACCTCCGGTTGGCCGCGCTGGTGTCTGTACTGATCTCCAAACGGATTACGGTTCCCAAGCGGCGCTTGCGCAGCTCCCTCTCAATGAGTTTGAGGAGGTCGTCAGCTTCTGCTTCGGAGAGATCGAGATCAGCGTTGCGTGTAATGCGAAATTCCGAAACACTCACAATCTTCATACCCGGAAATAGCAAATCCGAATGATGCCGAATCAAATCTTCAATCAATACAAAATCACTCTTGCCGTTGTCTGGAGGCAGAGAGATAAATCTAGGCAGGCTAGAGGGAATATGAATGACAGCAACCTTATGGTCAGATTTATAAGGCGTCCGCATCTCTACCATGAGATTGAGACCAAGACTTTTTAACTGCGGAAAGGGATGGGTTGGATCAATCGCCAAAGGCGTCAATACCGGATAGACATTGTCTCTAAAAAATTTTTGCAGGTAGTGTTTTTGGTGCTTCCGAAGACTACTAATTTTGCGCAGGCGAATCCCTTTGCGATGCAATTTGGGCAAGATATCTTCACTGAGAGCTTCTGCTTGGCGCTTTACCGCGCTATGTAGCTGGTAAGAAATTCGTTCTAATACTTCTTGCGGTAAGTAGCCATCAGCCGCTACGTCTTGAATTCCTGCTGCAATCTGATCTTTTAGACCCGCTACTCGTATCATATAAAACTCATCGAGATTGGAGCTAAATATGGAGATAAACTTTAGGCGCTCCAATAGAGGGTGGGAAGTGTCTTCTGCCTCTTCGAGAACGCGCTCATTAAATTTGAGCCAGCTCAGTTCACGATTGAAGTAATATCTATAATCTTTAAAACTCATGTAAAGCAGCTGCTTGAATGGGGAGTGAATCCAAACCCATACAACCCTCCTGATTCATAGGCGAACCTTGAGGAGGGATTTAGAAGCAATTTGACCAAATTGCCGACTATAAGGTTTCAGAAAATCTAATATAAAGGATTTTTGTTTAATTCTTATTTTTGCGAGATGCCACTAAGACCAATAAATAGGCTGCTTTTGTACTACAGCAAATCATTTTGTCTAATTGCACTGTGTCTATTAGGCGCTTGGCTGATGACGAGTTGTAGTGGAGAAGAAGAAGAGCGCCCAGGGAGGCCCCTACCAGAAGTAGAGGAAGGAGTCGATTCGGAATCCTATGGGGTTACCTATGTTTTTTCGGATTCGGCTAGGGTTACTGCTAATCTGATGTCAGCTCACGTAACTGAAAAAGAAGAACAAGAAGAGGAAAACTCCAAAAAGCGCATGGTGCATTATCTCGATGGAGGGGTGAAAATCATTGTGCTCAATAGCGCTGGCCAAACTACCAGTACCATTGTTTCGGAGTCAGGTGTATATGAACGCGATGAAGGGATTGCCGAACTGCTGGGCAATGTGATGCTCAACAATTATAAGGGCGAAAAGTTAGAAACTGAACAATTGTTTTGGGATGAAAAAAAGGATTCCGTATATACCGATAAATATGTACGCATCGAAACCCCTGACAAAATCATTACGGGTAGTAAAGGCCTAAAAGCAACCTCCGATTTCTCTAGCTATACTATCTTTGGTATCCAAGGGGAAATTGAAACAGACGAAGAACTACAATAAGGCATGCGATTTTATATCGAATATTTATATCTCATTTTGATGGTCATGGCCGTCATATTTTTGGCCACTGAGTTTGAAGATCTGATCGAGACCGGTACGATTTATCCGATATTGATCGCAACAGTTCTGTTTGGCTTTATGTATGCCTTTCGCCGACAGCAGCGCATACAGCTAGATAAGCACATGGAAGAAAAAATGCGTCAAATGGAAGAAGAGGACGATTACACGCCTAAACCAGAGCAGGAAAACTAAATGGTGTGGATTATCCTTATCCTTACTCTCTGCCTCTCCTTCTATTTTTCTGGAATGGAGATCGCTTTCTATTCTTCGAGCCGACTCAAGATCGAATTGCGGGCCGCTCAAGGCGGTTGGGCCGCGACCACCCTTTCCCGCTTTATTCGTAAATGGGAGTCCGAAGCCATTATCACCATTCTGATCGGCAATAATTTTGCGCTGGTGATTTTTACTATGATGTTGGAAAGACTGCTTTCCCCCTTGATGGATGATACGTTAGGCTTAGACGGACAAAGCTTTTTCCTCCTCAAGACATTTATTCAAACGGTCATCGGTACCTTGATTGTGCTCGTGCTCGCAGAATATATCCCTAAAGCGATCTTCCGGTCCAACTCCGATCGCATTGTCTTTCCTGCGACCTATTTGCTGACCTTCTTTTTTGTACTTCTTTGGCCCATTGTCAAAATCGTCGAAGGCTTTCGCTCCCTTCTACACAAAGCCTTTTTTCGCTCGAGCAATGAAAGTGATAGCGATGACCTCACCCTAGGCAAGAAAGACCTGGATCATTATCTCCACGAACTGATCAATACCCCCGATGCCGAGAATATCCCCGATCTAGATACTGAAATGCTCAACAATGCGCTGGCTTTTCGGGAGACCAAAGCACGGGAATGTATGATCCCTCGCACGGAAATTGAAGCGGTATCAATTGAGGCTAGTTACGATGAGTTGATGGACAAATTTATCGATACGCAGCTTTCTCGCATCATCGTTTATGGTGAAAGTATTGACGAGGTCAAAGGTTATGTTCACTCGAGCAGCCTGTTTGACATGCCCGATGCTTGGCAAGATTTGATCCAACCCATGACCGTGGTACCGGAGACGATGCCAGCCAATATGCTCATGATTGAGCTCACCGAAAACCAACGCAGCGTAGGCCTTGTGGTGGACGAATTTGGGGGTACAGCGGGTATCCTGACCATTGAAGATCTGATCGAAGAAGTTTTTGGTGAAATCGAAGATGAATATTATGAAGAGGAATTGGAGGAAGACCTCGTCAAAGTCTCTTATGATGACGGGAGTTTTTTGTTGGGGGCTCGCCACGAAATCGACTACCTCAATGAAGACCTTGGTCTAGCACTACCGGAAGAAGAGTATTACACCACTCTCGGCGGGCTCGTAACCTATGTAGCTGAAAATATTCCCGCTAAAGATACCCAGATTAGCATCGAAGAGCGCTACCTCGTGACCATCCAAAAGTCCACTGCTACCCGCATTATCGCGGTCAAACTGGAAGTAATGCCTGGTGCAGATTTAGAGTAGTGAGCTTGGTTTGGGGAGTTGTTGTTTTTTTGCTGCTTCGCAGAACGCTTGTCTCTTGGTGGAGGCATGCATGCGCGCACCTACCCACGTCTCCTCGGTGGACTCAACATGGCAAGCTGGGGAATCAAGATGTTGCCTTGAGCGTAGTCGAAAGGCCTCTAGAAGACATTCGGTTGCTGCGCAGAACGATTCTCTCACATGCCGCAGCCAAAAGGCTCGTATTTCCTTCGGCAATGGAAACTCGATGTCGAATCTTCTGCGCCTCGCTACAAAACGTCCGCCAATCGCTCTCGCAATTGCATAGGAGACTGAAAGTGGATCGTATTGAGTCCGACGCGGCGAGCGCCTTTGAGGTTACGTTCAGAGTCGTCGATAAATAAAGTGGTGCTAGGATCGAGTTGATAGCGCTCGATCATCAATTGGTAGATTTTGACATCTGGCTTTTTGAGCATTTCTTGGCCGCTTACTAATATCCCTTCAAACCAAGTCAAAAAGTCATAGCGCTCTAGTGCAACTGGAAAAGTCTCGGCAGACCAATTGGTAAGGGCGAGCATACGATAACGTTTGGAACGAACGAGGGTATCTAAAAGATCAACCGTTCCGAGAATCGGCCCTCCTAACATCTCTTCCCAACGATCATAAAAAGCTCTGATCTCCTTTTCCCATTTTGGCTGCTCCTTGACCAAGGTCTCTGTCGCCTCTGCCAGAGAACGTCCTCCATCTTGCAACTCATTCCAATCGTGGGTGGTGACATTGGTAAGAAAATCTTCCATCTCCTGTTCATCGTCAAAGATCTTGCGATACATATAGCGGGGATTCCAGTCGATTAGCACGCCACCTAGGTCAAAAATGATAGTGTCAATCATAAAGGGCAAGATAGGATTTTTGCTTGAAAGGCTGCATTTTAGATGAGATGATTTCTACCTCCAGATTAGCGGTTTTGGTCCGCATGCCCCTGCCGGAATTGCAGACATACGTCCATGCTGCGGTCAAGCAATATCTAGAAGAAGAACAACCCACTTTAGAAGCCAAGGAAATTCGTAAAACTGAGGTCAAGCTCAATGGCGAGGTGCGACTGCTACAAGATCAAAAATATCTCATCACTGAGCTATCGCTCAAGATCGAGACTCGCGTTTTGCCCAGCCTATTTGGCGGCTTAGGAGTATTAAATCTGCTGGACAAAATCTCTCAAATTCGCTTTGCGATACGCCTGCGTCTTCAAACTCAACTGCAATTAAGTCCCAACGGTAAATTACAGGCCAGCACTGAAGCAAAATACTATTGGGAACAAAAACCCATGGCCGGCTTGGTTTCCATCGCTAGCGTGATGGGAGGCTTGATTGATAGCAAACTGCCAGACATTTGCTTTGCCATCG
>JBCCQN010000063.1:0-38124 GCA_039024315.1 Bacteroidota bacterium
ATCCCGATAATCGGGACTCCAAGCAACTGAGCTAGTTGCTCTACTTCATCTTTTGAGTCGATCAATTGTTGAATAAACTTTCGACTCTTTTGCCTTTTGATGTATCGTTCTGTCCGAATTGCTTGTGAGCGATCTTCACCCAAGCAAAACTTTGCTTTAAGCTCCCATGGCCTGTGTTTGAAGGTATATTTAGCACTTTGATTGCTTCGGCTTCCTTGATTATGATCATTTAATCGAGCCTCTACATCATGGGTATAGCCGACATAGAACTTGTCAGAACTGGCAGAATATAGGATGTAGACATAAAACTTCATTACAAGACAAGCACAAAAAAACCATCCAATTTTGGATGGCTTTTGCTCCCCCTCTTGGACTCGAACCAAGGACCTATTGATTAACAGTCAACCGCTCTAACCAACTGAGCTAAGGAGGAATATTTTTTCCCTTTGGCCTATTGATTAATCCCGATCATCGGGACTCAACCAACTGAGCTAAGGAGGAATATTTTTTTCCTTTGGCCTATTGATTAATCCCGATCATCGGGACTCAACCAACTGAGCTAAGGAGGAATATTTTTTTCTCTTTAGCCTATTGATTAATCCCGATCATAGGGACTCAACCAACTGAGCTAAGGAGGAATATAACCCGTTCTTAATTGAACGGAATGCAAAGGAAATGCAGACCGTTCAAAAATGCAAGAAAAATCTTCAAAAATTTTCGCTTTTTTAAACCTCGCTGACTTCCGGCTCCAGCACTGGGGCTTCATTGATTCCCAGATATTTTTCTTCGATCACATGCAAATCGCTCTTGCGGTCTTGCATATGAATCAAAGCGTGAAAGTCATTTAATTTGAGTAGCAGCGGCATCAATTGACGACGTTCCTCAGCATTGAGATCGCCGCTAAAAATCATCGCTACTCGATCCATCTCCTTCATTACGCTTTCCAAAACTTTTCGCCCCTTTTCCGTGATCTTGACTCGCTTGGATCGGCGATCATTAGGATCGGGAAAATCATCGATTAAGCCTGACTTAATCAAGCGCTTGATGATCTCAATCCCCGAGGTTACTTCTAATAAGTGTTGCTGGATCAACTCTGTCTTGGTAAGGCTCCCTTGATAACTTAAGGTCGTCAGGAAAGTAAACTCATCCATGGTATTGAGAGGGGTACTTTCGAGGGCCTTCTTGGTGTAATGCTTAGTGTAGCGAAAAAGATAGGAAATCAACATCGTCAATATCGTATCAGCGCTATCTTCTCCTTCCTGCCCCTTAAGCACTAAACCTGGTCGCGATACCGCAGCACGCTGGCTCAGCCAAATACTAAAGGCAGGTAGGCTAGCGCCCCCATTGGCGTTAGCCTCATAATCTTCGAGCAAAGGTAGTAATTCGTGTAGAAGCGTATATTTCCCGCGCATGCGTGGATTATTATTAATTCTTAGTAAATGATAGAAAAAACTATTAATCAATAAAACAATTAATTCCCTCCTGAGTTAGAAGGCAGTATTCTATCCAAATTCCCAGTAAGACTAAAATGAAGATACGGATTTGTAATGTTCTGTCTGCACTCTTGACCTTAACGGTTATTTTTGCGCCCTTGACGGATAGCTTTGCTCAAAATGGAGTCATCAAAGGCCGTTTATTTAACGAAATCAACAATGAGGGGCTTGAATTTGGTACCATCTTTTTGCAAGGTACTGGTAAAGGAGGATACACCGATAGCTTGGGTAATTATGAGATCAGAAATCTGACGCCCGGTCTCTACAATCTGGAAGCTCGCTACACCGGCTACAAGCCTAAAGTGATTTATGAGATTCAGGTTACCAATTCTAAGCCAGCGATTGTCGAAATCGCCATGCAGGAAGAGGCCAATGCTACTGATTCTGTGGTGATTGTAGCTTCGCCTTTCAAGCAGCAAGAAGAGGCTCCGCTGTCCCTAAGAACCATTGGTACCAGCGAAATCAAACGCAATCCGGGCGGCAACCGAGACATTTCCAAAGTGATTCAATCTTTGCCGGGTGTTGCCTCAACGGTAAGCTTTCGTAATGACATTTTGATCCGTGGGGGTGGCCCCAATGAAAACCGCTTTTATATAGACGGTATCGAAGTACCCAATATCAATCACTTTGCGACTCAAGGTGCTTCGGGTGGTCCCGTAGGCCTGATCAATGTGGACTTTATCGGCGAGGTGGACTTTTATTCGGGTGCCTTCCCTGCCAATCGAGGCAATGCGCTGAGCTCTGTCTTTGAATTTCGACAGAGACCTGCACGTGATGATCGCTTGGGGGTTACAGCGACCTTGGGATCGAGCGATCTTGCTTTGACTTTAGAAGGTCCCAGTGGCGAAAATAGCTCCTTCCTCTTTTCCGTGCGTCGCTCCTACTTAGGACTGCTTTTCAGAGTGCTCGCGCTCCCCTTCCTGCCCAACTACAATGATTACCAATACAAGCATAAATTTCGTTTTGGACAACGCCATGAGCTCAATATCGTGAGCTTGGGAGCCTTGGACGAATTTGCCCTCAATTTAGGGGCAGACTCGACGGATTTTCAAAAGTACGTCCTCGGCAACCTGCCTGTGCAAACGCAATGGAACTACACTTTTGGTGCTAGCTATAAATACTATGGCGACAAAGGCTTCTGGACCTTAGTGGCGAGTCGTAATATGCTCAACAACAACGCCTTTAAATATCCTGACAATAATGAAACCCTCGAACGCTCCTTCGATTATACTTCACAAGAGATAGAAAATAAATTCCGCCTAGAGCATACTTTGCGGCAAAATGGCTTCAAGCTCAATTATGGCTTAAACTATGAATATGCCAAATACACCAATGAAACCTTTCAAGCGCTGCCCTTTGGTGGCGTAGTAGATTTTGATTCAGAACTCAAACTCAACAAATACGGGGCCTTTGCTCAAATGAGTCAGCGACTATTCAACGATCGCTTGATACTCTCTTTGGGAGCAAGGGTCGATGGTAATGACTTTTCGGAGGAGATGCAAAATCCCCTAAATCAGTTTTCTCCTCGTTTTTCGGCCTCCCTGCGGTTAACGCCCCAGCTTAGCGTCAACTTCAATACTGGCATTTTCTACCAGCTACCGCCTTATACCATCCTTGGCTTCAGAGACAACTTTGGCGAGCTAGTCAATGATGAAATCACCTACATCCGCAATCGCCAATTGGTGGGAGGGATCTCCTATACGACCAATACCAACACCAAGATTGCGATCGAGACCTATTATAAATACTACAGCAACTACCCCTTCCTGACGCGAGATTCGATCTCTTTGGCCAATGTAGGAGGCGACTTTGGGGTAGTCGGTAACGAACCCGCCACTTCCATCTCAGAAGGCCGCACCTATGGTATGGAATTTTTAGTTCAACAACGACTATTCAAAGGATTTTACGGTATTATCGCTTACACCCTCGGTTGGAGTGAATTTCAGGACAAGAACGGTAATTTCGTGCCTTCTTCTTGGGACAGCCGTCATATCGTAGCCTTAACCGCTGGCAAAAAGTTTAAAAAGGATTGGGAAGTCGGGCTTAAATGGCGACTTACCACAGGTACGCCCTATACACCTGCCAATGTAGAGCTATCAAGTCTGCGATCCGTTTGGGATATTGCGAGGGTAGAAATCCGTGATTTTGACCGCCTCAATTCCGAGCGAATCGGGGCTTACCACCAGCTAGACATGCGGGTGGACAAGAAGTGGTTTTTCAACAAATGGAGCTTCAACCTCTTCCTAGACATTCAAAATGTGTACGGCTTTTCCCTCCCAGGTCCACCAATTTTAGACGTAGTCAAGGACGAAAATGGCTTCCCACTAGTCGATCCACTCGATCCTGCACGATATCAAACCCGTTTCCTCGAAAATAGCTTGGGTATCTTCCAACCAACTTTGGGGATAGTGGTTACCTATTAACAGTTTTTATTTATGAGACCAGGCGGCGCTCCCTCTTTGGGTTGCGTCGTTTTTTGTTAGAAGTACTGCTGCGCAGAACGCTTCTAATCGTTCCGCGCAGCGGTCAAGAAAAAACGCCACCATCAATACTCATGAGTTAGGCTACTCCAGTACCAGTCCATCAAGCATTTGGATGTACAATTCAACCCCTAGCTCTATCTCAGAAAGCAAAATATATTCATCTGCCGTATGTGAGCGAGCCGAGTCTCCGGGGCCCATTTTGAGGGTAGGAAATGGCATCAGGGCTTGGTCTGATAAGGTGGGCGAACCATAAGTCTCCCGCCCTAGTTCTCGGCCTCGCCGAACGATAGGATGATCAGGCGCTAGGCGCGAAGAATTGAGGCGAAAAGAACGCGGTTTAAGCTCGCATTGGGTATGCTTATCGATGATCTCGAAGGCTTTTTGATTGCTGTAAAACTCATTGGTGCGGACGTCCACTACGAAGTGGCATTCATCCGGCACGACATTGTGCTGAGTACCCGCATTGATCTGGGTAACGCTCATTTTGACTGGTCCCAAGAAGTCCGAAACCTCCTCAAACTGATAGTTTTGAAACCAATTGATATCGGGGATAGAGGCGTAAATAGCGTTAATACCTTCATTACGAGCGGCATGTCCTGATTTGCCTTTGCCATAACAATCCATCACCATGAGCCCCTTTTCGGCAATAGCGAGCTGCATTTCGGTTGGTTCTCCCACTATGCCCAGATCGATCGTTCCAAGCTGAGGCAAAATACTGGCGATCCCGTTGGCACCACTGATTTCCTCCTCCGCAGTCGCCGCCATAATCAAATTGTAGGGAAGATCCTTACGCTCATAAAAGTGCAAAAAACAAGCCATGAGACTCACCAAAGGTCCACCAGCATCATTACTCCCTAAGCCATACAAAGTATCTCCTTCTACCGTAGCGGCATGAGGATCACGGGTCCAGTCCTGCTTAGCCTTAACGGTATCGTGATGAGAATTGAGTAAGATAGTAGGCTTTCCTGCGGAGAACGCTTGGTTGAGCACCCAGACGTTGTTGCCTTGGCGCATGCTAGTTACGGCTTGGCTATGAAAAAAGTTTACGATACAGTCTGCCGTTTTATCTTCCTGCCTACTGAGAGAAGGAATTTGGATGAGCTGTTTGAGTAAATCAATAGCAGCTGGCGTATGCTTAGATGATCCCATACTGCAATTTGGGTAGGATGTTAGCTGTACGCAAGTCAGAGGGAGATTTTCCGCTGCGTGGAAATCGGGACTTGACCTCATGATGTAATTGTAATTGAGCGACAGGAGATTTCTTCCCGATCAAAATCGGGATCGAAATAAATCTCTAGGTAGGTGCGTACATGCATGCCGCACCCATGAGACAAGCGTTCTGCGAAGCAATAAATAACAATTACTTACTCCTCTCTCCAATCCAATCCCTAAGCATCGGCACGAGTGCCTCATGGTACTTCACCCAATTGAAGTGATCGAGCTTCTGCCCCGCAGCTTCGTGGGTGTAAGTCTGATAAGTTTTGGGGGCTTGGGAGGACAATTTTCCCAAAAGATGCTCTGTAGCCTTCTTTGGCGCAAAGTCATCACCTTCGATATTGATCGCAAGGGTTGGGCTTGATAGTTTGCCGAGAGCAGCTTCATAATCAAAATCACTGCCTTTGGGTAGATAACGCCCATCAATTCCATTGAAGCCCCAGTCCCGGATCACTGTTCGGGCCTCTCGCCCGCCAAAGCCCAAGTATTTACCCTGATGGAAACCCACAATCTGGCTCATTAGGCGAAATAAGCTAGCGCCTAAAAGAATCCGGAATCGGCCAAAGCCAGTCCAAGATTTATTGTAAACCGAACAGGACGCAATAATGGCAAGCCCCTTAAATTGATCCGGATAGCGTGCTGCATAGAGCAAGCCTACCTGTCCGCCGAGACTGTGGCCTAAAAGAAAAATCGCTCGCTCGGGATCGTTTTTTTTGAGATGAGTGACGACTTCATGGATGTCTTGAACCAGCGTCTCATAGCCAAAATCCACCTTGCGCGAGGCGCGCACGCTGGACTTACCCAAACCTCGATAATCCACTGAAACGACTTGCATGCCAGCTTCGACTAAGCGTTCCGCGAGCGGGGGATAATAAGAAGCTCGTACGCCCATCGCCGGCAAGAGTAAAAGCAAAGGGCCGCTATCCCCAAAATGATTGAGTTGATTGCTCGTGCCATCTCTAAAAGTAAAGCTCTCAGGGCGCATGATCAGTAGAGTTTGTATTGATTGAAGCGACAATCCAAAGGACCGTTGAAAAGTTGAATTTTACGATCCGCTTTGAGGCCCACTCGCTTCATGGCGGCTAGATTACTGCTCAGGACCCAAGCCTCGCTCCCTTTGTATTGCTGCTTGAAACGATCGCCAATATCCTTATAAAAACCGTCGATTTCGGCCTGCTCTAGGCGTTCCCCGTAGGGAGGATTCATAATCAAGACCGCATCTTTGGCGAGCGGATCCATCTCAAAAAAGTCCCCTTCTTGTACCCATATCTGATCCGAAAATCCAGCAGCGGCGACAGTATCTTGAGCGAGTTTGACATAAGGAGGATAGAGCTCAACCCCATAGAGAGAGCTCGTCAAAGGCTGCTGGCTTTTACGGACTTCGCGCTTCAGCTTTTTGAACAAAGGCAAATCATAGTTGCGCCAATTCATGAAACCAAAGCGTTTGCGGAGCATGCCGGGCCCGATTTTGCTAGCCCAAAGGGCTGCTTCGATCAAAATGGTACCCGAGCCGCACATAGGGTCGATCAAAGGCTTTTTTCCCTGCCAACCTGATAAGGCAATCATCCCGGCGGCCAGCACTTCATTGACCGGCGCTTTGTGGCCGCTTTGCCGGTAGCCGCGTCTATGCAGAGATTCACCAGAGCTATCGAGCATTACTCTCACTCGATCCTGATTGACATGGATATGGATACGCTGGTCAGGCTGCTGAGTATCTACCGAGGGCCTACGCCGATATTTGGCGCGAAACTGGTCCACTAATGCATCTTTGCTTTTTAGGGCCACAAACTTAGAATGCCGGAAAAAGTCAGATTTGACGGTGCTGTCGATCGCGAAGGTCTGCGTAATGCCCATATGGCGCGGCCAATCGACCTCCTGAATACCACGATACAGTTGCCGCTCGTCTCGGGCCTTGAATTCATAGATCGGCATCAAAATCCGGAGAGCGGTATGCAGGCAGAGATTGGCTTTATATAGTAGGGCCAAGTCGCCATCGAAGAGTACGGCTCTTCGCCGAACGCTCACATTAAGCGCCCCAAGGGTACGCAGCTCATCAGCTAGTACCTCCTCGAGGCCTTGAAAAGTTTTGGCGAGATAGGTGTAAGTAGTATCGGTCGCAGACAAAGTCAGGGGATAAGGTGGCTTAGTTTTCCAGCCCGTATTGGGGAGGAATATCAATTTTCCCGTAAGATAACAGGTCTTCGACAAAGTTGTGCTCCACTAGGTTGTCAAATATCATAGGCTGGCTGATGTCTAAACCATCTTTTTCGGCTATCCGCTGAGCGTGAGCCTCTGGTTGCTGGTTGATGTGTCCGATACTGGTAAAGACTACATTATAGCGAATTTGATTGCCTGTCATCGTTTCGTATTGGATACCGTCTAAATAGCGGTTAGCGCGGGGCAAGCCTGCCATATCAATGCCTCTTGGCCCGATGATAAGGTTATGTTCTGCCACGACATGAGAGGAAGCGGAGATATAAAAACCCTGCTTAGTTTCGCTGATGAGGGTATTGTTACGCACAAAGCTTTGACGACTATCCATGTGTCCCGATAGCTCTATATGCAAAGCAATGTCTTTGGTCCTGACGTAGTTGTTTTCGATAATATGTCCCCCATGGCAGCCATCAAACCAGATGCCTTTGCTATCCAAAATCCGGCAATTGCGGATATAGACCCCAGCACAGTTGGGGATGATCTTGATGGAACCGGCATGATCGTTGACATCGGCATTGGCGGCATTATTGGCCCAGTGGCAAGCTTCAAAAGTGATGTTCATCAGATTGCGGGGTGTTTTGGCGAGCTCGCCCCCGTAAACATAGGCGCCTAAAACCTCATTTTCTTCGAACTGACAATTTTGGAAGTGGACATTTTCCCCTGCGATACCTATACCGTTTTGGGATTGGCAAAAACGTACGTTTGCAAAGCGGCTAGGCTCCACAGAGCTTTGCTTGATATCAACCCCATACTTTGGGGCAGAGATACTCAAATCCTTGATCAGAAAATCGCCTTTACGGATTTCAAAGCCGATGGGGCTATTAGATTGAATATGGGTTTTTTCTGTTCCCTTACCGATGATCTTAAGGGCTTTATCCAATACAATCTTTTTATCAATGACAAAGGTTCCCGCCGCTAATTTGAGCGTGGCACCTTCTTCAGCTGCCGCCAAGGCTTGCTCCCAATTTTGGGGCTTAAGCAACTTTTGGGCAAGTCCCAAGGAGGGCAATAAAAGAAAAATCACGATACTAATTAAGCGAAAATCCATATGGCAGTGCTTCCGAAATAATGATCAAACATTGTAAATACGATAAGGATGATCGTATCTTCTCGAAGGGGTTCGGTCTAGCTATTGGTGGTAAAAATCGCTAGGCTACCATAATTATCCCGCTAAAATCAAGCCATAAAGGGCGCAAGTTCTATTGGCGATTTTTTGACTGCTATTATCCTATGTCTCAAGCGCCATCTGAAGTCTCCTTACCTAGATCTCTACGCCTTCTCGACTTGGTCTTATTGACGGTGATATCGGTAGTCAATATTAGTTCGATTGCCAATAGCGCACAGTTTGGGATGGCCAGTTTGGTCCTTTGGGGGGTAGCGCTACTCTTGTTTTTGCTGCCAAGTAGTCTGAGTGTGATCGAACTGAATTCTCGCATCCCAGGTGAAGGCGGTATTTATCTATGGACACGTGAGGCTTGGGGCGATGGACATGCCTTTGTGGTAGGTTGGTGCTATTGGCTTTGCAATATCGTTTGGTTCCCGACCATGCTGATCACGGTGGCTACCTTCTTTTTGTATATCGGCGGAGACAGTTGGATGGGCATACAAGACGAGCCTGTGTATCAAGCCCTTTTTTGTTTGGGACTATTGTGGACGGTGAGTTTACTCAACATCATCGGTTTGGAGCGGGCTAAGTGGATTCAAAACTTAGGCGGCATTTCCTTAATAGTGATTTTACTTAGTCTTTTTGGCTTGGGAGGCTATTATTTACTTCAATTTGGGCCTTCACAATCACTAGCCGAAGCCTCCTATTGGCCCGATTGGGGAGACTTTTCCCTTTGGCCTTATTTTGCTTTGATTACCTTTTCGTTTGGCGGCATGGAGTTGACACCTATCATGGCAGGAGAAAGCCAAAATCCGAGGCGTATGATTCCTCGTTCGACCTTTTTATCTGCCTTGATAGTGGGCCTGTTGTATTTCGGGAGTACGCTGATCTTGTTGTTGATTCAGCCACAAGGAGAGGTGGTGATCGTCTCTGCGGTAGCAGATGCTTTTCAAACCATAGCGCAAAGATTGGGTTGGCCTTACTTAGCAAACCTAAGCGGGATCTTCATGACCTTGGCTTTGGTAGGAACCTTAGGGGCGTGGATGACGGCTAATTCTCGGATTCCCTTTGTGATTGGGCTGGATCGCTATTTACCACGTCAGTTGGCTGATTTACATCCGCGTTTTGGGACACCCTATGTCTCCATTTTGGCGCAGGCTGTGATCGTCAGTATTCTCTTCTTGCTATCGCTGGCTGGGGCTTCGGTCAAAGGGGCTTACCTGCTGTTGCTCGATATGAGTGTGATTTTATACTTCATCCCTTTTGTCTATATGTTTGGTCTTTTGTGGGTGCATCGGCTGCGCCGAACGGGAGAGTCGCAGGCCCTGATGCCACTTGGTAGTCAAAGTTGGCGCGCAGCTTTGATCGCACTCTTAGGAGGTGTAATTACCCTTTTTTCAATCGTGATCAGTTGCATACCGAGTAAAGATGTCGCCAACCCAAAACTATTTTTGCTCAAGCTGATCGGAGGAGGGCTATTGCTTTTAATTCTAGGTGTCCTAAGCTTTCGACTCTATCAAAAAAGGCGAAAGGGATAAACCCTTCCGCCTAGCATATGCGTTGATTATTTGGCTATGGCAGGATGACAAAACGTTCTTGCCAAGTTCTGCCGCTTTTGAGGTCTTGTACTTGCACCAGATAAGTACCTGCAGGATAATCCCTGAGACTCACTTCATGCTTGATTTGCGAGGGATAAGCGTTCTGGGACAGTAATCTCCCTTCTAAATCATAAATGCCCAGCTGAATGGGAACGGCACTTTTTAGCTCAATACTCAATCGATTTTTGGTCGGATTGGGAAATACTTGAAAGAGCGGATCAATTTGGTCTATGCTGGTGGTGTTATTATTGTTGTTGAGGTCTTCCAACATCTTGGCAATATATTGAGTATTGGTGGCTTCCAGACCAAAAAAGGCCCCCAATGGCACTGGAAAAGGCGTAGAAATAACGGTACCCGTACTGAGAAAGACAGAGTAAAGCTGCAAACTACTGGTACTATCCATCCCGACGATGAGGTATTGATCAGCATTGTAATCAAAGGTATGAAGATAGCCTAAGGCGTTTTGATAGCTACCTAATGGGAAGAGTGCCGTGAAGGTTCCGGTGATGGGGTCTATTTCATAGAACTGCTGGTCGGCATCACTGACAGCATAATATTTACCAGTAAAATCACTCACCTCTAAGCCACGCAATGGCTCGGCAAAATTGAGGGGAGGAGAGACCAGGATGGTGTCATCATCAATATCGATCTGGTAAAAGCGCCTTTGCCCGTTGTCATCGAGTCCAATCATGGCGTAGCGTTGCTCTGATTGATAAAAGGTCTGTAAATAGGAGTAGGTACTGCCAAAGCCGGGAATCTCTTTTTCGGCCGTTACGGCACCTGAGTTCATGTCGATGCTATAAAGACTATCACCGCTCACCGGAGCCATATAAAGCTTGTCGGCGATCGCACCATACTCCAAACCGTGGAAACTAAATTGACCAATACCAGGAGAGACTGCTTCATAGCCGCTGAGCGGAACGCTACTCACCTGCATACTGTCGAGCCCAATCACTTTGAGCCCAAAACTGTCAAATGAGGTATCAGAAAGTCTCGTTACAAACATATAGCGCCGACCCGCTGGGTCTATCGAACTAAGATAGCCAAAGAAAGATTGCGTTGGGAAGTCAGTTGCCAGAGGAGTCTCCACTAGCAGCCCTGTGATCGGGTTGATCTGATAGAGGGTGTCTAATACGTTTTTGAGGAAGAAGCATTCTTGGGCATTGATCTGGGAGAAACCCAAGACAAAGAATAGCAAAAATGAGGTGAATGTTTTTTTCATAATTGTTAATGTTTACATCCAGCTCCAGTTTCATAACAAGCTGATAAAAAAAATGTTTTGCAGACTTAGCGTTCTGCGCAGCTGAAAACGTAAATTGAGGGCAAAAATCTAGTAAGCTCTATGCAAGCATTAGCGACTAAAATATACGCTGGCGACCCGCGCCGCTTTTCCCGCCCTCTAGCCAGTCGAGACGGCGATCATATCTACGAAGGGGAAAAAGGCCTCATGGAATCGGCCCTCTTTACTATCAAAGACAATCAAATCTTTAAGGGCAGCGACAAAGGTTGGATGGAGGCCCCCTTGGTTACAGTTAAGGATCGCAAGGTGTATAAAGGCGACAAAGGCTTTTTTGAAAAACCGATCGCCACGATCATAGAGGATAAGCTTTTCCCCGGGAAAAAAGGTGATACGGATCATCCTATTGCGACCTGTGAGCCTGGCGATGTGATGTCATTAGCAGCTGCGGCAGCGATGATTTTGCTCCCTTATGAGTAGAGAGACGATTTTTTGAAGGAAATCCTTCCTAACTTCGCAGTATGAAGTTTAGAGACTTTCGGATTTCGTCGCAGATTACTGAAAATTTAGCAGGCTTAGGTTGGAGGCGTCCTACGGACATCCAATACAAAGCTATTCCGGCCATCCTCAAAGGGGAGGATGTCTTGGCAATTGCCCAAACGGGAACGGGCAAAACAGCGGCCTTTGCGATTCCGATTACGCATCAACTTCACGACCGCAAGCGCTCGAAAAGATCAGAAGGTATTCGCTGCTTGGTGATGGTGCCCACTCATGAGCTAGCGATACAGGTCAAAGAAGCCTTTACCGAAATCGGCCGCCACTCCCGCGTAAAGACTTTTGCCATCTTCGGTGGCGTAGAGCAAGATCCGCAAATCGCTCAGCTACAAAAGGGCTTGGACGTATTGATCGCAACGCCTGGTAGAGTCTTCGATTTGGTCAATCAGGGTTATCTGGAGCTTAGACAAGTAGAAACTTTGGTCCTAGACGAAGCTGACCATATGTTGGCGCTGGGCTTTTACAAAGACATCCGTGACTTACTTAAATATTTACCTCGTAAACGGCAGACGCTGTTCTTTTCTGCTACTATTGATGAAAAGATCAAGAAGCTGGCCTATTCGCTAGTAGTCAACCCCATACGCATTCAGATTTCGCCTAAGAATCCGGTGGCCAAAAACATCGATCATGCGGTAGCTTTTATCGAGATGGATGACAAACGCTTTTTCTTGGAGCGGATTGTCAAGGAAAATGCGGATAGCAAAATTCTCGTTTTCGTGCGGACCAAGGTTCGAGCCGAACGGGTCTCCAAGGCCATGGCACGCGTGGGTATCGATAGTTTGACTTTACATGGTGGGAAAGTACAAAAGGAACGCTTCAATTCTTTGAAGGCATTTCGTGAGGGAAAAACCAATCTTTTGATCGCTACTGACGTTAGCGCCAGAGGGATCGATATCAAGGGAGTCGAATATGTGATCAATTATGATCTCCCTGATCAAGCCGAAAATTACGTCCACCGAGTGGGACGGACAGGTAGAGCCAAGCAAAGAGGGCAGGCGCTCTCCTTTACCAGTGAGCAAGAAAAGCCAATGCTCGCGGAAATCGAAGAGTACCTTGGGCACTCTATCGACAGACTCGAAGTGGAAAATTCAGAATATGAGGCAACCGTGATGCTAAGGACGGAACATAGCAATGATTGGAAATCCTTGATGAAGGAAGCCCAAGAAATGGAGTCAATGCCCAAAAAGCGGAAAAAGAAAAAAGGGAAAAAGCGTTAGTTACTACCTACTTGATGGCTTGGATGTCGCGGCGAAAACGCTCCGTCAACTCATAGACAAAGCCATCCATGACAGCCTGCTCTTTATCGTCGATGCCAGCACTCGCCTTGGCCATGGCTTCCATGATCTCCAACATGGATTGATACTCTGGGTCAGGACCATAGTCTTGACAAAAGAGAATCACCTTGCGATACAAATCTTCAATGGAAGCATTTTGTTTGACTTCGAAATCAAATGACCATTTGATTTCTTTACCCCAGGGATGCTCGGCCAGTAGTGCTTCAAGCGTCTTGACTTCTTCTTCTTGAATACCACCATCAGCCATCGCTACGACATACAAAAGTTCTCCGAAAACATCGTAGAGTTTTACCTTACTGCTCATATGTGTTTGTGAAAGTGTGGGTTGCTAGTAACTTAAGATAGTTTTTTTTTCGTCATCTAGGATCAGCGAAACCAAATACTAGATTAAGTACCTAATTATTAAACGATGCGCTTCTCACTTTTGTTCGTTTTTGCCTTCTGCCTTATAGCCTGCCAACCCACGGCCGAAGACCCTAATCAAGAAGACTGGCAAGCTCTGTTCAACGGTCAAGACCTAAGTGGCTGGATTCCTAAGGTAAGAGGCTATGCTGTTGGTGAAAACTACGGCCAAACGTTCCGCGTAGCGGATAGCCTCCTACAGGTCCGCTATGATGCCTATGATACTTTCAACTTTAGGTATGGGCATCTCTTTTATGAGCAGCCCTACTCCTACTATCGCATTAGGACGCAGTATCGCTTTGTGGGTAAGCAGGCCAGTGGAGGTGAAGGTTGGGCTTGGCGCAATAGCGGGATCATGGTGCATGGCCAGAGTCCGGAAAGCATGGCGCTTAATCAAGATTTCCCCATTTCGATTGAAGTACAATTGCTCGGAGGACCGGAGGAAGGCGAACGTCCTACGGCCAATCTTTGTACCCCTGGCACCCATGTTTATATGGCGGATACGCTCTTTACCCAACACTGTATCGGCTCGGAATCGGAGACCTATCGGGGCGATCAATGGGTGGAAGCCGAAGTCTTGGTTTTGGGTGATTCACTGATCAAGCATTATATCAATGGCAAAGAAGTCCTTGCATATACCCATCCCATGGTCGGTGGAGGTGTAGTTAATGAGTTTGAACCGTCAGTAAAAAAAGATGGCCAAATTTTGACGAGCGGCTCAATTTCGCTCCAAAGCGAAAGTCATCCTATTGACTTTAAAAAAGTAGAACTTCTCAATCTAGAAGGCTGCATGGACCCCAAAGCGTTGAACTACAGAAAGCACTTTATCAAGCACAATGGGGAACTATGCCGCTACGAATAATAGAAGTTTTTGGTTTGGATAATGAATAACAACTATATTCGACTAAATAAACATTCAGCACAGCTGCTGGATAAGCATTAATCGACAAAGACAAACAATTAATTAAATTTCGATCCGTTTGCATATCGAAAACCCTATTTAAACAATCAATCCATAATTTTCACTATCATGAAGAAACGTTACTATTTTCTTTTCCTGATTTCATTTTTTGCCTTTTTACCATTGGCGCAAGCTAGCGCTAGCGCTCCTTCAGTAGCTACCCCTTCTTTTACAGTGGAAGCTGACGCAGAAATGACTCGTGCAGAAAAGCGTGAATTGCGTAAAGAATTGCGTAAGGCGACTCGCGAAGCACGTAAACTAAATCGTGATGATTCAGAGGTATTAGCCATCATTTGTGCGATTATCATTCCTCCATTGGGAGTTTACTTGCACCAAGATTCTATCACCATTGATTTCTGGGTAGCCCTAATTCTTATGGTGCTGACCGTTACTTGGTTCCTCGCATCCTTATTTGCGCTACTAGTGGTACTAGACGTATTCTCTTTGGAAAAATAATTCAGAGAATTACATAAAAAAGCCTTGCCGGTCAGTTGATGGGCAAGGCTTTTTGTTTGGGGCAGACTGTAAATCTACCAGTCGCTTCGGCTCCATATTTCGTTCACGCCGAGCATATTTTCCTCGCCGCGACTGGCTTGTTCTTGGAGATGCCATTCGGTGGTCGTGTAGTCGCGGTTAAAGGCTACATCGGTACCCACGATGGTAGAATCAGGAGAGAAGAAATGCAGGGTCTCAACGTATCCATCGTTCTGCAAAGCATATTCTCCCCCGCCAGCCGCCACAAATTTTCCATTTTTGGCGTTGTATTCGACCCACTGAAAGCGTGTCGCGGAGAGGATTTTGAGTTTTTTATTTTTCTTCGAAAAACGCTTCGTCTTACCTCGGTCATCGATATAGCTTTCCTGCGCCCAGGTTCCAATCAGATCAGAACCAGTCCCGTCATCAATGCGCTGGTAAACTTCGTTGATATCGCCGCCGTTGATATCACCGCTCTGATGCCACTGATCGCCATCTACCTTGGCGTCAAAAGTTAAGGAGCGACCGGCCAAATTGGGGTCGATGGTGTGAAAGGCAATGGTCTCAGTGTAGCGACCATCAACATAGGTATAAGTTCCGCCACCGGCACTAAAAAATTGTTGAGTTTGAGCGTTATAAAAGGCAAACATAAAATGACTATCAGACAATATTTTGACCATTTGGATCTGCAAATCTTCGGCGCTGGTGTTGTCTTTGAGAGTCAATAACCACGCACCACGCAAAGGGGCATCTTTTTTGTCCTCGGCCGGACTAAGAGGGCTAAAACTAAGGGTAACTAAGGCAAGAGTAAGTAATAGAATGGGTAGTGAATGCGAACGTAACATATTCACAGGGTTTGAGGGTTGAGTCAAAACGTCGCAATAAAATACAGGTACCAGGGAGGTCCGGGGGCACGTCATCCGCTGGGTTTAGAGAAAAGATTAGTAGTAAAAATCAGGTTGAGGAGGCGAATGACTTATATAAGAAATTAGTCATTTGTGCGTAAAAAGTCAAATGGCTGAGCTTTAGCAGGTTTGCACAAGCGATGTCCCTTCCTTCCAAACAAAATGTCTGGCAGGAAGGGACCATAAATATCAATTTGATTTAGCTACTATTGGATGGCTAAGCTTCTTAAAACTTTTGGGCTACCCTTCAACTTAATTCCCACCGTGTAGTAGCCTTTGGCAAAGGCTTGTAGGTCTATGATTGCTTCCTTGTTTGACAGAGTCTGCCGTGCGATCAGTCTTCCCTGAAGATCATATAGCTGAAATTCCTCCAGCTCATACCTGCTACTATTAATGGTCAGTTTGTCCTTAGCTGGATTGGGAAAGATGCTAATCTGATGCTCAAACTCTCGTGATATCTCAATTACTTGAGAGTAGTTTAAACTCCCATCCATGTCTTCCTGCGCCAATTGGTAATAAAGAGGCCCATTTTGAGATTTTACCTCATCGGTGTATTGATAGGCTCGGAAACCTTCTTGATTTTCGGGGACTCCTGCGACAAAGCCTATCTCTTGCCAAGCAGACTCTGTAAACCGCATCACACGATAGCCCTTGTTTTGGGACTCTGTTGCGGTTTCCCAGCTTAGCTGAACGCTTCCCTCCTGATATGTACCGTTAAAGCTAAGGAGCTCAACCGGCAGAGTGGCACTTGTCGTAAAAGTTTGCTCACTACCATAGCTAGTCCCTTCCGAATTGGTGGCAAAAGACCTGATGTAATATTGGGTACTAGCGGTCAAACCTGTGATTGATTGAGAATAACTGCCCAAACCTGAGCCAATGGCTACTTTCGTATCTGCGGTCGTAGGACTCCCAGTCGTATTATATACTACCCCATACTCTGTTACCGAGGCACAGCCATCGTCTGTAACTTCACCGCCCATGGTGGCGCTATTGTCATCAAAAGTAGTAATGGCCGTTGTACTCAAGGTTGAGGTCGAAAGCGTCTGCGTAGCCCAGCTTAAGCCATCGATGGCGATGTATTCGTAGGCTCCAGCATTGGAGAGAATCAATTCATCAATGTAGGTCTCACTATAATCTGAGCCACCCTCTGTGGCTAAATTGATAAACGTAAACCCATTATTGCCGCTCGTATTGAAGCCACTACTTTTGGTGAAACTAAATTGGGTGACATTATCCTTTTTCCCGGTGATAGTAAGATTGGCCGTTGCACTTTGCGCATAGTCATCCTCAGCCGACCATACCCAAAATGATTGCACAAATATGTCGGTACCATCAGTAGTCTCAATGGTGATTTCTCCTCCGTCATTGTTGTCGGCCTCTCCATCATTATCGATGTAACGATCGTCTGCGGAGCTACCGTTCCAGCCATAATTGGCAAAAGTGGTGATATTGGCACTTGGCCCACTTAGGGTAAAAGCTTGCCCATTATTGGTAAAACTTGTACCGCTATTGTCTTCAAAGTCTTCCGCAAAATTATTGATCCCGCATTGGATAGGACCATAGTAAGAACTGGTACTTGCCCTACCGCTACCATTAGCATCCGCTGGCGTTACCTCATAAGTGATAAACTTGTCTGAGTCTGAGGCGGTAAGCGTGTAATTCTTTGTGTTTGCCCCACTGATGGCGGTTTTGTTGGTACCATTGGCATCATCAGAGCGATACCATTGATGGGTTGAGCCACTTTCTACATCCGTACAATCATCAAAATCATAAGTAGCAGTTAGCAAACTCCCCTTCGACAATGTTCCCGTTACCATAACTTCTGATACAGTAGGAACCGCATTGTAGATAGACAAGCCAGAACTGATTCTGTAAGCAAAAGAGTCAACGGCTAAATAGGACGTACTCCCGACAAGGATAAATTCCAAGCTGATCAAATCTTCCCCATCTAAGGCGGTACCGGCAAAAGTAATCGGATCATACCCCGTCTCATTGTCTGTCGGTGTTACGGTGGTCGTATAACTCACCGTTCCGCCATTGTGTAGGTAGCCAACAAAGGTTACATCACCTGAGGCATAAGCATTTCCGCCATTGACGGAGGTCCAGCAATCTATACCCGTAACTTGAAATGCCTTAGTACTTTCACATAAGGTGATCGTCCCAATGGCGTTACTTTTACTCGTATTGAGTGCAGTTCCAGCCCACTGGTCATCCCCAGTTGTCCCATCTCCTGGACTCGAGTCAACACTCATTAAACCTGTGAGTTGAAAATCTTCTCCACTTGGCCCGGTGAAGGAAGTGGTTCCGTTTGGATCTCCAGTGAAATTTTCAACATTGACCGTCATGGGGCTAGCGGTCTCCTCGACAGCTTCTTTCTCCTTGCGAGGAGGATTGGCAAAGCTATAATTGCTTAAGATTAACAAAGAGACAATGACAAGACTGATCGGTAATTTCTCAATAACAAAAGCAAGTAATTCCTTTTGAAATGCAGATTTCATTTAGCTGTAAAAAATGATTTATAGTTTCAGATATTGTCCTGTTGATAATATTCAATTATCAAATAAATATTAACAACAAAAAGGCAAATGATAGAGGGGTATGACCTCGTGGCCTATTCGCAATTTTTACAGTTTGGGGGACAAAAAGTGTGTAACAAAATCACTTGGCTGGGGAGGCTAAGGCAATAAAGAAAGGGCAAATAATTTCTTTTTCAACGCTTTTTGCCCTTCCCACCAGTGAAACTTAATGGGGATATAATGCCAAGGATTTCCTGATACTCGTCCCTTTAATCGACAATAATCCTTCTCAGTCGTCAATAATATTGCTTGCTCTGGGCAAAGATCTTGTAAGTCTCGAAGGTCTCTTTCGCGATAATTGTAGTGATCTCTAAATCCTTTTTCTGCGAGGACAATTGCCCCCATCGCTCGAATTTGCTGGACAAAATACTCATGATTACCAATGCCGGAAAAGACCACCACTTTTTGTCCTTTGAGTTGACTGATATTTTGGACTACGGCTTCGCCGAACGCTTGTACTCCCTGCATCTGTGGTTGACAAAAAGCGATTGGCTGTTTGAAGGCAGATAAGGCTTTTTTGATTTCCTCAATTTGAGTTTGCGTTGAAACGCGGTTGATGACCAGCATATCGGCGCGTCTTAGACCTTGGATGGGCTCCCGCAGGCGCCCCTGCGGCAATACTGCATCTTGGGTGGGAAGTCGTTGAGCATCGATCATCACTAAGTCCAACGTTCTAGCAACTTTTCGATGTTGAAAAGCATCATCCAATACTAAGATTTCGACTGAGCGTTCGGCGAGGAGCCGTACAATACCAAACGCTCTATCCTCGCAAACGACGACGGGTATATCAGGAAACTTCATGGCTACCTGTAAGGCTTCATCTCCTACGCTCTGTACGGTATCATGCACAAGATCCACCAAGCGATAGCCTTTGGTTTTACGGCCATAACCACGACTAAGATAAGCTACTTTACGCCCTTTCGCGCTTAACTCAGCCAGGATATACTCCGCCATAGGCGTCTTGCCGGTCCCCCCAACGGATAGGTTACCTACTGAGATAATGGGGATAGGAGCCTGGTAAATTTTCTTCTTCCCTTGATCATAGGCATGATTGCGCCAAGACATAATGCCTCCATAGAGTCGCGCAAGAGGAGCTAATAATTTCAAGGTTTAAAGAGATCAGGGATTGAATTAGGTATCAAGGGCAGAGCTCACTTTGATGGAGCGTCCGGTCTCACGATATTCTTTTTCGAGCAAGAGCATATTACGCTCCTGTTGAATGCGCCGAAAATAGCGGTAGATACGAGTTTGATCAATCAGCAACCAAACGATTTGCTCTGGATACTCAGGATGAATAGAAAACTCAAAATCGAAGATGCCTTTAAGTTCTGGGAGCGAAAGCTCTACCGCGGGTAGCCGAAAGGGGACTTCCAAATCTTCTAGTTGATGAAGGGCGGGTCTAACGCTTTCCAATACTGGCCACTGATCAAATACATTTTGATTAGGCAGCTGCTTTAGATCAATCATAGAATTACAAGAGTCCAAGAGCTTGCCTTCTAGATCAAAAATAATGATCTGATGGTATCGATTGAGGAGTTGGTATTTATGTTCCTTGAGACTCATGCTGATGTATCAGTTTACGAGCAAGCTGCAAGAATAGTTCTTCCACATTTTCGCCGGTCTTCGCACTCGTCAATTCATCCGGTTGGATGTTGAAGTCTTCCAAAATTATTTTGAGCTCTTCTTCATTGAGCAAGTCACGCTTGTTACCAGCTAGCAGTGCTTCCGCTTCGGGCAAAATGCCTTTTAGCAGCAAAGTTTGCGACCGCAAATTTTCATAAGTTGACGGTCGAGTAAGGTCAACTACATATATATAGCCACTACAGCCATTGAGGTAGTAGTGAGGGATATTGGCTAGATTTTCTTGGCCGGCAATATCCCATATCACGAGGTCGATATTGTAACCATCAACCGAGATTGTTTTCTTATCAACTTTTAACCCAATAGTGGTTAGATACCCCTCCGGAAATTTATTTTCTACAAAACGACTGATCAGCGATGTCTTCCCTACGGCATGGTTTCCTAGTAGGGCAATTTTTTTACTGATCCACTTGGTTGAATCCATCAAAGTGTGTTTTAATTTTTCCTGCCAACTCTTCTTGATCTGCTCGGTTGCGGATCTCATCTGCACGTACAGGAAATAATTCCATAAAATCAAATATATGCTTGCGCAAAAGAGAACGATAATTGGCATTTTGCTCCCCATCGACTACTACGGCTACCGTAATCGTCTCTAAATGGTGCAGTAAAAAGGTGTGGCGATCATACTCCAAAATCTCCAGCTCTTCGGAAGCGGTCTCTAAGGCATGCTCCACAAAATCTTGCAGTCCTTTGAGCATACCTGCCACCATATCAGGGTGAGTGATATCATTGAAGGAGTGATGCCCCAAGAGCATGCCCGAATTTTTGTTGATAAAAAAGACCTCCTGAATCTTGGCCGAAGATGCTTGTTGGATCAGTAGCTCTTGGTAAGAGACGCCACTCCAAAAAGCTTTCCAGCGCAGCTTGAGGGTTTTTTTGGAAAAAGGATCACTCAGGCGGGAGTCCAGTTGCTGACTGATACGCTGGATCTCAGAGCGGAGATACTTATTGATAAGCTTACCGATGATCGGATAAAGGGCATCGATGATCTCGGCTTGCGAATCTCTTATCTGAATTTTGATCGCCTCGCCCAAATAACGGCCAAATAAATGCGGAAAATTATCTCTGAGATATTCTACATTTTTTTGAAAATGCGGACTAAGATGGTCGGCAAATTCTTCCTCTTCGAGTACGATTTTACGCAGCGTATGCACGTCTTTTTCCAGCAGTGTTTGGGCTCGCAGTTCTTCCTCGAACAACAAGTCACGCAACTGATCCAGACGAGCTTCGCTACTTTCTTTAATCATAAGCCCCCAAAAGGTTGAAACCTAGCAACTTCTTTGATAATTTTGCCTCAATTTTGATGGATGGTATCTCCATCAGTCAATAGTCGAATATAGCAAAAACTTCACAGTAACGCGTTTTTAGTCAAATAACTACATATGGAAAGAGGTAATATTTCGGTCAGTACGGAAAACATTTTTCCGATCATCAAGAAATCGCTTTATTCAGACCAAGAGATTTTTCTTCGTGAGTTGGTTGCGAATGCAGTAGATGCTTGTCAGAAGTTACGCCACCTTTCTACCCGTGGGGTATTTGAAGGGGAGCTTGGCGAACTCGGTATCTCAGTGGCCTTAGACAAAGAGGCTCGTACCATCACCGTCTCAGACAACGGTCTCGGTATGACAGAAGAGGAGGTAAAGAAGTACCTCAATCAAGTGGCCTTCTCAGGTGCAGAAGAGTTTCTCAAAAACTTTCAAGATGCTGACAAAGCAGAAGACATCATCGGTAAGTTTGGTTTGGGCTTTTACTCTGCCTTCATGGTTGCCGAAACCGTTGAGGTAGTGACCCAATCTTATCAGGAGGCCCCGGCAGTACGTTGGACTTGTACCGGCTCCACCGAGTACAGCATCGAAGCAGCAACTCGCGAAGCTCGAGGCACCGATATCATCCTACACGTAGCCGAGGATGAGGATGAGTTTCTCGAAGAGGCGCGCATCAAAGCCATTCTTGATAAGTACTGTAAATTCCTGCCGATCGCCATCAAGTTTAAAGATGAGCAGATCAACAATCCCAATCCTATCTGGAAAAAGCCGCCTAGCGAGCTGACTGATGAGGATTATCAAGGCTTTTTCAAAGAACTCTACCCCTTTGCCGAAGAGCCATTGTTTTGGATTCACCTTAATGTCGATTTTCCTTTCAACCTGACGGGGATACTCTTCTTCCCGAAGATTCGCCAAGATATCGACCCGCGTCGCAATCAGATCCAACTTTACTCTCGTCAGGTCTTTATCACCGACGAGGTACAGGAGATTGTGCCGGAGTATTTGATGTTGTTGCAAGGGGTGATTGATTCACCCGATATCCCGCTCAACGTTTCTCGTTCGTATCTACAGAGCGATTCAAACGTGCGTAAGATCAGCAACTATATTACCCGAAAAGTAGCGGATAAACTCAACGAAATTTTCCGCGATGACCGTGAGAGCTTTGAGGAGAAGTGGCGTGATATTTCGGTCTTTGTCAAATACGGCATGATGACCGACGATAAATTTTATGAAAAGGCAGAGAAGTTTTGCTTACTGGAAAATGTCGCCGGAAACCTCTTCACTCTCGAAGATTACAAAGATAAAATTAAAGAGGCCCAAACTGACAAAGACGAAAAATTAGTCCATCTCTACACCAGCGATAAAGAGCAGCAAGATATCTACGTGAGAGCAGCAGAAGCAGGCAATTACGATGTCTTGCATATGAACGGAGTGCTTGATCCTCACTTTATCGGTCTTTTGGAGCGCAAGCAAACGGATACTCGTTGGGCTCGGGTAGACTCTGATACGCTCGACAAACTGATCCCTAAAGCAGAAGGGGAAGAAGCCGATACAGCCGCAGAAGGAGAAGATCTTCTCAACGAAAATCAGCTCAACAAAATCAAAGAAACCTTTGAAAAAGCGGCTGATCATCCCGGTTTGACGGTTGTCATGGCGGATCTTGGTGCAGCCCAATTACCGATCACCATTACACGGCCGGAGTTTATGCGTCGCATGAAGGATATGAGCGCCGTAGGCGGTGGCAGTCCGTTCGGCGGAGCCGACATGCCCGATATGCTCAACCTAGTAGTCAACCAAGCGCATCCAGTAGTAAAACGCATGGCTAAGGCACGTACGGCCGACCGCATGGCGCGTCAATTGGTTGATTTAGCATTGCTCTCGCAAAATTTATTGCAGGGTAAGGCTTTGACCGATTTCATCGAACGCTCAGTCGATATTCTGCGCAAGTAAGTAGAGATAGCAAAAACTTAAGTAAAGGGTTCAGCAGTTTTGCTTGAACCCTTTTTTTATCAGCGGTTGGGAGATGTTATGAGTCTATTGGATAATAGATATTTTATTGGTTTTCTGCTTTGCAGAACGCTTAATCTCGCTTTGAAGGCTTCATTCTTCCCCCTCAATCCCCCAATTTGTAAAACCATTTGGGAGTAATGGGAGGAAAAGAATAAGCGTTCTGCGCAGCAGTAATACCAGCCCAAACACGCTAAAAACTGAAAATGCACTATCCAAAGAAACTATTATTATTCCTCGGTTTATTAAGCGCTCTCCTAAGCCTCAGCTGCCAGAAGACTGTACCTGAGAGTGTACAAATTAGTTTTGGCACTCCCATTGTCAGCAGCGAATTGAAACTGTTTCGCACTCATATGCTCAATTACGGTGAGATGGTATTGGAGAGGGCAGAAGGAAATCTTGAGGATAGTACTAGCTTCACATTTGTTCTTAATAAGTCCACTTTTGCTACTGTAAGTATTAATGAAACAAACTTTCCTGTCTTTCTCGAACCGGGCTATGATCTGAGACTGGAGTTGAATGATAATAAGATCCGCTATAGTGGCCAGGGGGCGAAGGTCAACAATTACCTTGCTATGACAAATACATTAGTCGAGCAATTTTTTCAGTCAAATGGGGAATTTTGGCGTTTAGATTTGTCATCATTTGAACAGCTTGCTTCCAATCTCCAAGCTGAGCTGACGCAATTTCATCAGGCTTACACTGACACAACTTCGCTCTCGCTACCCCTGCAAGACTTATTACAAAGCAGAAATGAGCTCATTTCACTTGACCTTAGTCAGCAATATTTGGTGATCAATCAGTTTGTGGGGGCAAGGAGGGATAGTCTGCCCGAGTCTATCAAACAAACAATAGCTTCTGTCCCTTTAGAAGCCCAATATCTAGATTTACATCTGCCGGTATATGCACGGGTATTAGACCTTTATTTGAGAGGCGAAATGCAATCTTTTCCTATTGAAGAAGATGAACCTGAGAAAGTAGATGCTCTGCAGGCTACTTTTCCTAGGCTTTCGCATGAATTGATCCGAAAGAAGGACTTGGATCCCGCTTTGCAAGATTATTTCTGGGCCAAGAATATTGACCATTGGCTGGGGCTGCAGAGTCTGAGCCCGACGATTGATAGTTTATATCAGGAATATAAGCGTGCCTATCCTAACTCGCCCTATGGAGACGAACTTGCCCTTTATTATCAAGATTGGCAGCGTCTCTTGGCCGGTCGGCCCGCTCCCGAAGTCGTCGGCCTTGATTTGCACGGAGATACTGTCAAGCTCTCTGATTTAAAAGGGAAACTCGTCTATATGGATGTGTGGGCGAGTTGGTGCCGACCCTGTTTGGCAGAGTTTCCTTACTACGAATCTTTGCAAGCTGAATTTAGAGAGGAAGAAGCAATCGAGTTTCTCTTTGTATCCATCGATCAAGATCGAGGCGATTGGGAAAAGGCTGTTCGCAGCAAAGCTCCCTCTCGAGGATTACATATAAACGACCTGAAGAAGAGTGAGGATTATGCGGGGATCATTTCCATCTACAATATGTGGGGTATATCTCAACGTCTTATTATTGACCAGGCTGGGAATATTGTTGATACCAAAGCACCGCCACCTTCTTTGGCGAAAACTAAGGAGATATTAAAAAGCTTATTGTAAGGAGGGAACTTAGAAGAAGGCTTATAAAAAAAGAAGGACCTTTTGGCAAAGGTCCTTACAATCGGAATTGAAAACTACTACTACAAGCTACTTATCTTTATATATCTTTGAATTTCTTCGTTCTTATGATATAAAAGTAAAACGGATTTATTACGTAATCCATTCATTTTGATGGACTTAGTTACGTTTTGCTTTACATGTTATATTAGAGGCAAATCCTGCGCCATTTTGGGATGCCACTTTTGTCAATTGTCTTATATTTGGTTTGAATGGCCGGTTTTTACGCCTAAGTGGTTGTTTTTGGGAGGTAAATATTTTGCTCGTGAGAAGCAATTTTGGCTCATATGTATTAATTTTTTCATATTTAAGAACGCCTCTTACAACATTTTGTCTTTAATTGTCCAACATGAAGCTTTTCTGCCAACTCCTATTTATGCTTTTGTGTCTTTTGACCTTAGCTTGTCAGCCTGACAAGCAAAGCACTGATACCGCTGAGGCGGTCTCTGGTACAATCAAAACCATCGGCGAAATAGAAGTTCTAGACGCATCCCTCAATCTTGTTGTTTCCCCCAACGCGAAGATGGAAGTATTGTCCGAAGGACATGTTTGGACTGAAGGTCCGGTTTGGGTCCCAGAACTAGAAGCGGTATTGTTTTGCGACATCCCTCCCAACAAGATTTTTAAGTGGAGTGAAAGCGAAGGGTCTAGCCTATACCTTACGCCTTCTGGTTATACCAGTGATGTAGCACGCGGCGGTGAAGTGGGCAGTAATGGCTTATTGTTAGACGCAGAAGGGCGATTGGTACTTTGCCAGCACGGGGATCGCCGCGTAGCACGTATGGAGGCGGCTTTAGATCAACCTCGAGCTAATTTTAGCAGCCTTGCTGAACGCTGGGATGGTAAACGACTCAATAGCCCCAATGATGCCGCATTCCACCCCAATGGCAACTTATACTTTACTGATCCGCCTTATGGTTTGGAGTTTCGTATGCAGGATTCGACAAAGGAGATCGATTTTCAGGGAGTCTATATGGTAGATGCTGCGCAGAACGTTCAACTCCTGACTGACGAACTATCACGTCCTAATGGCATCGCTTTTTCCCCTGATTATAAGATCGCCTACGTCGCCAATTCGGATCCTGATCGAGCCATTTGGATGGCCTATGATGTGCAAGAAGACGGGACTTTTGCCAACGGGCGGGTATTTTTTGATGCCACCGATATGGCTGCCCATAAAAAAGGCCTCCCAGATGGTCTCAAAGTCAATGCAGCAGGTATTCTCTTTGCGACGGGTCCGGGAGGAGTACTGATTTTTTCGCATGATGGCAGTCATCTCGGTACCCTCAATACGGGCGAGGCGACCTCAAACTGTGCGTTCGGCGCAGACGAAAAAACCCTCTTTATCACGGCAGACATGTACCTGCTCAAAATTGATTTGCGCTAAGCCCTAATCACCACAATAGGCGGGATTGGCTTCTTGGCATTGCTTCACTTGCTTGTTTTGGCTGTGGATGGCAGCTTTGGTAGCATTGTATTGCTTGGTACAAGTATTAATTTTAGCAATGAGCTCTGACTTACGCTTTTGAGCGGCAGCTTTGGCCTTTTGAGCATTGGCGATCATCTGGGTTAAGGCAGCACCGCTCAGATCTCCCTGCACCATCTGATCATAAGGGGAAGGGAGAAGGCCTGCTACTCGCTCGGTGACCGAAGCTTTTAGGCTATTGATTGCTATTTGCTTGATCTTTTTAGTAGCCACCTTACTCACCACTGTCCCCGTACCCAGAGTCGTCACAAAAGTATAAGCTGTCACACTATTGGAAATCAAGTCCGCCACTCCACTCACAAATTCGATCTGGCCATTGTAATTTTGCAAATCTGAGAGCAAGCGTTCGATGAGATCGTAGGTAGCCCAATCTTCTGTGGCTTCCTTATAATCATCTTTTAGCCCTTGGCAGGGGTCTGAAGGGATGCTTTGCACTTTGCCACAATCATTGCAGGCTTTGCCTGCGGGGGGAGCTTTAGGCGCTCTTTCACAAGCATAAGGTAATTTGCAGGGCGTTTGCTCAGCGAGGACCATTTGCCAAAGGGAGTTGAGCAAGGCAGTTTGCTCGCGACGCGAATACTGACTGATGCTTTGCTCGATATGGCGTTGTAAATCGGTATCTAGATGAGAGCCGCCTCTTTGGGCTTGGAGCGGCATGCTGTTGATCATGAGGAGGCAAAATGCCACAAAGAAGCGGTTGAAAAGGGACGTTTTCATTTTTTTAGGATTTGTATGTTGAAGGATTATTGGCCGAAAGGAAAAGAAAAGCTGCTGAACTGGATGTCCTTATCGAAGCGGAATAATTGAGGATTAACAGATGGATTTTCTTCGAAATAGAGGGTTTCGATCTCCACCTCAGACCCAAAACCGCGGGAGCGAGAACGCAGCATCACCCCCTTGTAAAACCATACTCTCGAGACGAAGATGAGTTGTTCCTTATCATCATATGTCATAAAGTCGAAGACCTCACAAAGCTGTCCGGCAACTTTCTCGGTTCCTAGACGCTTTGATTGGGTATTCATACCCTCCTCAACTTGCTCCGCGAAGTCACTTATCTCCGATTCGCTCATCCCTTTATAAATATGTTGACTGGGGTTGAGCATTTTGACGCCCGTACGGGCAACTGGATTGATGTTGTAGATAGAATCTCCCAAGGTATAGATATGGGCGTAATCGACTTGTCTGTTTTTGATACCCAGCATATTGACAAACTGTACTTGTTGCTGCGCTCGAAAGGAACGCATACCATAATCCACAAAAGTGAGCGTATCATATTGCTCTACCGTCATAGACTGCAATGTTTTGCTGTGAGTCTTTTGGATCATCTTAGCAGAAGCGAGGCCAAAAGGTCCTTTGCCGAGCACCCCTTCTCCCACCGAACCACTTGTAAAGTTGCCTGCTTCAAAGGGCTCCACCGGCTTCGCCGAGCCACTGCCAAAGGAAAAAGGATTTTGTTTAGGACTAGGGGGGGAATCAGTAGGAGGAACATAAATCGAATCACTCTCCGACATAGGCATTTCGCTACTAGCGGCACTACTTTCTGCTTCTGCTTTGTCTTTTTTGCCAAAGAGGGCTTCTTCTAATTTGTCCAAACCCGTATCTACTGCCTGATTGGCTTTTTGCTCAGCACGCTGGGTAGCTTGCTGTTTCGTACGATTTTTAAATCTGTCTATAACAGGCTTTTGGGCAAAGAGACTCAGTTCGAAGCCTAAGAGGAGAAGGGTTAATATGGGACGCATCATGTGTTTATTTTTTCCAAAGCAACAGATATCCGCTACCGCATGCCATCCCTCATATGAGGGATTTTACCTCCTCTATAGCTTTGAATTATTGCCAAGGCATACTACTTTGAGCTAGACCCTATGATTATGATGCGCTACTTTGCTTTCCTTCTATTAGCCTTGTTGGCCTGCCAGCCTAGCCAAACTCAGGCTCCCGCTAAGCCCAACTTCGTTTTCTTTCTAGTCGATGACATGGGCTGGACGGATTTGGGCTGCTTTGGCAGTACCTTTTATGAAACTCCTAATATCGATCGGCTCGCGGCCAGTGGGGTCCGTTTTACGCAGGCCTATGCGGCTTGTCCGGTTTGTTCACCTACCCGTGCAAGTATCATGAGCGGTAAATACCCAGCCCGTTTAGGCGTTACAGATTGGATTGCTGGCCGTCAGTCTTACCATCCGGCTGATCCAGGACAAAAGATGCTGCCACGCCCTTTCAAATTGGAATTGGCCTTGGAGGAAACGACTATAGCAGAAGCGCTAAAGGAAGCAGGTTATTCGACTTTCTTTGCCGGTAAATGGCACATTGGCGAAACCGAGGAGTTTTGGCCTGAAAACCAAGGCTTCGATATCAATAAAGGTGGTCATAGCAAAGGTTCGCCTCCGGGCGGGTATTTTTCTCCCTATACCAATCCGCGTTTGGAGAGCGGCCCAAAAGGCGAATATCTCACAGATCGCTTAGGCGATGAGTCTGTTAGTTTTCTCCAATCTGTAGGCACGAATCCTTTCCTCTTATACCTCTCTTTTTATACTGTGCACAATCCTATGCAGGGCAAGGACTCACTCGTGCAAAAGTATGAGGCAAAGAAAACAGCCCTCGGTCATGAAGACTCTAATCGCTTCAACTATCGGGCTCCGTGGATAGAAACCGCACCTCCCAAGGGTAACTATCGTGAGCGTTTGCTACAAGATCACAGTACGTATGCCGCCATGGTAGAAAGTCTTGACCAAAACGTCGGTAAAGTCCTTGATAAGCTGGAAGAATTAGGATTAGCAGAGAATACGGTAGTGATCTTTATGTCGGATAATGGCGGGCTGGCGACCTCCGAAGGTTCACCAACTACTAATCTCCCGCTGCGTGCCGGCAAAGGTTGGTTGTACGAAGGAGGGATTCGGGAGCCAATGATTATCCGTTGGCCGATGGAGGCTCAGGCAAAAGGAGTAGTAGAGGTACCCGTAACTAGCACGGATTTTTATCCGACTATGCTAGAGATGGCAGGTTTGCCATTGAGGGAGGAGCAGCATATAGATGGAGTGAGTTTGGTACCCCTGCTGCGCAGAACGGGCAGTCTCGATCGCGAGGCGATCTATTGGCATTATCCGCATTATGCCAATCAGGGCGGTTTGCCAGGGGCAGTAATCCGCTCTGGGGATTACAAATTGATAGAAACGTTCGGCGAAGCCGAGCTAGAATTATACAACCTCAAAAACGACATCGGAGAAACCGAAAACCTCGCTGCTCAGATGACTGAACTGCGAGATTCGCTATTGCTGCAATTGCACCAATGGCAAGAATCAGTGGCGGCCGAAGGCATGGACCCTAATCCGGATTACGATCCAAGCTACCGCCGAGCGTGGAAGGACTAATCACCCCAGTTGTCTTCCCACTCCTTTAATAGTTTTTCATAGCCTTTCATGGTATAAGCCCCTAGTTGATAGGTGTGCTTGCCATAGTTTTTGGCTGTTTTGGTGAGACGGCTGACATAATACATGGCGATATCGTTTGCTTGGTAGTTAGCCAATTCAGTATTAGAGATTCGTTTACCATCTAGCCAAACGCCATACTCTTTGGGATCTTGCCAAGCTTGGAATTCAGCATTTCCAGGAACCTTCATCTGTGGTCTGGGTGGCGGTGGTGGCAAATATTTTTGCTTTTGCTCCTCCGTCATGTCCTCAAAGCGAAGGGTAGACTCTTCCCCATTATCTCCCTTGACGACAACCCGTATACCTTGATAACCCGGCTTGTCAAAAGAAAAAGGTTTAGGCGGTGGAGGCGGCGGGATATTCTTCTTTGTCTTTTTGGCCTTGACTGGTGGCGGAGGAGGAGGGGGTGGCGGTGTTTGAGCCAAGGCCTCTCCGGCAAAGGCAAAGAGAAATGCCCCCAAGAGCGGAATGATACTGAGTTTTCTGAGCCATAACTGACCCAAAGACTGCTTTTTTGTGATCATAGATAGTCGTTTTTTGAGGTTGGAATAATGAAAAGCACTACTCAAAGCCATGGGTGCCTGGCTAGAAGCATGCTGTAAAATCAAGTATGGATAAGTCTTGCGGTTGTCAAATTCATAGACGACCGCTTCGTCGGCCAAAAATTCATGGTTGAGCCGGATACTGCGTCGAAACAGATAGACAAAGGGATTAAACCAAGTGAGGATGATTAAGAGTTCCACGAAGAGGATATCCCAACTATGACGCTGCTCCACATGGGCCAACTCATGGCTGAGGAGGATCGGGTTTATTGATTCCCGCTCTTGGTCCGACCAGAAGATATAATTACCAAAGGTATAGGGCCCCTGCTTTTCGGGTAGGTAGATAATCTTAGCGGAGCCTATATCTTGAGCTCGCCTGCGGCGAACGTTTGCCCAGATAGCGAGCAGGTTTTTGCCAAAACGAATCAAGAATATCAGGCTTATCGATCCCCAAGCAAATAGGAGAGTCATCGGTAGGTAAGCTGCATAATCAATGGAGTTAGGAGCAGTAGCGAGGACTTCTGGCTCCTGCTGCTCATGATACACATAGATTTGACTGCCATCAATCTCCACCTGATGCAAAGGCAATAAAGGCACGAGGTAAGCGGCGAGCAGGGCCAAAATGAGATAGGCCCGATTGAAACGAAACATTTTGGCATTCTGAAGCCAGAAGTGATAAACCAGCCAAAGCAGGCCACTCCCTAATATGATTTTGAGGAGATACAAACTCATGCGTCCTTGTCTTTGAGTTGTTGGTCTAACATAGCACGTAGGGATTCTAGTTCTTCTTTACTAAGCTCGGTAGTCTCGGTAAAGAAAGAGGCAAATTGCGCCGCAGAGTCGTCAAAAAAAGTACTCATAAAGCCTTTGATGTGGCCTGAGATGTACTCCTTTTCACTTTTGAGGGCGTAGTATTCTCTCGCATTGCCACGCTTTTCGAAGGCGATAAGTCCCTTCTCTATCATACGTTTGAGGATGGTAGCCACCGTAGTGGTTTTGGGTTTTTCCCCTGGAAAATCATCAATCAGATCCTTCATAAAGGCTTTTTCTCGTCTCCAGAGTGATCTTAACAGTTGTACTTCTAGTTTTGGCAATCTCATATTCTACATTTGTAGAGTTTGTTCTACAATTGTAGAACAAAAAATTTAAAATTCAAAATCTACCTCGTTTTTGGGGCGACAAATTGCAGTTTGGCCTCTTGGAGAGCGAGGAAAAATCCAGTATCGAGACACCTAGCCAATTGGGCTTTAGCCTTCGAAACGCGATTCGTCTAAGCGTTCTGCGAAGCAGAGACCCCAATACAAAAGCCCCTAAAAAAACGCCCCCAAGCAAAGCTCAAGGGCGCACTATACTCTGTCTCGATGAGTCTTTAGAAGTCGGCTAGAATCCGCAATACCTGACCTTCGCTGATATAGTCATTTTCCAATTTATTGATCTGTTTGATGATTTCGACCTTGGTGCCATAAAGCTGAGAGATAGCCCAAAGTGTTTCACCGGGCTTGACAGTATGCTGTACCCAACGCTTAGTAGGCATTTGACCACTTTCGGTATTACCATTGCGGGCGGCTAATTCTGCTTCGGTAATGCCTTCGGGACGACCTTGGGTTTCGGTCGGTTCTGGGCGAGGGGTAGATTCGGCAAGATCGGTGATTTTGGTCAGCGAACTAGACTCATCACTCGGCCGAGAAGGCAGTTGAGGGGTAGCGCCATCCGGGGCGGGCTGTGTATTACTCAGCTTATTGGGGGCTGGAATCGTACTTTCTTCTTGGGGAGTCAGCACGATCATCTTTTCAGCACGAGGCTTTTTCTCTTTGAGGTAAAGCTTTTGGCCCACGTATATCGTATAATCTCGCTTATCGATTCGATTAAATTTTTGCAGTTTTTTAACCGTAGTGAGGTGTAGAGCCGCAATATCAAACAAACTCTCTCCGGGACGAACGATGTGAAAGTCTAAGCGGGAGGGCTTGTCCAGATAAACCATATTACCGACCACGGGTTCTTCACCCGGAATTAGCCCATTCCAGACCAATAAATCGGTCAAACGAGTCTCATATTTATTGGCGATCTCAACGAGGTAATATGAACCATCATAGAGTACGTACTGACGGCCATAATGCAAGTCTGCTTGCAGCGAGAACTCTACATAGGCGAAAGAATTGAGGCCACTAATAGGCCGCGCCTTAGGCAATTGGACACTACCGCCGCTGACCTCTGGCTGGCTCGGCATGGCTCTGGTAGAGGTAGGAGCCGGTGGATTGACGCCCTGATCTACAATGACAGGTTGAGTTTCATCAACGACACTTACGGTCTCGGAAGTGATCGGCTCAGTAGGAGTCGTTTCGACCGGAGGAGGATTGTAAGTATTACTACTGGCAGTATTGGCCAACTGCGTCAGTTGATCAAATACTGGTACGCCACCGCCTGCGACCTTGTTAGGATCGGGTACATGCCCAGTGTACATGTCCGCACTGAGTGGGATGTAATAGGTAAAGAGTTCGTCTTTGGGCAGCTTCTTAGTATCTAGGATCCACTTATTGTAATCCAAAAACTGTTGGCGTTCTGTTTCGCTTAGCTCGATGAGCTTAGCCACGCTATGTTCGCCAAAGTTAGAAGTCGGGCGCAAAACCAAAGGAGGGACACGACGAGAATTAAGCGGTCCTTCGTAAGCAATTTTATGCGCGATAGCCTTAAGCACATACCAATGCAATGACTCAGTGATGGTCATACGAGGATTGCTGTAATAAGCAGGATCAGTATGCTTGACGGCTCCCGTAGGCCCTTCATAATATGCAAGAACGGCGTAAATCCAATTGTCAAAGTCCCGGTTGTTGGCCTTGAGATAGGCCGCCGCCGCTTCTGAAGCGCGGTAGATATGCTGTCTTTCATCAACCCTGTCGTTGACTCGGAGACCATACTGCTTGGCCGTGGGCTCTTTGAATTGCCAAAAGCCAACAGCATTGGAAGAAGAAACCACGTCTGGGCGGAGCGCACTTTCTTGGATAGCGAGATATTTGAGATCTTGGGGGACGCCGACGTTGTCGAAGGCTTCCTCGATGAAGGGCACATATATCATGGCCCGTTTTACCATCTGATTGAAGTAGCGTGGACTTTCGTAAATCTTAGCTACATAATCTTCGATGATTCTTTGAGCTCCAGGAGAGATGGTTAGGTCCATCCCACAATAAGTCATGCGTTTAGGAACGGGCACTTGAGCCTGTAGGCTTAGGCTAAGCGTTCCTGCAAGGAGCATAAAGACTAGGTGTTTGCGCATCGTAGGTTAAGGTTTGTTGGGTTTGTTTGGTGTCTCAAAATAACGCATAAGCCACAAAAAAGCAGCCTCACCTGCTTGAATGTGAAGGATTTAGGGTTGAACGGCCAAAAATGACATGTAAGATTCGAACTTGAAAATCAATGTTTTTGGATCCACATAATGCCATCGCCTAGGGGTAGCAGCAAGCAACTGACACGTGGGTCTTTACTGACAAAATCATTGAATGCTTTGATTCCACGGCTTTCTTTGTCTTGCGCACTGGGGTCAACGACCTTGCCGTACCAGAGTACATTGTCGGTCAAAATCATACCCCCTTTACGTAATTTGGGAAGAACGGCTTCGTAATATGCCCGGTAGTTTTGTTTATCGGCATCGATAAAAATTAAGTCAAACGGGCCTCTTAAATCAGGAAGCAAATCCAATGCCGGACCACATTGGAACTCTACTTTATCCCAAATACCTGCTTCTTGCCAATACTTTTTATACACAAATTCGCGTTCTGGGTTACGGTCCAAAGTGGTAATCTTGCCGCCTTCAGCCAAACCTTCGGCCATGCAAAGAGTCCCATAACCTGTAAAGGTGCCTATCTCCAAAATATGCTGGGGCTGCAGTATGCGCGAGAGCAAAGCGAGGAAACGTCCTTGTACAGGACTGGTCAACATTCTTGGATAGAGGACCTTGAGGTGGGTTTCACGTCTCAGTCGAGCAAGCAAGTCTGGTTCAGGAGCGGAGTGGGCAGAGATATAATCTTGGAGGGCGGTAGAAATGATAGACATGAAGGCAATATTTTTTCCCGAACTTTGGTAAGAATTCACTAGATTTGTTGTGTAAGCAATTCTTCTTACGGACATGCCTCTTGAGGCAAATAGGTGCTAGCCTAATTATCCTTTTGTTATGAATTTTATTGTCTCTTCTGCTGCCCTACACCGGCAACTCAGCCGCATATCTGGTGCTATACCAACGCGCTCAGTTTTGCCGATTATCGAAAATTTCTTATTCGAGATCAACGATAACTCTTTGACGGTGTCAACGACTAATTTGGAGACTTCTATGCAAACTCGGCTAGCGATCGAGTCTCGCGGAGAGTCTATCAAAGTAGCGGTGCCAGCTCGTATCCTTTTGGATATCCTCAAGGCATTGCCTGAGCAACCGATCACCTTTATTGTAGACGAAGAGAGCTTTGCCGTCGAAATTAGTTCTGAGAACGGCAAATACAAAATCAGCGGTGAGAATGGAGAAGACTTCCCTTTGATCCCTCGTCCCGAAGGGACAGAGTCCTTTCAGTTGCCTATGCATACGATGCTCAAGGCGATCGGACGTACGCTTTTTGCGGCCTCTACTGATGAGGACAAAGCGGCGCTTAACGGTATCTTCTTTGACCTTGGTGAGCATAGCGCTACATTCGTTGCTACAGATGCCCACAGATTGGTGCGCTATCGCAGACTCGATATCACGATTCCAACTCCCACGAGTTTTATCGTACCTCAAAAGGCACTCAACCTCCTCAAGAATTCTCTCGATCCAAGCGATATCCGCGATGTGCTCGTGCATTACAACGACAATAACGCCTTCTTTCAAACCGATGACCTATTGTTGGTTTGCCGCTTGATCGATCAAAAATACCCTGATTACGAAAACGTAATCCCTACCGAAAACCCCAACAAGCTATTTATCTCTCGTCAAGAGTTGATCGGTACACTACGTCGGGTCAACATTTTTGCCAATAAGAGTACGCACCAAGTACGCTTTTCGCTCAAAGGCAGTGAGTTGGAAATCTCCTCAGAGGATCCTGACTTTGCCAACGAAGCCAAAGAAAGCCTCAAGTGCCACTACGAAGGCTCTGATATTGAAATTGGCTTCAACGCTGCCCTTCTATTAGATGTAATCTCCAATATCGACACCGAAGAAATTACGGTGGAGCTTTCTGAGCCCAACCGTGCCGGTATCATTCTGCCAAATGTGCAAGAGGAAGGCGAAAATGTCTTGATGCTAATCATGCCAATTATGCTCAACAGCTACGCCATTTAGGCTAGCTAGTCATAAATCATATAGGAGCGGCCTAGTGTTTAGGTCGCTCCTTTTGTTTTTGGCTTAGTTGGAGGGGATTACTGCTTCGCAGAACGCTTATCTCCATTGGTGCGGCATGCATGCGCGCACCTACCGCAATAGCTTGTCTTTTCGCTTTCGATAGCCAGAGATAAGCGTTCTGCGCAGCAGCTCCTAAAACTTAAACTCGCCTACTGCCTTCTCGCAACCTTCCCAGTTGATGCGCACATTGGAGGCATCGTAGAGAGACTCCTCTGGCGGTAGCAAATCAGGAAAACCCTTCCAGCCAGCGGTAGGACCATAAAAGTCCCCGGACTTAGCACTTGGATCCATCGCGGCGCGTATGATGCCCGTAGCACCATCTTCTGCAGTTTGAGCTCGAGTCATGAGGTCCGAATCACTCTCCATACCGCCATCAGCCGCGGTGGTCACCTGAAGGTTGGTCAAGGCGAGCCCCGGATGCGCTAGCAGAGATAGTACGTTGTCAATCTTGGCCGCCTCGAGTTTTTGCTTCAAGCCATAGGTAAAGGCGGCATTGGCCAGTTTGGTCTGGTGGTAGCGAGACCAGCGAGGACCACGGAAATTCTTACTATCCTCTTCGGTACCGTTACCGCCGAGATTACCGCCTTTAGCTTCAAAGTATTGTTCCTCTAAGGGAGGGCCCAAGCGTGCCATTGAACTATGATTGACGACGCGAGCTTGTTTACTTTTTTTGAGCAGCGGGAATAGCTCCTTGGTAAGAAGGAAATGCGAGATACAATTGGTCTGCATCTGGACGTCATAGCCATCGACAGTGGCGTGATCGGTCAGAGCCATGACTCCAGCATTGTTGATGAGGCCATCGAGCACTTCATATTTCGATTTGATCGCGTCAATGGCTTCTCGGACGCTGGCAAAGTTTTGCAGGTCGCAGGGAACCCAATCGAATTTTCCTTCGGGTACTTCGCTTTGGAGCTGCTCGAGAGACTTCTCGGCACGTTCACTTTTACGGTTGAGTAGAATGACGGTGCCGCCTTTTTTAGCGACTTCACGGGCGCAAACGTAGCCTGTCCCACTGGTAGTGCCTGTGATGGCGACAACCTTGCCGCCCATGTCTTGGGAGTGATTCTGAATTACACTTTCGAGGTGTTGAGTTTCTATTTGCATAGCTATTCTTGAGAGTTATATAAGCTTATGCTTAATATACCTAGCCTGCGGCTAAGAGTAAACTCATAAATTGCTGAAGGGAAGCGTTCTGCGCAGCAGTCTCGCTTGAATGAAGGACCCTGAATATCGAAGGCAGAAGTCAGTATATTCTCTTTTATTCGCTATGGCCAAGCCCTTCGTCTATGCCTAGAAAACGGTAGCCTTCTTGGTCAAAATGAGCCAAGACACGCGGGAGGACTTCCTTGAGTCTGGGCCAAGCCTTTTGGGTATCATGAAACAAAACAATAGAGCCTGTTTTGGCATTTTGGACTACATTTTGAAAGCAAGTTTCTGGGCTGATATTTTCATCAAAATCCCCACTCATGACATCAAGCATGATGATCTGGTGGGAGCGCATAATATGCTTTGCTTGACTTTTGCTAATGCGAGTAAAGGGAGGACGAAAGTAAATAGTCTGATAGCCAGTGTACTCTTTGATTGCTTGATGCCCTTGTAAAAAGTCCCTCAGGTAGAGCTTATTATCCGTTTTCCAGCCGTCTTTGTGCGAGAAAGTATGATTGCCAATGCAATGGCCCTGATCAATCACCTGATGGGCTAATTCGGGATAGGCTTGCACCTGCCTACCGATAAAGAAAAAAGTTGCCCTTGCCTGATAGGCATACAGTTGCTCCAAGACCCAATGGGTCACCTCAGGTACAGGTCCGTCGTCAAAGGTCAAAAAGAGCACTTTGTCTTTGCGTTTTACTCGCCAAGTATAATCCGAGTAAAACTTCCTAACTACTTTGGGTATTTTAGGAAGATATAACACTGGTACAGCTTTATTGGGCAGTATTTAAGAATACTTCTCTTGCGATAGATTGAGCATGTGAGAAGGCCTCCAGGTCGAGTTTTAACTCGATTACTTGAGTCTCACAAAAACTTAACACACTTTCCGTCGCAATATTGCCTACGAGGTCATCATGTGCAAAAGGACAGCCTCCAAATCCCATCATTGCGCTATCGAAGCGGCGACATCCATGATCCCAAGCGGCTTGAAGCTTTTCCTGCCGTTTGTCGGGATGAGAATGAAAGTGCGCCCCCCATTC
>JBCCQN010000064.1:0-37602 GCA_039024315.1 Bacteroidota bacterium
GAGTTTGGCGGTTTCACCGAACACTTTCACTTGTGCCGATGTCGGAGCTAATACAGTAACTTTAACGGTTACCGACAATAACAATAATGTTTCTACTTGTACCGCTACCGTAACGGTAGAAGACAATGTTGCTCCTACTGCGGTCTGCATTTCTTCTCCATTAATAGTACCAGTTAATAATGTGGTATCGATTACGGCTGCTCAAATTGACGATGGTAGCACAGATGCTTGCGGGATTGCAAATTATGCTGTAAGTCCTTCCACATTTACTTGTGCTAATGTAGGAGCGAATACTGTAACATTAACGGTAACGGATAACAATGGTAATTCAAGTTCTTGTACTGCTACTGTAATGATAGTGGACAATAATCCTCCCACTGCATTGTGCCAGCCTCACACTGTAACGCTCGATGCCAATGGTAATGGCTCAATGACAGCTGCGGATATAGATGGCGGTAGCTCTGATAACTGTGGAATTGCAACGGTAGTGGCTTCTCAAACCGCCTTTACGTGTGCTGATGCAGCAGTTAGCCCCGTACCCGTTACCCTTACTGTAACGGACGTCAACGGTAATGTCTCTACCTGTGTAGCGCAGGTGAGCGTACAAGATGTTACGAACCCCGTCATCACTTGCCCCGCTGCTATCACCGTGAGTGCTGATCCTGGTCAGTGTACTGCAGTAGTAACAAGCTTAGGTCTGGCTACTGCCACTGATGAATGTGGGATCGCTTCTATTGTCAATGACTTTAATGCCAACGGCGCAGATGCCAATGGTACCTATAATGTTGGAACGAGAAACGTTACTTTCCTCGCAACTGATAACAATGGTAATGTTGCGACTTGTGTAGTTGCTGTAACGGTGGAAGACAATGAGCTCCCCACTATTACTTGTAATGGTGATATTACAGTCAGTAATTTCCCAGGTCTTTGTACTGCACCTGTCCCCTACGTGGTCATTGCGAACGATAATTGCCCCGGCTTTACCGTAGCACAAACTGCTGGTTTAGCTTCTGGTGCTCAGTTCCCCGTGGGAACTACTACTAATACCTTTGTAGTAACAGATGCGAGTGGTAACACAGCTACTTGTAGCTTCGATGTAACGGTAGAAGACAACCAAAGCCCGTCGATAATCTGTCCTCCAGATCTTGTTGTCAATAATGATCCAGGTATCTGTGGTGCGGTGATCAATTATACACCTCCGATGGGTGTGGACAACTGTCCGCTACCGGCAAATGCCACTCAGCTTACTTCAGGACCTGCACCAGGTGCTACCTTCCCAGTTGGTATTACCACTGTGGAATACACCGTAACAGATGCAGTAGGCCAAACAGCAGTGTGTACATTTGACGTTACCGTCAACGATAACGAAAACCCAGTCTTCACGGGTTGTCCAAATAATATTACAGTTGGAAATGATTTGGGCGCTTGCGGCGCTAATGTAAACTGGATTCCTCCAGTAGGTTCTGACAATTGTAGCGCGACGATTACTGCTAGTCATAACCCAGGCGATTTCTTCCCTGTGGGTACGACCGTAGTCAGTTATACTGCGACAGACGCTGCTGGTAATGTTGGGGTTTGCACCTTCAACGTAACAGTCAATGACACTGAGCTGCCTACCATTACTTGCCCCGCCAATATCGTTGTAGGTACTGATCCTGGTCAGTGTGATGCAGTGGTTAATTACTCAGTTACTGGTAATGATAATTGTCCTGGCTTCAATATCTCTCAGACTGCAGGTCTTGCCTCTGGCGCTACTTTCCCATTAGGTGCTACAACAGTAACCTATGAGATTACTGACGCCGCTGGTAATACCGCAAATTGCTCGTTTATCGTAACGGTCAATGATACCGAAAATCCGGCCCTTACTTGTCCCGCCAATATTACGGTCAACAACACGCCTGGACTTTGTGAGGCAGTAGTAACTTATGCTGCGCCTGTAGGGACTGATAATTGCCCCGGCGTTTCAACTGCCTTATTTAATGGCTTAGCCTCAGGCTCAGCGTTCCCTGTAGGGGTAAATACCGTAACCTACCGCGCGACTGATGCCGCTGGTAATACGACAGACTGTTTCTTTACTGTAACAGTCATTGATAATGAAGATCCGACTATCGTTTGTTCTATTCCTGTATTACAAACCGCAGACCCAGGGGTTTGTGGGGCCAATGTAACTTTCTCTGCTCCGGTGACAGCCGATAATTGTCCAGGTGAAGGGGTTAGCTTGATCTCGGGTATTCCTAATGGTGGTTTCTTCCCTGTGGGAACGACGACCAACACCTATCGGGTAACGGATGCTTCTGGAAATACTGCCGATTGTAGCTTTACCATCACCATTACTGATGATGAAGACCCTGTAGTTACTTGTCCTGCTGACATTGTACAGAGCAACGACGCTGGTGTTTGTGAAGCGAATGTGACGGTACCTAATCCTACGATTACTGATAATTGTCCAGGTCCGTTTACCATTACGAATGACTATAACAACACCAATGATGCAAGTGATATCTATCCAGTCGGTATTACTACCGTGACCTTTACGATCACTGACCCTGCGGGCAACACTACGACTTGCTCCATGAACGTAACCGTTGAGGATACTGAGAATCCAACTATCCTTTGTCCCTTCCCAAGTCAAATTGCCTTGAATGGTGCTGGTATCGTTGACCTCTCTCAATTACCCTTCTTCAACCAATCAGTTGATAACTGTGGTCCGGTAACTATCTCATTTGCGCCAAAAACAATCTATGATTGTAGCGATGCGGGTACTACTACCGTGATTACGATCACGGCAACTGATGGCGCTGGAAATACAAACTCTTGTATTACGGCCCTAACGGTAGTCGATAACGTATCTCCAACAGTCAACTGCCCCGCGAATATTACTACTCCCGTAGATCCAGGTCTATGTTCTGCAGTAGTAACTTATGCTGCGCCAACCTTCTCTGATAATTGCCCCGGATCGACTATCGTCCAGACTGCTGGTCTAATAAGCGGCTCTATCTTCCCTGTTGGTGTTACGACTAACTCCTTCGAAGTAACTGATGCAGTGGGTAATGTTTCTGTATGTTCATTTGATGTTACTGTCGTTGATAGCGAGAACCCTACTATCACTTGTCCAGCCAACATTGTACAAGCTAATGACGCTGGTCTATGCTCTGCAGTAATCACATATGCAGTAGGCTTTGGTGATAATTGCCCAGGTGCTACCCTTACTCAAACCGCTGGTTTACCAAGCGGTAGTGCGTTCCCCGTAGGGACAACTACTAACACCTTTGTCGTAACTGATTTAGTAGGTAACTCTGTTACTTGCAGCTTTGACGTTACGATCAATGATACGGAGGATCCGGTGATTACTTGCCCCGCAGACATTACTGTACAGGCAACGACTGGATTATGTGAAGCGGTAGTAAACTACACGATCCCAACCGTTACTGACAACTGTGTTCCTTCTCCAATACCGACCTTGACGGGTGGATTAGGTTCAGGTGCTGCTTTCCCAGTAGGTACAACTACTGAAACGTATAGCTTTACGGATCCTTCTGGTAATACTGTAAGCTGTAGCTTTACCGTAACGGTAGAAGACAATGTGGCCCCAGCGCTCACTTGTCCTGCCAATATCACGGTCAATAACGACGCTGGTCTATGTGGAGCAGTGGTAAGTTGGACAGTACCAACCCCAGTGGACAACTGTGCTGGTTCAGCGATTGCTGGTTATACCTTATTAGGTAGCTTTGCCGGTAATGATTATTATATCTCCAATACTCCTTCCGATTGGGCGACTGCTAGTCTAGCTGCTCAAGCCACTGGTGGCCACCTAGCGGTGATTGAAACAGCAGCCGAAAACGCTTTCATCGCAGGAGCGATTGGTGCCGACCTTCACTGGATAGGTTATACTGATGCTGCTGTAGAAGGTACCTTTGAGTGGGTAACTGGCATACAATCGGCCTTCGAATCTTGGACGCCTGGCGAACCCAATGACTTTGGTGGAGTAGAAGACCATGCCGCTATCTTTAACAATGGTCTTTGGTTAGACCTTGATGGTACTTCGGCAAGACTCTCTATCTTGGAGATTGGTACTTCACAGCTCAACAGCCCTGCTCCAGGTAGCCTCTTCCCTGTTGGAACAACTACGGTAAGCTATCAAGCAGTTGATGTCAACGGCAATGTAGCTACTTGCTCCTTTGATGTAACAGTGCTGGATGTCGAAGATCCAACCATAGCTTGTCCTGCCAACATCACGGTCAACAATGATCCCGGTGATTGTGGGGCAGTAGTAACTTATGCTGATCCTACCACTACCGATAACTGTCCAGGTGAAACGGTAACGCAGACTGCTGGTTTGGCAAGCGGTATGAGCTTCCCTGTGGGAACGACTACCAATACCTTTGTCGTAACTGATGCTAGTGGTAATACTGCTACCTGCAGCTTTGATGTAACAGTTAATGATACTGAAGCTCCAACGATTGTCTGTCCGACAGCTGTCATCGTCAACAATGATCCAGGGCTATGTTCTGCCGTAGTAACTTACGCCATGCCAGTATCGGCTGACAATTGTCCTGGAATTACAGTCGTACAAACTGCCGGCCTTCCTTCTGGTAGTGTCTTCCTAGTGGGGACAACTACCAATACCTTTGTCGTAACGGATGCCGCTGGCCTCACCGCTACTTGTAGCTTTGATGTTACGGTCAACGATACAGAGAATCCAACCATCGTATGTCCTGCCAACATTACCCAAAGTGTTGATCCTGGTTCATGTGATGCGGTTGTAACCTATACCCCTCCTGTAGGAACAGATAACTGTAATTCTACCACGGTACTGACGACAGCAGGATTTGGTAGTGGTGCTACCTTCCCATTAGGAACTACCACTGTTACCTACACCGTTACAGACGCTTCTGGTAACACTGCAAGCTGTAGCTTCGACGTTACCATCGTAGATCAAGATCCTCCGACAATCAATTGTCCTGCGGATATCACCGTTTCTGCCCCGATGGGTACTTGTGATGCGGTGGTTACTTATGCTGCGGTAACAGCTACTGATGGCTGCCCTGGTATAGGTGCTGTGGTACAAACTGCAGGTCTTGCCAGTGGTTCTACCTTCCCAGTTGGGGTTACTACTAACACATTTGAAGTAACGGATGCCGCTGGAAATACCTCTACTTGTTCGTTTGATGTAACCGTGGAGGATAATGAAGATCCAGTGATCACTTGCCCTGCGGATATAACTGTCTTTGCCAATGGCGGTCAGTGTACAGCGCTGGTCAACTATACCGGAGCTTCTGCCACCGACAACTGTGGAATACCTACCGTCAACTTGATTTCTGGTCTAGGTAGTGGCGGATCGTTCCCTGTAGGGGTAAATACTGAAACTTACCAAGCTGTAGATGCAAGTGGTAATACTGCAACTTGTTCATTTACCATCACGGTAGTTGATAATCAAGATCCAACGATTACTTGTCCTGCTGACATAGTGATGGGTAACGACCCTGGTGTCTGTGGGGCGACGGTAACTTTTGCCGACCCGACCTTCAATGACAACTGTCCCGGTTCTATACTGACTCAGACTGCTGGCCAAGCGAGTGGTACAGTCTTCCCGATTGGTACTACGACCAATACATTTGTGATTACCGATCCATCTGGAAATACCGCGACTTGTAGCTTTGACGTAACGGTCAATGATACTGAGGCACCAGTCATCAGCTGCCCTGCCAATATCACGGTTACAGCCGGTCCTGGTCTTTGTGATGAGATTGTGATTTATCCTGGAGTAACAGCCACAGACAACTGTCCAGGAGCACCGACGATCTCATTGATCGCAGGTCTTAGCAGTGGTGCGAACTTCCCTGTGGGAATCACGACTGTTACCTACGAAGCGGAAGATGCCATCGGTAACATCAGTACTTGTAGCTTTACCGTAAATGTATTGGCAGCAGTACCGATCACACAGGCTACCATCAATACGCCGGTTAATGCAATAACTATGGCGGCGGAGCTTTGTGAAGATGAAGATCTGACGCTCTCTGCCTCTGTGCCAAATGCTGGCACTGGTGAAGTGGGTACTTGGTCCTTTGTTGGTACGGCTCCAGCGAGCTTTACTTTCCTCCCTGATGCCAATGATCCAAACGCAGTTCTCTCTGGTATCACGGCTTCACCACCAGTTTATGAGCTTGAATGGGCGATTACTGACGGCTGTATCACCACTAGAGATACTATTTTGATTCAGGTTAATCCTAAGCCAAGTGGTGTGATTTTGGAGACGATGCCTATCAGTGCCTTTGGTGCATCTGATGGAGAGTTGTTGGCCTTACCACTGAGTGGAACGCCAGGCTACTTCTTCCAGTGGGATAATGCACCTGCAAATTCAACGACACCATCGATTTCAGGCCTAGCTACTGGAACCTATACGGTAGTCATTTCTGACACCAAAGGTTGTGATGATACGCTCTCTTATTTCTTAGACCAACCTGCTGCTCAAACAGTTTTGGTGAGTCCTAAAGTAATCCTAGGAGGTGCAGTTGACATCATTACGGGTGAAATGAACGATAATCTGCGAGGATTAGCGGACTTCCCATTGACGGAGCCATACACTGCTGCTGGTTTTCCTGCTCTCAATGCAGGTAGCAGCTTGACTACCAATGCAGGTGTGCTATCTGTAACGGGTAGTGATGCGATTGTGGATTGGATATTGGTCGAAATCCGAGATAAAACGGATCGCTCCGTATTGTTAGGACGCCAACCGGCCTTACTGCAAGCAGATGGTGATATTGTTGATGCGGGTGATGGCGTTTCGCCTGTCGCAATCATTGGTACACCGGATGACTATTATGTCGCCATTCGCCACCGTAATCACCTTGGGGTGATGTCTGACGCTGTGCTTAGCTTAAATGATGCTACTACCACGCTGGCGGACTTTACCGATGGTAGTGTAGTCGCTTATCAACTCCCGCTTGCCAATGCCCTTAGTAGAGCGCCATTGCAAGTCCTTTCAGGACCTGCCTTTGCCACTACGACCTTTGGTTTATGGGGAGGGGATTCAAATGGCGATAAAGTTGTAACTTACGCCGGAGCTACTTCAGATTTATCTCCTGTATCGATCAAAGTCTTGACAGATCTTGGCAATCCGACTTTCTCCTTGACTTATCAAGTCCCAGGATATAATATTGAAGACTTGAATATGGATGGTTTGGTAACTTATGCAGGTAGTGCCACAGAGATCACGGTGATTACAATCAACGTACTCTTGCACCCTGACAACGTGAGTCCTCCATTTAGTCTATCGTTCCAGATTTATGAACAAATACCTTAATTCTGAATATGATGAAAACACCTTTGGTATTTAAACTAACTTGTTTATTTGGGCTTTTATGCCTGCTTGCACCCAGTATTCAGGCGCAATGTGGAAGCCCTTGCCTAGATGTAGGTTTGAGTGTTGACAATAACACTCAAGAGTTAACGGTATCTGCCACCGCATCCGCCAACATGACCGCTTTTCCAGTCAATGCCTTCAACGTGAGTGTATTGACAATAAAGTGGCCAGAGCTAAGCGGTGGAGGTAACCCTGTCACTATTTCCTCTGTAACCGATCTTTATGGTTTTAATCTAGCGGCTGATGGTGCGCCACAGCTAAATGGAGGATTTTATTACCAAAAGTTTTCTGGGGATGCGGGAAATGCGCAATTGTCCTTTGTGGCTGCTACTGCGACCGATATCTTAGAAGTCGCGTTTACCACTAGCGAAAGCACCGTTGTGTTTGAATTGACCAATGACGGCTTTACGCAAGGACCTTTCAATGGCTTTCCTGCCTTGATCGGTTTGTTAGGGGAGCGATTCAACGGATTTGCCCCGAGTACAGCTACTTACAATGAGCCGACTTTTCCGGTAGAGTGGTTATATTTTGACGCACAAGCTATCGATAGCCGTGAAGCAGAGCTTAGCTGGGCGACGGCAGCGGAAGGCAATAACAATTTTTTCCAAGTGGAGAAAAGTGTTGATGGTGATCTCTTCGAACCCATTGCCCGCGTGCAAGGCGTAGGCAATTCTACCACTACGCAAGAGTATGAGTATCTCGACAAAGATTACATTGCTCCTAAGGTGTTTTACCGCCTCAAGCAAGTGGACTATGACGGGACATTTCAACACTCTGATATCGTAGAGGTAAACTTTGAAGCTGGCATTGCCTCCCGTTTAGAGTTTGAACTCTTCCCTAACCCTGCTCATTCTGTAGTTACGCTCAAGTCCCTCGAAAGAGTGGAAGGTACTTTTAGAGTCGAGATCGTAGATGTAACTGGCCGCAAGGTCTGGAAAGGCATCTTTGAAGAAAATATCGAAGGCCTTACTATCCCTGTTGATCGTTTGGCTGAGGGAATCTACACGGTTTATTTGGTCGGCCCCAAATTAGGGACCAACCATTTTGCTGGACGTTTCGTCAAGAAATAGTCTCCAACAAGGTATTTTTTATGGCCTTCTCACTTCGGTGGGAAGGCTTTTTTTATGGCTGAGGCATGGCATTCATAGATAGGGTCGAGTGCGTTATTCATTTTACCGCTGCGCGGAACGCTTGTCTGTTACAGCAGGACAGTTGACGGCGTATGCCATACGCCGCCACGAGGGGCGGAATATGGAGGGACTAATTGTATGCGCCCCAGAATGCACCCAGAGAGATAAGCGTTCTGCGCAGCAGTAAAGCTCCTCCGCATAAAGTAGATAGTATATCAATGTCTAATCAGGCGATCCCCCTACAATGAGGACGATTTCCCCTTTTACGGATCGTTTGGCGAAATGAGCTTGCAACTCGGCGAGGCTACCCCTAACGCATTCCTCGTGGATCTTACTGATTTCACGCACGACAGCCCCCGGCCGATCCAATCCCCATACTTCGGCTAATTGGCCTAGCGTCTTGACCAGGCGGTGGGGCGATTCATAAAAAACCATAGTTCGTTGTTCGACTGCTAGCTTTTGTAAGCGGGTTTGACGCCCCTTTTTAGGGGGGAGGAAACCTTCAAAGACAAAGCGATCACACGGCAAACCACTGTTGACTAGGGCGGGTACAAAAGCTGTTGGTCCCGGCAAGGTTTCTACGCTTATATCGCGGGCGATGGCTTCCCTTACCAGCAAAAATCCCGGGTCTGAGATAGCAGGAGTACCCGCGTCGCTTATCACAGCCAAATGCAATTCTTCGGCTTCAATCTGATCTAGTAAGAGAGGCACTTTTTTATGCTCGTTATGCTGATGTAATGCCGTCTGAGGGGTGCTGATCGAGTGGTGCTTGAGTAAAATACCAGAGGTGCGGGTATCTTCCGCTGCGATCAAATCTGCCTCTTCGAGGAGACGTAGTGCCCGCAGGGTAATATCTTCAAGATTGCCAATGGGGGTAGGAATGAGGGTGATTTTAGTACTCAAAGCGAATTAGTATTAAGTATGAAGTAGAGAGTAGAGAGAATATCCAATCGGCACAGATATTTACAAGGGCTATGTCTTTGTACTTACTACTTTTACTTCTTACTTCAAATAGTAATAGCCAATGCAAAAGTAATGGACAATCATCACTTTTACATTGGCTAGAGCTTTTTTGTCGCCTTAGTTATAGGCTAAAACTTGAGAACCTGTTTGAGGATCTTCGATTTTTCGCGGCTTGAGATTACTTCTTTTTCGTTGCTAAGAATAATCTTAAAGCGGTTACCAAACCAGATGACGATCTCTTTGACGTGCTTGAGGCCGATAATACATGAACGGTTAACCCTAAAGAACATATCCGAAGGGAGCTTGCGTTCAAAGGTATCGAGTGTTTGATTGAGTAAATAAGACTTTTCTTTGGTGTAAAGTCTTACACTACGTTCTTCCACCTCGATACAAACTACATCATTGTAATCGACAAGCTTATATCGGTCGCGTGTTGGGATGGGCACCTTGTTGGAAAAAGGTGTTTTGATCTCTTCAGCCAGCTCAGACTTGAGGATTTGGGCAATCTTTTGCTTGTCCAAGCTCGTACCTGAGCGATTTTCTTTTACCTTTTCAACGGCAGAACGGAGACGAGCTTCATTGAAAGGTTTGAGGAGGTAGTCCATGGCATTGAGTTCAAATGCCTTGATGGCGTGTTCGCTGTAAGCGGTAGCAAATACGACAGAGGGCATTTCTTCCAATTCAATGTTTTCGGCCACTTCCAATCCGTTAAGGCCTGGCATTTCTATATCAAGAAATACTAAATCAGGTTTAAGAGAGTGGATGTGTTCTAGCGCGTCAAAACCGTTCTCTGCTGCGTGGACGAGTTCTACTGTCTCGATTTTTTTCAAGAGGCGCGTCATTTTATTACGTGCCGGCAGCTCATCGTCTGCAATGAGTACACGGAGTGTAGCCATAAATGTCTAATTGATTAGAAATAAAAAAGCGCTATGTAAGCGTGGTATAGATGGGGGAAAAGAACGGTGTCGGATAAAAATAATGAAGAATGATTCGAAAAAACAAAGAATTCATTCAACCCAACTAACATAGTATCAAAAGCCGTGCCGATGTAAGATAGGCTTTAAGTACGGAGTAAAAAGTATCCCGAAAGCTTTCGGGAGTATTCACTAGAGAGAAAAAAGGTCTGGCGGAACCTTATAGACCGACTTTCCTAGGTCTTAATCTAGAATACAGTTGGTCTAAGTACGTATTCTGATTACTCTGACTTGTTGAGGGGGATACGCATCGTAACAAGAGTTCCGTCTCCGGTATTTTCGAAACCTAGCAAGTTTTTGCGATCGTAAATGTTTTCTAGTCTCGCAATACTATTGCTAAGGCCAGTGCTTTTGTAGATACGGCTGAGATCAATCCCCGGTCCATTGTCATAAACTTCGCAGACGAGATCATCTTCTTCTTTAAAACAGACCAAAGACACTTTGCCGTCTCGTAGTATCTTGGCGATACCATGTTTGATACAGTTTTCGGTCAAAGTCATCAGGATAAAGGCCGGAATCTGCGTTTCTTTGATTTCGGGTGCTACTTCGATATGTACGTTGAGACGGTCTCCAAAACGAATTTTTTCTAGATCTAGATAGGTGGAGATCAAATTCATTTCTTCGGAAAGAGCCACATAGTTTTGACTCGACTTATTGAGGGTATATCTAAAGATGTAGGCTAGCTTTTCTACTGCCTGCTCTGCGAGGTCGGCAGATTCGTGGACAAGCTCCCCGATGGAGTTCAAGGTATTGAACAGGAAGTGAGGGTTGATTTGAGAGCGTAAAGCCGTCAGATTGGCTTCGTAGGTTTGTTGAATCAGGTCTTTTTCTCTGGCGTAAAGCTGCAAGATATTGAGAGTCAATTGAGCCTGCTGAACCAATTGGGAAACTAGCTCTAGGTCACTCAGATTGTAAACTCCCCGACGCTTTTTGCCAAGCATCAATAAGGCGTGCCGCTCTTCATCTACTTTGATCGGCGAGATCAGGGAGTAGGGTAGGGTCTGCACATGTGCTTCGGTTTCGTCATCAAGCTTAAAGGCGGCAATCTCCTTGGATTTAGACCATACGGTCTTGTTTTGCTCCAACTGCTTGAATATCTCCACATTGGTGTTGTAGTAGCGTTCTTCGGCTTCGTTTTCGGCGAGGTCAGCGTTCCACCAAAGGTGAACGGTAGAAGCATTGAAAAACTCCATCATCTTTTCTACTAAGTCCGTACGCAGGTTGACCGAGGAGGTGTATTGCGGGATCTGAGCGATAAATGATTTGAATTTATTGAGTCGCTCTTGTTGTGCCGTTACAAAGTATTTGCTGAGTTTGTCCTGATTGGCTTTAAGGATGAGATAAAATACCAACATCAATAAGATGAAGGAGATAAACTCTAATATCCTACGGTATTGAATCCCTGGTAGGTAGTTAAATAATTGAGTGATGACCAAGTATAATACAATACTAAAGATGAAAAACACCAAGTATTGGATCGTTCGGGTGACCACTAAGCTGACCTTACCAAACTGTAATTGTAGGAGAGAAGCGTTCACCAAGGGGAAAAATAACAAAAGACTATAAACAAAATAGATATGCTCTCTATGGATGAGAGTAGTGCTATTTTCAAGACTAAAATAAACCATACCTAGGATGGAAAGCATAACCACCCCGATCAATCCTAGTACCCCGCTACGAGATTCTTGCTTGGGCGCGGAAGTTAAAAACAGACCTAAAGCACCGATGGTATGCAGTAAGAAAAATAAGGCGGTATAGTCTTCAATCAGCTCGTGGAAATACTTGAGATGTTGATCAATAAAAATGATCTGATAGACCTTAAATAGTATGAAAGCGCCACTCAAGATTGAGGGAGCTAGAAAGTAATACTTAAGCTTTGGTTTGAAATAAAAATAGCTGACTACATAAACAAAGAGGACAATACAGTAAATCAGAATGTGCACCTTCTCATAAGCAATACTAGTAAGGTCTGATTCGATGATCAAGTAGAGGTGCCGGAGCAAGCGCACTAAGAAAAATAAGAGAGCCCCAAATACAACCCCCGTTAAGGGAAGGTTTTCTTTCCAATTGCTTCTTAAGATGGGAAACAAGATCGCCAACACAACTAAGGCCACAAAGGCCCCAAAACCTACGATCCAGACGATGGCATGCCAGTAAAGAGGGATATCATTAAAAGTAAAGGTGAGATAGAAGCCATTGGAAAAGAAGGCTTGTTCACCATTGCCACTGGGGGAATAAGGATCATTGGGTTGAATAATCGCGACAAAAGGATGACCAGGACGAGCTGCCGCAGTAATACGGTCTGCCACTTCTGGCTGAGTGATGGGATTATAGTCCAGCTCTAGGAGTCTGTCTCCTGCTTGGATACCTCTATAAATATTGGGTTTGTAAGAGGGTAAGGGATGGACAGTCTTGGCATATACGCCGCGTCCGGTATGTTCCCAGCTTACCCAATCGCTACCTTTGAAGTCGGCCTCAAGCGATGCGTCGATCTGCTGGGCTTCGATGGTGCTTATTTTATGATGAAACTGATAGGTAATCCAAGCTAACCCTAGATAGAATGTGGCTAGGACAGCATACCAAATCCAGTTTTTGTTGGTCATGAAGTCATCTCCTTAATGCTCGAAACTAGTATTAATCGGGCAAAGCGGCAAATATGAGCCATTGCTGCCACCCGCCTTTGGCAAGGAAATGCTATGGATAATTACACGAGATAATATCGTAATAGCCCGAAAAATAAAGAGGCGCGATTGCTCGCGCCTCTTTGAAAAAACTAGGGGACTCAAATCCCAATGGGATGAATCAACCCTAGCCCTTGCTCTTGTAATCCAGGATTATCGCCCTTTCAATACAAGTATAGGGCTATTTCGCCGAACGGCAGAAAAAAAATACATGAACGGTTCGTTTCCATGCGCGAACGGTTGTTTTGGTTGTGTGAACGGTTTTTGAATATCTGATTTATAAAGGGTAATAAATAATTCATTTTCTAATTCTATTTTATGGAGATATGGTTGAGTATTTTGTTGTGGTTAGTATTTGGTTATCAGGAGTATATACGAAAAAATCCACATTTATTCCTTAGTGCTTGTGCACGGGAAAAATGTGGAAAATATACTTTTAAAGGGTAAGAAATTTATAAATACAAGCAGAGTATTATCCCTAATCTTGAAAATTTCAACCTCCTATTGTTTGTTTTTGCAGCTTTTTGTGGATACGGCTGCTGATCGCTACTATTTGATAGAAACTGAGCCGATAAAATGCTTACACGCTTAGAAAAACAAAAAGCGTGCCACTCAAAAGATTGGCACGCCGAATATTTTCCTAGACAATGGATATCTATAAGCTCAATATCTCAAAGTTATGATTGGTGTAGATACAGATATCAGCCGCGATCGTGAGAGCCTCTTTGACCATTTCTTTTGCGCTCATCTGGGGGGCATGTCTTTTGAGGGCCAGCGCTGCTGAACGCGCAAAATTAGAACCAGAGCCAATAGATAAAACCCCCTCGTCTGGTGAAAGGACATCTCCTGTGCCACTGATGATCAGCGCTTGTTCTTTACTCATGACGATCAGCATGGCCTCCAACTTGCGTAAATAGCGGTCGGTGCGCCAATCCTTTGCGAGTTCGATCGCTGCTCTATCCAAAGTGGAACGATACATATTGAGTTTTTCCTCAAATTTCTCCAAGAGGGTAAAGGCATCTGAAGTTGAACCCGCAAAGCCTGCCATGATTTTGCCCTCGTCCATCAAGCGGACTTTCTTGACATTGCTCTTTGCTACTGTATTGCCCATGCTCGCTTGGCCATCTGCGCCCAAGGCTACTTGCCCATTGTGCACTATCCCCAATACGGTAGTGGCGTGTATTTTCTGAACCATAAGTCTATGATATGCAAAAGCCGAGAAGCGAAAGGGATCCCGCTTCTCGGCTCTCGTGTTATAAGATTACTCCTCTCTATTACGGAGAGTGTGAATGTTGTTTTCTTCTTTAAAGTTGTAAACTTCGCCATAGTTTTGATTACGGCGGGCTTCTAACCAATCTAAGCGAGGCTTGAGCTCGCTTTTGTCAAAGACAAGGCGATCTTTTGCATGTACTGCATCTTCACGATTGGTGAAATTAAGATCGTACTCAGGGCTCATTACTATAGCCTCTTCCGGACATACCTCTTCACAAAATCCACAATAGATACAGCGTAGCATGTCGATTTCGAATCTCTCAGGGTAACGCTCTTTTTGGTCTCCATCTTCTACCTCGGCTGCTTGCATACTGATCGCAAGGGGAGGACAGGCACGGGCACAAAGCCCACAAGCAACACAGCGCTCTTTGCCGTTTTCGGCTACCAATACTGGGCGACCTCTAAACTCAGGGCCAAAGGTAGGCTTGACTTCAGGATATTCTAGCGTTACTGAAGGACGAAATATGTGTTTGAAGGAGAACCACATGCCTTTGAAGATTTCAGGGAAGTAGAGTTTTCCCCAGAAGTCTAGTTCTCTTTCCTTCTTGCTACCACGAATGATGCCTTGTTTATTACCCATAGGTCTGCGAATTGAGAGCTAAAATTACTGCTTGAGTTAAATCCAACCAAACATTTTTGCAATTGTTTCCATACTTATAATATTTTATTAATATGTGCGAGGCCTGCCTCTCCAAAATAAGCGAGATTTTCCTCCCTGACTAGCGCAAAATCCTTAGTTTTACATAATGCTCAGGGATTTTAAATATTTTTTTCTGATTTCTCGCCCGATGAATGTCCTGATTTCGGTCATTTCGTTTGGGGTGGCCTGCTTTATTGCCACTGAGCATTCGTTTGCTTTTCTGACGGATCTCCCCTTCTGGGGAACGGTTCTCACCATCAGCATCATTGCTAGTGCGGGTTATTGGATCAATGATGTGTATGATTTTCGGATCGATCGGATCAATAAGCCCGGCAAATTGGTCGTCAATGCCATTCTGTCGAGCAAAAAAGTCCTAACGGGTTACTTTCTTGCCAATGTCGGCATCCTCATGTTTTCCTTTTGGTACCTAGGCGTAAAGACCGCTCACTACCAAATCACTTTTATCAATTTCCTTTCGGTCTTACTGCTGTTTGTATATGCCAGCTATCTCAAACGAGTGAGTGTCGCCGGTAATTTGGTGATTGCTTTTCTGACGGCTTTAGTGATCATTTTGGCTGGATATCTCTATCAAGTCAATATCGGCCTGAGCTGGACGATTGTATTTGCTTTTGAGATTACCTTTATCCGTGAGATCATTAAAGATATAGAAGACATCAAAGGCGACTTAAAGTTCAATCTACATACCTTACCCATTCAAATTGGGATCCAGCGCACCAAAGTAGTTTTGTATTTATTGTATTCTGCCTTTTTGATCAGTTGCTACCTACCAGTATTGATGCATTATCTGCGGCACCAAGCGTGGTTGGGTGAATATCTCATTTGCTCGGTGATCTTGGTGCAAGCTCCGACGGTCTATTTGATCTACCTGCTAAAGGAGGCAAAAGAAACCAAAGACTATAGCCGGCAGAGTGCTTATCTCAAGTATTTGATCTTTTTGGGACTAGTTACCTTATATTTTTTGTAGGACTGCTGCGCAGAACGCTTAGCCTCCGCATGCGACAAGGCAGTGCCTTTTCGCCGCCCCAATTACCCCTATTGTCATTTCGATCCCGATTTTGATCGGGAAGAAATCTCCTATCGCCTCATTGTAATTATGTATTGATATCAAGGAGATTTCTCGTCGCTGCGCTCACTCGAAATAAATGTGAGGGATAATCGTTCCGCGCAGCGGTAAAAAAAATGGCGACACAAAAATGCGCCGCCATGATTCATAACGTATTATTGAGTACTGAGCTAATAGTATCCAGTATAAAAACCTAGGAAAATTGTACAGGCTTCAGCGAGACCTTTTTTCTTTGTACTGAATACTTTTTACTCTGTACTCTTTACTTACTTATTCTATCACTACTTGTCGCGTGATAATTCTTTCTCCATTGCGGAAGGCCAGCATATAAACACCGCTACTCAGTCCTGCGACCGAGAGCGCAAAGCGATTTTCACCAATGGGTAGAGTAGGGTATTCCGCTGTGCGAACGCTTTGCCCAGTAAGTGAATAAAGCGTCAATTCACTCTTAGGGTCGTTGACCAAGGTCGACCTGAAGCTGAAGAAGAGCTTATCCTGCACGGGATTAGGATATACACTGATGTCGCGGAAGCTAAGTTCATCCTCCAAACCTACGCTACAGGCACCGCCAGCGGTATCGCGATAGACGACCACATAGTCGGTAGAAAGCGCATAGCAACCACTGGAGATGACTGAAGTTGCGGCCGTATCTTCCAAGCCGACGAGTACATCACCAGTAAAAGATAAACCCCAAACCCAGCATTCACCGCCGCCGGCATTGCTGAAGTCAACCATATTGGCAGGGGGTAAGCCTAAGATTTTCGTTGCCGTATCGGTTACTACGTACGTAAATGTACCGCCCGTGGCTTCGATGGATTGGAAGTCCAATATGTCAGGATCCCCATCGCTCACACAGACACGCACAGTATCCATACCATCGCTCGTCAAGACCTCGCCACCGGATAAGGAATCTCTATAGATCACTACATAATTATCAGATAAATCATAGCAACCGTCCGTCAAATCGACCATGCTGGCAGTATCACCAACTTGAGCGAGGACATTACCTGTATAGGAGAGCCCCCAGACCCAGCATTCTCCTACACCAGCACCAGAGACATCAACGTTATCGCTACCTGGAACTCCTAGGATCACGGCATTGTTGTCTGTAACCACATAAGTGAAGTTGGGGCCAGTAGTATTGCTACTGTCCATCACAAATACGCCATCATCATCCCCACCGGCGTTGAAGGGACAATAATAGACAGTATCCATATTCATTTCCGTAGTGATTGTGCCTCCGCTCACGGAGTCTCGAAATGCTACTACAAAATTATCGGACAGGTCGTAACAGCCATCGGTAAGCTGGGTCGTAGCAGCATTGTCACCAGGCTGTGCTAAGACAGTACCAGTATAATTCAAGCCCCAAACCCAGCATTCACCTAATCCAGCGCCGCTGACATCGATCATATCTCCGGCAGGTATGCCGAGGATGATGCCTTGATTATCTGTAATGACGTAGCTAAAGTTTTCCCCGCCAAACACATTGAGGCTATCTACGCTAAACATGCCTGTACCACCTCCGGCACTGCCTAGACAATAGTAAACAGTATCTTCGCCCATTGAGGTCACTATTTCACCCGCATTGATAGAGTCCCTCAATACCACCACAAAATTGGTGGAAAGATCGAAGCACTCATCAGAGAGCGCAACTTGGGATGCCGTATCTCCCACTTGGGCGGTAAGCATACCCGTATAAGAAAGCCCCCATACCCAGCATTCTCCCGGAGGTGCTTGTGAAAAATCAACCAAGCCATCATCAGACAAGCCTAAGACTATGGCATTGGTGTCGGTCACTACATAGCTATAATTTGCATTTGAGTTGCCAGTACTATCGAAGGCAATGATGGCGCTTTGCTGTCCACTCCCCAAACAGACAAAAACTGTATCCTGACCTGCTTCGGTCATGACCATACCGCCAGCTGCGGTATCACGTACCACTCTAATAAAGTTATCCGAAAGGTCAAAGCAGCTATCAGCTAAGGCCACTTGGGCGGCATTGTCGCCAATCATGGCCGTGAGATTGCCGGTATAGGCCAAGCCCCAGATCCAACATTCTCCGATACCAGCGCCATCGAGATTGATGCTGTCTTCTGACAAGACGGTTAGGATGGTCGCATTGGCATCGGTAACGACATAAGAATAATTGACAGTAGAAGTGGTAGTACTATCAAAGTAAATCCAATCAGGCAAGCCATCGCCGGGGCAGGTATAGACTGTGCCTTGGCCGTCTTCTGTCAAGACAATGCCGCCGTCCACTCCCGTACAGAGGGAGAAGTATTGATCTCCGCCCAAATTGCTAAAATCTACATTGCGCGGTTCGCCTAGGTTAGCTTGACCATTGCCAATCCCACAAAGTACTTGATTGGACAAAAAGTCATGGCTGCTCCCATTGACAAAGGCAGTGATTCGAATTTGGCCGACTGGATTGCCAATTTCGCTTAAGGGAATTGACCATTCTATACCGGTAGTGACCGCGGCAGGATTGCCTACCATAGTACTGCTGACTCCGGCTACATTGGAGTTATTGATCGCGACAGTACCGCCGTTGGATAGGGCCTGTACATTGCCTGGACCACCGCCTAAAAAGGTTCCCATACCGCCAGAACCATCGGTAGGTGCGGTGCTGGCAAACAATTCGTAAGGTGAGCCTCCTCCGCTTGTCGTAAAGTAGTAGTTGGAAAAGAATATGGCATCGAAGATGAGTCCATTATTGGTGCCATCGTCGCCCATACGATTGAGGCCATTGAAATCTACGTCGGGATTGGTACCTAGCAAGCGATTTTGTCCGCCCGGCTGAGCGTCAATAAAGATATCGAGTTTGTTGAAGTTGCTTTCCAAGTTACCGGCCAAGAAGAGATAAAGCATCCCCCCTTCGACCATTGCGTAGGCGGCATCAAGTTCCGAACCATTGGCTATATCGATGGCTGGGTCAGTATTATCCCCAAAGCCGGTGGCGTTGTTTTGGACACACAATGCGGCCCCATATTGGGGGTCGAGCGTACCGTCAACGACGATAGTCCCATAGCTTCCGATAGGGAAGGGGGTAGCCGCAGTAGCGTTGGAGCTTTCGCCGTCCAAGGCGTTAGGACCACTGTAAGTAAAGTTGGTCGGTACGAAAGTTGTACCATCTGGTCCGGTACCATTACTACGATAGGCCCAGCCATCTAGGTACTCCCATGGCTGCCCAGAACCATCAACGTTGATATCGCCAAATACATCTACCACTGTATTGTAGCGGAAGAGTTCGATCGCATCATCCCCGTTGACTAAAGCTGCGGAACCTCCCTCTACGTGAGCGGGAAAACCAAAGAAGGCCGTGAATTGATCAATGTCTGAGCTGACGTAAAAAAAGCTACCAGCGGCAATACTCGTGGCGGGTAAAGTATATTCAATCCCATCACTACCACCACCATTGTTGGCAGATCCTAGTCCATAAATACTAAGATCAGGAATATCGGAGAGGGCATAAAGCTCAATGGCTTTAGGGGTGCCTCCAGTAAGGGGACCATCCACCACTCCGGTAATGATCAACTGAGACCAGCTAAGGCTAATACTCAGGAAAATACTCGCTGTAAAAAGTAGTAATCGTTTCATCGAGTTTAGGTAATCAGTTTGTATTAAGGAAAAATACAATTAGATGAAATGTAATGGGGCGCAAAAGACGGATAAAGTGTTTTTCTTACTTCCGCATTTTGCGCTGAGGATATTATATTTACCAACCACTCTCTTGATTTTATGAATACAGAACATATTGCAAAAATTGCAAGTGAGCTAGGCTTACAACAAAAGCAAGTCAATGCCACTTTACAGCTGCTACGTGAAGGCGCCAGTATTCCATTTATGGCACGCTATCGCAAGGAGGTGACAGGCAGCCTCGACGAGGTTCAACTGAGCCAGATCAGAGATCGTCAGGAGCAATTAGAGGCTCTCGATAAGCGCAGAGAGGCGATTTTGAAATCTTTGGAAGAACGAGAACTCCTAACTGATGAATTGAAAGCGGCAGTCAACAAAGCGGATACCCTCAATGCATTAGAGGATATTTACCTCCCCTATAGACCCAAGCGCCGGACCCGGGCTACCATTGCCAAAGAAAGAGGACTGACTCCATTGGCAAAGGCCATTGCCGAGCAAAGGGGAAATTATGACCCTTACGCAGCAGCGGAGGCTTTTGTTGATCCCGACAAAGAAGTGCCTGATGTAGAAGCCGCCTTGCAGGGAGCACGAGATATCATCGCAGAGTGGACTAATGAGGATGCTGACGCCAGAGCTAGAATGAGGATTTTGTTTATGAACAAAGCGATTGTCAGCGCTAAAGTGATGCGGGGTAAAGAAGAGGAGGGGATTAAGTATAAGGATTATTTTGAGTGGAACGAAGGGATCGCCAGAATCCCTTCTCATCGCTTGTTGGCCATGCGTCGTGGCGAAAAAGAGCTGATGCTATCTCTCTCGATTCGCCCCGAAGAAGAAGAGGCGATTGCGATCCTAGAACGGCAGTTTTTGCAAGGTAGAAGCGCTAGTACAGAGCAAGTCAGCTTAGCGATAAAAGATGCTTATAAGCGACTCATGGGACCATCCATGGAGACCGAAATCCGAGTGGCTACCAAGGATAAGGCCGATGAAGAAGCGATCAACGTTTTTGTCGAAAATCTGCGTCAATTGCTCCTGGCGGCTCCTATAGGAAAAAAACGGATGCTAGCCCTAGATCCAGGTTTTCGAACAGGTTGCAAAGTGGTTGCCCTTGATGAGTTAGGCAACTTGCAAGAAAATACCACTATCTACCCACACCCGCCCATCAACAAAAGTAGCGCCGCTACGGCCATTATACATGACCTAGTTGCCAGACATGGGGTCGAAGTGATCGCCGTCGGCAATGGTACGGCGGGTCGTGAAACGGAGACCTTTTTAGGTACTATTGGCTTGCCCAAAGAAATTCCTATCGTGATGGTAAGTGAAAGTGGGGCTTCTATTTATTCTGCTTCTGAGGTAGCCCGCGAAGAATTTCCCAATCAAGATTTGACGGTCAGGGGCGCAGTTTCGATTGGCCGTCGTTTGATGGACCCGCTAGCGGAACTCGTAAAACTAGACCCTAAGTCGATCGGCGTAGGACAATATCAACATGATGTAGATCAAAATGCGCTCAAGAAAAGCCTAGACGATACCGTAATGAGCTGTGTCAATGGAGTAGGGGTGGAGGTCAATACCGCCTCTAAGCAATTGTTGACTTATGTCTCAGGTTTAGGGCCTGCCTTGGCACAAAACATTGTCCAGTATCGTGCCAAAAATGGCCCCTTTGAGAGCCGTAAGGCTTTGAAAAAAGTGCCTCGCTTGGGAGAGAAAGCTTTTGAGCAGGCAGCAGGCTTTTTGCGTATTCGTGGCGCTAAAAATCCACTGGACAGCAGCGCCGTACACCCAGAGAGCTACGGGATAGTCGAGCAAATGGCGCAGGATTTAAGCGTTAGTGTGAGCGACTTGATTGCACAAGAGGCGCTGCGTAAACAAATCCAACTGCAAAGGTACGTCAAGGATACCGTGGGATTGCCTACCCTCAAAGATATACTCGAAGAGCTTGCTAAGCCTGGTCGAGACCCCCGCGAACAATTTGAAGTTTTTCAGTTCGCCGCCGGCGTCAATGATATCACGGATCTACATGAGGGCATGCTACTCCCTGGCATCGTAACCAATATTGTAGATTTTGGAGCTTTTGTAGATGTGGGAGTCCATCAAGATGGATTGGTACACTTGAGCCAGATGGCTTATAAGTTTATCAAGCATCCGACTGAGGTGGTCAAGGTTCACCAAAAAGTACAGGTCAAAGTGATTGGCTTGGACATCGGCCGTAAGCGAATCAACTTAAGTATGAAGTTAGAAGATCGTCCTCGCGAGCGACGAGACCGAGGACCGAGAAGAGAGCGCAACTATAAGCGTGATCGCAATCGTGCTGACCATCATCGGGGGCCTAGGGACGAGAGAAATTCTATCGAACAGAGTGAATTCTTCAGACCTAAGAAGCAACAGCGAAAGAAAGGCAGAGACTAATTTTTTCAAGCCTTGCCTTCAAACAAAGCTTGGCTAGCTGCTAAGTTGGGCTTTGATTTTTCCTGCGGAGAACGCTGAGACTGAGCGTTCCACGCAGTGGCTATCTACCTGTGCTAGCCCCAAGGAAAAGAAAAGGTTTTTATGAATTTATAAATGCTCGTATCTTATGATGCTCAGGGGTATTAGATCTGAGTGTACACTTGGTTTAAGGACTGCCAAATTCAACCAGCATTGGTTTTGGTATAGATCGTGCACGATAAGTGCTGGGTTCGTCAGCCTGACGGAGAGCATTATTTTTTCTGCTAATGAGTATGATGATAAGAATCACGGGTATTGGTTTTCTCTTTTTTCTCTTGTTCATCAAGCTGACTTTTTCGCAAAACCTTAATCTGGATAGTTTAAAACAGCAACTTAAGGCTGAAATTGACCAAGAAACTCGGATTGAAACGCTGATTAGCTTGGGGAGGGAATATCGAGGGATCAATCGTGCTGAGGCCAAAGTTTATTTTGATCAAGCCATCGACCTAGCTCAGAAGATACAATCGGAAGAGCTTGAGATGAAAGCGAGCCTACCTTTTATCATTGTACTTTATGATATCGAGCCAGATTCTGCTAAGGCATTACACCAAAAGGTTTTTAGATACGCCCAGGCTAAGGAGGACACTACTAAGATTCTGAATCTCCTCAATTATCAAGGAATTTTTGCGCATCGGGAAAGTGATTGGGAACTGGCTACAAACTCTTACAAGCAGGCGATCAAAATCGTAGAAAAGCAAGCGCTAAACCGTCCCGGACTTTATATGAATCTGGGTATGACCATGGTCAATCAAGGCAATTTTTATGAGGCGATTGATTACTACTTTAAGGCTTTGACCCTCTTCGAAAAAGAGGATGACCCTTTTGGGATGGCAATTAGCTACAACAATATTGGAGTGGCTTACTATGACCGTAAGGATTACGAAAATGCCTTGGATTATTATAACAAGGCCTTTGATGCATTTAGCCGAACCAACAATAAAATAAATGCGCTCCAGACCAAGTCGAGTATCGCCAATGCCTATGAATCCATGGGGGAGTTTGATAAAGTGCTCGAAACCATGGAAGAGGTGCTCAAGCTCAGTGAAGAGGCGGGAGACGAGATGCTTCTGGTAGAAACGAAGACAAATATGGCTCGCTTTTACGCGGCTAAAAAAATAGCAAAAATTGAAGCTGCTAAGCTGTTGATAAAAGAAGTTACTCCCTATCAAGATCGCATGGGGCCGATCACTTTTAGGCATTTTCTCATGACCAAAGCCTTGATCTACGAAAGTGAAAAAAACGATCGCTTAGCAATTTATCAGCTAGAAAAAATCCGTGAACAAGACTTTTCCAAATCTATCGAATATGTAGGGGTAGAAGACCTCGAATATGTCGCTAAACTTTATGCGAAAGTAGGGGACTACCAATCGGCTTATAAGGCTTATCATGAGTTCAAACTGATCAGCGACAGCCTGCTTGATGAATCCCAGCTATCAGAAATGAAACTTAAAGAGGCCGAAATCTTGTACAATCAAGAGAAGGCTTTGAGGGAGGAAGCTTATTTAGCTGATCAAGCTATCACTGAGCAAAATATTCGCTTTCGCAACATCCTCGCCGGAGGATTGGTATTTGCGCTCTTGTTGTCGATGGGGTGGGGATACTCCGTTTACACCGCTAGTAAACAGCGTACCCAATACGCCAGTCAACTAGAAAAAGAAGTAGCCCAACGAACCGAAGATATCCAAAAAGCCAATCGCCGCTTAGAGCAATACAACTTTGAGTTAAAGACCTTCAGTTTTATCGCCTCGCATGACATCAAAGAACCCATTCGTGGCATTGGGGCGCATTCTGGCTTGATCTTCAAAAAACTCCCAAAAGATCTACAAGCAAAATTGGGAGATTCGTTTCAAACCATCAAAAATAGTACCTCCCACCTTTATAAATTGGTGGAAGACTTTACGCGCTACACGACGATGTCGCATGAGGAAGAGGTCAAAATCGAGGAAGTAGATCTCAATGCTATCGTAACCACGATTATCCAAACCTTTGGGGAGGGCCTCAATAAGTATCGGGGGAGAGTGCAAATGGTGGATTTGCCCAAGATCTACAGCAGTAATTCTTTGCTGTTTACCGCCCTCAAAAACTTGATTGAGAATGGCCTCAAATTCAATCAAGCGAAGGTTCCCAACGTGCAAGTTTCTTATCAAAAGACCCCAGAAAGCCATCATATCATGGTTTCGGATAATGGTATTGGGATCAGTCCCCAATATCAGGCTGAGGTGTTTGGTATGTTCAAAACCATCAATCCACAGCACGAATATGAGGGCTCTGGCATTGGCTTAGCGGTGGTCCGTTTGAGTGTGCAGAAATTGGACGGGGAAGTATTTGTAGAAAGTGAAGCGGGTAGGGGCAGTACCTTCACGATTTCTTTGCCGGTCATGACGGAGGCTTAGTTGCAGTAGCTCAGGTGGTCTCTTTTCTTTTTTTACTGCTGCGCAGAACGCTTATGATCGTTCCGCGCAGCGGTGGCTAAAATACCCTCCTCAGCTCTCTTGCTTGACTGGCTCAGGGAGGCGCTCCCCGCAGTGAGGGCAATATGCAAAATTAAAGTGAGCTGGTTGATTGAGACTCGGTTTGGCTAATTTTTGCCGCTGTTTTTCTTGTTTTTCTTCATCAAGCTTTTCGACAAATGCCGCACTGATAATACCTGTTGGCAAGGCAACCAGTCCAATCCCCAGCAAAGCAATGACCCCACTTACTAGCTGGCCCCAACCAGTGACCGGAAACACGTCGCCATAACCTACGGTAGTCAAGGTCGCAATCGCCCACCAAAAAGTTGCGATAATATTAGGAAAAGCCTCCGGCTGCACATCTCCCTCTAGATAATACATCAAGGTAGAAGCTAGCAAAAGCAGGACAAAAGTGATAAAAAGGCTAATGCCTAGCTCAGCTCGTTTCTCCAAAAAGATGTCTCCTACCAAGCGCAAAGATTTGGTATATCTCGATAATTTGAAGATCCGGAGTAAGCGCATCACTCGCAGCACCCGAATAAATCTCAAGTCAAATTTAAAAATGTACGGGAGGTAGAAGGGCAAGATTGCGAGCAGGTCCACTATGCCGGCAAAGGAACACACAAATTTTAGACGGGCCCGCAGCGGTGATATCTCTGGGTACTTGAGGTCTGCCGTCCATAAACGGAGAAGGTATTCAATCGAAAAAATGAGGGTTGTGACCAGTTCTGTTAAGCCAAAGACGCCTTGGAACTGGGCCCTTAGATGCGCAAAAGATTCTAAAATAATCTCTACAATGCTTAGGCAAATCAAGAAAATAATCAAGCGGTCAAAAGCCTGGCTATAGCGATTTTGATGCTGATCGTTTTCGACAACTAGGTATATTTTCTCTTTTAGGGACATGAAACCAAAAGAATTGCTAAAAAAAATGTTGGAGGCCTGAATATGGTAAAAATCTTTTTACCAGACTCATCCAAGCCTCCAACAATCCCATAAATCAGAAATTCCTTAGAGCATGTTGGGATTTTCAGGAGCTGAAAAGCCTTGTTTCATTCCCAAGGGAAAGTCCCAAGATACGCTTAATCTTCGTCGAGCATATCGGCAATACGGGCGCGCATATCTTGCAGATGTATGCGGGTCATATTATCTCTGACTCTCGGTAAAAAGCGCGCGATCTGACGATCCAACGCTTTGACTTCTGCCCTTACGATCGGACGAATATCGGATTGACTTACATCAACATTTGTGCGTGTGATAAAACGGCGAGCCTGAGGTGGTATAGGCGCTTGTTCACTCGTCATCAGGAATTCCATCCGTTCTAAATAAGCTCTTTGCAGATTGCGTCTATAGGTGTCGATTTCATCACCGTAGATTAGCTCTTTGAAGAGTCCTTCGCGTAAATCGCCCATCATTTCCAGCATGCCGTAGGCTGATTCACCGTTGAGGGCTTCGTTTTCGATCATACGCGCCAGACGGCCCATATCCAAAAGATTATTTAGCGTCCTGACTTGGTATTCACGCATACGGTTCACGATCCCAGCGTGCTCGATGCGCAACAAAATTTCCTGATCAATCAGCCAAGTTGGGGTAGTGAACAACTGTTCCTGAAGAAAGGCCATGGCGGCTTCTTGGCGCTCCTTAGGCACATGTTCGTAAATCGTGCCGTTTTGGTCGTAGGTTTTATAGTACTCATAGACCCCTCCAATATTGTTGGCAACGTGGCCCATGTAGCGATTGTATTGATTGAGTACTTGGCCATAAAGCTCATTGAGGTCCTTAAAATCTTTGCCATCTTCGGCCGTCCAAGTGATAAGGTTGGGCATAATACGTTTGAGATTGGCTATGCCATAAGTGGAAGCCTTGACGGCATCATCGCCCAAATCCTCTGTCTGTGAGCTAGGATCGATGACCCCTCTTTGTTGGCGACCAAAACGATATACTGGATCATTGGCGCGATCTAGTACCCATTGATTCAAGGTTGCGCGCTCATCTTCACTGGTCTCAGCATCGGGAAAATAAGTGTATCCCCACTTGATGGACCATTTGTCATAGGGTCCGACATCTGGCATGAGGGCTACGCCCTCATCTTCAGGCTGGGCTACATAATTGAAGCGCGCATAGTCCATGATGGAAGGCGCCGTATTGAACTTGGCCGTAAAGTATCGAGACCGCAAGCTATCTACCGGATAAGCGGCGCTGGAACCCATATTGTGAGGGAGCCCCAAAGTATGACCGACTTCATGCGCCGATACAAAACGGATCAGGCGTCCCATGATCTCATCTTTGAAAGCAACCCCTTGGGCCTCTTCATTGATCGCGGAGGTTTGGATAAAGAACCAATTACGGAGAAGGTTCATCACATTGTGATACCACAAAATGTCGCTTTCCAATATCTGTCCGGTACGAGGATCATGAACATGAGGCCCTTGGGCATTTTGGATGGGATTGGTTACATAGCGGATTACCGAATAGCGCACATCCTCTGGACTCCACTCTGGGTCCTCCTCTGGAGTGGGCGCATCCATAGCTTTAATCGCATTTTTAAAGCCTGCAGCTTCAAAAGCTTTGTTCCAATCCTCAACTCCTTGCTTGAGATAAGGGCGCCATTTCATCGGAGTATTAGGATCGATGTAGTAGATGATCGGCTCTACTGGTTCGACTAATTCACCGCGTTGGTAAGCCTCTATATCTGAAGGAACCAATTTCCATTTCGTGATGTATGTCTTTTGAGTCGCTTTTTGCTGATCCTCGCCATATTGGTATTGGGCCACTGAGAAGTAACCTACTCTTTGGTCAAAAAGTCTGGGGATCATGGGTTCCTCTGGTAAGAGGATAAAGGACTGGTTCATCTCTAAGGAGATCGTACCTGTGAGGCCATTGGAAGGGGCTTTTCCTGCATTGTAGGTGAGTACGTGGCGTACCTCTGTATTTTGAGGAAAACTGTGCATCCAACTGATAAAACTCCTTTTGCTATCTAGTCCTCTAACTTCGAAGTTTTTGCGTTGTCCGGAGGATAAAGCCCCAATCATCGCTACATCGGAAGTAAAAAGCTGGCTGGCGTCAAAAATGATACCGGTAGTGTCTTTATTGTAAGCTTCGATTTTGAAGGTCATGATGACCGGTTCAAAATTGTTTTGTTGGACTGATTTGTAGATGGGTTCGTCCATACTAGCCACGCTATTGTAGGAGACTGAGCGAAGCAAAATTTTATTTTCCATCCGTTGCCATCTTATGACTTGCTGGGGGCGGGATTTCATACCGGCTCCGCCGAACGATAAGCCTTCTACCGTGCCTGCGATACGACTCACCACTAGTATTTCCTGCTCTAGAAGATCGTTGGCCAGTTCGAAATAATATTTGGAACCAACTTTGTGAACGGTAAATAAGCCAGTATCAGAGACCGCCTTAGTGGTTACGATCTGATCATAGGGCATGATAGAGTCAGGATTGGCCTTGCCACCACCCATGGGGCCTTTTGGTTTTTCGGCAGTCGTCGTCTCGGTGCTTTGCTCTGCTGATTTTTTCTTTTTTCGTTGACCGTAAGAGGGAAAAGAAAGGGCCAGCAACAACAAAGTTAGCATCCCGTAGCGGACGCTATTCAACGTGAAATTTTGCATTATGAGCTCTTGTAGTTAGGATAAAATTCTCGATAGTAGGCGCGCAAAATAAGGTTTTGCCGCTAGAGGTTTTAATCAAAACTACAAAAAGGCGTGAGCAGAGAGGCGAATCTTGCTAAAACTTGCGCTCTAAGCGAGAAAAGTAAGCTACTCCGTCTTTTTCGTAATAAACAAAAACAAACATCAAGCTCATGGAGGGATCTGTAAAAGCCGCGGCTTGCGCTTGATAGCCGCTAAAACTTTTCATGGCCTGATCGGCCAAGCGGGCATTGGGGACAAAATAGGATTTGTTGTGCCAAGCTTTGACGGTTTCCTCAAAGTACTCTCGCATAGCCACAAAATGGGTATCATTGAGCCCTTGGTGGATAGTCTTAATGCTGGTGACTTCTTCGTTTTCTACCGTAAAGGTCAAATCAACTTGGTAACCATCAATAACTTGTCTAAAGACGTAGTTGGTACCAAGCTTCTGAACCAAGCTAAATTGGGCCTGACCATCCTGCCTAGTTTTGGCTTGAGCCATCAAAAGTAGTTGTGACTCAGGGGTACCCAGTTTCACATCGAGTAATTGGGCAGAAAGGGCAAAGCAAAGACCAGCAAGGAGCCAGGTGGTTATAATGAACCGTTTCATGATGAATAAGGAAGGACTAACTGATGGACCAAAGGTATGGAATTTTAAGAAAAATATCCACTCTCTGAAATTTTGAACGTCAAATTAACGTAAATGTTGATCCTATTGGCTGGCATGCTCTTGGCGTATAGGTAAGATAAAGTCTCATATTTCGCAAAATCCGCTTTGGCGGGAGCTGGTTTACAGCTGAAAAAAATGCTATTTTGACCTACTAATTTTGATGTATCTATGCGTATTGTTTCGCTAAAGTCTTGGCGTTTGTGGGGACTGATGCTCGTTTTGCTCTTGTTTTCGGTCGGTTTTAAAGTAGGCGGAGACCTTTTTGAGGTTTCTCGCAACATGGAGATTTTTGCCGAACTATATACCGAGCTAAACAAAAGCTATGTGGACGAAACTGATCCTACCCGCCTGATGCGAACGGCGATCGACAGCATGTTATATTCCCTCGATCCTTATACCAATTATTACAGCGAGAGCCAGATAGATGAGTCTAAACTGATCCGTACTGGCCAATACAGTGGTATTGGAGCTGAGGTTGGGGTGCGCAAAGGGCAGATTTTAGTCTTGCAATTGTTTGAGGAAGGACCAGCTGATAAAGCGGGTTTGCAAGTAGGCGATGAACTGCTCAAAGTTGATAATATCGACATTACAGGAGGTAAGCGAAATATGGATGAGATTGAAAACCTCCTCAGTGGAGAGCGGGGCTCTTTGGTCAATATTCTCTTCCGACGTAATGATGCCACTCAAGAGTTAAGCGTTCCGCGAGGCGGACAAAACGAGGCTCAGCAAGAAAATGTCCCCTACTTTGGCATGGCTAATGACTCTATTGGCTATATCCTCGTGACGGGTTTTACGGCCAATGCTGGCCAAGAGGTAGCCAATGCCTTTAGTAGCCTTAAGCGAGAAAACCCTCAGTTAAATCGTATGATCCTTGACTTTCGAGGTAATCTAGGCGGTCGCTTGCAAGAAGCAGTCAATATCGTCAATGTCTTTGTCCCCAAAGGTCAAAAAATTGTGGAAATGAGAGGGCGCACCCATGATACCCAACGTGAGTTTTATACGGTCAATCCCTCTTTGGACGAAAATATACCGCTAGTTGTACTCATCAATGAGCGTAGTGCTTCGGCATCAGAGATTGTGGCGGGTTCTATCCAAGACTTAGACCGTGGGGTTTTGGTGGGAACTAGAAGCTTTGGCAAAGGACTCGTACAAAATGTACGTCCTTTGAGTTTTAATACTCAAATGAAGATTACGGTAGCCAAATATTATACGCCCAGTGGTCGATGCATTCAGGCATTGGATTATTCCAATCGCCTCGATGATGGTACCGTAACCAAAGTAGCAGATAGTTTGATCTCAGAGTTTAAAACTCGCAATGGTCGTAAAGTCTTTGACGGGGCTGGGGTAGATCCCGATAGGCCAGTAGCGCATGCTCCCCTGATGCCTGTGTCTAAGGCCTTAGTCGAGCAAGGGATCATTTTTGATTTTGTAACTGCTTACAGTCAGGAAACCGAGAAAATCAAAGGTCCACAAGAGTTTCAAGTATCTGAAGCGGTTTATGGTGATTTTGTCGATTTTGTCGAGGGTCGTGGCTTTCAGTTTGAAACTTTGACAGAGCAGCAATTAACCAAGATGCGTCAAGCGTTGACAGAAAGCGGCTTTACCGAACTAGAGCTCCAAACGGCTTTGTCTGAGATCGAAACCAACTTACAGAGCCAGAAAAGCCGCGATTTGCTTACTCATAAAGCTGAGATCATAGGTCTCCTCAAAAAGGAAATCATTACACGTTACTATTACAAACAAGGGGTGATTGAAGCTTCGTTTCTGGATGATCCGGACCTACAGGAAGCGTATAAGATACTCAATGATATGGAGCTATATCAGCAAATACTTGGCTTGCAGAGCTAAGGAATTTCAAATTTAGTACGCCAAATTTTGAATGCTGAAAAGATTTACATTTCCTTTTACTGTCCGCGTTTTGAGCGGAAAAACTCTTGCATAATACCTGCGCATTCGGCTTCCATGATACCTCCTAGTAACTCGGTGCGAGGGTGGAGGAGCGAGGGAGTGTGTCGACTATGACCCATTTTGGGTTCAGGAGCACCAAAGACAATACGCCCTATGCGGGCCCAGCGCAAAGCGCCTGCACACATAGGACAGGGTTCGATGGTAACATAAAGGGTACATTCTGGTAAAAACTTATGGCCCATATATTCGCAAGCGGCTGTAATGGCGATCATTTCTGCATGAGCGGTGGGATCAGAGAGCCTTTCTGTTTGATTATAGCCTTTGCCAATGATCATGCCTTCGTTGACGATCACTGCACCGATGGGGATTTCGTCCTCTTCGAATGCGCGTTCCGCAAGGCGGTATGCCTGACGCATAAAGTGTTCGTCCGAATGGATAGAGAGCATTATTCAAAAAATTGGCTGAGTTCCTGATAAAGATGGGAGACCGGCAGACCCATCACATTGTAGTAATCCCCTTCGATACGACTAATCCCCACTTTGCCAATCCACTCTTGGATACCATAGGCACCTGCCTTGTCGAAGGGTTTGTAATGCTCTAAATAGTGGCGTATTTGGGTCTCGCTTAAGCGTCGAAAAGTAACATAAGTCTCTTCGGCAAATGAGCGAAAATGACCTTTGTGAAATAGCGTAACCCCTGTGATTACTTGATGAGTCCGGCCACTAAGTTTTTGTAGCATACTCATGCCCTCTTCATAGTCTTTAGGCTTGCCTAATATTTCATCTTCGATAGCGACGATGGTATCGGCGGTGATAATGATGTTTTTGGGGGAAAGATCATCGTACTGCTTGGCCTTGTTTTCAGAAATCAAGACTGCTACTGCTCTAGGATGTATGTCCTCAGGAAAATACTCATTAGTAGGCCTAACAACCACTTCAAACTCAAATTCTAACTCACGTAACAACTGCTGACGACGAGGAGATTGAGAAGCCAATATCAAAGGTGCTTGAGTTTTCATACTGTAAAACAACTGTGCAGGAAGGAGAATAAAAAATTAAATCTCAAGATGATAGAGCAAAGCTCTTTGGGCAGTTAGTTTGGGCGAGCTTTTTGAAGCTTGATTTACAATTTTGCCTTTGATCTTACATCAATAGTAGGCAGCCCTTGATAGGGGGATAAAAATTTAATTCATTGAAAATGAGGTTTTTATGCAAATTGGTGTAAGAAATTTGACATTTTATTAAATATTTTAATAAATGTTTTATACATTTGTTACACTATACGATTTAGTAAAATAATATGCGAAAGCTCTCCCGTTCCGTTCCCTATCTTCTCGTTTGGCTTAGTATTTTGACTCCGATAAGTATATGGGGGCAAGCACAGGATAGTGAACAATTTCCTTCTCCTGGGAAGTATTGGATAGAAGTTGGGGAGGATCTGCAAGGACTGCCAGTAGCCTATCGCCAATTCAATCGCAGTAGTAAGTGCGATGATTGCTCCGAATTATTGGCGCTTCCTTTTCGCTTTTATTTTTATGGACAAGAGTATGACGAGCTTTACCTAAATGCCAATGGCAATGTCAGTTTTGGCGCGGCGCTAAGTGAGTACACGCCTTCTGACTTTTGCTTAGAAGGGCCACAAATGATCGCTCCTTTTTACAGCGATGTCGATATCTATCAATGCGGCCAAATCAACTATTATATAGACCAACACAGTGTGATCATAACTTGGACAAGAGTTTGTCATTATTTGGCAGAAGATGATCCTACTGGACTAAAAAATACCTTCCAGCTTATCCTGACGGATGGCCACTACTCACATATTCGCGACATTGCCCTACCCCAGCGGGCTTCTGTAATCTTCAACTATCAGGATATGCAGTGGACTACTGGTCATTCGTCAGGAGGCTTAGGAGGTTTTGGGGGGCAGGCTGCTACGGTTGGTGTCAATCAAGGAGACGGGCAAAAGTGTTTTGCTTACGGTAGCTTTGATCACGAAGGAAGTGAATTGGAAAACGGAATTGTCGGTGGAGTGAGCCACTTAGATTATCGTTACATCGCTTGGAATGGGCGCGAAGGCCTCCTAGCTAGCCAGTCTCTGGCCAGTCCTTTTGCCACAGAAAAGCAGGGATCTTCTCTTTTGTTTCAAGCAAGGGTGTTTCCTAATCCCACGACTAGCTTACTTTCTCTGGAGATCCAACTATCGATAGAGACCGAAATATACGTGCAGCTCACGGACATGAGCGGCCGTAAAGTATTTGGCAAAAAGCGCCTAGTACCTTCCCGCGCCACGGCTATGCAGATCCCCACCGAACACTTAGCCAAGGGCCTGTATTATCTTAGCGTACAGTATCAAGATCAGATTTGGAATCGTCAAATTGCTAAGGTCTAAGCCTTATCCTTGACTTCATTGGCTAAAGGGGCTCCTTGCTGCCAAGCGGATAGATTGGAAAGACTAATTTGGGCAATTTCGGTCAAGGCCTCTTGCGTAAAAAAGGCTTGATGGGCAGTAACCAAAACATTAGGAAAAGACATCAGGCGGGCGATCAAATCATCTTGGATGATCGTTTCCGATAAGTCGCGAAAAAATAGATGTTCTTCCTGTTCATAAACATCAATGCCTAAGGCTCTGATCTGCGCATGTTTGAGAGCTTGAATCACTGCTGCTGTATCTATCAGGCCTCCTCTGCTCGTATTGATAAGCGTTGCTCCTTTTTTGATCTGACCAAAAGCTTGTGCGTCGAGTAGGTGATGAGTATCTGGGGTCAAGGGACAATGTAGGGAGATAACGTCTGATTGCTCTAGTAGCCTAGTAAAGCTCACGTATTCGACTCCTAGACTTTGCATTTCCTCATTTGGATAAAGATCGTAAGCCAATAACCTGCAACCAAAACCCTGCATAATCCTACAAAAGGCTTGCCCAATCTTTCCAGTACCGACTACCCCTATGGTCTTTTGATATAAATTAAATCCAGTCAGACGTTCCAAGGAAAAATTGCTCTCTCGCACTCGGTTGTAAGCTTTATGAGTCTTGCGACTGAGGGTAAGAATCAGCGCTACTGCATGCTCCGCGACGGCCTCTGGGGAGTAAGCTGGTACTCTCAATACGGTGATGCCTAATTTTGCTGCGGCAGTGAGATCGACATTATTAAAGCCCGCACAGCGTAAGGCAACTACTTTGACCCCCTTTTGAGCTAAACCCTCCAATACTGCTGCATCCAATTTATCATTGACAAATACGCAGATTGCTTCATAGCCTTGACTGAGACTGAGCGTTTGCTGACTAAGCGGGGCCTCGATAAACGAAAGCTCGTAGCCAAAAGCTTCATTGGCGAGGGTGAAATACTCTTGGTCGTATGATTTGGCACTAAAAAAGAGGATTCTCATAGCTTTTCGTAGTTTATAGGCCGAATATATCATTCTCCTTATGGCAAAACTCTTTTTACCGATTATTTTATTGTTAGGCGTTTTCTGCTGGGCTTGTCAGGGCCTACAAACTAGCCCTGAGCTCCCTTTGCCGCCCTACCGATTGATCGCCTATGCTAGCGATTTGATGCCTCGCAGTAGTGCACAGATGTTGACCCATATCAATTTTTCCTTTGGCAATGTGGTTGAGGGAGAGGTTAAGATCGAAAGCAGAGATAGTCTGCGCCTGTCTCGTATGCACCGACTCAAAAGGTATAATCCCCATTTGCAAATTCTACTATCTGTAGGAGGTTGGGCTTGGTCGGATGGCTTTTCGGATGCCGCGCTTACAGATTCCTCTCGCCATCTTTTTGCGAGGAGTGCGGTAAGAGTGATGAAACACTTTCAGCTAGACGGCATTGATATAGATTGGGAGTATCCGGCGCAACCTGGAGATGATAATCCTCACCGACCGGAGGATACACAAAATTATACCCTCCTCTTGCAAACCTTGCGTCAATATCTGGAAGCGCAAAGTCTCGTGGACAATCGCCCCCCCAACAAAGCCTATTTACTGACTGTGGCCACTGCCGCCAGTCAAAGCTTTTTAGATTTGACTGAAATGGACCAAGCCATCCAATATTTGGATTTTGTCAATGTCATGACCTATGATTTTTATGGTGCTTGGACGCCACAGACTGGGCACCACGCCAATCTCAGACCTAGCGATACTACGGCCATGATTGAGCGTTCTGCGCAGCAGGCGATAACAGAACACTTAGCAGCAGGAATACCTAAAGAAAAGCTAGTTTTAGGCGCTGCTTTTTATGGCCGAGGCTGGACCGGAGTAAAGCCAGAAAAACAAGGACTTCATCAACCTTATGATGGAGAGGCACTTTCGGCTGCTTATAAGGAGCTGGTAGCCGATTTTGCACGTTTGGAAGGAACCCTCAGTCTTTGGGATAGTACCGCTCAGACCCCCTTTTTATGGAATGAAGCGCAAAGAACCTTTTATAGTTATGAGGATACACTTTCCTTACGTTTGAAGGCAAATTATGTCCAGAATCAAGGACTGGGGGGGATGATGTTTTGGCATATAAGGCATGATACGGCAGATGTATTGCTTGGCAGTATCTATCGAAATCTACAGCAGTAAAGCGCTAATTTGGCGTTCTTGAGTTGAGCTCACCTGTATATCTGTAAGGTTTGCTGCTGCGCAGAACGCTTGCTTCTATTTTACCGCCAGCAAAATGTAGATTCAGGTCTGTAAAGAATAGCGTTCTGCGAAGCAGAAATTGCCCACTAGCTCCCTTGACCTAAACCGATCTATCGCTCAAGCCTTGTCTCTCTACCCTAATCCTGCGCATTTTAGGCGGAGCCTAAAATGAAAGTTTTGTCAGAAATACGATCTTTCTTGATAATAATTTTGCTTTAACTTGGCCCTAGATTAAATCATCTTGGAAAAAGCAAGTCTCATATTAGGATTAAATATTTTGCTTAGCCTTATTTTTGTTTTTGCGATTTACGCAAAGCTTTTTGGGGTACAAGGGCCTAAGTTTACTCGTTGGGGGTTTGGTAAATGGTTTATTTATGTCGTGGCAGCTCTAGAGCTCGGGAGCATATTGGGTTTATATTTTTCCGGCTGGCAAGTCTTGTCTCTGCTGGTTCAGACAATCATCATTTTAGGAGCCTTAATCACCCTCTCGCGCAATCGAGAAGACACCAATAAGTTTTTTCTTCCCTTCTTAACGCTTAGTATTTTGATCGGCTACTTTTGTGTTTTACGTTTCTTCTAGCCTAAAAACAAAATCTGGATTTAAAGCCTAAATAATCCAGAAAATAGTGACCTCTTTCTTGTGTAAGCGTCTGATAATTAGTTGCATTTAATTTTACATATTTATTTATTGAGATATCGGATATTTCCTTCTTGTAGAAAGATCGAAAAAACTGATATTTATATTACGTTGCATACAACTAATTAACCCAAAACTATGAACGGAAAAGTTCTATTATTGGTCCTGCTTTTTGTCGGCTGGCTATTTGCAGGTGCCTCGTGGTGGAATTGTCCGATTTGGGAAAACTGTGATGACGAAGTCGTAGAAGAAATGGTAGATGATACCTCTACGCCTGAAGTCAACGCGCCCAAAATCGGGATGAATTTACCTACAGGGCCTCTGACCTTTAGCTGGAGTGATCTAAACCCGCAAACAAGTGGCCTTTTTCCTGCTTTCAGAGACTCCTTAGTGGGCTTGTTGAAAGACAATCAAAAATTTGAAATTGTCGGTAATTACTTTGCCAATGAAAAAACACCTACTGGATTTGAGAATATGGGTCTCGCAAGAGCTACCAAAATCAGAGACTTGTTTTTACAAACGGGAATGGACAGTAGTCGCTTCAGGTTAAAGTCCTCCCTTAACGAACAAGACTACGACAGCATCAGTGGCAATTTTGTCGCTTCGGTGTTTAACTATAAGATTTCTTCTGCAACCATCGTAGAAGGCGAGGGCAAAGATTTTACCATATTTTTTCCTTTTGGCTCTAACCAGATGAACAGTGATCCTGCATTTGGCCTCAAGCTAGATGAGGCAGCGGCTTATCTCAAGTCCTCTGGTCGGCATGTGGTCCTGACTGGACATACCGACGCAAAAGGCGATCCTGAGAGAAATAAAGTGCTCGGCCTCAACCGAGCCAATGGTATCCGTCAAGAACTGATGCAAAGAGGAGTAGCGATTTCACAAATCGATACTCGCTCCGAGGGAGAAAATGAACTCATGCTCCCCAACCAACCTGACGCCGACCAAAATCGTCGCGTCGAAGTTCACTTTCCCAATTAATCACGATTAACCTTTACTCCACATGAATTCCATCATACTACAAATACCCTTACTGGATACTCTTTTTCTCCCAGACTGGGGAGGCACAGGGGGCTTTATCGAAGGCCTATTGATCATCCTAATCTCTTTTATCTTTGGTTATTTGATTCGTCAATCGATGATGAGCTCTCAGCTCAGGAGCTTGGAGGATATGAATCGCGCCCTAGAAGACGAAGTGGCTAGGCTCAAAGCCCGTAATAGCGAACTAGAAGCTAGTGGCAAAAATGTCGGAGTGCTCAATGGGCAGATTGGTGGTCTTAAGGCCGAACTGGAAGCCTGTACCAAGGCTCGTGGTGATTTACAATTACAGTTAGAAGCCTGCCAAAAAGAAACGGCTAGTCTGAAGGCTCAGGCCAGTACGATTGAGGCACCAGCGGCACCCCTTACGCAATCTAGAGGTTTAGTCTCCGATGCGGGAGCAGGGATCACGGCTACTCC
>JBCCQN010000065.1:0-37575 GCA_039024315.1 Bacteroidota bacterium
CATCAAGATGGCGTAGATGGGTTGGTTACCATAAGCATACTTAACGATGGGGCCCCCGATGATGCCATTGACAATTTGCGGTCCGGTGATGAAGAAATTAAAAATCCCCATGTAAATACCCATCTTGCCTCCTGGGATAGATCCTGCCAAGATTGCATAGGGCATCGCTAAAATACTGGCCCAAGCGATCCCAATGCCCAGCATAGAAAGGATCATCCAATCAGCATCATTGATAAAATACACTGAAATCAAGCCTAGGCCACCTGCAATCAAACCAATCGCATGGGTGCGTTTGCGACCTACTTTCAAAGCAATAGCGGGGAGCAACAAGGCTACAAAAGTGGCAAAAAGGTTATACCAGCCAAATAAGAAGCCCACGTCCTGACCCGCTTGTTGGAAGTTAGGATCTGCAGTATCGTTTGGTGCTAAGCCATACAAATGAGTGGCTAATGCCGGCGTCATAAAAACCCACATCGAAAAGAGGGCAAACCACGAAAGAAACTGTACCAAACCTAGCTGACGCATGGTTTGGGGCATATTGCCAAAATCTCTGAGGATTTGTCCCAGACCGGCGCTTTCTTCCTCATGAGCTTCCTCTGGATGGTATTGCTTGTATTCCTCAGGCGGATATTCCCTAGTAGTGAGGATCGTGTATAAGATGGTCGTGATAAAAAAGGCTGCACCTACGTAGAAGGCGAGAAACAAATAGCCATAATTACCATACTGATCGGTCTCTTGACCGAGACTAAACCATTCGTCGAGGATATAGGGCAACCAAGAACCAATCACTGCCCCTAAACCTATCAAACAGGTCTGAACTGAAAAACCTAGTGTTCTTTGTTCCGAAGGCAACATATCTGCTACTAAAGCTCTAAAGGGTTCCATGGCTACGTTAATGGAAGCATCCATGATCATCAACATACCCGCGCCTACCCAAAGGGCTGGGAGGAAAGCGGTTAAGGCACCACTATTGGGCAGTAGTACCAAGGCGAGAGAAGCCAATATAGCCCCAGTCAAAAAATAAGGCTTTCTACGGCCCAAACGATTCCAAGTGCGATCGCTATAATGGCCGATAATAGGTTGTACGATCATACCAGTAACTGGAGCCACCAACCAGAACCAAGAGAGGTGTTCGACATCAGCCCCAAAAGACTGGAGAATACGGCTAGCATTGGCATTTTGCAGACCAAAGCCGATCTGGATCCCCATGAAGCCAAAGCTCATGTTCCAAATCTGCCAAAACGTAAGACGTGGTTTTTTCATATTTCCGAATAGTAGTAAAGTAGTAAGTAGAGAGTAGTTAGTACAGAGTATTAAGTAAGTGGATAACCTTAGAATAAATTCTAAATATTAGCTACTAAATACTTAATACTCTCTACTTAATACTATCTACTCCCTCAACATATATAGATTTGCCAATACCCAAAAGCTTTTCCGGTGTCTTTCCATCAAATGGTACCTTTGATCGCTGAGAAAAGCGTAAATTCAAAGCCCAAAATCAAATTCTATGGATAAAATATCATCTTTTGCTTTGATGATGATGCTCATATTGATGAGCTGTGCTGATGAACGAACACAAACTGAGACGCATACTGAAACCACTGCTGAAGTGGCGCAAACTGCCGCCAAGCCCAATGGCTTATTGGCTAATCCGGAGTGGAGCAAGGATGCAGTGATTTATGAGGTCAATATTCGTCAATATACCGAAGAGGGTACTTTCAACGCCTTCGCCGAACGCTTAGCCGAATTACAGCGCCTTGGGGTAGATATCCTATGGCTGATGCCAGTCCAGCCGATCGGTAAGCAAAACCGTAAGGGCAGCCTTGGTAGCTATTATTCGATTCAAGATTATACGGCGGTCAATCCGGAGTTTGGCACTTTGGACGATTTGAATTCATTAGTAGCCAAAGCACATGAGATGGGTTTCAAAGTGATTTTGGATTGGGTGGCCAACCACACCGCTTGGGACCATGTTTGGACCCAAAGCCACAAAGATTGGTATACTTTAGACGCTGCTGGCAATTTTCAAGCACCCGTAGAGGATTGGTCGGATGTGATCGATCTTAATTATGAGCAGCCCGCTTTGCGGAACGCTATGATCGATGCCATGCAATTTTGGATTGATGAAACTGATATTGATGGCTTTCGCTGCGATGTGGCCAATATGGTGCCCTTAGACTTTTGGGAAACTGCCCGAGCCAAACTCAATGAGAGCAAGGAGATTTTTATGCTGGGCGAGATGAGTGAGCCTGCATATCATACTGTCTTTGAGATGTCCTATACTTGGGAGCTGCATCATGCCTTCAACGAAGTGGCTAAAGGCACAAAAAACGCCTACGATTTGCGTGAGCTTATCCAAAGCGAACTAGATAGCTTTCCCACAGGCGCCTATCGCATGCTCTTTACTTCCAATCATGATGAGAATTCTTGGCAAGGTACCGCTCAAGAACGCCTCGGCGGAGCCGCCGAAAGCTTTGCGGTGATGACTTATATGCTGCCAGGTATGCCATTGATCTACGGAGGACAAGAGGGCGGCCTAGACAAGAGATTGGCGTTCTTTGAAAAAGACCCGATCCAATGGAGGGCTAGTCGCATGCGGAGAATCTATACCATCCTCAATGAGCTTAAAGAGACCGAAGCCGCGCTTTGGCAAGGGCCCTACCAAGGCAGCTTCCAGTTTGTACAGACGACCAATGACGCTTTGATGCTAGTTTTTGTGCGCAAGCAAGGCGATAGTGAAGTGGCAGTGCTATTCAATCTTTCTCCCGCGGCCCAAGAAGTGCAGATGATGGGTAAGGAGATTGAAGGGGTTTATGTTAATGCTTTTACCGGTCAAAATGTGCAAATGGTACCCGGTGTGATTCAAACATTTGAACCTTGGGGATATGGCGTGCTGGTGAAATAAAGCGTATATTAGTAGTGTAGCAAGCGTGCAGGATGTTTATAGACTATTACGAAGTATTGGGGGTTAGTTCGAAGGCCAGTCTTGATGAGATTAAGCTTGCCTACCGAGAACTTGCCTTACAATTTCATCCAGACTCTAATCCTGATAACCAAGACGCACACGAACGTTTCATCGCGATTGGGGAAGCTTACAAAATTTTGAGCGACCCTGTCGAACGCAAGAAATTTCACCACCGCTATCTCACCAAAACTGCCCCATCCATCAAGCCGGAGATATCTTCCTATGATATTACGCGGATGAAACGAGCGGCTCGCTATCCGCGAGGACGCTACAATCAACGGATACGGTATCGAGGCCGCACCTATCAAGGACCAACTAAAGCTGGGGCAGACGCTAAAAAGAAAAAGCAAGGTCCTAAACGACCTGAAGGCGCGGTCATGCAGGACATCTTTAGCGATAAATATCGTGAGGAAATCAAGCATCGACGCTACGAAGACGCCCTTGCCTATAATTGGTACTCCAAAGTGATGATTGGTTTTACCTGCGTGGCCTTGGCATTTAGCTTAGTGCTATTGTTGGACTACTATTTGCCCTCTAGTCAAGAAGTAGGCAAAGTGGTTTCGCAAAGCGCTATCGCTTGGTCATTTTCTGCGCCAGGCATCGTCAAGATCAATACACCAGAAACTCAATTTACCATCGGCAGAAGTTACGCCAACTACTTGTTGGAAGGCAAAAGGGTAACCATCGATAAAACTTTCTTTGCCAAAGTGCCGATCAGGGTAGAGACTGACTATTATGGACAGCCGATCAAAATTGAAACTTGGGATAGTATTTATGGCGGCTTTAGCTTTTTCTTGGTATATCTGCTTTTGATCTTGTGTCTGGGGACCCTGTACTACCGAAAATACGATGTACTTGTATCTTATGCCGGTACTTCAATTATATTACTGTCATTGATCATGATCAGCATGCTCTAAAACGGCAAAAACTGCGAACACATTGCAATTTATTGACTTGTATCAAATCTTAGCTGTGAGCCGGCATGCCGACGCCGAGACCATTAAGCGCTCCTATCGCAGCTTAGCCCGCCAACTCCACCCTGATACAAGTAAGCATCCAGAGGCAAAAACCCATTTTCAAATCCTCAATGATGCCTACCAAATCCTCAATGATCCGCTCCGTCGCCGTTTATACAATCTGCAGTATGATCGCTACCAAGCTTGGCTAAAGCAAAGAGAGGAAGCGATTGCCGCGCAAAAAGCTTATGCCGAGGCCCAAAGTACGTCTAGCAAGAGACGAAAAGATAAGGCTGCTACTGCTCCGCCTCCACCACCTCCTCCGCCACCCTTTGGCCAAAAGCAAGCTCAGAGTGATCCAAGGACCCAGGCTTACCAACGTACTAGCTCAGCTGAGCCTTATGTATCCATGGCTCAGGTGAGACAAAAGCAATTTTTCCGCTATATCCCCACAGTTCGTACCATTGCCATTGTGATCTGGTTTTTTGTAGGGCTACAAGCGCTAGACTTGTTATTTACAGAGGTGATGGAGATCGAAAAAGTACAAGCTGCAGAAATCAAAGGGGGACACTGGACGGGCGTTTTCCAACGAGTAGAGACCTCCGCGCGAGAATTTCGAGAAGACGTTTACGGTTATGTCGATCTCGAACCAGGCGATCTCTTGCAATTTGAAGAAACTTGGCTCATGCACCGTGAAACGGAGTTTATGCTCATCTACACCGCTCACGAACGTAAGGAGAAGCGTATGGGACAATTGTTTACCAACCGAATCTTCTATCCCTTTTATGTGATCAATTTCATCCTGCTCGCTAGTGCCTTTGCCGGCTTCTTTTTACCAGACAACTTCGCAGAGCTGCGCTTTAAGTTTGGCTTGGCCTGTATATTTTTTACCGTCCTCAGTATTGCGGTCAATCTGGTATTCTGAGAATCAGTTTTTGCGCTACATCCTCTACACAAACATCCTCTATCCATTGTCTGATCAGGCTGTGATGCTCTTGCGGGCTATGCGCCAAAATCACCTCCAGTAAGTCTTGACTGGTGGCCGGAGTCTGAGGGTAAGCATGCTTTTGTAAAAGTTTGGCGAGGGCTTCATTTAGCCTTTCTTCACCGATTAAATGCTGAATCGCATAGAGCACTACCGCCCCTTTTTGATAGGCTACAAAGGCTTGGTCTGGGCTTACCATTAGCAGGGAACGCTCCTCACTAAAACCACGATTTTGGAAGTATAAGTCTGCTTCGACCTTTAGCGCTTTTTGGGTTTCGGCTTCGCCGAACGCTTCTTTGTAAAGCATATAAGCCGTGTATTGGGCGAGGCTTTCTGTCAAGAAGGTCGCTCCTTCCCGATAACTCGGTCTCAATTGCCCACCCCACCATTGATGAGCGATTTCATGCGCCATCATCAAAAAGACTCGATTGGGCCCGTCTGCATCGTTCGGATCTGCATACCAGCCTTGACTCTCACGAATAAACATACTGTTGGGATAGGCGGTGGCGGCAAAGCCTTCGGTGAAATCGGATACTTCTACTATCGTCAGTTCCTCAAAAGGATAGGCTGCAAAAGCCCTCTCGCAATAAGCGATCGTTTGCTGGCTAGCCGTCATCATATTGTCAAGCTGAGATTGATGTCTTGGATCATAGAGGATGCGGTACTTAACTCCCGCCAAGGAGTCTAAGCGTTCCGCGAAGCGGCCTGAACTAAGGGCAAAACGAAATGGCATGGGTCGATCCGCCCTATAATGAAAATATGCTCTTCCTGCTTCTTGCCAACTGTGCAAAAGCCTACCGGGACTGAATGCTTTTTGGTCAACTTCTGTCGAGATAGTGGCTTCCCATTGGATAAAGTTTTGATAGGGAAAGCGTGGAGGAGGAGCGGCTAGTTGAGGGATCTGATCTTTGCTCCCAAGACCCAGGAGTTTGCGTTCTTCCTCATTGTTTAAGCCCCAGTCCGCCTGATAACCAAACAATGGGAAGTAGCGACTGATCCTCATAAAACTGCCATTACCCACAATGGCGTTGAAGGGGGTAAGTTCTCCGAAGGGCGACCAAGAAGCATGAAACCGACTAAATAAAGCTCGATTTTCATTTGGCGCTATCGCTGGAGCAAAAGCTATTTGATACATCCCCATTTCTGGATCTGATTGTAAGATTTTTACCCCTTCTCCCCAAAGACTGTCCAAGACGGCTACTTGATGTAAGGCAACCCAAGCTTGGGTGATGACACTATCGTAGGGATTACAAAGTTCGTAGCGACTACTTACCTCATAGGTTTGTAATAAAGGATATAAATCTATTTCCGCCTGTATCTGTTCAATATGGGGCATTTTTTGTTGGGCGAGAGGAGAGTAGGTCTGTTCATATTTTAGCTGCCAAGCTATTTTGGCCTCCCTGCGGGGAACAGTATGTCGAATCTCTGATAAGAAGCCCATAAGCGACATACTTAAGAGTAGGCCTACTCCACTGAATAAAATCCATTTTTGTAAATTTCTTCTTTTTCCTTTTATAAAGCGCGTTTTCCAAGCTTGCATCAAACCCCTCGGCCACCAAAAAAGGGTACAGGCAGCTAGGAATACGCTAATGCTCAAGGCATAAAGCATCCGCCAGTGATAATGCTCTACAAAAACTCCGTACCCATTTAGTTCTGAATAAGTTCTTTGGATCACTTGTAGATATTGGACCAACAAATGGTCTAGACCAAAGAAGCGGACAAGACTAGAGCTAGCGACCAGCAAGAAGATGCCGCTCAAAAACAAGCCCATGATCCGATTTGGCACGATTGCTTGGACGAAAATCACCAATACGCTACTGAAAATAAGCGCTAAGCCTAGGTAATAAAAAAGTCCCAGATAGGGTATGATCTCAATCTCAAAGTTCGCTTTACTCAATTGTCTGCCAACAGCTAAGAACAAAGAAAGGCCAAGCATACTCAAGGGTATTTGTATACAGGTCAAGAGTTTGGCTAGATATTGCCAAGCATTGGTGGTAGGGCTGCTATCTACAATGACAGCAAAGCCTAGCTTGCGGTCTCTCCATAGTATTTGATTGCTGAAGATCAATAGGCCGAGAATAGCAAAAAAAGGTAATGCACTGGCGATATTATTAGCAAAGATTCCGCTGAGTGCTTCGCTGTCTTCCATACGGCTACCGCCACGGATTGCATTGTAGGTTTCCACCCCCATTACAAAAGTCCAGAGGATAAGGAAGATACGCCATGGCCAAGCAAGCCATAACAAGCGTGTTTCTAATTTAAAGACAGACCAGAAGACCTGAAATCTACTTGTGGGGATAATACTTTGGGGTTTTTGCCATTTGTTTGGCGAAAGTGGGCTTTCCTTTTCGCTTAGATCGGGGCTCCTATTTCCTTTGTTTTGAGATAATCTAAAGCGGTACCGCCAACAGCAAATCAAGCTTATAAGCAGGGAGAGACCTAGCCAAAGGAGGCGATTGTGTAGGAGATTGCCACTGAAACTAAGAGAGAGTGCATTGCGCTCGGCTAGAGTCCAAAGGCGCGTTTGTTCAATCAAAGCGGACAAAGCAAAAGGGTCTAGTTTAGCAGCAAACTGGATTTCTTCTGGAGTAGGAGGGGAGGGACTAGCCAACCAAGGAGCTTTCAAAAACATAGCTCCAATCATGTAAAAAATGTACAATCCCAACCCTCCTAGGTAAGTGATGATACGATTGCGACTGATTACTGCTGTGCTAAAAGTTAATAAGCTGACAATCAGTAGATTTGGGATTGCTATATAAAGTAAGGGAAAGCTGTAAGTACTTAGGTTAAATTCTAGTAATGCTTCTCCCATCAATTGCAGATTGATCAGGGCTAGAGCCATGCCTAGAAATAAGGCCATATAAGCCAAAATCACTGCCACGCATATCCCACTCAAACGGCTAAGGAGTAATGGCCATTTCTTCACGCTAGTGCTAAAAATAAAGCTTTCCATTTGGGATTCTTTATCCCGCAGGAGCGCATTAGCTGACAGAAGACTGGCCGCAAAGATGCCCCCCAAGCTAAGTAAGGACATAATGTTGGCGATCACATAAGGCGAATTTGGGGCAATGTTAGGGACGCGATAGCTCATGGCGCTCAAAGCGAAGCCAAATGCTGCAAAACCTAAGACTAGGCCCAAAAACAACCAGTTTCGGGTCTGATAGCGAATTTCAAAGCGGAGAAGTGATCCAAACATCATGTCTCCAAGAAATCACTCGCTTTGCTTTGATGCTTATTTATGTGACCAAACGTTCCCTGCAAGGGACCAAAAAGCAAATAATTTAGTTTGCAATAATGCGATGGGGGACCTTGCTTAGGTCCCAATCAATCACCATGCCGCGCCCGACGCCCGCAACGGTTTTGCTACCGTAGAGATGTTCAACCAAATACATCGCTGGCTCAAAAGACTTTGCCCCGCCGGCACTAGTGATAAATTTACCATCATGCACAAATAGGAGATCACTCAATACTTCCAGCTGCGGGAAGCGTTCTTTATAGGCGGGTATATCGGAAGGGAAAGTAGTCGAAACAGATCCATCTAGTAAACCCGCTTCTGCCAAAACAAAGGCTCCATCACAAAGGGAAAGCACATAAGCGGCATCTTTAGCTGTTTTTCGTACGAATTCCAGCATTTCTAGATCTTCCAAATCGGTATTCAGATGATGCTCAGCACTCGGAACCACTAGGACATCTATTTTGGGATACTCTTGGGTACGATAGCTGTAATCAGGCATAAATTGTAAGCCCTCAAAGGTCTGGATCATGCCACTGTCTTTGGCGATAGTAAACACTTCCATGCCCAAGCTGTCGTGAAAAATGGTATGATGAAAAATGTCCATAGGAGCCGTTAATTCAGTGTTGTAAACGCCTTCCATTACCAAAAATCCCACTTGTAATACTTTGTCAGGACGAACGAATTCTGCCATTTCCTGCTTGGCTTGGGGAGTAGTACAGCTTAGCAAGCCTATACTCAGGGCAAGGCAAAAGATTGGGTAGTTTCTCATAGCTGGGTAAGCTACAGCTTTCTGGCCAAATGAAATAGTCAATGCAGCGTTCCACGCAGTGGCTCCGTACTAGGGATAAAAACAAAGCTCACTATGAACAAACCAACTTTTTACTTGTGTCTTGGGGCAATACTGCTCATTACTGCCTGCTCCAATAAGGATGATTCCCCTACTTTAAATCAAAGTAATAGCCCTGGATTTTATTCCTTCGATAGCAATGGCGCTGGATATAATGGTTTTGCCGGCACTGGCGGGGAACGTTACAATGAGATCGCTGAAAACCCTTTTATTGTAGCAGCCAATGAACCTATTTCTACTTTTTCGATAGATGCAGATGGGGGATCTTATGCTAATGCTCGCCGCTTTATCGAAGGAGGGAGTCTACCGCCCGTTGATGCCATCCGTACAGAAGAATTTATCAATTTCTTTCCCTTTGATTATCAACAGCCTACAGGTAACGTACCCATTGGTTTGAACGGAGAGATCAGTGATTGCCCTTGGGAAAACGGACATAAATTGGTTCGTATCGGGATTCAAGGCAAAGACGTTCCCCGTGCGCAGCAAGCTCCCGCTAATTTTGTGTTGTTGGTCGACGTTTCCGGTTCTATGAACCATGAAAATAAACTCGGACTACTAAAAAAGGCTTTCAACTTCTTCGTAGATGAAATGCGTCCTGACGATCGTTTGGCAATTGTTACTTATGCGGGTGCGGATGAAGTGGTGTTGAGCTCCACGCCCGGTACGGATAAAACGACTATCAAGGATGCAATCAATAAGCTATCCTCGGGTGGTGGTACCAATGGAGCCCAAGGGATCATAACGGCTTATGAAATCGCAGAAAAAAACTTTATTGAGGGAGGAAATAATCGGATCATTTTAGGCACGGATGGTGATTTCAACATTGGTCCAAGCAGCCAGGACGAACTGGTTGATATGATCGAAGAAAAACGCGAAACAGGGGTATTTTTGAGTGTATTGGGCGTAGGTATCGGCAACCTCAATGAAGGTATGATGGAGCAGTTGGCCAACAATGGCAATGGTAATTTTGAATACATTGATAGCGAAGAACAGGCTCAAAAAGTGATGGTGGATGAATTTGCCAAATTTTACACCGTAGCCAAAGATGTCAAAATACAAGTTGAGTTCAATCCCCAAGTCGTAGAACAATACCGCTTGATTGGTTATGAAAATCGAATCTTGGACAATGAGGATTTTGAAGATGATACGAAAGACGCAGGTGAGATCGGAGGCAATCAATCGATCACAGCTTTGTACGAGCTGATCCCTGTGCCGAATGTCAACTACAAAAACTTCAATACTTTTACGGTTGACTTTCGTTATAAAGATCCCGATGCCAGCAGTAGCCAAGCTTTAAAACTAGAAGTAATCGATTATGAAATCCCCTTTGATCAGGCTTCGGAAAACCAACGTTTTGCCGCTCTAGCAGCGGGATTTGCTTTGATCTTACGAGATTCACCTTACAAAGGCAATCTGTCTTACAACAAAGTGCTAAACTGGCTGGATGATGCCCAAGCGTTTGATCCGAATGGCTATCGTGAAGAGCTAGAAAAGCTAATCAAGGAGGCTAAATCGCTCTAAGCGCCTAATCCAAAAAAAATTACGAAGGCATTAATCTATATATATGATTCGCGGGGTCGCAAAATTTTGCGGCCCCGCTTTAGGTAATTTACACATCGATGCAGCGTTCCACGCAGTGGAAACGTTTAACCACAAACAAGTACACCTCACGATGAAAAAACTATCCTTAATCTTTATGCTTGGGATTGCTATATCCCTCACTTCCTGTTACACTGAAAGCGGCTTTTACAGCAGGTCTGCCGCCGATTTGAGTGTGGAAGGAGAAAACTATAATGAAATTGTCGAGAATCCTTTTATCGTTGCAGCAGACGAGCCGATTTCTACTTTTTCTATTGATGCCGATGGCGCTTCTTATAGCAATACGCGCCGCTTCATTGAGCAATATCATGAACTTCCTCCTCTGGGTGCAATTCGCACCGAGGAATTTATTAATTACTTCCCGTTTGATTATCCCCAGCCCACTGGCAACGCACCGATTGGCCTCAATGGGGAAGTCAGTGATTGCCCTTGGGAAGTAGGTCATAAATTGGTCCGTATCGGGATTCAGGGCAAGGATATTCCTAGAGCGCAACAGCCGCCTTCTAATTTTGTCCTTTTGATCGACGTATCTGGTTCGATGAAGTCAGCAGATAAACTGGAATTGTTACAAACTGCCTTCAATTTATTTGTGGATGAGATGCGAGATGACGATCGATTGGCCATTGTGACCTACGCTGGTTCCCAAAAAGTCGTGCTCGAGTCTACGCCCGGGACGAAGAAATCAAAAATCAAAAAAGGGATAAAAAAGCTTTCCTCTGGTGGCGGTACCAATGGTGCTCAAGGCATTATCACTGCCTATGAGATCGCCGAGCAAAATTTTATACAGGGAGGCAATAATCGCATCATCTTGGGCTCAGATGGTGATTTTAATATTGGAATCAGCGATCAAAACGAGCTGATTGAACTGATCGAAGAAAAGCGTGAATCGGGAGTGTTTTTGAGCGTACTGGGGGTGGGTACCGGCAATCTCAATGAAGGTATGATGGAGCAGTTAGCAAATAATGGCAATGGTAACTTCGAATATATCGACAGTGAAAAGCAAGCCCAAAAGATTATGGTAGATGAGTTTTCAAAATTCTATACCGTAGCCAAGGATGTCAAAGTACAAGTTGAGTTTAATCCTCAGGTGGTAGAACAATATCGTCTGATTGGTTATGAAAACCGTCTCTTAGAAAACGATGAGTTTGAAGACGATAGCAAAGACGCTGGTGAGATTGGGGCGAACCAATCTATCACGGCCCTTTATGAACTTATTCCGGTGCCCAATGTCAATTATAAAGACTACAACACCTTTACCATTGACTTTCGCTACAAAGAGCCGGACGCAGATGTAAGTCAGGCATTACAATTAGAGGTAGTAGATCAAGAGATAACTTTTGAGCAAGCATCCGAGAACCAGCGTTTTGCGGCTACGATTGCTGGCTTTTCTTTGATCCTGCGTGATTCTGACTATAAGGGTTCGCTTAGTTATTCGAATATTTTGGATTGGCTCGAAAATGCCAGTACCTATGACCCGTACAATTATCGGGAAGAACTAAAACAATTAATCGACAAAGCAATAACGCTTTAGATTCTGTATGTTTGCGCCTATGTCGGCGAACGCTCAGATCCTCAGAAAAAAGGAGTTGCTAAAGATGCTCCAAACAAGATATACTTTTGAAAAGGTCTCTCTAGAAGTTGCTGGAGAGACCTTTGTTTTGTATTTGGTGGGAGATGTCGATGCTTTGTTGGAAGAGCTTTTAGCTAAGGGAGCGGAGCATGAGGACGTCCTTGACGAACGGATCCCTTATTGGGCAGAGCTCTGGCATTCGGCGATTGCCATGGCCGAGTTGATCATAGCGGATGATCGCTTCAATCCTCAGACCAAAGTATTGGAGCTCGGCTGTGGGCTGGGCCTATCGGGCATTGCTGCGGGGCGTAAAGGTTGCGAGGTAAGTTTGAGCGATTATTTGCCTGAAGCAATCCAAATGGCAGAATTGGGCTGGCTAGAAAATTTAGGGACTCCTGCTCAAACAGCTATTATCGATTGGCGGGATATCGACCCTAGTCTAAAAGTAGATTGGGTGTTGGCCGCTGATGTCGCCTATGAAGAACGCAATTTTGAGCCCTTACGAATGGCATTGCAAAGCTTGCTAAAACCAGGCGTAAAAGCGCTTTTGACAGAACCTGGACGAGCGATTGCAAAGCCCTTTTTGACTAGTTTGGAAAAAATCGGTTTTAGCGTTCTGCGCAGCAGTCGCAAAGTAAAATGGAAAGGAACCGAAAATACGATCGGGATTTATGAGATAAGTAAGGAGTTGTAGTATTTTGACATTAATTTGTTTGTTGGTGGTTTTTTGTCTAACTATGGGTATAGAGAGCTGATTTCATTTAAGTTTAACTGTTTTATTTAATCACTAGAATGAAGAAAACTTGGTTTTTCTTCCTGCTTTTTTATTGCCTTAGCTTAGGCTTAAAAGGGCAGGATCGTATTTTTTTGCTAAATGGAAGTGTGCTCAAAGGTCAGATTTTGTTAGAGGAAACAGACTCGGTCAAATTCGTTTTTCAGGATATGCCTGATTATGCTTTGAACCTGCCTAGTGCTCAGATCAAGAAATTGATCTATGACAAGAAACGAAACGCTCTCGAAATTGATTCTACAGAGATCAAAACTGAAGCCCTTGCGCTCAAAGACTCGCTACAGCTTATCCCTGTCTCAGAGCCAGAAAGGGGGTATTTACCTGTGGATTCCCTTGCCAAACCCTCCTCACAAAGGATGAAAGTGGAAGAGCCCCTTGTCCCTGAAGGTGAGGAGCCAAGCGAGGTATCCACTATTGCTGATTTAGAGCCTTTGCCTATTTCTGCACCAATTACGCAACCCAAAGATCCTAAATGGCAGATTACGATCCAGCTGGGTCCTGCCTCTAGTAGGGCTCGTGGAGAAACAGCCAAAATGCTAAATGACAGTATCGCGGCATTAAACGAGGCTTCCTTTGATGAAAACGTAAGCTACAAAGGAGGCAACCGCATCCAATTAGGGGGAGTCCTAAGAATGGACGTAAGACGTAAGCTTAATGACCACCTAGGATACCGGATAGGGGTAGAAGGCCTCTGGTCCAGTTGGCAGACTACCATTGAAAGAAACTGGCAAGATCCCGAAATCCAATTTGACAAAAACGATATTACGGGTATGCAGTGGCGAAGTCTCTGGACCAATCTTTACTTAGAAGCTAGTCTTCGCTTTGCCCAAAACTATGAAGTGTATGGGGGGCTAAAACTGGGCCTTAGCGTGTTTGAGCAGCTAAAACGCATCAACGTCCACGAAGTTTTGATCAACAATGAAATGGATGATAATAGCTGGGACCAAAGTTTTACCACCGACTTAGAGCCTTATCGCCTCATGCCTGCTTACCGGATCGGCGCTGCTTGGGTGGGCGATAATAAGTGGGGTGTGGCGCTTGAACATTCCCGTATGCTTCGCAAAGATCCCGCTACTCCCTACCAGCAAGGGATTACTTCCTTACAATTAGTCCGTCAGTTTTAAGCTAGCAAAACGCATAACAATAAAATGATGAAAAAATATATTTCCTTTTGGGCTCCCAGAGTCCTAGGGGCATTCTTGGTCCTATTGCTCAGTCAGACGAGCTGTAACCTTTTACCTGATAGCAGGGAAGAATGGATTTTTCCAGAGTATGAGGAAATCGGTACGCTCAGCACAAATCCCAAAGACTTTATCGTCAATGATGGGTCCAATGTGTTAGCCTTTTTTGTGGTTGATGGTGGCATAGAGTTTTCAGAAGCCTCTGTATCTCTTTATCGGGTAGATGAAAAGGAAGAAACCTTTGAAAAGCTCGGAGAGCTCTTTGATAATGGCAATCTGGGCAATTCTGATGAGATCCAAGGTGATAACGTCTTTACCGGTAACTTCTTTTTTAATGAAGATGTCGAAGGAGAAGTCTTTGTGCAGATCGTAACAGAGCTCCAAGTAGGTGCTTTGCGAAAGGAAGCAAGATCGGATATCGTGCGGCTAATGGTCTATAAAGATATCAGTCAGGCGGAGTTTGAAATCATGCGTCAAATTAAATTAGACGCGATTGACGTGTTTTTTGAAAAAGCGGATAAAGACTTTGATAAAGTAGAGTCTGCCCTAGACGAAACGGTCAATTGGTTGATTGAGCAAGAAGAAGTGATTTCGGCGCGAAGGTTTGGCAGTACTGCTATAGAAGTAAAATATTCCTTTGGTACTGTCGGAGCAATTTTTATTTCGTATGCTGATGAAAATGGTAGGGTGACTACCAAACAAGGGATACCAGAGCGAAGAAATAGCTCGGCAACTATTCCTGTCCATGAGCAGACAGTAGGGATAAATGACTTTTCTCCAGAGGAGGCTTCCTTTAAAACTGATATGATAGATCCCGATCTTATCGGAAACCGAAAAGTGATCATCTATTCTCCCTTTGAGACAGCTTTTGGTCATGAAATTGTCCCCGCGCTCAGTATGATTTTCGATGATTCAAAATTTCAATTTGATGTTGATATCTATGAGGACGGAGCGGCCAATATCGCGGCTTTGACCAATCTTACCAACTATGGTATGGTCCTCATGGATACCCATGGAGCCGGTGGAGAATGGATGTTGACGGGAGAAAGAGTAACGGATGCCAATAAGATCACTTACAAACCCCTGCTAATGGCGAATAAGCTTGGCTTATTTACCAATATTGTTGTGGATGAGTTTTGGTTTTGGGATATCAAGGATGACGTTTATGGGGTATCAGATCGGTATGTGCGTGATTTATCTGGTAATTTCCCCAACAGTGTGATAATTAACTCTTCCTGTGAGGGTACCCAGACTTCCAAACTCGAAAACGCCTTTTTTGCCAAAGGAGCCAAAAGCTATTTTGGCTATTCAGAGAACGTGACTGTGGGTTTTGCGAAGCAACAGACCATAAAAACAGTAGAAACCTTGGTAAAAGATCAAAAGACCACTGGGGACGTTACGGTCAATATTGCTGACCCCAATACTCCCGCCAAGCCAGCCATCTATCAGTTAAAAGGCTCCTCCCTGATGCACTATCCCGTTTCTTTGATCAACGGGGATTTTGAATATGGTGATCTCAGTGGTTGGACCAAACAAGGTGATGGCCGTAATCTCACCAAATTGGGATTTGCGGTGCCTGAAGGACCAAACCATATGGGTATCATTTCCACTGGCTTAGGCTTTACCACTGCTACGGGTAGTATTGCCCAGTCCTTTGAAGTGTCTAACTCTGCCAGCAAACTTAAGGTGTCATGGAACTATATCTCGGAGGAGTTTTTGGAGTTTATCAATAGCCAGTTTCAAGATGTTTTTGAGATTGTCTTGATAGATGAGAGCGGAGTAGAGCATGTTTTGCTGCGCAAAACGATAGATCAAATCGCTATTGACTTTGGGGCTACGAGAAATACCCAAGGTAATTTGCTCACAGGTTCGCCCTCTATCGTTTTTGACCAAGGCGGTACTTATCTTACGGACTGGATCAATAGTAGCTTTGATATCAGTCCCTATCGTGGTCAAGTCGTTACTTTGCGCCTAGCCACAGGAGATGTGGGGGATAGCATCTATGATACAGCAGTATTGCTAGACAATATTTCGATTGAATAAAATGAGAAAACTACTAGTTAATGGACTAGGAATATTAATGATTATGAGTGGTTGTCGGACGATTTCTTCCCGACAACCACTCATCTATTTTCATACACTCACTGACAAAAAGGAATTAGCCGCTACGGCAAGAAGTGATATCCAGCAAATATGTCAACAAATCGCGAGGGCTAAAACTGAAGTATTAAAAACATTGGTTTCGCCAAACTATGTCGAAAATCTGAAAGCGGAATACTACTGTATCGAGCTGGTTTATGATAAAGAGATCATTGTTTTCAACGAGTTTCCCAAACTGATCAAAGCCCAAAAGATCTTGATCCCTCTTTACGAATGGGGTAAGTCAGAGCGGGCCTTAGAGCCCAATTTTGTATTTTTTATTGGGAGCGAGGAGTATTCCAGCCCAGCATATAATGTACAGAGTACTGCAGCCCTACGAGATAGTCTATTTAGCTTGCTTCAAGCCTCCAGCTCAAAGCCCTAATCAAACATTACCACCCAAGGTCGATGGATCAATCGCCAACGATTGTTGACATAAACTAGCATATCATACGCACTGCCTAGCTTATGGCCCGGCTCGATAAATTTGAAGCGATAAAAGGTGAAATCAGGCTGTAGATATTGGGCAATTTCCTTGTAGCCACCTGGAAAAAAGCGAGCTTCTCCCTGATAATCGATCAGATCCTGAGTGGTGGCCTCCCACAACAAATAATCGGTTTGGCCTTCCATCAAAGGCTGTACCACTATGCGGGCCATTTTGTTGATCCGCTGTTGGTAGCGATACACCTTACGAGCGTATTCTTCGGTAAAAATCGCATCACAATCCTCTCGTTCTGGTCTCAACTGAGCGCTAAGATCGATGCGTTCTTCTTCATCAGCATAAAGCAAAAACTCTAAGATCTGTAGCGCTCCCTCCCGCCCGGGAGGAAAATCATAGATACGCTCCTCGTCTTTTTGCCCAAAAGCCGGCCAAAAAAAGGCCAGGGAGAATAAAAATACTAGTGTCCTCTGCATGTGAAATGTTCCTGTCTCAAAAATCTGTTTAATCTCGAAAAGTTCAAAATCATAAATAGCCAGAAGAATACATGCAAATACTAGATTAAGCGATTTTTTGAATTGTTGCGTAGATCAATCGTAACTTCATCTGCCCAAGTGTGCAATAATTCAAGTATTAGATATGTCTCCCACGACTCTTTCCCAACGAATCAAAGAAGAAGGCCATCGTCTTGGCTTTGATTTGGTGGGAATCGCCAAAGCAGAAATGATGGATGCAGAAGCGCGGGATTTGGAACAGTGGTTGCAGGCCGGCCGGCATGCCAGCATGCAATACATGGAAAATTATTTTGACAAAAGAGTCGATCCTCGTTTGTTGGTAGAGGGAGCCCAATCGGTGATCAGTGTAATCCATAATTATTATCCCGCGGCAGGAGAAGCGTTCCCCGAAGGCGGCCCCAAAATCTCCCGCTATGCCTGGGGGCTTGACTACCACAAAGTCCTCAAGCGCAAACTTTACACCCTTTTTCGGTGGATACACGAACAAGTCGGCTCTGAGGTATCCGGAAGGGTTTTTGTTGACTCTGCACCCGTGATGGACAAGGCTTGGGCCAAACGTAGCGGCCTCGGCTGGATTGGTAAACACACCAATTTGATCTCTCCCAAAATGGGTTCATACTTTTTTATCGGGGAAATTATCTTAGACTTAGCTTTGGAATACGATGGTCCTATCAAAGATTATTGCGGTACCTGTACCCGCTGTATTGATGCTTGTCCTACTGATGCCCTAAAACCCTACGAGATTGATGCCAATAAGTGCATCTCCTATTTGACGATAGAGCTGAAAGACGCGATGACGGCCGAGCAGGCCCAACAGTTAGAAGGCTGGGCTTACGGCTGCGATATTTGCCAAGAAGTCTGTCCTTGGAATCGCTTTTCGCGTTCACATGGCGATGATTTTAAACCGCTTGGGCACCACAACATGAGTATTGGAGAGTGGGAAGAAATCGATGAAAAAGCCTTTAAAAAACTGACCAAAAAAACCGCTATGAATCGAGTCAAATGGGAAAAGATGAAAAGCAATCTCTTTTGGTGGCAACAAGATCAGGCCGTCAAACCTTCGGACTGACTTCTTCTGGATACTCAATCCGAGCGTGGTAAATACTGAGCAGCTTTTTGTGGAGCACTCGTCGGATCGTAGTGAGATCCTTGAATGTCAAATTGCAATCCTCGAGTTGCCCGTCCTCGATTTTATAATTCACGATAGAATCAACCAGTTTTTGCAGCTTCTCTGGCGTAGGCTTACTCATGGCTCGTGAGGCTGCTTCAATCGAATCCGAAATCATCAAGACTGCCGTCTCTTTGGAAAATGGCTTGGGACCTGGATAGCGAAAAGCCGATTCGTCAATACTAATATGCTCGCCCTTTTCTCTGAGGAAGTTGCGATAAAAGTACTCTACTCGCGTGCTGCCATGATGGGTTTGGATAAATTGGATAATCTCTTTAGGTAGGTGATGCTTAGTCGCCAGTTCGACCCCTTTGGCCACATGCCCAATGATAATGCGTGCACTCTCTAAATTACTGACTTTTTCGTGTGGATTGTTGCGCTTGTCCTCTTCGGACATATTTTCGATGAAGTATTGATGATCTGGCATCTTGCCCACATCATGATAAAGCGCCCCTACATGCGTGAGCAGTTCATTACCACCGATTTCACTAATGACAGACTCCGCGAGATTGGCGACTTGCAGACTATGCTGAAAAGTACCTGGCGCTTTGCGGGCGAGTTCTTTGAGCAAAGGATGATTGGTATCTAGTAATTCGAGATAAGTCAAATCAGAGGTGATACCAAAGAGTTTCTCAAAGAGGAAGATCAAATTGAAAGCAATTACTGTCGCTAAAGCGTTGCCCATAAACAGCAAGATATTGGGATAGTCAATCCCTCTGAATCCGCCTTTGGAGTAAAGATTGTAAACCAAAAAGGATAATACATAGCCAATGAAGATATACAATAGCGTATACCAAAATTGTTCTCTCTTCCGCAGGTTTGTCATACTGTAAATGGCTACCGTTCCGGCTACAGTCTGCACAAAAGCATATTCTAAATCTTGTTGTATCAGCACCGCACCAAAGAAGGCCACCAATAGGTTACACAGGAAAGCTGTACCCAAACCAAAGAAGTTTCGCATAAAAATCGGCACCAAACAGGCCGGTGCCAGATAAATAAAACTTAAGCTAGGCTGGGTGCTGCCTTGGCGTAGGACATAGTTGCCAATCCGTGAAGTAAGTACCATCAAGCCGACAGTGATCACAAAGGTGAAAAAGATGAGCGCCAGTTTGTTATTGTCAAAATAGATGCGTGGCCGATCAAAAGCCAAATAGACCAATAGGATGGCGCTTATCATCGCAATCACCAAAAACTGACTGATAGACACCTCTAATAAACTGTCCCTGATAGCTCGTTTTTGCCGCTCTTGGATGAGGGCGTTGAGGGCTTTTTCTACCTCTACGGTAACGATTTCCCCTCGGGCTACGATCGGATCCCCCTGCTTATACTCAGAAGAAACTGGCGAGGCGAGATTACGTTGCTGCTGTCTTTCTAGTTCGGTTAGGGCTTCATTAAAAAGGTAGTTTGCCTCTAAGTCCCGTGCTAGGATATAAGCAAGCAGTCGATTTTTGAAATTGTTTTTTAGGTTAAGATCGTTTTGCAAGTACTGGATTAAAGCAACCTCATCTACCAGCAATTGATTGATGGGCACCCATCTTTCTGTAGCTGCCTGCTTACGTAAGGCCACATAATGGTCGCTTTGCGATAAATCTGGCGCATTGAGATAACCAATTTCATACACTTGATTCGCTATCCTAAAGGCATCCACAATCAATTGGGAGTTCCAAGCCTCGTAATCGCTGATGGCCGGAAATTGCTCCACTGGAAATTCGCCGTACTCAGGCTGGAAAAATTGCCGAATATGCCTTTTACTATTTAGACTGTCTCCTTGACTGACGGCTTGTCGATATTGTTGAAGCCGTTTGCTGAGACTTTTGACGTTTATTACGATTTGATCCAAGGACTGGCGTACGCGACTGGTATCTAACATGTAGATATCTGCTACCTGTTCGGCCGCAAGGGCTTGCTCCGCTGCAAGAGAATCTTTTGCCTTCAATACAAAGAAATCATAGGGAGCACTCAGGTCTTCATGCGGCCAAATCTGTCCCCTCTTATGCTGTAAATTCAACCGAAAAGACCGTGGTAGAATTAAGGTCATCAGCAGCAAAAAGCTCAAAATCAGGATGATCCGAGTTTGGAACTTCCGATTCTTGAGTTTGCGCCATGAAAATATGTTCAGCAGTCGATTCATGAGAGACAACTATATTGGCGATTTTACTACACAATCGCCACTTATCCGAATAAAAGTCAGTAATTTGCGGTAATGAATAGGTAGTTTACCGTATAAACAGTAGTTAGAGAGATTTTCCTCGCTGACAAAGCTTAAAAAGGACAAAAATTAGCTGTTTTCGACTGTTGTCTTCCTATTTATAGATTATCAAAAAGGGATTTTATGATCAAGGAAAAAAATCATGGAAAAGTGGCGCACCGTTACGAAGCGCCTGACTACTATCAGCTTGATGAATTACTTACCGAAGAGCATAAACTGATCCGCGCCTCTGTGCGGGATTGGCTCAATGAAAAAGTGTCTCCCTATATCAATGACTGGGCGCAAAACAATGAATGCCCCACTCATCTAGTCAAAGAAATGGGCGCACTCGGCCTCTTTGGTCCTTCTTTACCTGAGGAATACGCTTGTCCTGGCTTGGATGAAATCGCTTATGGGGTTATTATGCAAGAAATCGAACGAGTAGATTCAGGTATCCGTTCTATGTGTTCGGTTCAAGGTTCTTTGGTAATGTATCCGATCTACAAATATGGTAGTGAGGAGCAAAAGCATAAATATCTTCCCAAACTCGCTGGGGGGGAAATGATGGGTTGCTTTGGCTTGACTGAGCCTGATCATGGTTCCAATCCTAGTGGGATGACTACTCATTATACCGACGAAGGGGATCACTATTTGCTCAATGGCGCTAAGACTTGGATTTCCAACTCACCTTTTGCAGACATTGCCGTAGTTTGGGCCAAAAATGAAGAAGGACGTATCCACGGTTTGATCGTTGAACGTGGCATGGAAGGCTTTAGTACGCCAGAAATCCACAATAAGTGGTCCTTGCGTGCCTCTACGACTGGTGAGCTGGTTTTCGACAACGTCAAAGTTCCTAAAGAAAACCTGCTGCCAAATATCTCCGGTCTAAGAGGACCCTTGGGTTGTTTGGACAAGGCACGTTACGGCATCGCTTGGGGAGCCATGGGCTCGGCTATGGATTGTTATTCTACTGCTTTGATCTACGCCAAAGAGCGCCAACAATTTGACCGTCCGATTGGAGGATTTCAGCTTCAGCAAAAGAAGCTTGCCGAAATGCTCACCGAGATCACTAAGATGCAACTTTTCACTTGGCGTTTGGGTACGTTGATGAACGAAGGTCGTGCCTCTACGGCCCAAATCTCGATGGCCAAACGGAATAATGTAGATAGTGCCCTTAAGATCGCTCGCGAAGCTCGCCAAATATTAGGTGGCATGGGCATCACGGGGGACTTTCCTATTATGCGTCACATGATGAACTTGGAGTCTGTGGTTACCTATGAAGGGACACACGATATCCATTTGCTCATTACGGGTTACGACATTACTGGCTTTAGTGCTTTCCGCTAAGCCGCGGAACGCTCAGTCTTATGATACTCATCGCGTTGCATTTTTTTTGCAACGCGATTTTTTTGCTGCCAAGGAAGTGCTATTTTGAGTGAGCAAACCAATAACACAATCATGATTGCACCTCAAAAAATCGAACTCAACTTTGAGCCCTCCGACTATTGGGATATCTATGTCACTAGCTTGGAAAAGCATAAAGACAAGCAGCTCAAGCAAATCTTTCTCTACGCTGGTATTTTGATAGTCCTTGGGGCGCTCATTATCGGCCTCTTACTGCAAGATATTTCCTTTATCGGTTTCAAAGGAGGGCTTGAATTACTGATGCTGATTTTGGTCTTCTCTTGTGGCTATCTATTGCATGGAATCTCCAAAATGGAGAAGGAAGTGCGGCAGATAGATATCCCCAAAGTGAGGGAAGAAATGCTTGAATTTATCGAGCGCAATCAAGGGATAGAATCCGCCTTCCTTAGCTATGATGAGCACAGCTTTTGGTTAGAAATAGACGGGGAGATGCATCGCCATCAATGGCTCAATATTCATCAGTTACGTCGCGCCCATAACTTCATCTATCTCGAATGGGAGGAGATCAATTATGTCTTCGGTCAATCTGCTATGAGTGAAGAGGAGTTTGAAGACTTTCAACTATTTCTCGACAATAAGTTTGATTTCCGCTGAGTCGCGGAACGTTTATCTCTAGGGTGCGGCAAGGCATTGGCATGTCGCAATACGAAATATCCCCAACTTCATTTCGAGCATGCGGGGAACGCTAAAATGAACGCAAAGCCTTAACGCTCACAATCTACTCGCTAGTTTCCCTTCGAAGGCTACGGCAAGCGAAAAGGGGATGTCCAGGGACAAGCGTTCTGCGAAGCAGTAGCCCTAATACGGATTCATCAAAGTATCGCGCTCCAAACGCTTCTCAATCAACTGTTGGCAGCACGCAGGCAGAGCCGCTCTTGCCTCAGGATTGCCGTCAAAAAACTGGGTATTGAAACCAGCATCAGAAATCTTCATCTGAATGTCGTCTTCGTTGATTTGATTGATATCATAGCTGACACTAAGGATGCTAGTTTTGCTATCCCATTGAGAGGCAGCAATCCCTTCCACCTCAGATAAGCTGGCTTCGATGATACTTTTACATTCCTCACAGGCACCTTCTACAAAGAAACGCCCTTCGGTCTGGGCTCCACCACAGGCAAGAAAGAGCGCGCAAAAGCTAAGCCCGAGTAATTTTAGGTTAATGTACATAGCATTTGCCCTCAAGGTTTATAATCTTATTTCGTTGATCAAAAGCCAATAGCCTCTTTTTTTGATTTGTCTCAAATCAGATTGAATGATGCCAATACTCTCTCGGCGTGAGAGAATCTGAGGAATATCTTCCTCTGTAAAAGCCAGTTTCTCCCCTTTATTGGCGCAAGGCCAGGTCCAGTAGGTTTGTTGATTACTTTGTGTATACAAATGCCTATCTAAGATTTGGGCATAGAGTAGGGGGGTAATTTGGCCTTTAGCTAAGGCTTCGTTCAATATAGGTTTTAATATTCTATTGCCCTCATCCTTGTCAAAATGCAACATGATGATTTCGACTTTATCGTCGCTAGCCCCAATAATTTCTTCACCTAGGTAAGAGTTTTGTTCCATGAGCTCTAGCAGGTAACGGATATTACTAGCATTCTGTCTTTCAAATTCTTCAAATACTGGCATGTGTTGCCGATACTTTTTAGCGCTAGTGTCAGGATTTTGATTGGCAACCTTCCTCCAATAATAGGTGATAGCTTTGGCATATTTACCCATACGGATCTGCTGATCTATTTCAAAAAGGCTATCTACTTTTGCTTTTAAGACAGGCGCTTTAGCTCGTTGCTGCAGCTCTATTTTTTGAGTGTAATATTCTACGCGTTCTGAGTCTTTTTGCTTTTTAGCTAAGACTAAGACTTCTTGGAAATAACTCGAATGAACATAGTCTATTAGTTTGAAAGCCTCTTCGTAAGTATGAATAGAGGCTGAGAGATCTTTTTGTTCTGCTAAAACTTTGGCTCGTTGAATTTGAGTATAAAAATCGATCTCAGTTTGTGCGTAAATAGACCAGTTGATAAATAATAGAATTCCAAAGAGGACTGTTTTGTGAACACTCATTTTTATCAGAAAAATTGGGTAAAGGGGAGGCAGGCTCCGGCTGTAGTTTTTAGACTGAAAATTAAGACGTACACAAGTACACAAATAAGTAATGCTATCTTCGACCTAAATATAGCATAAGCCTTAACCTTTTATCAAGCCAGCACCATACTCATAGACCATCGTGCCACCGAGGTGGGAACTGTAAGCCATCAGCCCCATGGCAGCGACATAAACTCCCACAAATAGCAAGGCTTCCCACTTGGGCATTCTTTTTTGCCGGAGGTAACGCCAGATCAACATCATGCCTAGTATCCATAGTAATACAAAGCCAGAAATCTGATGTTGTTGCAAAATATCTTCTAAGCCAGCTATGTCCTCAACCGCGCTTTGCGCCTGATTACCTGTCAGTACAGCTACGGCCATAGAAATGACTCCTATGACATGTAACAAAAATCCAGCCCGTTGATAATATTCTTCTTGCTTCCAAAGGTGGACCACATAAAAACCTAAACTTGCCAAGAGCAAAGCAATAGGAAAATGTACGGTCGCGGGATGTAGCGGCATTCGTCTGAGAGCTTATTCCGTCTCTGCGGCTTCTTCTTGGCTTTCTTCGCCTTCCCCTTCAGGTTCCCATGTCAAGTCCACTTCAAAAGCGCGGATGACTTTATACCAACCTAAGAGTTTTTTTACGTTCGAAGGATATACTCTTTCCTCGTCCATATCTGGGAGCACAGAATAAAGGAAATCCATCAGCTCCTCATTTTTGCTCTTTTTGGTGACCGGAAGATCATCACCGTATTTTTCGCTGATAGCCTTTAATATGTTGATCAAAGGTTCACTTTCGTCCTTGGTATAAATGCTGACATCGGTCAACTTAGAGGCCATCATATTACCACGAACCATTTGACGGCGCTTACGCTCATCCATGGATTCAACAATGATCGCGCGATCGTCAGCCTTGACGATACGATGAAGACCGGGAATTCCGGTGAGAGATACGATGTCTTTAATTTCTATGCTCATATTAATATCAAGTGCGATTGATTTTTTGAGAGAATGCGAAAATACAACAGCTTTGTGAATTATGCCTAATTATCAGGCATTATGACAAAAGGGCTGAATCTCCAAAAGGGCATATCCTTTGCACCTTATCATATCCAACGTAATAAGGAGACAATTCGCTGGCTAAACGGGCAGTTTGGCAGCCGATTTTATTTTCATCAGACAATATGGCATTCATTTTTTCGGATAACGAAAGCTTTCTAGAGGAAGACTATCCCATCATGACGGAAGGGGACGAAGCTCAATTGAACCAAGAGCAAATCCCAGCCGAGATTGGTATTCTGACTCTTAAAAATACAGTCCTCTTTCCCGGGGTAGTCATTCCCATCACGGTAGGAAGGGACAAATCAATCCAGCTAGTAAGAGAAATATACAAAAGTGGCGACAAGCGCATCGGGGTTATCTCACAACGCAAGGTGGAGGTAGAAAATCCTACTCCCCAAGACTTATTTGATCGCGGCACTATTGCCCGCATCTTGAAACTGATCAAGATGCCTGATGGCAGTGTTACCATCGTGATCCAAGGACGGATTCGTTTTGAAGTCGAAGCTTTTACCCAAACTGATCCTTACTTCAAAGCCCAGATCAAGCGTTCTGTGGAGGTGATGCCTCCAATGGAACAGGTCAAAGCTTTGATGATGAATCTCAAAGAGGAGTCTGAGCGGATTATTGACCTTGCTCCAAACATTCCGAGTGAAGCCAAAATCGCCATCGATAATATCGATAGCCTCAGCTTTCTCATCAACTTCATCTCCTCTAACCTCAACCTTGAGGTAGAAGGAAAACAAAGAATCTTAGAGGAGGATCAGCTCAAGACAAGAGCCGAAATGGTGCTCCAACACTTGAGCGAAGAGTTACAAGTACTGGAACTCAATGAAGAGATTCAGCACAAAGTGCGCACCGACCTTGATAAGCAGCAACGTGAATACATTCTGCGCCAGCAAATTCGAACCATCCAAGACGAATTAGGAGAAGGGGGCGGAGAATCTGAATTAGAGACTTTGCGCGCCCGCGGAGAGGAAAAAGAATGGCCGGATGAAGTGCAACGTGCCTTCCGCAAAGAGCTCAATCGCCTTTCTCGTCTGACCCCGGCGATGCCGGACTATGGCATTGTGATCAACTATCTAGAGTGGTTGCTTGACCTACCTTGGTCTAAATATGCCGAGGAGCAGATTGATTTTTCTGAGGTAAAGAAAATCCTCGATGCGGATCACTATGGCCTTGAAGAAGTTAAGGACCGTATCCTTGAGCATTTAGCCGTATTGAGTCTCAAGGCGGATAAAAAGGCACCAATTCTTTGTTTTTATGGCCCTCCCGGAGTAGGTAAAACCTCTCTTGGCAAGTCGATCGCGCGTGCGCTCGACAAAGAGTTCATTCGTATCTCTCTAGGTGGCGCTAGAGATGAGGCCGAAATCCGCGGTCATAGACGTACCTACATCGGTGCGCTGCCAGGCCGTATCATCCAAGGCCTCAAAAAAGCCTCAACTTCCAATCCGGTCTTCATGCTAGACGAGATTGATAAAGTGGGCAACGACTTTAGAGGCGATCCGGCCTCTGCCTTACTCGAGGTCCTTGACCCAGAGCAAAACAATACCTTTAGGGATAACTTCCTCGAAGTGGAATATGATCTCTCCAGAGTCATGTTCATCTGTACCGCCAATCGCTTGAATACCATCCACCCAGCCTTGCGTGATCGAATGGAAATCATTCGCATTAGCGGGTATTCGCTTGAAGAGAAGGTTGAAATTGCTAAGCGGCACTTGATTCCAAAGCTTCGCAAGGAACATGGTTTGAAGACCTCAAACATTACGATTTCTCCTAAGACGGTAAAAACGGTAGTAGAGAAATACACTAGAGAGTCAGGGGTTCGCCTGCTGAGCAAAAAGATTGCCGCCCTCTTCCGTGGTACCGCTAAGGAGATTGTCTTTAATGGTAAAAAGAAGGTGAGCATCACCGATAAGAATCTATCCGATTTCTTAGGAGTGCCTCGCTTTGAAAATGAGCAGTACAAAAAACTTACGGTTCCAGGCGTTGCCATCGGTTTGGCTTGGACTTCTGTGGGAGGAGAAATTCTCTTTATCGAATCAACTTTGCTACCCGGAAAGGGCAATATGACCATGACCGGCAAGTTGGGTGAGGTGATGCGAGAATCAGTCAAACTTGCCTACACTTACCTCAAGGCTCACGCCAAAGAGATAGGAATTGAGCAAGAAGTATTTAGTCATTGGGATTTACACCTTCACTTTCCAGCCGGAGCAGTGCCTAAGGATGGGCCTTCCGCGGGGATTACCATTTTGACTTCTTTGGCATCTCTTTTCTCGCAACGATTGGTCAAGTCTCAATTGGCGATGACAGGAGAGATTACCCTAAGAGGTAAGGTTTTACCCGTAGGTGGGATCAAAGAAAAAGTAATGGCGGCTGCAAGAGCGGGGATCAAAACCATTATCCTCAGCGAGCAGAATCGCAAAGATATATCTGAGATCAAGGAAGAATATATCGCCGGTTTAGACATCCAATTTGTAACAAAGATGGATGAAGTTCTCAAACTAGCGCTAGAAGAAAAGCCGATCAAAAAGGCGAAGAAACTGATCCCAGAAAAGAATAAAGTTAAGTAGATAATGAGGGCGGAGCTATAGGCTCCGCTTTTTTTATGCTTCTAAGGGAGTAAACGCAAATTTCTCCCCGTCAAAAAGACCCTTATCACTTAGCTTGAGCGCAGGGATGACCAATAGCGCCATAAAGGATAGCGTCATAAAGGGAGCACCTAATTGACTGCCCAATTCCTTGGCAAAGGCATCCAGTTCTGCGTAGGCTGTGCCCACCGTTTCGCCATCTAGCTCAGACATGATACCAGCCACGGGTAATGCCAATACTTTTTCTTGTCCTTTGCCGACGGCCGAGATACCACCCTTTTGGGCGATGATCAAATTAACGGCTTTGGCGATGGCCTCATCATCCACTCCTACCGCAAGGATATTGTGAGAATCATGCCCTACACAGGAAGCGATGGCCCCTGATTTCAGACCAAAGTTCTGGATAAATGCTTTTGCGATAGGTGCTTCTTGGTAGCGATTGACCACCACAAACTTTAGCACATCCTGCTCGATATTACTCACGATATTGCCATTTTCTACTTTTGCTGGCAGCTGTTTTTGGCGAGTGATGAGTTCTCCGTCTAGGGCTTCAATCACATTGATGAGGGGCGGCCCAGTTTCTTTTTTGCCGCTGCGCGGAACGCTCAGTCGACTCGGCTCGATGGCAGAAATATCAAAGCGGTTTGGGCGTTCCGCAAGGCGGGCCTCAAATTGCACTGCTCCCTGATCATAGACACAATTCCCATTGATATAGGTTTGCTTGACTGCCAAACTTTGTAAATCCTCCACAACCACAAAGTCAGCCGCATCTCCCTCTCGCAGCAAACCCACTGGAAGCCCATAATGCTCCACTGGATGCACACAAGCTGCTTTTAGAACCTTCATGCTATCATAGCCGTCCTTGATCGCTCGAGCCGCTAGCTGATTGATATGACCCACTAATAGATCATCTGGATGCTTATCATCCGAGCAAAACATGATCTTGTCAGGATATTCCTTTATGAGCGGAATCAAAGCTTCATAATTTTTGGCGGCACTCCCTTCCCGAATGATAATCTTCATGCCCAACTCGATCTTTTCCTTAGCTTCCTCATAGCTGACGCATTCGTGATCGGTCAGGATACCAGCTTCGATATAGGTTTTGGCTTGCTCCCCTCGCAATCTCGGCGCATGTCCGTCGATTGGTTTACCATATTTATGCGCCAAGGCAATTTTAGCCATGACTTCCTCATCCTTAAAAAGGACGCCCGGAAAGTTCATCATCTCCGCCAGATATAGGATATCGGGCTCTTGCAGTAAGCGATCAATCCCTTCACTATCAATAACCGCTCCTGCTGTTTCAAAACTGGTAGCTGGTACACAGGAAGGGGCCCCGAAGAAAAACTTTAGCGGAACCGTCTTACCATTTTGAATCATGAAGTGCACACCCGCTTCCCCCAGCACATTGGCGATCTCGTGTGGGTCTGATACAGTGGCGATAGTCCCGTGTTTCACGGCTATCTTGGCAAATTCTGAGGGTACTAGCATAGAGCTCTCAATATGGATGTGCGCATCCACAAAGCCGGGTAGGATAAAGTGATCAGGGGCAGAGTCTAAAGCTTTAATCTGATGGATTTTGCCATCTTTGATTTCGATCTGCCCGGGATAGATATTGCCTTGGTGGAGGTCAACGATTTGACCTTTGATAAAGCTCATAGTGATTTCTTATTGGTCGCGCCAAGCCTGCAATAATTCTTCCGCTACTTGGATCGGCGCTCTTTTTTGTTCCAATACCAGTTGTTGCAACTCAACTAAGCGTTCGCGGATAGCGGGATGATTAAAAAACTGATCTTCCAATCCCTGTCTGATCGCATCATACATCCATTGCTGAGCCTGCTGACTCCGTCTTTTTTGCCAAAAGCCATTTTGTTCCATGCTGGAACGATAAGTCTCAAGCATTTGCTGCACCTGATCTAAACCTGTGTTTTCTAGAGCTGATACTAGATGGATTTGCGGCTTCCAATTGCTTTCCTTTTGAGGAAAGAGGCGCATCGCTTGCGAGTAATTGGCCTTTGCTTGGCGTGCCTTGGGCAAGAAGGGGCCATCAGCCTTATTGATGAGCAGAGCATCCGCCATTTCCATGACGCCCTTTTTGATGCCTTGCAGATCGTCTCCAGCGTTCGGCAAAGCCAGCAACAAAAAGAAATCTACCATACCATGTACAGCGGTCTCAGATTGGCCTACCCCCACGGTCTCAACGATGATGGTATCATAGCCAGCTGCTTCGCACAACAATAGAGTTTCACGGGTTTGTCTTGCCACTCCCCCCAAAGATCCCGCAGTAGGAGAGGGGCGAACGTAGGCAGCAGGGTGATGCGCCAATTGATGCATGCGGGTTTTGTCTCCTAAGATGCTGCCCTTGCTGAGTTGGCTAGAAGGATCAATAGCGAGCACGGCGACTTTATGTCCCTGCTCGGCCAAACGAAAACCGAAGGTATCTATTAAGGTGGACTTCCCTACACCGGGAACGCCAGTAATGCCAAGCCGATAGCTTTGTCCTGTAAAAGGCAGGCAAGCTTCGATCAATTCGTTGGCAAGCTTACGATCAGAGGCTAAGCGGCTTTCGACCAAAGTGATGGCTTTAGAAAGCATCATGCGATTGCCTGCTCGAATGCCATCGAGGTATTCGGATAAGGAGAGACGTTTTGCTTGTCTGCGCGCCACTTAGTTTTTGGGGTAGGGGGGGATAGAATCTTTAGGACAGTAAAGATAAGTAGAACGCACCATACCATGGCGGCCTTGTTGAGCTATTTGTAAGGTGTCCTTGGCTAACTTTCTGAATTGAAAGCGGAAATACTTGTCTTGGTTGATTTCGGAGACTGCCACCCCATTTTGAATGGTATAAGCGAGTCTCATTCGCCCAGGACTATCTGCCGAAAGATACCAAGCGCCTTCATTGTAGTAGTTCTGATCAAATTTGATAAAAGAACCGTTGCGGGTAAAGCATAAGTAAGTAGGATTAGTCGCAATACCACTGGTTGAGTCTGAGCGTTCCTCTTGAGGTAACATATCCTGATAGGGATCATACCTACTGTAAAGTCGCCACGCGCTTGTATCAATTGGAAGGCTATCGAATATAAGCTCATTAGCCTCAGTTTGAGCTAGACTGGCTTGACCAGCGGCCATGGGGTTAGTTGGCACACTTTTTTTCTTAGTACTATCTACTTTTGTGAGGGCACTATCTGATTTTGCAAGACTGTCTAGAGGGGTACTGACAAAACTACTATCAAAGCTTGTGCTATCAATTTGAAGGAGATAAATGTATTGTACAATGCCATGTCGACCCTGTTTGCCGATAACCAAGCTGTCATTACTTAGTTTGACTAATTGATAGCGAAAACTGGTGTCTTGTCTGGCTTCGGGCACGGTATCGCCATTTTGAACTTGATAGACTAGCCTGAGGCGCTCTTTGGTTTTATTGATAAACCAGAGGCCGCTATAATGATTGAGGCTATCATATTCGGCAAAAGTTCCTTGGGTGTGGAGCGCTAGATTTTTTAAGCTCTGACCCTTTCCCATTTTGCGAGGCTTGTCCATATAAGGATCAAAAATCTGATCCAATTGGTAGTGCAATGTATCCTCTCCGCTTTTTTGCGTTAAGAATTTGGCTGCTTGTTTTTGGCGCAAGGCTTTGTCATAACGCTTTTGACAAGCGGTCAAAGTGAAAATCAATAGACAAAGTATGGCCAGAAATCTCATTTTACACTAATTTAGGGCTCGATTTTGCCCATTGAAGAAACGATCTTTTGCTCAATTTATGCAAAATCTATCAACCGAAGCTTAATTCAAGATATATAAGCCAAACAATATGGAAGTCGCAACGATAATTGGAGAAGTTTTAAAATATATGGTACCAGCTTTGATGGTATTGATTGCGGTCAAATTTTTACTGGACCAGCGCAGCAAAGATCAACTACAAGCCCAGGAATTTGCCATGAAACAAGAAACTGTCCGTCAACATTTGCCCTTAAAGTTTAGTGCGAGTGAGCGGGCTATTTTGTTTTTAGAACGGATCAGCCCTGAGAACTTATTGCCTCGTCTTGGTAGCAGCGGCAAAAACGTACAGCAATTGCGCACCGAAATGATCCGAGAGATTCGCTCGGAATTTGAGCACAATCTCAGCCAGCAGCTTTATTTGCATCCCACGGGTTGGGAAGCGTTAGTGCAAACCAAAGAAAATGTCCTCAACTTAATCAATACCACGGCTCAGGAAATGGATAAAAACGCTGATGCTCTGTCATTTAGCCGTCGAATCATTGAGAAATACAGCGAGAACCCAAATTATTCACCTCAAAAAGCCATTTTGTTGTTAAAGAAAGATGTGTACCGACACTTTGAGCCGGAATCATAAAAAGATTAGCAGCCCTGCTATTATTGTTAGAAAATTAAGGCTGTGTTACAGGAGGGTTATATCGCATAAATAATAAATGAAGCTAGTGAAAACAGCTAATCGAACTTTTTGGATTTTTGTCAATTGGAAATGGTAATTATTTAGTCTGTGTAAAATATCGGTCTTGGTACAACTGTTGATATTTTTTTAACTCCTTGGTAAATAAGTGCTTAACATAGTTAGCTGGAATTGATCCCCTGCGTTGCGCTTTTGGTAAAATCGGCCCTGAGGATTAGTATGGGGCATTTTTGGGGTAAGGTGTTGATTATCAGTAATTTGTAATATTTTTTCCTTCCTGTAAAAAAAAAATTTCTGTCAAGTTTTTTCTTTGCGACTTTTTGCAGAGTTTAGTTCTCACGACGAGAGGCAACAGAAGTTTTATAGAACCTTTTAGAGGTTAATTGTACAAAAAGATTTAGTAATCGTAGCATGACAACGACCAGCGTTGACATTTGGAATTCGTGTCTCGAAATTATCCACCAGGAAATTTCGCCCCAGAGTTACGAAACCTGGTTCAGGCCCATAAAGCCTGTCAAGCTGGAGCAAAAGGTATTGACGATTGAGGTACCGAGCCAATTCTTTTACGAATGGCTAGAGGAACACTACCTTGGATTACTGAAGAAGGCCGTACACCAAACCATGGGCAATGAAGGAAGGCTCGAGTATTCTATTGTACTAGAACAGAATACCGAAAAACCTGGAAGCGACGCGACTTTACGCTTACCGACCAGTTCTCACCATCCCCTCAACCCCCACAATGGCAGGGTGAATCCGCTCGATTCAGGCAGACCCATTCCCAATCCATTTGTGATCCCAGGGATCAGGAAGTTTGAAGTTGAGTCCAATCTCAACCCAAGCTACACTTTCGAAAACTTTGTAGAAGGAGACTGTAACCGGCTGGCGAGAGCTGCCGGCTATGCAGTAGCGAACAAGCCCGGTCTTACCGCTTACAATCCGCTCTTTATTTTTAGTGGTGTAGGCCTAGGCAAAACGCACTTGTTGCAGGCAATTGGCAATCAGATCAAAGCCAGCCTGCCCAAGAAAGCCGTATTATACGTTTCTTCGGAGCGCTTCATCAATCAATTTGTCGAAGCGGTACGGAAGGGAACTGTCAATGACTTCATGAATTTTTACCAGATGATAGACGTATTGCTGGTAGATGACATTCAGTTTCTTTCTGGGAAGGAAAAAACCCAAGACAATTTCTTTCACGTCTTCAATCATTTGCGCCAGTCCGGTAAGCAGATTGTGCTTGCCTCAGACCGTTCGCCCAATGATATGGAAGGGATGGAAGAGCGACTACTTTCGCGTTTTCGCTGGGGCCTCAATGCGCATTTGCAGACCCCCGACTATGGTACACGTAAGCAGATCCTGAAAAGCAAGATGTACACCAACGGTATTGAGCTTTCGGATGAGGTTGTGGAGTACATCGCCCACAATATCAACACCAACATACGTGAGCTCGAAGGTGCTTTGATCAGCCTACTGGCCCAAAGCTCTCTCAACCGCGCTGAAGTAGACATTGAATTGGCAAAATCGATGCTTAAGAATTTTGTTGAGACCGTACATCGTGAAATCACGATCGAAGCGATCCAGCAGATTGTCGGCGAACATCTACACGTTGGCGTAGATGATATGAAAGCCAAAACCCGTAAACGAGCGATCGTCCAAGCAAGACAAATCGCCATGTTCTTTGCAAAAGAAATGACACGCCACTCCCTCAAATCAATTGGACTACATTTTGGGGGTAGAGATCACTCCACGGTGATCCACGCGTTGCAAACCGTTACTGACCTAGTCGCAACGGATAAGTTTTTTAAGCAAAGCGTAACGGATATCAGAAAACGAATTAGCCTAGAAATGGGCTAGACACACTACAATGCTAATTGAGATTTAGGTCGTTCCGCTTCGCGGAACGGCTTTTTTTATGCGCGGGAAAAACGCTTGATCAATAAATACATGGGTGCCCCCATCGCCAACAACCCCACTCCCACCAAAGCCATGAGAGGATTACCAATGCCCACATTGACACATACCAGCAGCAAACAAAGTACATAAACTGCAGGAATGAGCGGATATAAAGGGGTTTTAAAAGTCGCTCTGTTATGACCCTCTTGACGACGTCTAAATACAAAAATGGATGCTGCGCCTAGGGCCAACGCTAGACTGTCAATAAACATAACATATTCTAAGATATTGCGGAAGGTTTGGAAAACTGCCAAGGAAATCAAACTAATGAAGACATAGAAAAGAAGGCCAAACTCTTGGACTTGTGTCTTGGCGTTTACTCTGCCAAATATTGGCGGTAAGACCTTATCTTCGGCCATGGCATAGTACATTCTGGGGGTACTCATTAAAGTCGCATTGAGAAAGCCTAGGGCCGATAGAAAGATCGTAACTGAGGCAAACGTTCTGCCAGCAGGACCTAATAAAACCTCCATCGCCTCAGCTGCTACCAAGTCTGAGTGCTGGATGCCCGTAAAGCCTAAAACCTCATAATAAGCCCAGTTGATGAGGAGATAAAGCCCGACGATCATGCTCATACCTAAGATTATTGCTCGCGGCAAACTCTTTTGGGGATTTTGTATATCACCGCCAAAATTTATACTCTGGTGATAGCCGCCAAAGCTAAAAAAGACGGCAATCAAACTAGTGCCAAAGGCCATCAAAGCGTTTGGCTTCTTATCGACAATAGTTGAGATGGCTTGCGACTTGTTTTCAGGAGTGATGCTAAATGCGGTAATGACGATCACCGCAATTAACACTATTTTAAGTCCACTCAAGATATTTTGGGTGCGTGAACCTGTTTTTATTCCTAGCCAATTCAGTACGGCCAAGATTAAGATAACCAAGGCGGCTATTATCTGAGGGTATGGGGTTGCCTGGTAGGCCGCTGGTGCTAGGGAGTTGAGCAAATACTCTGAGCCGATCAAAGAAACCATAGCAAAACTGCCTCCCATAGTCAATAACAAAGCCCAGTTGAGCATGAGGGCTAACATAGGGTTGTATGCAATAGAAAAGAGCTGGTAAAAGCCACCGGCTAAAGACAATCTACTGCCGATCTCTGCAAAGGTTAAAGCGCCAAAAAGACTGATTAAACCACCAATAAGCCAAGCCCCAAAAAATATTGTGCTGTTTCCTGAATGGTGGGCCACCTCCGCTGGCGAACGAAAAATCCCAATGCCTATGACCAGACTCAGTACAATCATCGCCAAGTCAAAAGTCTTGAGTTTAGGTTGTATCGACATAGGGAGGAAGATACAATTTTTTATAAATTGGGAATGTTTAAGATTACGAATACTATGCGATATACAATTTTATTGATCTGTGTGGTGGCACTTGGCCTCAGTGCTTGTAAAAGTACGCAGCAAATGATGTACGAAGCCATTCCCTCAGATTTTACGATGACCATCACCCGGACTCCCTGTATGGGGACCTGTCCCTTTTATAACCTCACCGTCAATGCTGAAGGCAAGGTAAGTTATGAGGGCAAGGCACACGTAAAACTCATGGGCGAACACAACAAGCAACTTCCAGCCGAAACCATGGTCGCTATTAAGGAAGTGATTCGCAGTTCATCATTTTGGGAGCTGGATGAGGCTTATGATAATCCCAACGTAGCTGACTTGCCTAGTGTGAGCTTAGCTTGCATTATGGATGGGCGTTCGCATAGGGTAATGGTGAGGACAGGCGGCCCACAAGAGTTTGCTTATATGGTAGCTACGCTTGAGCGTTTGATTGGGCCCGATGGTTATGATCCTATCCTTGAGTAAGGTAAGGCAGAGCCAAAAGTAGGGAAGAAAAGAAAGGAGTTTTTTATTTATTGATGCAAGATAAGCTAAATTAGAGGGGCTCCTCTGTACTTTGGCTCAGAGAGATGGTAAACAAAGGCACTGAAAGGCTAGTTTGATGATTTTAGTGCTTCTAATCCTGAAAATAAATAATGACGCGAGCGTCAAAAGTCTTATTAACCTTTGACGCTCGCTCCATTCAAATCATAAGGCATGAAAAGAAATAGACAATTCTTAGGATTTTTGATGATTTTCGCCTTTGTGGGAGGGCTTAGCTTATCCTCTTGCAAAGCCCTCCGTGGCGATCCGCGTAAAAACTGCAATCATCCCAAGCATGGTGAGTACATGAAGGAGCAGCAGATGAAGCGCACCGGATTTCAGTAGCCTAAAATCGTTTTTCAATTTTTTGACTCCATTGTCCTTCGGGGCTCGTGAGTCTGACTAGGTAGATGCCGGCTTCTAAGTTGGACAGGTCTATTGGGGTCTTCCTTTCATTTATATTCCTTCGGAGAACGCTTCTACCGAGTAAATCAAAGATTTCAAACTGAGCGTTCCGCGCCGCGGGTATTTCCAAAGTCATCATGCCCTGACTAGGATTAGGATACAACTGAATCTCCCAATCCAGCCTAGGACTTATTGCCGTAGCGCCCTCTTGTACCACTACTTGACCGCCTTGAGTATTGACGGGGATAGGGCTCCCATCAAGTCTTTGTAAGACGATGCCGTCAAAATCCAAGAACATGCTATCCTTTACGCCCATTTTTGCGATATCGTCCACCATCACGAAGGTAAAACGACCGATTTGCCCAAAACCGCTTTGCTCGATTTGATCGGTGCGGCTTATGCCAACGTCAATTACATTTTGGGCAGGAAGGTCTTTATGCATTTTGAGCAGATTATTGCCCAGCCAGCTCATTTCGGCGGAGATAGAGGCACTTCCACTTTGTACCAAGCTGGTGTCATAGCTCAAGCTAAAGGCAATCCCATACAAATCGTTTACCGGTAAGGTGTCCACTCCCAACATAATGGGTATCGAAACGGTATCTCCAACATTCACAGGGCTATTGTTGAGAACGCTCATATCCAAATAGAGCAAAGGATCTCCCATCATACCTGAGCCGCTAAACTTATTGTGCATCAGCCCGTAGTTTTGCCAAATCGCCAAGGTGTCATCATCATTGACTACGCCATTTCCGTCTGTATCACTAAAGGTGTAATTGACCCCATTGCTGATATTATTGAACCAGTCATAAGCAGCTTCTCCATTCCAGTTTAAGCTGGCGTTTGGTCGAGCGGTACCTGTGCTATTAAAGCTTTGCCCAAGGGCAAGAATATCTAAATTGTTGGCTACGCCATCATCGTCAGCATCACCAGGCCAGACACAGTAGGGACTGAAAAAACCGTTTACAGAGTCAACGGCAACGCCACAACTGTTGGTGGCAGAAAGGATAATGGTATAGGCACCATCCACGGTATAGGTATGAATAAAACTAGGGCCAATGGCTGTATTGCCATCACCAAGGTCCCAAAATAAGGTCGTGCCGGAAGAACCTGTGCTAGAGAGATAAACTTGATTACAATCCACCACGCTATCTTGGATGATTGCTACCGGTGGAGGATCTAGTAAGGCATCCACAGTGTCGCTGGTAGCGCAACCTAAAAA
>JBCCQN010000066.1:0-37442 GCA_039024315.1 Bacteroidota bacterium
ATGATTACTTCTGGTCAAGGGGCACAGATGGTAGATCTCTCTAAACGAGCCTTTATTGAAATGCTGGGAAAATATAAGATCTCTCCGTTTCAATATGAAATGGAAGAAATCGAGTCAGACATAGCGAATGTCTGATCCGATAATCATCGCGGATGCCAGTCCGTTAATTGCACTAGAAGATATTGGCGAGTTAGATATTCTCCATAGGCTTTATGGGGAGATACTTATCACGGATCTTGTCAGAAATGAAATTCACGCTAGTTTGCCTCCTTGGATCAAGATTTCGGATGAATATGATCCTCAGCAAAAGCAATTACTAGAATTAGAATTGGATGCTGGTGAGGCTAGCGCGATTGCCTTAGCAATTGCCAAACAACCCAAACGCCTAATCATTGATGAAATTAAAGGCCGCTCTGTGGCCAAAAGGCTAGGACTTTCAGTAATCGGCACTTTAGGAATTATCATCCTCGCTAAGGAAAAAGGAGTAATTCAATCTGGAAAGCTGATCTTACAAAAACTTGAGCAGCATGGTTTTTGGATATCTGCTAAACTTAAGCAGCAAATAATCAAAAGGTTGAAAGAAGAAGATATTTAGGAGCATTCTATCAACTGACACTCCCCCAATTTCCAATTCTCAGTTAGATTGGAGAGTTTGAAAGCTCATAAAACTACTATGCTTTCACGACTCCTACTCCTCCTGCTGGCGAGTATTGCATGCTTGCCCTCCGCCAATGCGCAAGAGATAAGCGTTCGCCGACAAGGCTATCTACACCAAAATGATACTTCATACTTCCTCTTTGATGGGGAAATCTACAATCAAAAGACGCCAAGCAGAGTCGTTGTTACGGGTTCATTTCGCGATTGGAGCCAAGATATGGATGATCCGAAATGGCAGTTAACTTCTAATGCAAATTCGCTTTGGACATTAGCGGTATTCAACCCTAACTTCGAGCTCATCCCGATTCATGCGGAATTCAAATTTCGCGTCGATGAGGGCAATTGGTTGTCGCCTCCAGCAGAAGCTCCCAATGCCGCTGGCGGTAACCTTCAATTCATGCATACGATCAAAGTGCCAACATTTCAAGCAGAACTCCGCTCCGGTGGCCGTATTTGGAACCGCGTCGAAGGAACCAATCGCCCCCTCAATCCCAATGCTTATCGTTTGACCGATGGGCAAGGCAAAGAAATTCCTATTGCGGCCGTGCTCCCCAATACCGCTACGGAAGCCTTGATTATTACAACCCCACCGCTGGATATGCGTCGGGTCTATTTCTTAGAGTTGCGCGAAGCGGGGCTAAAAACACACTGCTCTTTTGATAGCTGGTTTAAGGAGTTATACTCAGCCAAAGAGCTAGGGGCAAACGTGCAGGATGGTAAGACGGACTTTCGCATCTTCTCACCAAGAGCAGAGAGAGTGGTGCTTTACCTCTACGAGGAACGCTTATCCCCAGAGGCCAAAGAGACGGTTGAGATGAGGCGTGATGCAGATGGCGTTTGGGAGGCGAGTTTTGATGCTGATCTCAAGGGTACATTTTATGATTTTACCATCCACGGCCCAGTCGAAGAAGGCAGCCACTTCTACGAAGCCCTTCCCAAGCATATCTCTGATCCTTATGCTCGCGTCAATGACGACGCTTGGGGCCGTAGCCGCGTTTGGTATAAAACTACCCCCGCTACTCCGCTCAAAAGCGGGATTCCTAAGCTTGAAGACGTGATTTCATATGAAGTCCACGTACAGGACTTTACCGATCTTTTGCCGGTCGCTGACGAACTCAAAGGCACTATTTCAGGCATGGTTGTGCCTGGCCTCAAAAACAAAAAGCGCCAGCCGATAGGTTTTGATTATCTCGTCAATCTAGGGATCAATACAGTCCACCTCATGCCCGTGCAAGAGTATATGCACTATCCTGATGAGCTTTGGCGCAAATCCTTTGCCGATGATCCATTTTTCAAGGAAATGGAGATCGCCGAGGAAAATTATCAGTGGGGCTATCGCACTTCGCATTGCTTTGCGGTCGAAAACCGCTATCGTACCAAAGGCTCAGAACTAGGCAGCGAACGTGAACAGTTTCGTGATTTAGTGCAGGCTTTTCATGATAAGGACATTGCTGTCATCATTGACATCGTCCCCAATCATACCGCCGAGGACATGGATAGTGAGCCGCACAATTTTCACTTCAATGTCCTAGATAAACTCTATTATTATCGTACTAGAGACTTGGATCATATTGGGGAATATGGCAATGAAGTCAAGACCGAAAACCGCCCCATGGTCCAGCGATGGCTAATTGACCAGTGTAAGCATTTTATCGAAGAGTTTGGGATTGACGGTTTTCGGATAGATTTGGCAGGTCAGATCGACAAGCAAACCCTCATCAAGCTCCGCACCGAATTAGGCGATGACATTATCATTTATGGGGAACCATGGATTGGGTCCAACGACCCCAACTTTGAGAGCAATCCTTCATGGGATTGGTATAAGCACGATTCACCCATTACCTTCTTCCAAGACGAAACCCGCGATGCCTTGATCGGTAATCCATTTGAACTCTCTGATCCACATGCCCATCGCGGCTACGCCGGAGGCTATTTCCACGCCAAAGGTAAGGTCAAGCAAGCGCTTTCTGCCGGCTTTCATGATGACAAGACGCCGCTCAGTGGCATCAATTACCTCGATATTCACGACAATTGGGCTTTGGCTGATCGTTTTGCGAAGCAAGACTGGAACGGCTTGAAGGGAGTGGACGAAGAACGCTACAAAATTGCCGGCCTGCTGCTCTATACCTCAGTAGGGCCGATCGTTACGCATGGCGGTGTCGAAATTATGCGCTCTAAGGGACTCGCTCCCTTAGAAGAATTTGTCAAACCCGGGGAAGAATGGCTCGAAGCTCACTTCAAAGGCCGCGATGATACCTACAATATGCGTCGCGCCAATACTTTTTTGTGGGAGACCGTCGGCCAGACCGAAAAATCTAGAGGCAGCAATTGTGATTACAAAGGCATGCTAGCTTTCTGGCAGGGCCTTAATCAGTTTCGTATGAGCGAACACGGGAAGGTCTTTCGCCGAGGCGAAGCTTTGTCAGACTATTATTACCAATGGATCGAAACCGTAAATCCTTATCAATTAGGCTATATCGTCGATAATCAGGTCTTTGTGCTCATCAATACCGGTAGCGACGAACATGATTGGGATAATGTTATTTTACCCGAAGGAAATTGGAAACTGATCGGCAACCATAGCGGTATCAATCTCCAAGGCGTCAAGGATCGTAAAGAGCGAATGAACATTAAAGGCGGTGAAAACCATTATTTTCGCCTAGATGGGACCTCTTTTTTGTTGTATGTACGGGAATAATCTTACCTTTAAAGGGTCAAAATCGGCGTGAGAATGCATCTAACGCCATCTACAACCCTAATTAGTTTACTGCAACAAAATTTTAGCAATAATGAAAAACCTATTCCTCCTTTTTTTTGTAGCGATTTGGATGATCAGCTGTGGTGGAGACTCAGGTGCTACCACTGAAAGCACTGCAACAGCAGAAAGTGAAGCTACCAGCGCTCCGGCCGAAACCAGTACAATATCTGATGCAGCTGAGGTAGAGTTGGAGCTTTTGTCTGATGACCAAATGCAATACAATGTCAAAGAGCTAAAAGTCAGAGCAGGGCAAAAAGTAACCCTTACCCTCAAGCACACTGGCCAAATGGATAAGCAGGTGATGGGCCACAATTTTGTTCTCCTCAAAGCTGGTACTGATATCGCAGAATTTGCGACTGCAGCCATGACCGAGTTTGAAAACGAGTATATCCCCGCTGACGAGAGTGCAATCATTGCCTATACAGGTTTAGTTGGTGGTGGAGAGTCCACTAGTATCACTTTTGACGCACCTGAAGCAGGTACTTACGACTACATTTGTAGCTTCCCCGGCCACTATGGTTTCATGCAAGGCAAATTTATCGTAGAGTAAGTCGCTCTGATGAGGGCAAGCCAATTTGTTTTTGCTAACTCGTCATTTACTTAAAAATATTGAAGCCCTGGTCTAAGCCACTTATGCCAGGGCTATCTTTTTTCTTTTCCTAAACTTTGCGATTAGCTTTAGGATCGCACTTTTATCTTTTTTGCCATTACGCTTCGCGCAACGATCACCCACCTATGAAACGGACTTTCTTTTTTTTATTAAGCGGACTGATCCTTCCCCTTTCCCTCTGGTCCCAAATCCCTAGTCCCGCCCAATTTCTCGGTTATGAGCTAGGCGAGGAGTTTACTTACCATCATCGAGTGGTAGAGTATTTCAAAGCAGTGGGAGCGGCTTCGCCGAACGTTCAGCTCCAGTCTTACGGAAAGAGTATCGAAGGACGTGAACTCATGGTGGCGATCTTATCCTCTCCTACCAATCTAGGGCAGCTAGAGGCCATCCGTACCGATAATCTCAAAGCTACTGGCCTTGTCGAAGGCGAAAAAGGCAAGCATCAAAAACCCATCGTCTGGTTAAGCTATAATATTCACGGCAACGAAGCCGTCTCCTCAGAAGCGGCTATGGCCACCCTCTATACCCTCGTAACCAATGATACTGCTGGCTGGCTCAAGGAGGTGATCGTGATTATTGATCCTTGTATCAATCCTGATGGCCGTGAACGTTATACCAATTGGTACCGACAAGCCCAAAACTCCCCCGCCAATGTCAATGGTGACTCTTGGGAGCACCATGAGCCATGGCCAGGAGGACGTTTCAATCACTATCTCTTTGACCTTAACAGAGATTGGTGCTGGCAGACGCAGCATGAAAGTCAAATTCGGGCCAAACTTTACCAAATGTGGATGCCGCATGTGCACGTTGATTTTCACGAAATGGGGCCCAATAGCCCTTACTTCTTCGGCCCAGCGGCAGAGCCCTACCACGAAGTGGTCACCCCTTGGCAACGAGAATTTCAGCGTTTGACGGGCCAAAATCACGCCCGTTACTTCAACCAAAATGGCTGGCTGTACTTCACCAAAGAAATTTTTGACCTCTTTTATCCCAGCTATGGCGATACCTGGCCTACTTTTCAAGGAGCCATTGGTTTTACTTATGAGCAAGGAGGCTCTGGAGCTGCCGGACTCGCTATCAGGGTTGCCAGTGGTGATACCTTACGCCTCTCGGATCGGATTGCCCACCACTATACTACCGGACTTTCAACCATCGAAGCCGCTTACAAAAACCAAGTACGCCTTCTCAGTGAATTCAACACCTACTTTGAAAAGGCGCAAAACAATCCTGAAGCTAAGTATAAAAGCTATGTGCTCAGGACAAAAAATGAGGACAAACTCTATGCGATGCTGGATTTATTAGAAAAAAATCAAATTCAGTACAGCCTAAATCAAAGCTCAGAAAAAACCTATAACGGCTACGACTATAAAACCGCAAAAGATGCTCGGTTCACTTTAGCTAAGGGAGATCTGATTATTTCCGCTTATCAGCCACAGTCAAATCTAGTCAAAGTCCTTTTTGAACCTGAAGCCCTTTTGGTAGATTCTATGACCTACGATTTGACTGCTTGGTCTCTACCATACGCCTACGATATTCAGACCTATGCTACGATTGAAAAGATTGATCTAGAGAGCAAAAATCTAACTAGAGAGTTTGCCTCCATTTCGGTTCCGGAGGCCTTGCCCTATGCCTATGTCTTGCCTTGGCAAGATTTACAAGACGCTCGCTTTCTGGGAGCGCTCTTACAAGCCAAGATTAGAGTGCGCTACTCGACAGAAGCCTTTACCTTAGAAGAAAAAACTTTTGATCGCGGTAGTTTGATTATCTCAAGAGGAGATAATCCCAAAAAGAATTTTGATGCCAAAGTGATTGCACTTGCCAATCAATATCAAAGAAAGCTTACGGCTAGTGGTACTGGCTTTGTAGATGCTGGCAAAGATTTTGGCTCCAACAAAGTCAAATTCATTAAGCCAGCAAAAATAGCCTTGATCAGCGGCAGAGGTACTTATCCTTCCTCCTTCGGAGAACTTTGGCACTTCTTTGAGCAAGATCTAAATTATCCCGTTAGTGTCTTAAACACCGAATACTTAGCAGGAGTGGATCTCAGTAAATATGATGTCGTAATCATCGGACAAGGCAGCTACAGTAAGTTTCGTGATAAACTATTAGCCTATACCAAAAGCGGCGGCAAGCTGATTGCCTTAGAAACTGCAATCAATACCTTTACCGGCAAAGACAAAGAAAGTAAGCCTTATACTACCCTCGGCAAAGTCTATCTGGCCAAACAAAAAGAAGACGAGAAGGCAAAGCTAGAGGCTAGCAAAGCCCAAAGCGCTGAAGAGTATTTCAAACGTTATGAGCACAGAGAGCGGGACCGTCTGAGCAATTTTGTTGCAGGTAGCATCTATCGGGTCAAACTAGACAATTCACATCCTATTGCTTATGGACAAGACTCGGTCGTTTACTTTATCAAACGCAATCGCACTGCCTATCCCTATCTACCTACGGGCAGCTGGAATGTAGGTGCTTTTACCGAGGAGGAAGCCGTCAGTGGCTTTACGGGAGCTAAGTTAGAGGCTAAGCTAGAAAATACCCTCGCCATTGGGGTCGAATCCCAAGGACGAGGGCAGTTGATCTATTTTGCAGATTCACCCATCTTCCGTCAGTTTTGGTACGGCGGAAAATTACTGCTCTGCAATGCAGTCTTTTTCTAGTCTAGTATCACCGCATCTATCGTCGTTTCACGCACCAATTTATTGAAGGCCGGTACTTCCTCATCTCTGATTTTGTACCAGATGTTGAGTTGCTTATTTATGGCGGCGGTTACTTCTTCGAAGAACGCTTGGGCCTGAGCCGTTGGCGGGTTATCGCCTATACTGCTCAAGGCCGCCAAATGTGCCAGCTTGTTGTTGAGGCGGATTGGGAAGTTGAGTGGGTCTTGACCAGAGCGATTCTTCGTTTGGTAAAGCTCCTTTTCCACTACCGTCATCACTGAATCAAGACGACTAATCTCGTCGACGATTTTCTCCATGCCGTCCTTGTCTTTGACGCGCTTTTTGAGGGTGAGAATCTGCTCACGAGCGGCGCGGATATCGATGATCGCTTCATGCGTTTCTGTCAGTTTGTCGCGTATGCCGATTAGATGATCAAACTGTGCTTGCAGATCTTCGACAGAGGCTGTTATTCTGGGATCTTTAAGGATTTCAAAATCCTGATTCTGATAGTCTTCTCCGATTTTAAGCTTCGCATAATACTTGCCTGGTACGGCCATCGGTCCGCTCATCTGTCCCCACCAGAGTATCATGCCTTTGAAGTCTTTTGCATCTTCATAGCGCATGTTCCAGACGAAGCGATTAAAGCCTTCCTCGACTTTGAGCATATTCTCCTTGTCTTTGCTAGAAAAAGTACGAATCAAATCCCCATCGGCTTCATAAAAACTCAGCTCGATTGCTTCATCTTCAGGGAGCTCATCAACTACAAAGTTGACCATTACTCCACCAGGGTGGTTAGTGCCAGCGCCGCGGCTAAAGCGACTTTGTCCCCCACCCATACGATAGCTAGGCAATGGCTGATAGAGATACCAAGCCTTCTCTGCCATCTCTTCGTTGAGCTGATGCAAAGGCGTTAGGTCATCGATCATCCACAAGCCGCGACCTTGGGTCGCTACGATAAGGTTATTGTTTTTGAGGGTGATATCAGTGATCGGTACAATGGGAAGATTTTGTTGGAAGGCTTTCCAGCTCGCTCCATTATCAAAGGAGATATACAAACCTGTCTCTGTACCTGCGTACAATAGACCTTGGCGTTCGGGGTCCGCCCGCAAAACCCTAGTAAAGTGCTGTGCATCTATGCCGTTCGTGATACTCTTCCAAGTCTGGCCATAGTCGCCACTATAATAGAGATATGGGCTATAGTCTCCCATCTTATAGCGAGTGCCTGCTACGTAAACGCCGCCTTTGACAAAGGGATCAATCTCGATACTATTGATCATCATCCATTCAGGCATATCGGCGGGAGTGACATTGGTCCAATCGTCCCCTCCATTCTTGGTGATATGCAGTAAGCCGTCATCAGAACCCACCCAGATCAAGCCTGCTTCTTGAGGAGACTCTGCCATGGCAAAGACAGTACAGTAGTATTCCACTCCCGTATTGTCTTGGGTAATAGGTCCTCCGGAGGACTTAAGCTTTTCAGGATCGTTGCGGGTAAGATCAGGGCTGATGATTTCCCAGCTTTCTCCTCCATCTTTGCTCATGTGGAGGTGGTTAGACCCCGCATAGAGCTTCTTGCTGTCGTGAGGAGAAAAAGAAATGGGGAAGTTCCACTGAAAACGATACTTCATGCCTTCAGCGCCATAACCCATTGGATTATCGGGCCATACATTGATAGCGCGGCGTTCCCCGGTACGGTGATTGATTCTCGTGAGATAGCCACCATAACTTCCTCCATAGACGACATCATTGTCATTCGGATCGACAGCTATGTGGGCACTCTCTCCGCCAGCGGTTGACTCCCAATGTTGACGATCTATGCTACGGCCTTCGGTACGGTGCAAAATCCTTATGGTAGAATTGTCCTGCTGGGCTGCATAGATACGATAAGGGAAATGATTATCCGTTGTAACGCGATAAAACTGCGCCGTAGGCTGATTGTAATAGGTAGACCAATTTTCGCCCCCATCAAAGCTCACTTGAGCGCCGCCATCGTCGCCGATGATCATTCTTTGGGGATCTTCTGGAGCAATCCAGAGATCGTGGTGGTCGCCATGCGGAGCCGCATAAGGCTTGAAAGTACGTCCGCCATCCGTGGATTTGTGATAGCGTACATTCATGACGTAAACTACTTCATCATCCTGCGTATCGGCATAAATACGGGTGTAGTACCATGCTCTTTGGCGCAAGGCGCGATCACTATTGAATCTGCGCCAAGTTTCCCCCCCATCATCAGAGCGAAATACGCCCCCTTCGGCAGATTCAACTATGGCCCAGACACGATCAGAGCGGACAGGAGAAACGGCCACCCCGATGATACCTAAATCGCCTTCGGGAAATCCTTCCTTTTTGGAGAGTTCTTCCCAAGTATCTCCTCCATCGGTACTTTTCCAGAGCGCAGAACCTTCTCCGCCGCTAGAAAGGCTATATGGCGTACGGCGAATGCGCCAAGTGCTTGCATAAAGAATACGTGGATTACTTGGGTCAAAGGTCAAATCTACTGCTCCAGCATCTTCGTTGGCAAAGAGGATTCGTTCCCAAGTTTTTCCGCTGTCGTCGGAACGGTAAACTCCTCGTTCTTGGGTAGGCTTATAAAGATCGCCCATAACTGCCGCATAAACGCGATCTGGATTCTTGGGATGGATGCGAATGCGAGCAATGTGGCGGGCGTCTGCTAAGCCCATTTGCTCCCAGGATTTGCCGGCATTGACAGACTTCCAAACGCCATAGCCATAGGAGACATTACCGCGTACGGTTTTTTCACCTCCGCCAACATAGATGACATTGGGGTCATACTCAGATACGGCTACCGCTCCGACGGATCCGCCGAAGTAGCCATCGCTGATATTTTGCCAGCTCTGACCACCATCTTTGGTGCGCCATACCCCGCCACCGGTACTGCCAAAATAAAACAGTAGGGGTTGGCCAGGAACACCCGTTACCGCACAGGACCGTCCGCCTCGATAGGGGCCGACTTCACGAAAATCTAGACCTTCATAGAGTCTTTCATCAAATTGTAAGGTCTCCGTTTCCGGTGCATCCTTGCTTTTTTGCTTTCGTTGGGCGTTAGCTGTGTGGGGGAATAGAAATAGGCAAATACTTGCCCAGAGTAGGAGTTTGGTAGCTTGCATATTGATTTATCTAATCTTGATAGAAGATTGAATTTAGGTAATTTTCCTCTTTCAGAACTTTTCTTGTGAAATCTGGTAAGAATATCTATCCTTGAAGTGGGGCTGGAAATAGTAGGAACTAATCCAACTATTTTTGTATCACCAAATTACTCGTTCAAAATTCATGATTCAATCTTATCGCTTTTCTCGCTTGCTAAGCATGCTGCTGCTTAGCCTTCCCCTCATGCTGGCCGCCCAAGGCTCTGAATGGGGACTCTACACTAACTCTTTCACCTTTCATCAAGATCAGTTTCAAGAGCGTGTGCTGCTCGGAGGAAATACCGTCACCGCTTTCGCCAAGGACGCTAAGGGCATGCTTTATTTTGGCGTTGCCGGTCGAGGGCTAGTCCGCTATGATGGTGCTGCCTATAGTGTGCTCACCGATAGAAACACCAAAGCACTCAATCGCAATATCAGGGCCCTAGGCGTAGACCGTCAGGATCGCTTATGGATTGGTACCAACAAAGGGCTCGTTATCTACGATGGTAAAAGCTTCACTGAATACACCAAAGACAATACGCCCGATTTTCCTTACAAATCTATCCACGAGATCTATGTAGACCTCAAGGGTCGTATCTGGGTTAGTGGTTTTGCCAATGAGATCGGCCTCAAAGGCGTCAAACTCAATGGCGGCGGTTGGTCCATGTTTGCTAGCGGGGTTTGGACGCACTACAACAAGGACAATACTGAGCTGGATTACGACTTCGTCGAAGACTTTTGCATGGACCGCAAGGGTAACTTATGGGTTAGTGTCGGGATCGAAGATCGTGGGGTGGCTCGCTTTGATGGTTCTGCATGGACCTTCTTTACCAAGGACAATACGGCTTTGCCTAACAATAAAGTCCGTGCGATTGCCGCAGGACCTGACGGCAACGTTTACTTCGGAACGGCTAAAGGCCTCGTCGAATTTGATGGCAGCAAGTGGGCGGTAACTACCTTAACCCAAAAGTTTGGTATCTCTGCTTTAGACAAACTTCAAGACCTAGATCAGCCAGATGTATTGAGTATGGCGATCGAGGACAATGGCACTTTTTGGATTGGGACCAAAGGCCGAGGCGTCATCCAGTTACAAGGCCCTAAGCGGAGACTAATCTCTATCGAAAATTCGCCCATCACCAGCAACTTTGTCAAGAAAATCCATATCGACGCCGAAGGCCGCAAATACTTCATCACTGGCTTTAAAGCAGAAAGCCTTTTGGATGCTTCTATGGAAGAAAGTACTTCCAGTGGCCATGTTGGAGTAGTAAGCTTTTTAGAAGGCAAACTCGAAGCAGGCAATGGTTTTAGCCTTTTTAATACCCAAACATCTGAGATGCCTTCTGATGTATTTAACAAAATGACCGTTGGCCCTGATGGCAAACTATGGATGGTGGATGGTACCAATACCATTACTTCCTTTGACGGGGAGAACTGGGACCGCCACGAGTCCAATGCGAGCGCTCTTAGTGGACTCTTTTCCTTGGCGGTAGATCAGGAGGGAACCGTTTATGCTGGTTCCCAGAACGCTGGTCTCCAAAAGCTAAGCAATGGCACCTTCAGCTCTTTTACCAAAAAGAATTCAGAGGTGGGTAATCAAGTCATTCACCTTACGACCACCCCTGACGGTACAGTTTGGTTTGCCAGTTATAAAGGCGTCAGTAGTTTTGATGGTAATAGTGTAAAAACTTACGATAAGAAAAGCGCTGGCCTGCCAGCAAACGTAGTGATTTCACTCACTAGTGCCAGTGATGGTAGCGTTTGGATCGGTATGCAAAAAGGCGTCGGTCGCTTCAAAGACGGTAGTTGGACCTTTTGGAATAAAAAGAATAGCGAGCTACCTGGCAATTTTATCGATCAGATCGCCGAAGACAGCGATGGCAAAATTTGGGTTCTCACCCGCGGCAACAAAGTCGGAGTCTTTGATGGCAACCAATGGACTAGCTTCAAGGAGATGGCAGGCGAAACTTATGGGCTAAACTGTATCGCAACCGATGAGGCCGGCCGCGTCTTTATAGGTACCAACCTTCGTGGGCTTTTGGTCTATGAAAATGGTAAATGGGAGCGTTGGGGCAAGGAAAACTCTCCCCTTTATCTTCCCAATGTCAAGGCAATTGCTGCTAGCAATGGCGTTCTTTGGGTGAGCGCGGCAGTACCGGATAGACTTTCTACTCCGGGTACGCCTACGGGAGCTCCAGCTCCGACCCCCACCCCAGAAGAAGCTTTGAGAGCAAAAATCGAGGCTTTCGATCCAAGTGGGGTATTGGTTCGCTATAAGTTTTAAGCGTTCCGCGCAGCGGTAGCAAATCCCAAAGATACCGGATATGCTCTCTTCGTTCGAATTCCGGTATGACGGATAGCTTTATTGCCAGAGGCTAGAAAAAACTTCAAAACGTCATCCCGCACAAATGCAATGCGATGCGGGATCTTTGATTAAGCGTTCCGCGAAGCGGTAGTAAAACAAAAGAGCCTAACAAAAAAACGCTGACGAGATATCAAATCCTGTCAGCGTTTTGTATTAAGTACTGAGAAAAATTAGTCTCGCATGAACCATGCAGCCCAATTTCCCTAAGTCTTAATACTAAATACTATTATCTAGGTACTTAACAGCAATAACTATTTGATCAACTCCATCTCGTCGATCAGGTAGCCAGCGTTGGCGTATTTGTCGATGATAAAGAGGACATAGCGCACGTCCACCGAGATGTTGCGGCATTGATTGACATCATAGTTGACATCACTCATGGTGCCTTCCCAGTTGCGGTCAAAGTTGAGGCCGATGAGGTGGCCGTCTCCATTGATTACGGGGCTACCAGAGTTGCCGCCGGAGGTATGGTTAGAGGCAATAAAGCAAACTCTAAGTTCACCGTCTTGGGCATATTGTCCATAGTCTCTAGACTCATTGAGATCGATCAGTTTTTGAGGTAGATCAAACTCTCTGTCGCCCGGTACATACTTCGCGATCACCCCGTCCAGGGTAGTGTAATGCTTATAAACGATACCGTCATTGGGTTGCATGCCTTCGACCTTGCCATAGGTCACACGCAGAGTAAAGTTGGCGTCTGGGTAGAAGGTTTTATCGCTATAAACCTCGCGTAGGGCCTTCATATAGATTCGGTAGCGATCCTGAATTTCGCTGTTCACACGGCCATATTCTGGCTGTACGGCAAAGTATAGGCTAATCATTTCCCCCATGAGGGAATAAATCGGATCGCCTGCGAGTTTTTCTGGGGAAAAATCGGCCAGCATAGTCTCGAAGCGTTCTGGATCGGTCAAAGCGGAGCGCGAAAATACATCTGCCGCCCAAGCGTTGTAGTCGCCAGCATGAGATTCTGCTACGTGAGCCGCAAGAGCGCGGGGACGATATTGGGCCGGTACTTCTTCGGCTTCAGCATAAGACTGCATCAAAGTCGCCATCACTTGTTGGTCGAGAGGAGCGTGATAGTTTTTGAAGTGTCCGACAGAGGCTTTACGCATGTCTTCGATAGCAGCAGTAGCCGCTTCTTCATCAGAGCCATCGCCATACGCTTTCAGCGAACGTCCCAGTCTATTGGCAAAGCGGAAAGCCTCGGTCGCATAACCAGCCTCACTAAAATAGCGCATACCATAAGTGAGCGGACGGATCTCCGCGTAGAGGCCTTCAAACTCATTTAGGAGTCCACCGTAGGCCTCTTGCCACTCCTCTTTAGCTGCTATACGCTTGAGAAATTCTTGTTCCTCAGCCTGCTTTTTAGCAATCGCATCATCGCGCTCTAGCCCTCTTACACGCCCAAGCCATTTTTTCCAAGCGTTGGCTACACCTGCCTGCTTAGAGGCATATTGGATGCGTACTTTGTCGCTGGACCCCATTTCTTTTTCCATGATGTCGAGGATGTCCTGACGCATGTCAATACCAATTGGGTCTTCGACATTTTGGATAAGTTCCACACCGTGGGAAGTCAGATACTCATTGGTTCTGGCCGGAAAGCCATAAACCATAGTAAAGTCGCCCGCATTTACCCCTTTGAGGGAAACAGGGAAAGAATGGCGAGGCTTGAGGGGAATATTTTCTTCTGAATATTCCGCGGGCTTGCCGTCAGGGCCAGAGTAGATGCGGAAGAGAGAAAAATCGCCGGTATGACGGGGCCAAACCCAGTTATCAGTATCAGCCCCAAATTTACCTACTGCAGAAGGAGGAGCGCCTACCAAACGTACATCTTTGAAGATTTCGGTTACAATGACGTAGTATTCATTACCGTAGTAAAAGGGCATTACTTCTGCTTCGTAGTGTGTGCCTTCAGTAATACGATTGACGATGGCTTCGCTATGCTCGCTGAGCATGGCTTCGCGATCTTCCTGAGAGGTATTTTCATCTATGCCGTCAAACATCTCTTTGGTTACATCCTCGATGCGCACGATAAAGGTTACCGAAAGTCCTGGATTGGGTAGTTCCTCTGCCTGGGACATCGCCCAAAAGCCGTCGGTGAGGTAGTCATTTTCAACGGAACTATGACTCTGAATCCGCCCGTAACCACAGTGGTGGTTGGTCAGCAAGAGGCCACGGTTGGAGATAACTTCTCCGGTACAGCCACCGCCAAATTTGACGATTGCGTCCTTGAGGCTGCTTTGGTTGACGCTGTAAATATCTTCGGCCGTCAGTTTAAGGCCCATAGATTGCATTTCTGCTTCGTTGAGAACCCCTAGTAGTGCGGGAATCCACATACCTTCATCCGCTCTCAGCGGGGAAAGCATCGTAATGCAAAGCAGTAACACCAAACTTCTCAGTAGTTTCATATTCGTAGTCAAATTACTTTTTGGGAGGCTTAAGTTACATTCCTAACAGCAGTTAGGCAACGCAAGTTTGCCCGTTCTAGATAAGGCGAAACTAAGAAATAGTTTGGGGGAGGGAAATTCTATATTTTGATGAAAGCCTGCGTTTTGGGGTCGAAGACGTAAGCTTGTTTAGGCAAGTTTTTAACTCGCTCAAGCTGCGTACTGTCTATTTCGCGTAGTTGGTAATAGGTATAAATCGTATCAACACAGCCTGGTTCTGGATGGAGTAGATTGGAATGGGTATGTGCACTACCATCGACTTCAGCAGCAAAAGAAACGGATTGGTTGAAGATCATCTCCACTCGTCGAGTAGAATCATTGTAGTGGTATAGCTCATGTGAATGCCCATAAGTGCTGATACTTCTCGAGATGAGGATCGCGTTTTTTTCCTCTTGGCAGAGAACGTCTATCCCTTTGATTTTGATGTAGTGCCTGGCAAAAGGATCGTTCGCCGCAGCGAAACGCTCTCCACTACGTCCATCAAAAAAGTGTACTTGGTATAGGCTGAAGAGCGGATCGATCAAGATCACCACCGCATAATCTTGGAAGCTGTCTGCATTTAGTCGAGGTCTTAATACCGTATCAATGTAAACACCGCCTAAGAACATTTCTCGCTCCATGCTATCTAATTCTTCCCCCGCAAAATGCTCATCGTTGAGGATGACTAGCTGCTGATGAATGTGCTCCCATACCTGCTCCTGATTCAAGGCAACTGCCTTTGGGTTCTCGCTGGGCCGGAAACAGGCCGTGAGAAGGCAGCAAATACATAAACAGAAAATAAATGAGACTTTCATCTGTAGATTTTGGGTGAATGTGGGAAACTCAAAACCGGCTTACTTACGAAGTCTTTGCTCTAGGAGGTACAATACAATCGCTAATGTAAGGTAGAGCATTCCTTGCCCAAAATAGTCAGAAAGTTGATACCAGACAGGATCAAAATGCGCCAGGATCCCCCTAAAACCCGTATAGTCTCGGTGGAAATTGGTGATCGCTATGACGAGAGGATTTAGCAAGGCCGAACCAGCAATCACGAGAGAAAAAGCAATGCTCTTACGGGCATTTTTGAGGCACAGGCCTACAATCAAGATCAATCTCAGTACAAAGCCCATCAACAGATACCAAGGATAATCTTCGGTCCCTAGCTTAGGATAATCCGCCCAAATTTGGATACTAGAATAAAGCATTATCATCAGACCAACAGCTAAGGTGATGATATTGACCCAAGAAAGGATACCCGTACTTATTGCGCGTTTGGCAGGAAAAACCAACCAATGAAAAATTAGCGGTATGATCACCAAGGGATAAGACTGCCAATTGAGGAGGAGGATCAGCTCTTCAAACATGGATGGTGTGTAAAATATGTGCTCTCTTAATTTAGGGCTCCTTATTCAAATGCAAAAGGCAAATAGTAAGCTTGCGTCAAAAATTGATACGCTTTGGAATAGCGGCCCTGCTCATCATAAATACTAAGCATATCCTCCTGCAAGACTTGAGACATTGGGCCTGCCAGCAATAATACCCTATGCGGAGATTTACGCGGACTCGCCTGTATAAGCGTACGCCGATGCAGCTCCCATTGCTGCTTGTGTAATTCGGCTTTCATCGCGACTTCTCGTTCTGTAGGCAGGATCATCACCAAGCGAGCCTCCTTGTTTGCCAAGCGACAGCAATGCTCAATCAGATCCTTAAAAGCCAAACTCTGATCATGCCGGGCTTGGGCTCTGGCGTTCTCCGGAGGAGTAATGCCCGCAGTAAAATAAGGCGGATTACAAAGAAAGAGATCGTATTTGTGCCTAGCTTGATAATCCTGTAAAGCCTTTGGGTAAAGGGATAAGCGTTCCGCGAAGCGACTAGCCTCAAAATTTGCCCTTGCCTGCTCCGCAGCCGCTGGATCTATCTCAATGGCGTCAATCTCCAGATGAGCGTTACGCTGGGCGTACATCAAAGTCAAAAGACCCGTACCCGTACCAATATCCAATACCCGCCTGCTATCGATCGGAGGGGCCCAAGCACCCAGCAAAATGCCATCAGTGCTGACTTTCATCGCACATTGGTCCTGCTCTATGCTAAACTGCTGAAAACGAAATGTAGAAGCACCCATGGCGGAAATTACGGATATTTTACATTGTGGTCCCTATGCTTTGCCGCTGCGCGGAACGCCGCGACCAAGCCAAAATCAGGCGAAGGCTCTCCAAACAGCGCCATAAGCCATTGAGCCGTTCTGCTGGGGCAGCTGCTGCAGCCGCTTGTCTCCCAAAATAGAGAGCAATGTGCTGACAACATTAGAAGCAACTACAATCCCCATTATGAACGCTTTAGCTTTACGCCCAAGACAAGCCGAGATGTCATAGCCTAGATGATGGCCGCAATTGATCAGAATATTGCTTAGCTTAACAAGAAGAGGAAGTAGTTTGGAAAAATCTAGCCCTCTGAGCTTCTTTAGGCGTTTATGTAAGCCGGCTTCAAACATGAAAGAGCAACCCCTCAAGCCCAGCAATATCCAAAGGTCCAAAAGCAAAGCGACCCAGACTAAATCACGGCAGCCATTCTTTGAAAAAAAGTCGAGTACTCCCTTTTTCAAAGCGGGAGCTACGGCCTTACAGTTAAAAGCCAGTGCCAAGGGAAGCAGCCCAAGTACTCAAACAAGGCAAAATACAAGCTTACCTCAGGGGCTGAAGACAGGGATAGAGAGCCTATCGGGTTATGCGATGAATGACGTAAAAGTATACCGTAATTCAGATAAACCAGCAAAGCTGCGTGCTCATGCCTTTGCGCAAGGTACAGATATCCATCTAGGTCCCGGCCAAGAAAAGCATTTGCCACATGAGGCTTGGCATATAGTCCAGCAAAAGCAAGGACGGGTAAAACCTACTTTGCAGATGAAGTCTGGCGCCAATATCAATGATGAAGCGGCTTTGGAGCAGGAAGCGGATGTGATGGGAGCCAAGGCAATGCAATCTTACCACAACCGTAATTTCTCAGCCCAGCCCTCCCAACCACTAAAAGCTGGTACTCAGAGCGCCACGATCCAAAGAGCAGACATTGACGACGATTTTGAACCGGGAGATAAGCTCTATGGCCTAGAAAAAGAAGGTCGAGCTACAATGTTGAAATTGATAGAGGCTCGCCAAAAAACAGGAGATCATCCGACAATCGATAGCATCAACAATGCCTTTAAACTCATCGGTGGGGCAAAAAATCTAGTAGCTTGGTTAGAGCAGGCCAAAGATTTAAAGCTCAACGCAAAAGGACAAGAAATCTATGACTATGGACGGTTCCTCCTCGAAGCTCGCAAGGATTTAAAAGCAGACGGTGATATGGAAGATCCGTTTAAGAATATCCGTAAATCGTGTAAAGCTGCCCTCGTTTTTTACTCAGATAAAGCCGCTATTCGCTTTGAGCTCCAAGGCATTAAGGCAGACAAAGTCGTTTCAGATCAGGGTAAGGATGAGCCAGGAATTACGGGTACGGAAATGCGCGCAATCATGCGTCAGGCGATGCGAGACCAAGGAATCATCCCCCAGCGGGTAGCAGAAAAGAAAGAACGAGGCAACATCAATTTAGCAAACGTACATTTTTACCTGAATGGCGAACGCGTCCAAGCCCCATGGCTGCAGCCCTTAGAAAGTGAGTGGAGAAAGGCATGGAACGATTACGTCGCCAAAAAAACCGCAAAAGCCGATGATGACTCCGCTAAAAAGTAAAGTGGATTGAGGGATCAGACACAGCCCAAGATTTTTGCAAAAAAGTCCCTCCCAAAAGGCAGAAAAATGGCGCTTATCTAAGCCCTACATACCCCTATTTTGTCATTTACTCGTAAACTAATCCGCCTTAGATTTCGTCTTTAGTTTATTGACTCAAATCTATGCCTAGATACCTCATTTTCCTTTTTGTTGCCTTGACGCTCCTCAGTTGCCGCCGACGCAACATCCTTGATCCTAAAACTGATCGTGATGGTCTCAAGATGTATCAAATACGTTCTGATAAAACCGACGAGAGCATCGTCCAATTTCTCGAACCGCATCAAGCTTGGATTGCTCCCGATGCCGTCAAGCGCAACCAGCTATTGGTCTTTTTTGGGGGCACTAGCTCCTCGCCTCGCCTTTATCAGGCTTTTCCCCAGTTTGCGGCCTTAGAGGGCTACCATGTGGTCAATGTGGCTTACAACAACTCTCCCTCGGTACAAGTTTGCTCCGGCGATCCTGCGACCGAATGCTTTGAACGATTGCGCGAAGAGACTTGGCAAGGGCGTAATACCAGTACTCGGATATTTATCAATGAAGTGCATAGCGCCGAAAATCGTCTCCGGCGTCTGATTCAGTACCTCCACGAGATTTCTCCCGACGAAGCTTGGGATCAGTTTTTTGAGGGCGAGGAAATCCAATATGATCGCTTAGTGATGGCGGGGCATTCGCAAGGGGCTGGTTTGGCCGCTTATGTGGGACGACAAGAACGGGTGGCACGAGTGATTATGTTTTCTGGTCCTAATGACTATTCGGAGCTATATGAAGAGGCCGCCGTTTGGGCCGAAGGCGATTATGAAACCCCTGTCAATCGCTATTATGGCCTACTGCATATCGAGGATGAGATCATTCCCTTTGCTCGTCAATATGCTTTTTGGGAGCGCTTGGGGCTCATTGCACTGAGTGATACTGTCTTGGTCGATGGCAAGACTGCGCCTTTTGAGGGTTCACATGCTCTTTATACCAATGTCAGGCCCGCGAGAAATCTACTCCCGCTCGGCAAGTATCACAACGCTAGTGTCGTCGATCAGTATCTTCGCAAAGAAGAGGGCGAATACGTCATGGCTGAGGTTTGGCGCTATCTCCTCAATTGAGCTTGCTTGCAGTGGCGACTTAAGCTTGAGTTTTTATTCTCCCGATAGCTATGCCATAGGGATCGTGCTAAGGCGTTTTGCTTCGCAGAACGCTTATCACCAGATTGCTAATTATGATTATGGCAGGCAGCAATACATTGCAAATCGATAGCAGGCATTCAAAATTCGAGATTAAATAGATGAAATCTATACGAGCCGCTCGAATAAATGTATATTTTCCAGCCCAAAGCTGAGCCTATGCGTTTCCTGTATATTTGTCTTCTGTTTTTTATCGCTATTTCAGTACAGGCCCAAAGCCCTCAAGAAGTACTCGCATTTGCGAGAGCCGAAATAGACACGCTTTGTTCGCCTACTCTTGCCGGCCGAGGTTATATCAACAAAGGCCATCACAAAGCGGCGATATATCTCGCGAGTCGATTTGAAGAACTGGGCGCGGAGTCCTTTCGCGAGCAGGCAGCCATGGGAGTCGAACGCTATTTTCAGCCCTTTGACTTTGCCATCAATCTCGTGCAAAAGACTTCCCTTGTGCTCAACGGACAAGAGATGAAAGCGGGGCTCGATTACATAGTAAATAGTTACAGTGGCTCGGGCATGATTGAGACCAAGGTGGTAGATCTTAAATATGGCTTGAAAGCGAAGGCTTCGATCAAAGGCAAGATTGTGGTTTTCAAAGCGGGTTGGCCCGCTAGTATTGCCAATGACAGCGACAAGCGCAAGGAATACAAAGAGTTAAGTCGAGTCGATCAGCGCATTGCGGCGATCCTCCCCTATGGTCCATCGGCTATCATTGTGATTCAACCTAAGCTCACAGCGAGCTTCGCTCGCGAGACTTTACCCCTCCCCATCGTGGAGGTGAGAGCAGAGAGCCTAAGCAAAAAGGTCAAAAAGGCCGCTATCATGGTGCAAGCTGGCATGAAGCAAATCCGTAGTCAGAATGTCATTTGCCAAGTACGAGGTACCCAACAACCCGACTCCGTCCTGATCGTCAGTGCGCATTATGATCATTTGGGGATGCAAGGAGATTCGCGCTTCCCTGGTGCCAACGATAATGCTTCCGGTACGAGTATGCTGCTCTCTATGCTAGCGTATTTTGTCCGTAATCCACAGCCTTATACGATGGTGTTTATTGCCTTTGGCGCTGAGGAGACGGGTTTGATTGGCTCCAACTATTACGTAAACCAGCAACCCATCATCCCTATAAAACAAACCCGTTTTATTCTCAATCTCGACCTGATGGGCAACGGCATAGATGGCATTACGGCCGTCGGGGGACGAGATTTTCCAGATTTTTTTGATGAACTGGTCGCCCTCAATGATAAGATGAAGGCGGTACCCAAGGTCAAGTCTCGCAGCAATGCGCCCAATAGCGACCATTATTTCTTTTTGGAAAAAGGCGTGCCGGGCTTTTTCATTTATACTTTAGGGGGGCCGCCACATTATCACGATATCAATGACAATGCTGATACCATCGTGCTTTCTAGATATGTGGAAGTGAGAGCGCTCTTAATTAAGTACTTGGAGTGGTTGAATAGCTAAGTGAGGACTGAGCGTTCCGCGCAGCGGTCTATCAAAAACTAAGGCTCTCTAGCGGACCGCACAAATCGATTGTTTACAAGCAATTCCTGCTACTTTCCTATTGGGGACAAAATTTCTTCAGAATTTAGCCTTATTTTAAGTACTTAGACAAAAGTATTCAGTATTTAGACCGAGGGAAATAGGTCTATATGGTTCAGTGAGGCCCTTTTTCTCTGTACTAAATACTTCCGAAAGCTTTCGGGATACTTTCTACTCTGTACTTAATAACGCTTTCCCTCGTTGTCCGCTTTTCTTTTTTAACTAACTACTGTATCGCTACTATGAAATCCTTTCCTCCAGCTTGGGGGGTATTGTTTTTGCTTTGTTTCCCACTATTGCTTTGGGGACAAAATCCTGATGAATTGCGTATTGACGCCAAGTTTCAGGACAAGCTTTTGGAAGAGGCTATACTCGAACTAGAAGCCAAATACCCTATTCAGTTTTACTTCGCGCCACAATGGCTTGACAGTGTTTTTGTTGATGTCGAAGCTAAAGGTCAAGCGCTTGATCCATTTTTAAGGGCGCTTCTCACGGGTACTGAGCTTAAATTTTATCGCGAAGGTAGGAGGGTCATCTTGACGCAAGCAAGCCAAATTCGACCGCTGGTTGCCTCTCCCATCCCTAGTCCCAAAGCGCCCGAAGAGAGCGAAGAAATCGAAAGCACGCTTTTTGAGCGAGAACAAGAAGGCGTAGAGGAGGAGAACCTATTTTCTCTAGAGACCCAGCTTTTTGAAATCGGAGAGGAGGCCAAAAGGAGACCTAATGCTAAAGTTAAGCTCTATGGTTATCTCAAAGACATCAATACAGGTCAACCTCTAGTAGGGGCTTCAGTTTTTAAAGAAGGGCCCGTGGTGGGGACTTTGACCGACGATTTTGGCTATTATGTGATCAGCTTGCCGCCAGGCACCTATGAGATTCAATACCGCTATGCTGGGCGCAAAGATACTCGTCGCCAGGTAGTCCTCTACACCGACGGCCAACTTGATGTAGAGATGGAAGAAAAAATCGTGGCGCTCAAAGAAGTACAGATTACCAGCGAGCGCAGTCAAGTGGAAAGCGTACAAACAGGGGTCTCCAAAATCAATATCCAAACCATCCAGACTACGCCGACTCTCTTAGGAGAAGCAGACGTGATGAAAATTGCCCTGACACTACCCGGCGTACAATCAGTAGGCGAAGGAGCATCGGGTTTTAACGTTCGCGGAGGCGGTACTGATCAAAATCTCATCACCATCGACGATGGAGTGATCTATAATCCCTCCCACCTCTTTGGCTTTTTCTCGGCTTTTAATCCCGACGTGATCAAAAGCGCGGATCTATACAAGAGTGGTTTGCAAGCCCAATATGGCGGACGGGTCTCCTCAATCTTCGATGTCGCCATTCGTGATGGCAACAAAAAAGGCTTTAAGATGTCAGGTGGTATTAGTCCATTGACCAGTAAGCTCACTTTTGAAGGGCCTATCCAAAAAGAAACAAGTTCTTACATCGTGGGGCTCAGAAGTACCTATTCCAATTGGCTGCTGGGCTTGCTTGACGATCCTACCCTCAATAATAGTAGCGCTTTCTTTGCCGATGGCATCGCGCGGGTCAACCATCAATTCAACGAAAAGAATAGCATTTCGCTCTCTCTTTACCACAGTCAGGATGAGTTTAGCCTCAATGCTGATACGGTTTTTCAATACCAAAACACCAGTGCCACTTTGGGCTTTAGACACCTCTTTAGCAACTCCTTTTCGAGTTTGTTTTCGGTGAGTTTTAGCCAGTATGAATACAATATTGAAAGTGAGCGCATTGCTTCCAATGCCTTCAATCTGGATTATGGGATTAATCAATATAGTATCAGTACGGATTTTGATTACTATCCCGCTTCAAAGCATCACATTCGCTTTGGCGCAAAAGTAATCGGCTACGACCTCAATCCCGGTTCTTATCTACCTTTGGGAGAGCAGACGGCTAGGCAAGCGGTCAATTTACCTTCTGAGCAAGGGGTAGAAGGCGCACTCTATATTGGCGATGAATGGAATATCTCCCCGCGCTTTGCGCTCTACGGAGGCCTCCGATTTTCGGCTTATGCCTTGGTAGGGGCGGGGGCAGTTTTCAATTATGCCGAGGGCTTACCGCGTGAACCCGAGTTTATCGTAGATACGACTCTTTATGCTGCCAATGAGATCATTCAGCCCTACTATGGACCAGAGCTTCGTTTATCGGGTCGATACAAATTGAACACTGATCTCGCCTTTAAGTTTAGCTATGACCGGACGCGACAGTATATCCATATGCTTACCAATACGGTGGCGATTTCGCCAACTGACACTTGGCGACTGAGCAATACCTACCTTCCGCCGCAGATTGGTGATCAAATCGCCTTGGGCCTCTACTATGATCTTCCCCAGAAGGGATTAGAATTCTCTGTGGAGACCTACTACAAGCGACTCACCAATATCCTCGAATACAAGGAAGGCGCTGACTTGCTCGTCAATGAGATTATCGAAACCGATGTAATCAATGCCCTAGGGCAAAATTATGGGGTCGAGTTTCTCTTCAGCAAAAAGAGTGGCAAGCTGACGGGTTGGTTTGCTTATACCTATTCGAGAGCCTTCGTTCAGACGCAGTCTCCTTACGAAAGCGAACAAATTAATCGTGGCGAATACTATCCCTCCAACTTCGATCAACCGCACAAATTTACCCTGATCTCCAACTACAAATTCAGTCGGAGATTAAATTTCTCTTTCAACATTACCTACAATACCGGACGTCCCACTACGCTACCGATTGCGCAATACCAGTTCAACGGCACCACGATCCCTTTCTTTGCCGATCGAAATCAGTTCCGGATCCCCGACTATTTCCGGGTGGACTTTGGCATCAATGTCGAGGGCGATCACAGGGTCGAGAAACTACTCCATAGCTCACTTTCCTTCTCCGTGTACAACCTCACCGGTCGCAATAATGCCTACTCGGTCTTCTCTCGCATCGAAAACGGTAACATTCGTACCTACCAACTTTCTGTCTTTAGCCGCCCCATTCCTACCCTCACCTATACTTTTGAATTCCGATGAAAACACCCCTATATCTCCTCCTACTGGTCTTCCTAGTAGCTTGTATCGAGCCTTTTGAGGTGGATATCCCCGCCGGGGAACGCTTCCTCGTGGTCGAAGGCTTTATTACCGACCAAGCAGAAGCCTATACGGTCAAACTCAGCTATAGCAGCCCTGTAAGTGCCGAAGGCTTTGAAGTAGTCAGCAATGCCAGCGTCAGCGTCGAGCGTCAAAGCGGCGCTAGCTTTGACTTCACCGAAACTACTCAAGGCACATTCCAAAGCGATCCGCTCAACTTTCAAGCCCAAATCGGAGAGTCTTATCGTCTCCTCATTGAAATCAATGGGCAATCTTATGCTTCAAGCTTTGTCCCTCTCAAAGCGAGTCCTCCTATCGGCGAGCTTCGTTGGCAGTTTGATCAACGTGTAACGGCAGAAGGTCCACTAGCAGGCATACAGATTTTTGTTGACACCGAGGATCCTGAGGCAAATTCTCGTTATTATCGCTACCAGTGGGTTGAAACTTGGAAGTACGGGATCGCGCTCCCCGCCAACTATATCTATATTGGCAATGACCAAAGTCAAACCATTCAGGCCTTTCCAACCTGTTATGCTACCGAAATCTCCCAAGGCATCAATATAGCTTCGAGTACCCAAAACGAAGGGGATAGGTTAGTCGGTCATCCTCTTACTTATGTTACCACCCAAACCAATCGCTTGGACAAGCGCTACAGCATCCTCGTCAAGCAATATGTGATGGAAGAAGAGGAATTTTTGTTTTGGAAAACCATCAAAGAATCCACGGAGAATGTAGGCTCTCTCTTCGATCGCCAACCTCAGTCCCGCTTGGGCAACCTCCAAAATATCAATGACCCTACCGAACCTGTCCTCGGCTATTTTAGTGCTTCAGCAGTAAGTGAAAAGCGCTTATACGTCAATCGTAGCGAGTTACCTCCTACGACCAGAGTCAACAATGGCTTTAGAGAATGCTTTTTGACTTTGGATACACTCAGCCTATTAGAGGCCGGAGTTACACCAGAAGACCGCGACGCTACCGTTTTTGGTAAAATCAACAATGGTCAAGTCTTCTATGACTTTCGGGATCGCCCCTTTATCACAGGTTATATTTTCACTACTAAAGATTGCAGCGATTGCAGGGCGCTTGGTGGCAGCGAAATCAAACCAGACTTTTGGGTAGAATGATGAAACAAATCCTATTTCTCGGCCTTTTGCTTTGGCAAACGAGTATTTTTGCCCAAAAGGAGCGCGTCTTTGTCCATCTCGACAAAGATCTATATCTAAGCGGCGAAACCATTTGGCTGGCTGCTTACTGCCTTGACGAAACGGGAAAAGCCAGTCAACTAAGCAAGGTGTTATACTTAGAGTTACTTGACCAAGAAGCCAAGCCCGTCCTTCAGGAGCGTGTCAGTCTCGTCGATGGATTTGCAGAGGCTCAGTTTTTTGTGGAAGGTAGTATCAGCAGTGGTGTCTATTATCTCAAGGCTTATACCACCGCCATGAGGAACGCTGGCCCTGAGCATTTTTTTGAGGCTGGTATTCGGATTGTGCACCCTTTTCGTCAGCTTTCCCCCTCCATCGGGGAACGCTCCTCTCCCTCAGCTCCCGCCATCGCTACTCCCCAAACCAACCTGCAAGTCTCTACCGACCAAAAGATTTATCGTTCGCGCAGCGAAATCAAACTCAATATAGACGCCTTGGATGAACGAGATTGGGCCCAGCTATCGATTTCGGTGCATAGATTCGAGCCTACTTGGGCTGTTGATTTACCGGCGATCTCGCACTTAGCGCCCGCCGCTCCCCCCACAAATGATCAATACGCTCCCGAAATTTTAGCCCCTCGCCTCCAAGGGCAGGTCAAAGGAGCGAGTGATAAGGTTTTTATCCTGTTTCCCGGCGATAACGCGCGTATTTTTCCCGTTCCGCTCGGCGGTAATGGTAAATTCTCCCTGCTCCTCCCACCCGAAATTCAGCAAAAAGACATGTTATTTTGGGCCGAGGGCCAGCGCCTAGAGTCTGTTGAACTCGAATCAAGCTTCGCCAAGAATCATCAAATCCTACGTCCTCTCGACTGGGCCGTAGATAGTGCCAAGCTAGATTATCTCAAAAGTCTCAGTCGTAACGCGCAGATCAATAACGCTTATCTAGACTTCAGTGAAGTACGAGGCCGTAAAGCAGAGAAACTGGCAGATACTTACTTTTATGGCGAGCCTGACTGGGTCTATTTGTTAGATGATTATACTCGCTTTCCGGTGATGGAAGAGGTTTTTTTGGAGATCCTTAGCTATGTCAACCGACGCAATCGTCGTAAAGACGAATTTCTCAGCGTCAATGATCTGTATGCCAACGAAAACTCCATTTCCAATTCCATCCATTTCGATTCTCCAGCATTGGTGATGATTGATGGGATCCCCATTGAAGACTTGGATTATCTCTGGGACTATGATCCTTTTAAAATTGAGCGTGTAGAGATTGTGGGAAGACGCTATCTCGCAGGCAAATCTATCTTCCACGGTATTGTAAACTTTGTTACCTACAAAAGAAACTTTGGAGGACAAGCCTTCCCCGACTATATCGTTGAGCAAAAGTATCAACCTCTCTTAAGGGCTCGACAATTCCATGCCCCTGACTACTCCCAGACCGACCAAGCGCGCATACCTGACTTTCGCAGCCTACTCCACTGGGAAGCCAAGCTCCCATGGGATAGTAGTCAAAAGCTAGGCAGAAACTTTTATAGCGGAGATGATAAAGGCCATTATCGTGTTGTGATCAACGGCCTCAGCCAAAGTGGCAAAACTTTATATGGCACTACCACCTTTGAAGTACAATAGTATGAAAATATTGAGCTTTTTTCTGTGCAGTCTGTTTTGCCTCCCGCTCTTGAGCCAGAACAGCGATCAGATAATATTGCAGCAAAAGTTGAGTCAAGAGCTCCTCCTCAACGGTAAGGAGTATCGACATTATTATATCAAAACCAAAGGCAATCAATACATCTCGGACCAGGCGATCGTAGAGGGTAATCTCTGGTATGAAGGAGTTTACTACGAAAATCTTCAGCTCAACTACGACATCTACAACAATCTCCTTTTCATAGCTTTTGTAAGTGAGGCCGAAAAAGTGTACGTAATTCTCAATGAGGCCAAGATTCAGGCCTTTGAAATGATCGGCATGCGCTTTATCAATCTGCAAGATAGTAGTATCCTAGGGCTGCCCGGAGGTATCTATGAGGAGTTTTTTCGCCAGGGCGAACGCTTACTTTTGGTCAAGCATCGTAAGGTGCTCACCAAGGATGTGGATACCCTTGAAGGCACGCTGCAAAAGTTTGATCGCAAAACGATTTACTATTTGATTGAGGGAGGAGCTATCTATCAAATCAGAAATAAAAAAGACCTAATTAATGCCCTTGGTGGAGATGAGGGACTCGTACGTTTTCTAAAGGAAAAGAAAATCAAACTACGCAAAAGTCGAGACGACTTCGAATTTAACTTGGCCAGAGTACTGAATTACCAAGGATAAGTGATGAGACAGTAGTATTTAAGTAGTAAGACAATAGTATTCAGTAATAAGATTTTTGAAAAACGACCTCATTGGGGTATAGAAGCGATTATTCTTCGTACTAGATACTCCCGATAGCTATCGGGATACTTACTACTCCGTACTTAGTAGAGAGTATTGAGTACAGAGAAAAAGGGTCTTGATAAACTAAACAGCCTAATTTTTCTAGATCCCAATGTTAGGTCCTAAAACTAAATACGATTGTCTAAGTACTCAAAACTATTGTCCCAGTAATTAAGATTTGACAGCTAGGCCAAAGAGATTACCTGTCATCGCGCTAAAACCACCGATCAAGCCGCCGATCAGGGCCGTCATAGCGACAAGAGGAAAAGGTCCAGCCATCGGGCCACTTTGAGCTTGGAGTAGATACTGAGAGAGCTTGGTGCTCAGAATAGAGGCGTTTTCGTGGTCGAGATAAAAAGCCAAGCCTCCCCATAGGAGCGCCAATGCCAGAAAACCCGCCAAAAAGCTAAATGAGCGGCGACTTTTCTTACGACCAAAAGATCTTTTGGGAGGACGGCGACTGAGCAAAAAGCTGATAACAAAAGCCACTACTGCCGCTATCCAAAATGGCAGATAAAGCTGGGCCCAATAAGACAGTGCCGCAATCAAGAATATGCGTAAAATAAACCTCATTTGAACACTACTTTGGATTGGATAGAATCACGGATATCGTTGGCATCTCGCATCAACCATAATGGATAATAATTGCCTTCGACCCAATCATCAATAAATTGATCGTAGCCTTTATCCCCAGGATTACCACTCTGGCCCCCCGGATAAATGCCATAGGCCTTTGGATAAGGCCCTAATTCCACTACCATACGCCAAGAGGGTCCATGCGAACGCTTAATCGCATTGAGCGCATTGCCCGTACCACTCGTAGGCAGTCCTGAGCGATGAAAAGAGGAAACCACCCTCGCCAAATGTCGGATATCAGTACCTTGACGTTCTTGCCAGAGCCAATCTTCTTCGTTGGGATAGCGAGCAAAAAAGCTATCAACAGCTGTCTGAAACGAACGCTGGGCCAATTGAGTACGTGTCTTGAGACTGGTGTCACTTGGCGTTCGATAAAATCGCATCTCCACACTATCGCGCAATAGCCCCACCGTGGTAGTACTACTGGGCCAAGGCAGCGGAACTTCAGCGCCTTCAAACTCATCTCCCCAAATCAGATAATATAGTTCCCTCCACCAAGCCTCAAACAAACTCGGGGCGACCAAATCGCCCTCATAAGCATAATTCCAAGCGGTAAGCAGATTTTTCACTTTTACTTGTTGCGGATTGAGCGGTAGCGAATCTAGTTCTGTCAACATCAAAGGCAATATATCTTCAGCCATCAAATTGTGATTGTCTAGCTGAAAAGCCTGCAGATCAGCCGAACTGAGGCTATCGTTTTCATTGAGTAAGTCCTTGATACGACGCCCTCGATAAGTCGCAAAACGACCATTATAATAATAGGGGTAAAGGGGCGAAGCAGGATGCTGATTAGCTGAGCTGACATGTCCTTCACGAGGATTAAATACATGGGGGTGCTGTTGCCAAGGGATTTCGCCCTGCCAATCATGATCTTTACGGCTGCCATCCAAAACAAAACGACCTTGCTCAGGCCAACGGTTGACATAGTCGCCCATCTGCCAGATCGCGATATCGCCAGCTACACTCGCAAACACAAAGTTTTGCGCAGGACAGCTGTAAGAAGAGATGGCCGTTTCGTAATCTGTATAATTTTTGGCCTGCATCAAGCCCAAGAAGGTTTTGATATCATTGGAGGGCTTATGGGCCATCCATTTGAGAGCGAGTGGAGAGGCGGTTTCACCGAACGCTTCGTCATAGATTACAGGACCGTGATGCGTATAGTATAAGGTATCATAAACCGGATCTTCCCCTTTGATGGTAAAAGTTTCGATTTCCTCCTTGACTGGCAACCATTGACCATCAAAGAAATAGGCTTGCTTTTTGTCGTCTTGAAAGCGGATTTTGTAGTAGTCTATCACATCTACCGAACCATTGGTGAGGCCCCAAGCAATAAACTCATTGAAGCCAATCGCCACTCCTGGAGCACCGGGCAATGAGACGCCATAAACATTCATACCGGGCATATTGAGTTGCACCTCGTACCAAATGGCAGGGAGATTGAGTCCTAAGTGCGGATCGTTGGCAAGCATCGGATAGCCAGTGATCGACTTTTTGCCCGAGATGGCCCAGTTATTACTGCCTAGATGTGGCGGTGGTTCATCGGCAAGTTGAGCCACAAACAATGAATCCGGATGATAATTTGTCGGAGTGGGGGGTGCGGGTAAGGTAATCCGGCGATTAAACTGAGTCTCTACCGGTACAATAGGATCTTCTTTGTAAGCAAAGCGTGGATACAAGAGATCAAAAGCTTCACGTCCAAAACGCTGGAGGGCATGCGTTTCGGGAATCTCATTGCCCCGAAAGCTTAAATTGTGTGCCATGTACTTGAGCAAAAGACAGGTCTTAAGAGGCGACCAAGACTCAGGGGCATACTCCAACAGCTTATATTCAATGGGATAATCTTTGGGTTCCAGTGTCTCGATCCACGCGTTGACCCCTGCGGTATAAGCTTCTAAAGCTTGCTTAGTTTCAGCATTTTTTTGGGTTTCCTCCCAAGCGCGTTCTGCAGCCATGACCATACCCTTGCGGCGGAAACCACGGTCCATTTCCAGTACCGCATCATTAGGGCCGCGGCCTACCACTTCAGTCAGGCGACCTGCGGCAGAGCGTACTTGAAATTCCATTTGCCAAAGACGATCTCTAGCGGTCAAATAGCCCTGTGTCATTGCAAGGTCATGGAGGTTTTCGGCAAAGATGTGAGGGACCCCCCTTTCGTCAAAGGTGACTTGCACTTTGTCTTGTAATCCTTCCAGTTCTATTTCATTGGGAAGAGCGTCGTCTTGGGGGCTGGCACTCTGCCAGAATCCGCCAAAGGGATTAAAAAAATTGCCCAAACTGAGGGGCGTAGCAAGAGGAAAATACAGTAAGGCCAAGAGACCCAACGTGCATAAGAGAGAAAGTATGAATTTTGGCCAGCGCATGCCTAATTTAGAGCTTGGAGCTGATTATAAGGATTCATACCAAGAAATGCAATCGTGAGGCTTAGCAGTTTTTAGACTAATTGCGCAAGGGGAATCTGGGCTATCTATTGATACGGATATAGACACCACCCGTAAGGTAGAGATTACGGAAGGCTCCTTCAAATCCATCAGGATTAGTCTCTAAAATAGAAATCAAGCCATATTGGGCTGCTAGACTGAAACCAAGCCCATCAAGAATACGAAAATCGGTGCCTGCGACTAGTCCCCAATCCCACGCTCTTAGGCCAGCAGATTCATCAAAAGATTGATTACGGATCTCGACTAAGCCGTTGGAAACCTCTATGTTGATAAAGCCACGATGATAGGGACGAGCGTTTCTCGCCCAATAAAGTCCTGCAAAGGGGATCAATCGACTATCATTATACCAGGCCACAGTCAAAGGGATCTGCCAATAGCGATTAGCAAAAAGACCTTCAACATTGCCTTCATAATCAAAACGAAAAGGCAAACGAACTTCGGCGCCAAAAATGTTTGCTTCCGCCTGCTGCTCACCGCTAACAGGGGTGTTATATCGTCCGGCCTTGGTTGCCAGTTGCAGACCAAGCCTCAGACCCAAGCGTTCCGCGAAGCGGTACTCCGCCCCAAACTCTCCCCAAAAACGAACCCCAGGCTGTCCCGTGGCGCCCTCCGGAATGGGACCCATCGGGCTACCCGAAACCAAACCTCCGGCTACTTGTACACTCAGCTGAGCACTGGCCGTTAGGCTTAAAAAGAGAAAAAGAGGGAGCAAAAAGAGTAGCTTGAGTAGCTGCATAGTAGATTGATTAGAAATAACTTAACGAAGAGATAGGCACTTTTATGGTCTAATTTAGCAAGCTTTGAGGGTCGGATGTCTGACAAACGGATAAAAGTCTCCCTATTTCTTCAAGATTCCATCATAATGTTTGCCATCTTTGCCGCGAATCTTCCAGATTTTATCCCTCAACTGATCTGGCACTAGAAAGACTATGAAAAAAAACTTATTCATACGCAGGACGATCGTCTCTATACTGGGCGCTGCATTGATCCTGCTTTTGGGTTATTGGCTAATGGACACTTTGGGCAGTCGCGAACCTGAGGTAAGGCAGATGTCGTTCCGCGAAGCGGCCAAAAAAGTAGAGGTAGCGCCAGTAGTTTACAAAAGTCGCGAAATCGCGCTTTCTGGCCTTGGCAAAGTGGTGAGTGAAAGTGCCATTGATTTGATTGCGGAGGTACAGGGGGAGATCCTTGCAGGGAACGTTTTGTTGAAGCGGGGCACGAGTTTCCGCAAAGGCCAGACGCTCTTTAGGATCGACAATCGGGAAGCGAGGCTGAGTTTGTATGCTCAGAAGAGTAATTTCATGACCAGTATTGCCAGCGTACTACCTGATTTGCGCATTGACTTTGCGGAGGCTTATCCACGTTGGCAAAGCTATTTTGAATCATTGACCGTAGAGGAAAGGCTACCTGATTTACCGGAAATGAAGACCGCCAAGGAAAAGGTTTTCTTTACTTCTCGCGATATCCTCAACCAGTTTTACAACATCCAAAGCGCAGAAGCTCGCTTAGCAAAATATGTAGTGAGAGCGCCTTTTAGCGGTAGCATAGTTGAGGTGGTGCAAGAGGTCAATTCAGTGATCAATCCAGGGGGACGAGTGGCGAGAATTGCCCGTTCTAATCGATTAGAGCTGGAAGTGCCCTTCCAAACCTCAGACTTGGAATATGTGAAGCGCGGCATGCAGGTAGAGGTACTTTCAGAAGATCGCAGCAATAGTTGGAAAGGAAAAATCAGCCGTATCGGCAAGAGTTTAGATGCCGCCACTCAAACGATCAACCTCTATATTTCTTTTAATCCGGGCGCTACCACCATCTTTGAAGGCCAGTTTTTGATGGCCGAAATCCCCGGCAGTAAGGTGCGTAATGTGATGGAGATTCCACGCAATGCTGTCTTCAACCGCAATCAGATCTACTTGGTTGCGGATAGTTCGCGCTTAGTGAGTACCCAGATCGAAATCGAAAAGATCAATCAAGAGAGTGTGTTGTTTACAGGGGTCGCCTCCGGCGAACTCATCGTCACCCAGCCACTGCTCAATGCTTATGACAATATGCCGGTACAAGTAATGGACGAAATGTAATTGCTATGCGTAACCTCATTACTTATCTCATCAAATATCCGATCTGGACCAATGTAGTCATCGTGATCATCCTCGTGGCCGGAGCCATTAGCGTGGTCAATATCAATAAACGCTACTTTCCAGAGACAGACCCGAATACCATTTCGATCCAAGTGCCATACCCAGGTTCATCGCCTGAGGAAATCGAAGAAGGAGTCGTCACCAAAATCGAAGATGCGATAGAAGGCATCCAAGGAATTGAAGAAGTCAACTCTACCTCTCGCGAAAATTTGGGTAGCGTTACGGTCAATGTGCAGCAAGACTATGATGCTGAACTTGTGTTGACGGAGGTCAAGAATGCTGTTGACCAAATCAATAGTTTTCCCGTCAGTGCTGAAAAGCCGGTGATCTACAATGCTAAACCCCGAGGCGACGCTATCGATATGGTGGTAGTTGGCAATACGGAGCTGATGGCTCTGAAAAAATATGCCGAGGGGATACGGGACGACTTGCTGACTTCGGATGTCATTTCGCAAGTAACGATTACGGGCTTCCCTGATTTAGAATTCAATATTGAGGTATCAGAAGAAACCTTGCGGCGCTACGGCCTGACCTTTGATCAAGTCTCCAACGCTATCAGCGCCAATAATAGGGATGTATCCTCGGGTTCGGTCAAATCGGAGCGCGAAGAGATCTTGCTGCGGGCTCGCTCCAAAGAAAACGATGCCTCTGGCATCAGCAATGTGATTATTCGCACTAATCCAGACGGTAGCGTCCTACGCCTGCGCGATATCGCGACTACCGAGATGCGTTTTGCCGACGTCCCCAACAAAACAACCTACAACGGCAAGCCGTCGGTGACTATCAAGGTCCAAACTTTGCCAGAAGAAGATATTCTCTTGGCCGTGGATTATGTCAAAGCTTACACCCAAAGCTTCAACGAATCCAACGATCTGATTGAGATCATCCTTGAGAATGATCGTTCTGACTATCTACTACAGCGACTCAATACATTGCTAGAAAACGGTACCATGGGATTGATCCTAGTATTGGTACTGCTCGGGCTGTTTTTGAGTACACGACTTTCCTTTTGGGTCGCTTTTGGCATCCCTTTTTCCTTTATGGGGATGCTCTTTATCGCCGATACCATCGATGTGTCGATCAACATTATTTCGCTTTTCGGGGGGATTTTGGTGATTGGTATCTTAGTAGATGATGGTATCATTGTTGGCGAAAACATCTATGCACACTTTGAAAAAGGCAAGTCTCCGCTGAGAGCCAGTATCGATGGGACCATGGAGGTGATTGGCTCTGTCTTTACGGGGGTAAGCACTACGATCATTGCTTTCTGCATATTTTTCTTTATCGAAGGACGCTTTGGGCAGATCATGCTGGAGATGGCCATTGTAGTTATCCTTTGCTTGATCTTCTCTCTGTTAGAATGTTTTTTTATACTCCCGCCTCACTTGGCCCATTCCGGAGCATTAACCGTCAAAGAAAAAGGTCGCTTTAGGACCAGCATGGAAAACGGTCTCCGCTATGTCAAAGATCGACTTTACGGCCCCTTGATTACGATTATGCTGCGCTATCGCTATTGGGTAGTGGCAACAGCTATTGCACTTTTGATGTTGACTATCGGCTTGATGCAAGGTAGTTATGTAGGCTTTGGCTTTTTTCCCTTTATTGATAGGGATGATATGACCGCCGAACTCGTCCTCCAACCGGGAACGAGGGAGCAAATCACCGAGTCATACCTTCTCCAAATAGAAAAAGCCGTTTGGGAAATCAATGAAGAGATTAAGGCTGAACGGCCAGATGGCGAAGACGTTGTCCTCAGCACTATAATGTCCATTGGATCATCAGGAAGTAGTCGCGGTGGCGTTAGCTCATCAGGCTCGCATACCGGTACGGTCAAAATCCAGCTGCTAGGAGGGGAAGTGCGCAATATGCCAACCTTTGCCATCGGCAAGCGCATACAGGATCGTGTAGGGCAGATACCCGAAGCCGAGCAATTTGCCGTGGGCGCAAGAGGCTTCTTTGGTCGGCCCTTTTCCATGAGTATGAAGAGCAAAGATCTCAACGAACTTGACCTCGCAGAAGAATATGCCAAGAAAGAACTCACCCGTTTCCCTGCCCTAACGGATATTACCAACTCCAATATCCCCGGTAATCGAGAGATCGACATTCAGCTCAAGCCGCTGGCCTATGTGTTAGGTCTGACGCAAAGTGAGATCACCCGTCAGATTAGACAGGGCTTCTTTGGGCAAGAGGCCCAGAGACTACAAATCGGTACCGATGAGGTTAGGGTATGGCTACGATATCCGCCCGAAAACCGCAAAAGTCTCACCGAGCTAGAACAGATCAAGATCAAGCTTTCCGACAATCGGGAGTACGCCCTTGGCGAACTGGTAGATTACAAAATCACGCGTGGCGTAGCCAGCATCAAGCACCTCGATGGGGCGAGGGAAATTCGCATAGAGGCAGATTTAGTCGATAAGGACCAGTCTATCGAACCTATCGTAAATAATATCCGCTCGGAACTGGTGCCGGAATTGGCGGCTCGTTATCCCGGCGTACAAGTCTCCTTTGAGGGTCAAAATCGTCGTAGTGAAGAAATTGGAGGTTCATTGGCGTGGTTAGGGCCTTTGATTTTGGGGCTGATCTTTATGGTCATCACCTTGACCTTCCGATCATTCTCGCAAGCGAGCTTGATCATGCTTATGATCCCATTGGGCTTTGTCGGAGCAGTAATGGGTCATTATTTTCACGGCGCAAAGATGTCCATCTTTAGTGTCTATGGGATTATCGCTTTAATGGGGGTGATTGTCAATGACGCGGTGGTCTTTGTTGACAAATTCAATCGCCTCCTCAAGGAAGGACATAGCGTAGCCTCGGCCATTAGCTTCGCGGGTAAATCTCGCTTCAGGCCTATCATTTTGACATCCCTTACCACCGTACTAGGTCTATATCCGCTGATTTTGGCCAAAAGCCGTCAAGCGCAATTTTTGGTACCCATGGCGATTTCGGTGGCGTATGGCGTTCTTTTAGGCACCTTTTTCATCCTTACCATTTTCCCTGCTTTGATTGCCGTGATGAATGACCTACGAGTTTTTGTCAGGACGGTATGGCATTGGGCGTGGAACGCAGAATGGAAAATCGCCAAACGAACGGAGGTTGAACCTGCCATCCTAGAAACTAAGTCTCTCGAGAAAATCATGTAAGGGGATCAGCCCTTAAAAATCTTCAAGCATTGAAACGAATCTATCTATTCCTCATCTCTCTCTGTCTTTGGGGCAGCATACAGGCGCAAGAAGCCCTCTCATTGAGCGAAGCAGTCGGACGAGGACTGAACAATAATTACGCGATTCAGATTGCGGCTTTGGATCAGACGGTGGCAGCCAACGACAATGATTGGGGCAATGCGGGTAGGTGGCCGACTTTGAGCTTTTCCCTCCCGGGAACGTTCAATCGCTCTCAAAATCCGGGTTCTTTCCTCGCAGGCCGGCAAAACCTCAATGGAGTGCTTGCTTTGGATTGGGTGCTTTTTGATGGCTACGCGATCCAAGCCAATAAGGCCCGATTTGCCTTGCTCGAAGAGCAAAGTGCAGGCAATGCAGCGGTTATCATCGAAAATAATGTGCAAGCCATTGTGTTGGCCTATCAGAATGTTTTGCTCGCAGAGGCACAACTGAGCGTTCTCGAAGAGGTACTAGAAAGCTCCAAAGAACGCGAAGCTTATGAAGTCTATCGCCGCGACTTAGGTACCGGTAGCAGCTTTGAATTGTTACAGTTTCAGACCGCAGTTTTGACCGATTCTACTAATGTCATCAGTCAATTGCTCAACGTCCGCAACGCTCGTCGCAACCTTAATCTCCTCATGGGTGATCCAGTTGACAAGGTATTCAGTTTTACGGATTCTCTGGCGACCAATTATCAGATGTATGATCTCGCCGACCTAGAGGATAGGATGCTGGAGAGTAATAACAGTCTCCAAAACCAATATCTTAATCAGCGCTTGCAGGCGGAGGAGACCCGTTTGGCGAAGGCAGCTTTGTACCCCACCGTCGCTATCAATGCCAATGCTACCTACTCTTATGGGGTGGTCAACCTTCGTAATCGCGATCCAGATACAAGGGAGGAAATGCCCATTATACCCAATCAAGTAAGTGCTTTTGATTATACAGCGGGTTTTACGGTTCGTTTCAATCTCTACAATGGGGGCAATGTCAAGCGTCAGATTGAAAATGCTCAAATCAACCAAGAGATCGCGCTACTGCAAAAAGACGAACTGGCCCTCAACCTCAAAAATGAACTTGCGGTCCAATTTGACAATTATCGCGCCCGCCGAGAACTATTGGCCCTGCAAAGTGAAAACCAACGCTTGGCCCAAGCAAATTTGGATATGGCGACCGAACGTTTCCAGAATGGATTGATCAACTCCTTAGACTATCGTGTGATTCAGTTGCAGTATCTCAATGCCAGATTGGGTCGCTTGACAGCCTTGCGTGATATCAAGGAGAGCGAGACGGAGATTATTCGGCTGATTGGCGGTTTGATTAGGTAGGTACTGCGGCGCAGAACGCTCATCCTTTGGG